>JBGSHV010000055.1:0-53577 GCA_041752005.1 Pirellula sp. | reverse complement strand
TCTTCAGCGAGGCGTTTTTATAGAATTAGAAGAGAGACCAATTACTCTAATTGGCTCGCCACCGACCCGCGAACAGAAAATCGCAGCCACACAAAGCCAGCCCGCGAAAGTGGCTCAACGCTCAACCGCGATTGATAGTTACGCATCAGTTGGCATCCGCCTCGGTGATTATTGACAATTGCGCGTTGGCGGATGCGGTAGCAACGTGCATGATGGTGCTTGGTCCCATCGAGGGTTTGAAACTCGCGGAATCCGAAAATTGGGCCGTGTTGTTTCTGCACTATCAGGGTGAATCGATCGTTTCCACATGCACGTCTGAATTCCAACTACGCTTTCCTAAGGTTGTCATTCAACTTGATTCCAAGCGAGTCCGCGAACCATGAACTGGATACTTTTTGCTACCGTCTTCGTCCTCGCCCTCGGGGCATTCTTGTTGGTGATGATCGGATTGGCCATCGGCGTCATCATGGGCAGAAAGCGTTTGACAGGCTCTTGTGGCGGCATCGCCAATACCTTGACTGACTCTGAGACCGACAACGAGACGCGAAGATGTGAACTTTGCACGAAGCCAGACCGAATCTGCAGTCAGAAGCCGTAGTGCGGTTTCATGGAGCGCATGCAATTAAGGCAACGGCCCTACAGGGGCGAAGGGGCAATGCGTGTGAGTGTGACTGGAGTACTCCCGCAGAGACGCGAAGGTAAGTTGGCGAGTCTCTCCGAGACTCGCATGGTACTCAAGTTGGCAAACGTCGACGATCTTCAGGAAGCCATTGGAACCCTTCACCCTGGCGAGCAGGATGGAGAGTGGCGGTCCCCAGTGTGGGCCGGATCGATGGCTAATCATCGCGGAAAGATCGATCGCCCTTCGAGGTCAAAATGCAAGTGAGGGCGCCAAAGATACCAAACAGCACTGGCGCGAGGGACACAGCGACCGCCAACAGCACTGCTGCGAGCGACCAAAACATTCCAATCCATCGATAGACGCTCCAGAAGTTTCCGCTCTTCGCAAAAAACGCCAAGGTAGAAATTGCTGCCCAGCAAGGATAAAAAATCGCGTACGTTTGCTCAACATCTGGATTGCACAAGATGCGAAGACTGATCGCGACCGCCACAGCACTTGCGAAATGACCGACCCAGATGGACCACAATTCACGTCGAGCCTGTTGCGTCGCACGACTGATTTGCTGACTAGCGAAGAAAGTGGCGAAGAGTGGCGCGTACCCGCCAAAGATGATGAGCCAGACCCATTGCTCCGATGCATTCATCGATCGTAACCACCAGACTAAGGTGCCACTGAGCAATAGTGTGGGCGCAACAACCATCCATAATAGGTTGCGAAGTGCAGGGAAATGACCGTTCCACCGGGGCCTGCCTAGCCACGTTGCAAGATCGTCGGCGAACGCTCCTGCACTTGCGTACCGCGCGACTGGATCTTCGGCAACACATTTCTGGACAATCCGCATTAGCTCACGCGGAAGGCTGCTTTGATCTTCCTGCGCGAAACGAAGCCGTCGGTTGGCTGCGTCTACTAACTGCTCTTTGAAAGTTCGATTGTCATAGCACGGCGAGCTCGCGGAGAGCGCTGCCCAGAATGTTGCACCAAGCGAATAGATATCTGAGGCCACGGAACGATCGACATTCACGTTGTCGTTTTTTTCACTTTGGATGGCTGCAGCCGCAAGTTCCGGCGCCATGTAAGCGGGCGTCCCGGCGATTCCCATTGAGCGTTGTTCGGAGAACAATGTGTCTAATTCCGCCAGTCCAAAATCGCTGATCAATGGACGATCCGTTTCCCGTTCAATCAAAATGTTCTGAGGCTTGATGTCACCGTGCAGGATGCCATGGCGATGCACGATATCTACAGCCCGGGCGATTTGTTCCATGTACTTAACGATGCGCTCTGGAGAGATCGTTGACGTGCGCGCGAGTTCATGCAGACTTATCCCGTCGACCAATTGCATCGAGTACCAGCAGCAATCGTTTGATTCGCCCACTTGGTAGACGGGCACAATGTGTTCGTGAGCCACGCGAGCTGCCAGCATCGTCTCCTGCTGAAACCGAAACTGCATCAGACTCACCGTTTCTGATGGAAGGCCTGCCAATTGATCCGGTCGAATAATCTTAATCGCGTCGACGCGTTGTGTTTTCTTGTGTTTGCCACGGTAGACAACTCCCATCCCGCCCCGAGCAAGTTCGGTGAGTTCTTCGTAGTCGGGCAGTTGCGGTGGTCGGTTGACTGTTGCGATAGCTGATCGAACAGGAGCGGCAAGATCGTCCAGGAATTGGTAGGCAAGGTGATGTTGCTGCCGCTGCGAAAACTGAGGGTCCGAAGCATCAAGGGGTTCACCCTGTTCTATGGCCTTCTCAAGCTTCAAGAGTTCCTCATCGCTCAGCAACTCATCTCCGCATGGGTTTGAGTTCAACTCACTCACTACCATCATCCCCCATGCAATGCAGCAATTGTTGTCTTCCTCGATGCAGCAAACCGGCAACCGCAGCCTCCGATAGATGGAGCATATCTGCAATCTCTTTGAGTGAGTGACCGCGAAGATGCTTCATGATCACCGCCGCTCGCTGATTCGACGGAAGCGATTGCAGGGCAGAAAGCATAAGTGCGATCTGTTCGTTGCGTTGGATGATCTGACTTGGGGACGTTCCGTCACAGGCGAGTACGTCCTCCAACCGAGCGAAGGATTCCGCGAAATCACTGTCCCGAACTTTACGTTGGAAATCATTTTTCTGAGTCTTCAGATGTTTGATTGCGTCGAGCGCGTTGTTTTGCAGAGCTTTGCGCAACCAACCGAAGAAAGGTCCATCATCAAGCGTCCCAAGGAAGGACGCATTGCAATGTGCTTCCAATAGTGTCTGCTGCACCAAGTCGGATGCCTCGATGTGCCCGCGAAAAACCGGGGAAATGAATGCTTCGGCTAGAGTGATCAGGATTGGACGGTATCGCTGCAAGCTCTGAGTAATGTCTCTGACGGGTGGGGACATTCAGCGTTCCTGTTCAGAAATTGAACCGCGGCCGTGTGGTGGATGAGGAAAATCGCAGTTTCCGATTTTTTCGCGCACAATGCCCGCTTCGATCTCGCTCATTGGTTAGGAGAGCAGCTTACCACAGGAAACAGGACAGGGTCGCAAACATGCATCAGACAAACTTTGGGCAAAACCTCCAAATCGCACCTCAGCACTTCTACACTCCGAAGAGCGACAGCGAAATCATTGGCATTCTCAACCGACACAAGGGGCAGCGAATTCGCTGCGTCGGGCGGCGTCATTCTTGGAGCAAGGTTCTCGAAAGCGATGACGTACTGCTTGATCTTCGAAATTTTAACGGCGTGGAGCCTGAGGAGAACGCCGGCAAAATGTCGGTCCGCGTAGGCGCAGGATGTCAGGTTAAACGCTTACTGGCAGAACTAAAACGTCTCAAACAATGGACCCTTCCTTCCGTGGGCTTAATCACAGAGCAGACCCTAGCGGGAGCGATCGCAACCGGTACTCATGGCTCTGGAAAACACTCGCTTTCTCACTATGTGGTGAGCCTTCGCGTTGCGAGATACGACCGCGACAGAGGTTGTGCAGTGATTGAAGAGATTTCGACCGGTGACGAACTTCGTGCGGCACGGTGTGCGCTGGGCTGCGTCGGAGTCATCCTGAACGTCACCATGCAATGTCGCTCGATGTATTCCGTTGAAGAGCACTGGCAGGAATATTCGAATCTCAGCCATCTGCTGAATGCGGAAGATGAGTATCCGTTGCAGCAATTCTTTCTGGTGCCATGGCGTTGGACATATTTCGTTCAACATCGACGCGAGACTGAGGCCAGCGCATCGAAATTTTTATGGTTGTATCACTGGTATCGCTTCCTCGTTTTCGATGTCGCTATGCACCTCCTGATCTTGTTTATCGTACGATCCCTCCAAAGTCGTACTGCTGTGCGCGCCGCGTACCGATGGATGGTCCCTAGTTGCGTCATTCGCGATTGGAAAGTCGCGGGCCCTTCCAACAAACAGTTGGTGATGGAACACGAATTATTCCGGCACTTGGAGATGGAGCTATTCGTGCAACGAAACCAGCTCGAAGCAGCCCTCGGGTTTCTGCAGGACACCCTGATTGCGGCTGGGGATGTTCGAGCTGCCGTCGAACCGGCGTTTCTAGAGCTGCTCAACAAATCGCAATGCTCCACAGAGTTTGACCGCTTGCGAGACACCTATTTCCATCACTATCCGATCTGCGTGCGAAAGATACTACCGGATGATACGCTGATCTCGATGGCCAGCAATGCGGGGGCGACTGTGTCAGTAGCAGGCGATGGAACCGAACCAGCGAGTCTGCCGAGTGAAGCTTGGTACTCGATTACAATGACCAATTACCATCGAGGGAGCGCAAGGAAACCATTTGAGGAGGTAGCGAAATTTCTAGCGGTGAACATGGCTCAGTTGTTTGGGGCACGACCGCACTGGGGGAAACTCTGTCCGCTTTCGGCAGATGAACTTTTCAACCTGTATCCGGCCTTCGATCGATTCGTAGAGGTATGTGACCAAGTCGATCCCGACCAGCGATTTAGCAACTCATGGACCAGAGAACTGATTTCAACGGCACGATCCCAGATGCCCAACCAAAAAGCGGCAGTTTCCTAACATTACAAATGGGAAAGGGCGCTTGCGGTTACTCCCTGTGCAGCAATCAAAAGAGTGCTGTGATCTAACGGATCAATTGGTTCGCGTAGTGGCTACACTGGATGGCAAATTGGTCCGAGATCGCTTCGATCCGTTTGACTTGTTTTCCGATCAGATCGAAACTCGAATCTAAGATCTTCGGCGAAAAGAGGATGCAGCCGAGGAAGGCCACGAGAACGAACTTTTCGATAGCGTACGACAGGGTAAAACGTCTTCGAAGGGGCATGATCTAATTCCTAACTTATTGCGGGGGAGACAAAGGGTTCCGATCATCAACGCGTAGAAATTCACGGAAGGGGCTAACGGATTCTGGGATTTTCTCCCTTTTTCCGCGTGGCAACTTCATTGGCGTTGAGGCAGTTACAATCGGGATCGCGACGATGGTCGCGATTTTCTCGAAGGATTCCACTTATGTCCGAAGAAACCGTCCGACTTCTCGCAGGTGTCGCTCGCGGCGACCGGCAATGCGTAAACGACCTGATGGCTCACGTTTATGAAGAACTGAGAGCGATCGCAGCCAGGCGGATGCGCGAGGAGAACGCAGGGCACACATTGCAGCCGACGGCTCTTGTCAATGAAGTGTTCCTTCGCATGACCGATCAGGCGCGCGTTGACTGGCGGGACAAAAGTCATTTCTTTGCGGTGGCTGCGAATTCGATGCGTCGCATTCTCATTGACCACGCCAGGAAGCGTACGGCGGGCAAACGAGGAGGGAGGGCCAAGAAACTGGTTCTGAACGAAGAATTGTTGCTTTCCGACGCGACGGACCCGCTAGATTTATTGGCTCTTGATGATGTTTTGAGTCGTTTGTCGCAACTCAACGAAAGGCATGCGCGCGTTGTAGAATTGCGCTACTTCGCAGGACTGAGCGTAGAAGAGACCGCGGAAGTTTTGGGTGTGTCGACTGCGACCGTGAAGAACGATTGGCGAGTCGCGCGTGCATGGTTAACCATCCAACTCGAATCGGATTCATCATCATGACGAATGAGAATCGCGATCATGATCGAGACCGCTACCAACAGATACAACGGTTGTTTTTGGAGTCGCTGGGAATCGATCCTGCAAATGAGCGTGAGGCGTGGGTTCGGGAACAGTCAAACTATTGCGATGAGGTGCGAGCGACCGTCCTGGCGATGATCCGAGCCGATACGAATGCGGATGAGCGACTGGAACGAGCGGAACCGAACTCAGTCGCAGTCGCACAAACAATCGACGCCGAGACATTACCGATCCGTCGGTGTACTCCGACCATGCCTGCCTTCACAAACTACGAGATCCTCGAAGAGATTGCTCGGGGAGGGATGGGAGTTGTCTACAAAGCGAGACAAATACGTCCCAATCGTTTGGTTGCGATCAAAATGATCCGCAGCGGCAGTTTTGCATCGAGAACCGACATTGAGAGGTTCTTTGTTGAAGCAGAAGCCGCATCGCAACTTGACGATGAATCGGTCGTTCCGGTATATGAATTTGGGGACGTCAATGGTGAACCGTTTATAGCCATGAAGTTCATTGAAGGTGAAAACCTCGAGGTGTTGCTTCAAAAGAAATCCATTGAAATATCCGTGTTTTTGAACCATCTCATCACGATCTGCCGAGCGGTTGCGGTCGCCCACGAGCGGGGGATCATTCACCGTGATATCAAGCCCTCGAACATTTTGGTGGATCGAAATTCGGGACGTCCCTGGATCACCGACTTTGGACTTGCAAAGTATCTTGAGCGAGATTCCTCTGCGACCGCCGCTGGGGATATTATGGGAACGCCTGGGTACATGGCGCCTGAGTTAGCGTTAGGGGATTCGAACAACGCCACGCGAACGGCCGACGTGTATGGACTCGGAGCTGTCTTGTACCGGGGACTGACTGGGCGTCCCCCCATCCCAACCGAATCGGTCGGATTGGCGACGGTGATCCAGAGGATTCGCGAACATGACGTCTTAGCCCCTCGATCGATTGGGTGCCGCGTGCCCCGAGCTTTGAATACGATTTGCATGAAGTGCTTGGAATCGAATCCCGCAAGTCGCTATCCAAATGCGAAGGAGTTGGCGGATGATTTGCAGCGATTTCTGGATGACGAGCCGATACAGGCAAAACCACTCAGTTGGACTCGTCGATTGCATCGCTGGGCGCGGCACCGACCGGGCTTGGCGGTGACCTGGTGCGGGCTTGCGATCTTTTACGTGTATCACCTACTTTGCTATGGGTTGGGATTGTATCCTGATCCCAAGTTTCATTTAGCCGCGACGATTGTGGCGGGGACCGCCGCAATCAGTGCATGGGTTTGGCAGTTGGCTCTGACGCGCACGCAGGGCGCAGCTTGGGTCTTGTATGTGTGGATTACTTGCGATTTGGCGTTGCTAACTGCACTCCTGTTCTGCGGGATCGGTGCCAACAGTTCGCTCGTCCTTCTTTATCATGTTATTGTTGCGGGATCTGTACTTCGATGTCGAACTGCCGTCGTCGCTTATGTGACATTGGCGGCCATGATCGGTTACAGTATTCATCTCGTTTATCTGAAATTTAGTTCCCCCGAGGAATTCCCTGAGGTTGATCAGTCCGTTCCCACGCTACTTTCCCTATTTCTGATTGGCGTCATTCAGTATTTTTCACTTCTGAAATCGGCTTCGAGTTACGAATCCCGTGGACTCAAGGGGCCATTTGGATAGAGAAATGCATTGGGGCTCGTTTCGCGAAACAAAACGAGATCGGTTCGAGCGACAAGCATTGAGCGATCAAGGACTCGCGGATGGGGCTGTCCCCATTCGGCACAGGCCCGGTGTCTCCCTTTGGGTTATCCTTCAAGAAGTTCGCGGGCTTGTTCTTGTCCCTCCGCTGGTGAACCGAACTCGCTTGCCGTGACCCGCGCCAATGCCACCAAATGTTGCCCTCGAAGGGACGGTCGTGTCGCCTGAAAATCGTCGGAGACGGTGTTGTAATACTTTTCCGCGTGCAGCGCACCATCTTCACTGACGGCAAAGCGGGCCAGTACCGCCATCAGAGGTTCTGTTGGCAATGAGAGCTGCGCGTAACGCTCGACGATCGCTGCTGCGTGGGCTTGAAGATTGTTGCGAATCGATTCGTCCAATCGCTCGAGTAGACCTTCAGGATCCGAGAGAGTGACCTGATTCACATGATGTTTCGAAGGCAGAGGTTCGGAAAGAAGATTTCCCGGTTGGTCACGGTCTCGAGCGATTTGCCAAGCCCCTAGGATCAAGCAAGCCATGGCGTTGCGGCCCGAGCAAATACGAGCTAGGTTTCGCCAGGCGTTGGCCGAGTCGCTCGCATGCACTCCCATGGAATCCCCGTGCACCGAGCCGGCCGTCTTGAGTCGATCCTCCCATTGAGGCAATCGACCACCGTCGCGCAATACCAATCCGCTTGCCGCCAACGACATCGCTTCGCCGATCGATTCCGCTGAGAAACCTTCTGCCAGCGCACCTGCCGCAGCGCGTCCCGAATCCTCGGGTGATGCTGTTAGGAACGTATCGCGCAGGCCCAGGATCACATCGTCGTCGGCTCTACGTGTTCCGGGCGATCGCCCGTTAAGTTTTGCTTCGTCCATCAGCTTCACGAGCATTGCCCCATGGATCGCTGGTTGAGAACCACGTCCTGCGTCGGCGCGCACGCAGTATCGGAGCGATTGTCTCAGTAGGGTCAATGCATGTTCCGTACCAACAATGTCCTGCATTTCCCATGCCCTAAAGGGAAGCACAGTCCGATGGACTTCCGGATTGTCTTGGATCGAAGGTATCAACGCTTCGAATGCGTCGTGCCGATCTTGTCCGACCAAGTTGGCCAGTATTCGCTCTGCATGCTTGGGATCGCGAGCCTGGATTGCACGCTGCAGTGCATCGTCTGAGGATTTCGTGTCCGACGGAATTGGAACATCGGCAAGTACTTCGGCACCGCGTCCACCGAAGTTCTGGATGCGGGACGTGTTGCGGTACAAAACCTTCAGCACAGGCAGGGGTTCCAAACCCGCCGGCATGCGTGCTGCAATTCTCAAGGCCGGCGCGAGTGCCATGAAGGTATGGAAGCCGATGTAATCTTCACCTCCAAAAGTGCGGGCGTTGGCAAGCGCTCCGGCAGCGATCAACGTCTTGAGAGAAGTTCCTGATTTAATCTTATCGACCAATGCGCTCTGCAATCGGTTGATTGGAGTCTCCTGCATTTCGCAAACCAATGGTTCCAAGCTCCCGAACAACAGCGTACTGTCGAGCGCGTCGATCCAGGCCGCCGAGACAAACCGCATGTCGATGGCAACGGCCGTACCGAGTGTGGCGAGCAACGTGCCTTGTCCAACATCCGTGAGAAACTTGCGTCGAGATGGACTAGAGTTCATAGGTTTGACCTCCCATGGAATGTCCCCTTGATGGTACGAATCCTACAATTCTATCCGATGCGGATTCCCGCGTGACAAAAGATGTGAGACAAGCATCGCATTGCAAACCCGTAAGAATCGAAGGTCAATAGACCGTGCCCATCAACCCGATTTGCGTGTTCTGGCTTTACCATCCGAATCAACAACCATGATGGATGGAAACCCACTACAATGAGAAGCCCCGTTCGACCTCCCGCCTTTGCACTCTGCCCATCCATCCGCATGCGTTTCTCACTCCAAAAATTGACGCTTGCTGCGACTTTCTGTTGTGCCCTATGGTCCCAACTCGCGAATCCGTGTCGTGGCGCCGACGATGACTTCTTTGAGACTCGCATCCGGCCGATCTTGGTCGAACGATGCCAGAGTTGCCACGGGGAAAACAAGCAGTGGGCAGATCTTCGATTGGATTCTGAGGTGTCTGTACTCAATGGAGGCGAGAGCGGACCAGTCATCGTCGCCCACGCACCGGATGAAAGTGAATTGGTTCAGCGTGTTATCAGTATCGATGACTCCGTTCGAATGCCGCCACCTGAATCAGGTCCCGCGCTTTCCGAAGAAAGCATTCGAGACCTTAGGCACTGGATCGCAACAGGTGCGGTCTGGCCGAAATCAAATACGTTGCCAGCAGAGTCTATGTCCTTTACGGGCAATGGGGTCGATGTGCGCGACAACCATTGGGCCTTTCGTCCTATCGCCATGCCGACCGTCCCAACAAGCGACGGTTCTGCGGAAACACTTCAAGTCATCGATGCCTTCGTATTGGGTAAGCTTCAGGAATCGGGGCTATCCTATTCGCCACCTGCGGATCGCAAAACGCTGATTCGTCGCGCCACCTACGACTTGACCGGTTTGCCTCCAGCTCCTGAAGACGTTGTCGCTTTCGTTGCGGACCGGTCCGACGACGCTTATGAGCGCCTCATCGACAGGCTCCTGAATTCCCCTCGCTACGGAGAAAAGTGGGGGCGAATATGGCTGGATGTTGCACGTTATGCCGACACCAAAGGGTACGTTTATGCGCGCGAAGAGCGATTCTTCATCCATGCCTCGATGTATCGGGATTGGGTGATTCAAGCGTTCAACGAAGATATGCCGTACGACAGGTTTGTGTTGATGCAATTGGCTGCGGATTGCGCAGCACCCGAACAAGCCGACGCGTTGGCTGCGATGGGGTTCCTGACCTTGGGCCGTCGATTCATTGGCGTTACACCGGACATCATCGACGATCGGATCGACGTGGTCAGTCGCGGTTTAATGGGACTGACCGTCGGTTGTGCGCGATGCCATGATCACAAGTACGACCCCATTCCTACCGCGGACTACTACGCGCTCTATGGCGTGTTTCAGAACAGCATCGAACGCGAGATCCCTTCAGTCCCATCGAATGGCGATCCCGCCTCCGATGATTTTATCAAAGGACTCCGTGAGCGTGAACAGAAGTATCAGGACTACTTGGTGGCCCAATCCGCTGAAGCCGAATCGCGGTTTCGTAAACGCGTCGTCGATTACATGATGGCCCAGCGTGAATTGGAAAAGTATCCAGAATTAGTGTTCAATCAAATCAGTACCAAAGAAGACATCCTGCCAGGTGCTGTGCATCGCTGGCAAGCCTTTCTTGATCATGCCGAGCAAAGCGAAGATCGCATTTTTGCTGCATGGTGCGCTTATGCAAAGCTCAGCGATGCAGAGTTTTCGGCAAAGAGTGCAGCAGTGACGCAGCGTTTGCAACAAGACATAGCAAAACTGCATCCGCGTGTAGCCGAAGCCTTTATGGAGCCACCCTCGACTGCGCAGGACGTAGCAGATCGCTATGGCAGAATCTTTGAAACTGTCGATAAGGCTTGGACCGAGCTTTGCGAAACCGCAAAGTGTAATGGTGATCAAGCTCCAACATCACTTCCGAGCGGAGATGATGAGTTGATTCGTCAATCGCTTTATTCGTCCAAATCACCCTGCGCGATTCCACGTGAATCGATGGCTAACATCGAATGGCTTTGGGACACCACAACCGTCGAGGAACTTTGGCGATTACGAGGCGAAATCGATCGCTGGATTCTGCAGAACCCGGCCGCTGAGCCTCGCTACGTTGCTCTTATGGATCAGAAACCTATCTTCGAGCCCCGTATTTTTCGTCGTGGTAATCCTGCTAATAAAGGTGCAGTTGTACCCCGACAATTCCCAGCCGTTATTGCTGGGCCCGATCGGCAACCGTTCCAACAGGGAAGTGGGCGGCTGGAGATGGCCCGCGCGATTGTCGACCCCACGAATCCGTTGACCGCTCGAGTTTGGGTCAACCGCGTTTGGCAAAATCATTTCGGTAAGGGGCTGGTGGAGACGCCCAGCGACTTTGGCGTCCGAGCGGCGCCGCCCAGCCATCCCGAATTATTGGATTGGCTAGCGCTTCAGTTCATCTCACGGAATTGGAGCACGCGCTGGTTGCACCGTTCGATGATGCTTTCGGAAGCGTACCGACAGTCCAGTGCAGGTCCATCATTACCAGAAGGCCGATCGCGTGCGATGGAACTGGATGCAGACAATCGGCTCCTGTGGCGCATGAATCCACATCGTCTTTCGTTCGAAGAGATGCGAGACACAATGATTGCTGTGTCCGACGAAGTGGACTGGACCATGGGAGGCAGAGCCACCGATGTCTTCTCGCCGTATGCAAACGGCAAGTTTCGGCGAGCCATCTATGGTCAAGTCGATCGACAGTTCTTACCTACCGTGTTCAACGTGTTTGATTTTGCTAACCCCGATTTGCATTCGCCTCAACGAAATGAAACAACCGTCCCTCAGCAAGCTTTGTTCAACCTGAATCATCCGTTCGTCGCCGGACGAGCCCGCGCGATTGCTGCACGGACAGAGCCGCACTCTGCCGAAGACCCTGCGGATCGCGTGCGTCGGCTGTATGAATTGATTTATCAGCGTGAGCCTTCGCCGGAGCAATTGGCCGCATCCGTTCAGTTTGTCGAATCGCAAAGGTCATCGGAGGCAGATACGTCATTGGACCTACACAGAGCCTGGTCGTATGGGTACGGTGCAATCGATGATGCAGCAGGGCGCATCAAGAGTTTTGAGCCGTTGCCTTTTGCGACGGACAATCAATGGCAAGGTGGCGTAAACCTGCCAGATTCAGCATTAGGTTGGGTTCACATCGGAGATCGAACCATTCACTCTGGGAACGACAAAGAGCACTCTGCAATTCGGAGATGGACGGCTCCCCATTCAGGAACCGTTCGCATTGGTTCCAATGCATCGCATGTCCATCCTCAAGGCGACGGTGCACGCGGTGTCTTGATCTCCAGTGGGCACGGGATATTGCAGTCTACGGTGCTCTTCAATGATCAAGCTCGGTTTGATGTCGATATGCTGGCTGTTCAGGCCGGTGACACCATCGATTTCGTGGTCGAGTTGCACGAAACTCTCAGCTACGAAGACTTGAACTGGACTGCGACAATCACCTTAACGGCAGATGCCGCTGAGACAGCGGTCGCGGTGTGGGATTCGGCTCGCGATTTTCGAACAATGGATGGCGGCGCATTGAATGCTTGGGAGCAATTGGCCCAGGTACTCCTAATTTCCAACGAATGTATGTTTTTGGACTGACCCATGATCAATCGACGTGAACTTTTTCAGCGCACAGGATTGGGCATGGGAATGCTCGGTTTGGCTGGTCTATTCGCGGGCGAAGCATCCGTATTGGGAGAGACTTCAGATGATCTCTCGAATCCATTGCAACCCAAGCAGCCACATTTTCCTGGTCGGGCCAAACGTGTCGTCCATTTCTTTCTCAATGGCGGACCTTCGCACGTCGACACCTTTGATCCAAAGCCAAAGCTGGCGGAGTACGCCGGCAAGCCCATCCCGAATTCGTACTTGACGGAGCGAAGAACGGGGGGTGCATTGCCGTCACCGTTCCAATTTGCAAGGTACGGGCAGAGCGGCATTGAAGTCAGTGAGTTGTTTTCGCGCACGGCGCAACACATCGACGACATCGCGGTCGTGCGTTCCATGTTCGCCCAAGTCCCGAACCATGAACCATCGCTCATGCTGATGAATTGTGGGGACTCGATCCAACCCAGACCGAGCTTTGGTTCTTGGGTGATGTACGGACTAGGGACTGAAAATCAGAACTTGCCCGGATTCATCGCGATGTGTCCCGGGGGCTATCCCGTCAAGGACACGGCAAATTGGCAATCAGGATTCTTGCCCGGCACACTTCAAGGCACGTTTGTTGACCCGCAACATCGCGACATCGAACGTCTGCTCGAGAATATTCAGAGCAAGCATGCCACCGACGCCGTTCAGCGACATCAGTTAGATTTGCTGAGTCAACTCAATCGCGAGCATGCAGAGGCACGGATCGACCGACGATTGGAGTCTCGCATTCAATCGTTTGAATTGGCCTTTCGCATGCAGACCGAGGCCGTCGACGTCTTCGACATCTCCAAGGAGCCGAAGCATGTGCACGAAATGTATGGCGACAGTGTGCATGGCAGGCAGACGTTGATCGCACGGAGACTCCTGGAGCGTGGCGTCCGCTATGTTCAGCTATGGCATGGTGCGGGCCAACCCTGGGACCATCATGGTGACATTGAAGGGAATATGAAAAAGAACTCCGCAGAAATCGACCAGCCAATTGCAGCCTTTCTGACCGACTTGAAGCAACGCGACATGCTCAAAGACACGTTGGTTCTTTGGGGAGGCGAATTCGGGCGGACACCCACTTCCGAAGGTGGCAACGGTCGCGATCACAATCACTACGGCTTTACCATTTGGATGGCAGGCGGAGGCATTCGCGGTGGCACGGTCTACGGAGCAACGGATGAATTCGGTTTTAAAGCCGAGGAAAAACCGACCAGTGTCCACGATCTCCATGCCACCATGTTGCACTTGCTCGGCTTCGATCATGAACGCCTGACCTATCGCTATGCAGGGCGTGATTTTCGATTGACGGATGTGCACGGGAACGTCATTCGAGACATCCTAGCCTAACAGCACTCATGGCACGCATGGTTGAAATGCATGGCGGATCGGTTCGAGCCAGGAGTGAAGGTGCTGGTAAAGGCTGACATTCGCTCCATCAAGCAAATCCTGTCCGTGATCCCGGCAGGTCCTTTCCGTCCGTAGGGTTCAGCTGCCATGGAAAGACCGAAAGGTTGCGCGGTACAATGTTTTTTTAGTTAGGATCCAATTTTTTTGTGCATTACTTTAGGTTGCCGAGAGTTTTCACCAAATTCCAGCGAGACCAACACGCGGTTAGATCTACAATTTTCGCAGAGTGTCGGCCGGCGTTTTTTGCCGTTCCTTACCGCTGGCCGCAAACTGGTAAATATGGATCGAGGAATTATCGCACATGCTGACGGGAATTAGATATCCAAGGTTCGTTTCCTCGTTGTCCTTCGCCGTACTTGTACTGCTCATGGGAGTCGCGTGTGCTCAGTCCGGTGAAACGGAGCCGCGGTTCTTTCGCGGACTGAATCTCAACGGACCCTCCCTAGTCATCGACGGCAACCCTTGGGAGGGCTCTGAGTCGGCGTGGTACCGAAGTGAGGATCATGCGTTCGACAATCAAAAGGTGCCGCTCTTCCCGCCCACCGATTCGGAACGCTCCAAGATGATTCGGAGCAGTCGCTACGGTGGGAATCGCATCGAGTTGCGGGATATTCCGCCGGGTTCGTATAGCGTTTTTCTATACGTCTGGGAGGACAACAACGCGGAGAGCTTCTCGGTGGGACTCAACGGCAGAACCGTTTTGGAGAGATACAACAGCGGCCAGGCGGGGCGATGGAGCAAGTTAGGGCCATGGAAATTCGAATGCACCGCAACCAGCAATCTGATCGTCACCAGTTCGGGCGGCACTGCCAATTTCTCTGGCATCGAGATTTGGCATGGCGAATACGATGGACTGGGCCTCGCTTTGAGTGAAGATGCCGTGGCATTTTTTGAGAAACGCATTCGCCCTCTTTTGATCGCCAAGTGCTACGAGTGCCACAGCGCTGAAGCGTCGGAAGTTCAAGGCGAATTGCTGGTGGATTCGCGTGCGACACTCCAACGCGGTGGTGCGACGGGCCCGGCCGTCATCGCCGGTGACGTCGATCACAGTTTGTTGATCGAGGCGGTTCGGTACGAAAACGACAGCATGCAGATGCCACCTGACGGCAAACTGAGTGATGTGGAGATCGCGGATCTGGAAGCGTGGGTGCGGATGGGTGCACCGGACCCTAGGAGCACGGCGACGAAGCACGAGGGCAAGCAGATCGACATCGAATCGGCGCGGCATTTTTGGTCGCTCCGACCCATTACCGATCCGTCCCTTCCTCAGGTACAGCATCCCCAATGGCCTCGAAACACCATCGACACGTGGGTGTTAGCCGAATTGGAAGCCCATGACCTGACACCTTCGCCGGATGCTGATAAACGCAGTTTGATCCGACGCGCCACCTTTGACCTGATCGGTTTACCACCCACAGTTAAGGAAGTGAACGACTTTTTGAGCGATGATTCGGTCGATGCATTCGAGCGAGTGATCGATCGTTTGCTCGAGTCCCCGCGTTACGGTGAACGCTGGGGGCGTCACTGGTTAGACATTGTTCGCTATGCGGACACAGCTGGCGACAACTCCGATTTTCCTATCCCGCAGATCCATCGCTATCGAGATTGGGTCATCGATGCCTTCAATCGCGATCTTCCTTACGATGAGTTTGTTCGCGATCAATTATCCGGTGATTTGCGCGGCGGTGCGAACGAAAGCCAGCGGATAGAGCGTTTGATCGCTACCGGTTACATCGCCAATGCACGTCGCTTTGGTTCACGTGTGGACGACTACCCTCAGCATCTGACCATCGAAGATACCATCGATAACGTCGGCCGAGCTTTCCTAGGACTCACTTTGAGTTGCGCCCGTTGTCACGACCACAAATTTGATCCGATTACCAATCGGGATTATTACGCGTTGTACGGCATTTTCCATAGCACGCGTTATCCCTGGCCGGGTATCGAACTGGACCAAAAACAACGCGACTTTGTTCCATTGGTCACCCCAGACCAATGGCCTTCTGTTGAGAAATCACTCGATCAGCGTGCCCAAGAGCAATCACGTCTGGAAGAAGAGGTGAAGCGATGGAAGGAAGAGCTCAAGAAGGCGACGGACGCCAACAAAAGTGAGTTGGAACAAAAGCTCAAAGCGGCTGAAGGGCAAGCCAAAGAACAGCGTGAATTGCCTCCGCTTTTCGACACCGCCTATGCCGTAGCCGATAGCAAGGTCCTGGAAGATGTTGCCGTGCAACTCAAAGGCGATCCGACACGGCTAGGCGACAGGGTGCCACGCCGATTCCTGACGGTTCTAGGGGGGCAATCGCTTCCCAGCGACCTCCAATCCAGCGGCCGAGTTCAGTTAGCCGATTGGATTTTGGACCCGAACAATCCTTTGACGGCTCGTGTCATGGCCAACCGAATCTGGCAACATCACTTCGGACGCGGAATCGTTGCGACGCCGAATGACTTTGGCAAGCAAGGCAAACCGCCGACGCATGGCGATTTGCTCGATCACCTTGCATCCAGATTCCGAGAGAGTGGCTGGTCGATCAAATCGATGCACCGGTGGATTATGCTTTCGCGCACGTACCAACAGTCGTCCGATCGGGAAAGTGCCGCCATTGCACTGGACCCAACCAATCAATGGTTCTCTGGTTTCCCCCGGCGGCGTTTGGATGCCGAGTCGATTCGCGATGCATTGTTGATGCACGGCGGTAATTTGGATTTGAGTCCGGCAGGTCCCCATCCCTTTCCACCGACGCACAGTTTCGGTTTCACGCAACACAATCCTTTCAAGGCGATCTACCCAACGAATCGTCGAAGCGTTTATCTGATGACCCAACGCATTCAGCGAGATCCCTATCTATCCATTTTTGACGGTGCGGATCCATCGACGAGTACTGCGGCCAGAATGGTCAGTACCACACCGCTCCAAGCACTGTATTTGCTCAATGATCCATTCGTGCATGAGCAATCAGAACGAGTCGCCGAAGCGTTGTTTCAGGCCGCAGAAGAAGATTCCGCTCGCATTGCGATCGCCTACCAGCGACTCTTCTCCCGTCCGCCAACGTCCGAAGAGACAACCTCTGGTCTCGATTTTCTAAAGAAAGCTCAACAGTTGGTTCAGACCACAGAGGACTCCCAGAAGGACGGAGTGAAAGAGCCTTGGTTGGCCTATGTTCGCGTCCTGTTCCGGCTCAATGAATTTGTGTATCTGGATTAAGGCGAAGCGGTAACGTTGAGGAACCTTGGAACGCTTTTTCGAACCTATCGCCAACGTAGTGGCATTGACCTACAAACACCTCTCAATCAACAAGCCTTTGGAACTCCATCGATGACCAACCCTTTTATTCAATCTCAATTTGGACGCAGAGAGGTATTGCGTTCGATGGTGGCAGGCTCGCTCGTCATGCCCGGCTTGCTCTCGCAACTTCTATCCGCAGAGGAACCGAGCGACGATCCGCTGAGCCCGAAAACACCGCACTTCCCGGCCAAGGCGAAGCGAGTCATCTTTGTCTTCTCCAATGGCGGAGTGTCGCACATGGACACGTTCGACCATAAGCCAGAGTTGTACAAGGCCGATGGGAAAATGATGGGGGTGGGCGGCGGACTGTCCAACCAACAACGAAAATTGTTGCGACCGAATTGGGACTTCAAGCCTGGGGGCACATGCGGCACTTTGGTGAGTGATTTGTTTCCGAACCTGCGTGAATGCATGGATGACATCTGCATCATCAAGTCCATGAATGGAAACGACAATGAGCACTACAACGCCACCTTAGGAATGCACACAGGATCCTTCTTTTTTTCACGGCCTAGTATTGGTTCCTGGGTCAGCTACGGCCTGGGCACCATCAATCAGAATCTACCTTCGTTCATCGCGCTGGCACCGCAGATGCCCTATGCGGGAACGCAAATATTTAACAACGATTTTTTACCAGCGTATCACCAAGGAGTCCGCGTGCTTGGAGGCAAAGAGCCGATCGCAGATCTGAATCGTCGGACCGTACGGGCTGGCATGCAGGAACTAGAACTCGAATTGGCGGATGTATTGAACAATCGACATTTGGTTCATCGCAACAATGAAGGCGATCTTTCGGCTCGTATTCGCAGCTTTGAAACCGCGTTTCACATGCAAGCAGATGCACCTGAGGCCTTCGACATCGGTCAAGAGTCCGACTCGACGCTGGCTATGTATGGACTCACCCGAGGGCAAAGCGAGGGATTCGGATGGCAGTGCCTGGTCGCTCGCCGGCTATCCGAACGAGGTGTGCGATTTGTTGAATTGGTCGATGGTAGCAGCAGCAACAATTGGGACCAGCACGATGATATGGCCAAGCATGCGGATCATGCCAAGGGGATCGATCGACCGTTGGCTGGATTGCTGCAGGACCTCAAGGCCCGAGGCATGCTTGAGGACACCCTCGTGGTTTGGACAACCGAGTTTGGACGCACGCCAGGGGTGGATGGCGACAAAGGACGCGGTCACCACAGCGCATGCTTCTCTTCGTGGATGGCTGGGGCCGGAGTGCGAAGTGGCATAAGCTACGGCAGCACCGACGAGATCGGTGCGACGGTTGCCGAACAAGGAGTGCATGTGCATGATTTTCACGCCACCATTTTGCATCTGCTAGGCATGGACCATACCCGACTTACCTACCGACACGCCGGCCGCGACTACCGCTTGACCGACGTTCATGGCAAGGTCGTCCGAGATATTCTTAGCTAGTGGAAACCGGCATTGGCATCCAGCTCAGCGACAAGAAGCCAGGTTCGTTTCAAATGGAGGTGGAGTGGATCAAGATGACGGGACCATGACAAGCCACCTTGCTCATCGACGACGTTTGGAGACGGGTTCGGTTTTGGATGCAGTCGTCTCGCATCGGATATGCTCTCTGAATTGTCCGATCAATCGGCTTTGATAACGATAGGTGTTGCTGACCAACACGATGGAGCGCATCGGCTTTTGTCCAGATAGCGATCGGTACACGCGATGTTCACTCGTGTCACAGCGACGAGCCATGGAGGGAATTAGGCTGACGCCATGATTGAGTGACACAAGCTCTTGTACGGTCGCGAGTTGGCTCGTACGTTCCACCGACACCGGATGAAACGATTTCTGCTGGCAGAATGAAAGTATGCTTCCGGACAAGCAATGGGCCTCACCAAGAAGCACGAAAGGGACGGTATCGATATCCCCGATGCGAATCTGTTGCTTTTCCGCCAACGGATGGTCATGGGCTACGACCAAAAAGAGTTCCTCATCGAATAGATCCTCTACTTCCAAGTACTTCATTTCGATAGGTCGGGCGAGAATCGCGACATCGATGACACCGTCGAGGATCTTCTTCAAAAGAATGTCGGTCGTGTCCTCTTGGACGATCACTTGAGCTTTTGGATACCGTTCCCCAAAAGATTTCAGCAGGCTCGGGAGCAGGTAGGGCGCAATCGTTGGGATGGCGCCCAATCGTATTTGTCCCGTTTCGCCATCGTCTCCGATCTCGATCATGGCTTCTTCAACCAAGGCCAAGATTTGTCGGGCCTTGGCATGCAATAAGATCCCTGCATCGGTTAGCGAAACCTGTCGTGTCTCGCGGCGAAAAATGGGCTGGCCCAATTCTTCCTCGAGGCGTGCAATCGAACGACTGAGGGCAGGTTGCGACAACCCGATGGCCTCCGCCGCACGAGAAAAGTTTGAGAGTTCGGCAATTTTTATTACATGCCGTAGTTGATCGAGTTCCATAGGACCTTGGTTTGAGAATTCACGGGTTGATCGCGTGAAAACCATGATAGCGTCGGCTGGGCCCAATGCGCCGGAGTTGTGCCCGATGCCATCGATTTGCGCGTACTTCCTCTTGGCTGGTCCTGCATGAGGAATCATGATGGGGCAGGATAGGAGTGAATATGCAGGAAGAGAACGGCAACTGGACATACATACCGGTCGGGGATTTCAAACCTCCTTCGTCTCCGGTGACGGAAGCAACGCGCGGAGGTGTGCGCTTGCTTTGGACTGCGCTTCGGCATGCAGTGTTCCGCGAAAAAGCGGAGTCCCAAGAAGAAGTCGTCTTGGATCGCCCCTCCGATACGTTGCTGCGGGAGCTGACGCCCGTTCCGGACTGGACCGATGCAGCGGCGGCATTGAGCCATACTTTTGAGAAAGAATGGTTTGAAGAGAACCATCCCAAGCGACCCATCGTAGCCATCGTTGGTCCGCCTGGTTGCGACCATGCGGCATTGCTGCGCGAGTTGGCATGCCAGCATAAGTTGCAGATTTCGGAGGCCCCGATTGCCGATGAATTGATGGTCTCTGACTCTCTTCAAAAGGGGTATTTGCACAGTTCAGATGCATCGTCTGAAGCAATCCTGGTGATCCCCAACTTGGAACACTGGTATCTGAGACATGAGGAGGGCTTGGCAACCGTCCGCGATCTGATGGAACATCTGCTATCACGGCAACGTCGCGCGATATTGGCGTGCGACAGTTGGGCGTGGGCCTACCTGAATCATGCAATCGGCATTGGAGAAGTGGTCGGGACGCCTCAAACGCTGGCTCCGTTCGATGCCAATCGTTTGGATAAATGGATGCGCAGGCATCTAGACATCGAAGGATTCGAGTTCCGATACGGTCGTGAGAACGAACTGGTTTTCCCGACCGCAAATGCAGACGACGACGATTCGGAGACTAAGCAACCGCCAAAGTCGGCGATCCTAAGAAGCCTAGCCGCGAAATCCAGAGGCAACCTTGGCGTCGCTTTGGCCTTATGGCGCGATTGTTTGCGCACAGCGCCCGACGACGCAAATGGCCACGCATCCGAGAATCACGATACCTCCAAACGGCAAATGTGGCTCGCTTCTCCATCGGAACTAGAACGGCCGGGATTGGAGTTCGAGATTGAGAATGTTCACAACTTCATTCTGCATGCGGTTCTTCTGCACGGCGGGTTGCCAGCGTCAACATTGGTCAAGTTACTACCTCTTCCGGATCATGAAGTGCGGTTGGGCGTCAATACCTTACGCCGTTCTGGTATTTTGGAAGTACGCTCCGGCAGACTGCAGGTTTCGCTGGCTTCTTATCCCTTCGCGCGTCGCCAGTTGCAACAATCTGGATTTCTTGTAGACGCCTTTTGAGTTCCCCTCTTTTATCCAACCCCTTGCGAAGTCAATCATGCCTACGACGAACAGCGGCAAAGAGCAACTCTCGAAGATCATTCGCGACTGGAGCGAGATCGATTACGTCGAAGCATTCCTCATCCTGGCGGTCGGGATCTTAATCGCCTGGGCCATCAAGTGGATGATACCAAAGATCGCTGAACGCCTACCCGATCGTTTTCGATTCTGGGTGCTGCCATGGGAACCGCTCTTACGTCTTTTGGTTCTTTTTTCGGTGTTTACGTACGTCGTGCCGATGCTGATCCATCCGACTTCCGAGAATATCTTTGCCATTCTAGGCACGTTGGCGGTTGCATTGGGGTTTGCGTTTAAGGACTACGCGAGCAGCTTGATTGCCGGCGTGGTCGTTTTGTACGAAAGGCTTTATCGAAACGGGGACTGGATTGAAATCGAAGGCAATTATGGTGAGGTGGTTTCGCTGAATCTTCGTACGGTGCAGATCTGCACTCCGGACGATACGATCGTGTCGATACCGCACAACAAAATTTGGACAACGGCCATTCACAATTCGAACAGCGGGCATCGAGAATTGATGTGCGTGGTGAGTTTCTATCTGCATCCTGATCACGACGGCAACCTCGTGCGCGACCGGTTGATCGACGTCGCTATGACCAGTCCCTACTTGAACCTCCATCGGCCGGTCTTGGTCGTCGCAACCGAAGAGCCTTGGGGAACTCATTATCGCCTCAAGTCCTATCCGATCGATGGACGGGATCAATTTCAATTCATGACCGATCTAACGCTGCGCGGTAAAGGCATGTTCCGTCGTCTAAGTATTCGCCAATTGGTGACCGTGGCTTCCGTTCCAACGCTAAGTTGAAGAAATCCTCTCGGTTGCGGTCTTTTTTCACCGATGTCTCAAACTGTCTTTGTTGCGATTCTACGTATCATCTCCTAAATGTTCGAACACCTCCATCCGCGTCGGATCGCGATTGAGTGCACAGCTTTGGGACGAACGCGGTGGTCAAGCACAATTAAGTTCCGTAGGATGGAAGGATCTCCTATGGCAACAGGCAATCTTTCCTACGCATCTCAATTTCCGAATTCGTCAGCCGTTAAGGACAATTCCGTTATGCTGGATTTTCAGTATCTTCAAACCGGCATAACCGGCTTGGCTCGTGCTCACAAGGCAGGAACGATGGCAGGACATTTGGGGGCTGCGGTTGCGGCTGGCTATTTTTTTGGCGAGGACCAAAGCCAGCTTCCTGAAGAGGTTTACCGAGGGATTGAAGGCGAGGTGCGGCGCGTTATTGCGGGAGAAGAAGCGATTTGGTGGAATGCCAAGCAAGCGGGCGTGCAGCCTTCCGATCTGTTTGATCCGCTTCCAGATGAAGAACCTACCCCACAGGCCATCGATGCTATTGCTGCGGCGTTGGAAAAAGGCATAGGTGAAACGCGTCAATCGGGTCACAACATTATCTTCGCATCCATTGCGATCCGTGCCTTGAATGGGCATCCGCAATTCGCGACTCCCACGGCCATCATCGGTGTCCGAAAACTGATCGAGGGCTTTCAGACGTCACATGCTGGTCGTGGATATTATGGCAAGGAGCGCGGCTGGCTCAACGGTACCCAGATCGCGGTGCCCCTGGACGAATCGTTCCCTGTTTATGGTTCGATTGCGGAGATGGTACGGGTGACGATCGACGAGCTGATTGCAACGGCAGCTATCAAGAAGCAAGGGTTCGGAGGATTGTGGCACATCATCAATCATGCAGCGGCGATCACCGAGATGGATCGGCTAGGCTACAAAGCTTTGGCGGCGCGTGCCCTGCCAGCCCATCACCAGCATATCCGTTTATGGCGTACGCTGCCGGACGTTGCCATTGAGCTCGGAAATGTGACAAAGGCCGAGCATGACCCGCGCGACCCGTCGTATTGGTCGGGAATGTTGATGCGGGACGAAGCCAGACTAACGCACCGCATCAAGACTCTCTATGGATTCTACGCGCTGAAGCGGTTCATCGATAATGAGCCTCTTCGTTCTCGGGCCGACGATGCGTTTCTTTACTTAATGGCGTAATCCGTCCGCCGGGCTGCTAGCTTGTTTGCCCCGACGATTGGATTTTGACGCGCGGTGCCATGCCCTGCAAAGCGATCAAATGCAGGATCTCACTGACAGTAGTGCAGCAATCCGACAGAACGACAACGTCGTACTTTTCGGCGGCCTTGGAAATCGCCGTGTGCGTAACGCAATTTTGCGTCATCATGCCGCACACCAAAAGCTCGTCCACTCCGAGTTCGCTCAGAGTTTGTTCGAGAGTCGTTTTTTCAAAACTGTCGGCCTGTTCCTTGACAACGATCGGAGCACCGTCTGCCGCCTTTAGGATGTTGGGATGGATCTCGACGCCGGGGGTGCCGGCATTAAAAAATGGCCCAGGACCGTTCGCACTGTTAAAGATGTGCTGCACGAGAATCACGGGTACATCCTGCGATTTGGCTTCGCCGATTGCGTGCTGCACCCGCTCGAGCACCTGTTCCGAATTCCAAAGCGGGAATTGACCGCCTGGAAAGTAGTCCTTTTGGACATCGATCACAATGAGGGCCTTGGTCATGGTTGCGTCTTCTCTTTCTGAGTAATAAAACTGCTAGCTCACGTAGTGCTTGGACATCCAGCACCTTTTCCGGATCAGCGATATGTTCTTGGAAAGCAAAGCAAGGAAAGCATAGTGATAAGATAGGAAGCTGACCATGGTCTAGGTTCCTTTGGAATCGATTGCCGTCCGTGCGTTCCCCTCTAATCCCTATCCGGATTCGATCATGATTTTTATTCAAAGGCATCGAACTTCAAACTTCCACTGGTTCTCAGTTCTGTTCATTCCAATGCTTTTGTCGTAACCGTTCACACCCCGATATTCATTGTGCATTTTTGCAGCTAAATCAGCCGGTACGCGTTAGCGTCCGGTTTCTTCGAATTGTTACGGAAACCGGACGCTAACGCGTTCCGGCTAATCGAAGTGTGAACGGATACTTTTGTCGCAATCACTGGCCCAATCCCAGAACGGAACCGAGGCTGGTCACGTTACGGTTTCAATCGAGGGTTGGACGCTGCATGTCAGTAATGTGTTGATGGAGAGCGAGCGTGTCTTAACGGATCGCGCGGTAGAATTGTTGCGGGTGCAACTTCAGGAAATCGTACGCGTCGTCCCCGCCGCTTCGGTAGAGCGTCTTCGCCAAGTCCCTCTTTGGTTCTCGCCAGAGTATCCCAATTCAAGCCCGCGGGCTGAATACCATCCCGGCGCGGGCTGGCTTCGCGACAACCATCGCGATCCCATGATGGAGAAAGCGGTCGAATTTACCAACATTCGCATGTTCCAAGCCGAAACCAAACGCATGCCCAATTTTGCGTTGCATGAATTGGCGCATGCGTTTCACGATCGAGAGTTGCCGAAGGGTTTTGGCAATTCCCAGATCAAGGCTGCCTACAATGAAGCCAAAATTCGCGGACTCTACGAAAGGGTTGAGCAGCGATTGGGTGATGGCCGTACCGCCAACGTTCGGGCCTATGCGATGTCCAGTCCGATGGAGTACTTTGCCGAGTCCACGGAAGCGTTCTTTTCGACCAACGATTTTTTCCCGTTTGATCGGGAGCAGTTGCAGCAACACGATCCGAAGATGTTCGCGCTGCTGGTAAAGCTCTGGCAATGTGATCCTGCTTCGCCGTAGTTGTGCATGGTTTGAATCACTAGCGTACCGATCGTACTGCAACGTGATCGCTACGCACTTTTGTCCGTGCTTGGCCGCGTCACTTAGGCCTGGATGATTTCCTGTACCACCTTGCCATGCACGTCGGTCAGTCGATACTGTCGGCCTTGGTAACGAAACGTAAGCCGTTCGTGGTCGATGCCGCACAGGTGTAAAATCGTGGCCTGCATGTCATGGACATGGACCGGTGTGTCGGTAATATTCCAGCCGAAGTCATCGGTCGCTCCCACGACGTGCCCTTGCTTAACGCCCCCACCCGCCATCCACCAACTGAATGCTTTTCCGAAATGGTCTCTACCATTCGGCTTGGCCGGGTCCCCTTGGCCGAAGGGAGTCCGTCCGAACTCGGCCCCCCAAATCACCAACGTATCGTCGAGCATGCCGCGCTCGTCGAGATCACGGACGAGTGCCGCAGCCGGCGCCTCGGTGTCTTTGCACTGCATTTCCAGTTGCGTGTAGAGGTTGTTGTGCTGATCCCAGCCAGCGTGCATCAATTGCACGAAACGTACATCGCGTTCGAGCAACCGCCGCGCGATCAGGCAGTTGTTGGCGAACGATCCCTTCACCAACGCATCCGGTCCATACCTCTCGATTGTGCTCGCCGATTCCTTCGACAGATCGAGGAGCTCGGGCACGCTCTCCTGCATGCGATACGACATCTCATACTGCGCGATGCGGGTTTCGATCTCAGGGTCGCCGTATTCGGCAAGGTGCATCGCATTCATATGTGCCAGATCGTCGAGCATGGACCGTCGCACTTCACGGCTGATCCCTTCTGGATTGGCGAGGTAGGGCACGGGATCCCCGGTATTGCGGAACCGAACCCCTTGGAAGCGGCTCGGCAAAAATCCGCTGCCCCAGTAGTAATCGAAGAACAACTGCCCGCACGTTTTGCCTTTGTCGCTCGATGTCATGACGACAAAGGTGGGTAGATTGTCGCTTTCGCTTCCCAAACCATAGGAGAGCCAACCCCCTAAACTCGGACGCCCCGGAACTTGAGATCCCGTCATGAAAAAGGTCACGCCGGGAGCATGGTTGACCGCTTCGGTATGCATCGACCGGACAACCGTTATCTTGTCGGCGATGGATCCGATACTAGGCAGCATACTGCTGAGTCGCATTCCGCACTCGCCGTAGGAATCAAACGGCTTGATGGCCGGCACGCACGGCCACTTGCCATACCCGCTGGACATGGTCGACAACCGCGTCGAGCCTCGCACCGAATCGGGGATGTCCTGCATCGCATGGGTGACCAGGGCTGGCTTTTCATCGAACAGATCTACGTGAGATGGCCCACCACCATGCCATAGCATGACCACCCGCTTGGCCTTGGGTGCAAAGTGTGGCAGACCTGGCAGCGCGGCATCGCGTGATTCTCGCTCGTTGGCCGAAGCAACTCGGGCATCCCGACCCAACAAGCTAGCCAGAGCTGCGGCCCCTAATCCGCTTGAGGCGCGACCGAAGAGCGCTCGTCGGGTAACGCGTTGCCGGTTGATTTGTAGTTGCTCTTCAAACATGATTGTCCTTACTCGCGACTCAAGGCTTCATCGAGATTCATGATCATCAAGCAAACGACGCTCATGGCAGCCCAAGCGGTGGTGTCTGTCTCTCGATTGTGTTGCGCATGGCCAGGTTTGATCAATTGCTCTGCGGCTTGTGGATCCGATTGGTAGTGTGTCCATTGCTTGTCATAGGAACGCTGCACGAACTGCATTTCTTCAGCTGTGGGTTCTCGGCCCAGGATGCGGACGAATACAAACCGCAGTTGGTCATCGAGCGTGGCATGATCCAATAGGCAGAGTCGAGCGAGCTCGCGAGCCGCCTCGACCCAAGTTGGATCGTTGAGCATCGTGAGCGCGTGTAGCGGTGTACTGGTCTGAGTCATCCGAACCCGACATGCTTGACGATTTGAAGCATCGAACATATTCGCGGGTCCGACGGTGCGCCGCCAAAACGTGTACAGACTACGTCGGAACAGATCTGCGCCGATTGATTTTGGGTAGGTGAAGTCCCTTTCTTTCGTGATCGCTAACGATTCCCAGATGCCGTCGGGTTGGTAGGGGTAGACCGGCGCTCCACCTACGCGTCGATCGAGAAGGGATGCTGAAGCCAAAGCCCAATCGCGAAGGATGAGCGACGGCATGCGGAAACGACTCGCTCGGGCCATCCATCGATTCTCTGGGTCCTCTTGCCGCGACTGCATCGTGCCTTGACTCGACTGCCGGTAGGTTGCGCTCGAGAGTATCTCGTGATGCATGCGTTTGGTGTCCCAGCCCGTTGCGGAATAGGCAACCGACAGGTAGTCGAGGAGAGGTTGATGAACGGGGAACTCGCTCTGCACGCCAAAATCCTCGGCCGTTTTGACAATGCCTGCACCGAAGTAGTGCTGCCACATGCGGTTGACCTGCACTCGGGCCGTGAGTGGATGTTCGCCAGAAACCAACCATTGAGCCAGGCCGAGTCGATTCCGGGGCGCTTCGTCCGATAACCCAGGCAAAAAAGCAGGTGTTGCAAATTGAACCTCATCGGCGGGCTTGAGGTATTCGCCTCGGCTCAGGATGTGCGTGGCACGAGGTTGCGCGTCGCTCATGACCATCGGTCGAGGGATGCGATCGTTGCGGTAGTTGCCAAGCTCGGTGCGGACTTGTTGAAGTTGGCCCAAGAGTTGGATTTTGGATTGAAGTGATGGAACCATCTTGTCGTCGAAGTGCTTGCGTAATCCGTCTTCCAAGCGCTTGCGATCCTCGGCGGACCTTTCCCCATCCGGTTGATTCAGGATAGCGATGATGGGATCCGGCAAGCCTGGCGTTGTGGCAGATACGCCGAGTCGCCATCCATCAAACGCCGCGTTCAAAAGCGGCTGAGCCTCTTGTTGGATCGCCTGGATCCGGGCCTCGAACTCGGCGATCCTTTTCAAATTCTCTTCCGTGGGCAATTCCAGGACGGGAGGTGCGACGCGAATCCGACTCGAAAAGAATTGAGGCACACCGCTTTCAGGCACTCGGTTGAAAGCATCCATGAATGCGTAGTAATCGCGCTGGGTGATCGGATCGTATTTGTGGTCATGGCACTGCGCACAGGCCATCGTGAGTCCCAGCCATGTGGTGGCGGTCGTGTCGATGCGGTCAAAAAGGATCACGAAGCGTTGCTCCTCAGCAATCGCTCCTCCCTCTCCATTGAGCAGATGATTTCGGTTGAAGCCGCTTGCGATTTTCTGATCGATGGTGGCATCGGGCAATAAGTCGCCCGCCAATTGCCATCGTGTGAATTGATCGAATGGCAGGTTGTCATTGAGGGCGCGGACGACCCAATCCCGCCACAACCACTGCCACGTATCACCGTCTTGCTGAAAGCCATTGCTATCGGCGTATCGGGCTGCATCGAGCCAGGACAACGCCATGCGTTCACCGTAGGCTGGGTCTGCAAGCAATCGATCCATCAAGCGCTCGTAGGCCAGCGGTGAGTCATCCTGCACGAAGCATTCGATATCCTCAGGTGACGGTGGCAGTCCGATCAAGTCCGCATGCAGTCGCTTGATAATCGTCTCGCGAGTGGCCGTTTCTGCGGGAACAAGCCCTTGGCGTTCGTGTCCGACCGTCACGAAGGCATCGATGGGACCTCGCGCCCAATTCCCAGTTTCGGCTGGGATTTTCGGCTGGATGGGCTTTTGAAAGGCCCAATGCTGGCTGTAGTCCGCTCCGGAGTCAATCCAACGCTGTAGCAACTGCTTTTGCTCGTCGGATAACCTGCGATTCGACTTCGGCGGAGGCATTTGCTCATCCGGATCCACGGATAGAACGCGTTCGATCAAAGGGCTATGCGATGCCTCGCCCGGCACGATCGCACCGGCGTCTAGGGCGTCCTGTTGGACGTCCAAACGCAGGCCAGACTCGCGCTTGTTGCTGTCCTGACCATGGCAATAGAAGCAGTTCTCGGAAAGAATCGTTCGGATGTCCCGATTGAAATCGACGCCATCGATGTCGGGAGGGGATGCGGAAACAGGTTGGCCGAAGGCTGCCAATAAGAGAAAACAGGCAACGGGCCATCGAAGACTTCGCTGGCATAATCGAGCGGGGGCGGAGAGGCGAAGCAGTAATTGAAGCATAACCGAACGGTGGGATTCGAGTTCGGAACTGGGAGGGGAGGTCGACAAGCGTCGGCACCAGCATTGGTACCATTACGTAATTCCAACGCTAGATTGAGTATGGTCCAACTCCCGCCAAACCGCAATCCGCGGGAGGTTTCAACCCCTACATTCTACCTGCTTTGACTATCCAACAAAGAGCGAAATCCCTGATCCGTCGCGATGGAAAGTCCGATCACTTTCATACAACCCTTCTGGTGAGGTTGGCGTTCCATACGCTATCTCCGGAGATCTAGTTCGTGCCACGATTGTCGATAATAGTACCGTTCCAGCGCGATGAAAAAGCGTTGGATGCCACACTCCTTTCAATCCTTGAGGAGCGTTCGGAATCCGATGAATTGATCATCGTCCATTCCGGCGATTACCTCGATCCGTACCAACTTGGTAGCGACGAAGCCGTCGTAATCGAGACGGAGCAAAGCTTGTGTCTGGCCGAGCAATTGAATCTTGCCGCTCGGGCGGCGTGTTCGCCCATCGTCCAGGTCTTGTTACCTGGAACGATCGTAAGTCGAGGATGGGCCGAATCCTCCTTGCGAGCTTTCGAGGATGCATTCGTCCATGCGGTTTGCGTGCCAATAAGCCATTCTGGCGATGGCGTTTCTTACGGACTCTCATCACGGAATCTACCGCACCGACGTCTCGCCAGTGATCCGACGGAAGTGGGCGGTCCCGCTTTGTCCGGTTCGATGCTCCGGCGTCGGACGTTGCTACGCATGGGTGGTTGGTGTGACGCAATTCCTAGCGAGCTGATCGATTTGGAAATGTCGCTTCTGTTGCAAGCCGTTGAGCTTCGGATCGCGGTGGCCCGCGACGTTGTGCTTCGCGGTTCTGCTACAGCATGGATCCCTGCCACGTCCGCTTACGAAATTGGACGAAGCAATGGCATGATCGCTAATGCCTACAGTGAAATTCCCGACTCGAATGTCGTCGTTGAAACGTTGGTCCGTCAATTGGGACAGTTGGCAAGTGGACTGATGAATCCGAGGCTGGCAGCGGAACGCTTGGGATGGACACTTGGCGTAAGAGATCGATCTTTGGTCAAACGTCTTTTGGAACGAGTCGACTTGGCGAGACAATCGTTCTTGGAATCGGCGACGTTGCCGATGCCAGCCTCATTGCCCGAACGGGAAGTCGCATTGCGTCGCGCCGCCTAACGGCCTGCAGGTGGTCCGTTGGCTTTGGGATGGCCCATCGGTTACAATCCGTATGAGTATTGAGTGTTGGACTCGAAGGATTGATTGAACGAGGGATCGCGCGTGTTGCATCGTAGACGTTTTCTGTCAGCCGCCGTGGCCAGTGGCATGGTTTGCTCCATGCCTAAATCTTCGATCTGGGCGAGTCCGATGGACCGCAATCCGAAATGGGATTCCGCGACGCGTCGCGGCTTGGACTATCTGGCTCGGACTCAATCCTCACGCGGTCAATGGAATACGCCACCCTATCCCGTAGCGATCTCTGCCCTTGCGGGCTTAGCACTGCTTTGCAGCGGCTCCACGGTAACCCAAGGCCCCTATTCTAAGCAGATCAGCCGTACGACGGATTACTTGTTGGCGCAATCCCGCAAGAACGGACTAATAGGCGATCCAGAAAATGACCCGCGTTACACGTATGGACATGGATTCTCAATGTTGTTCCTCTCGCAGGTGCTCGGTGAAGAAGGCTTGCAAGATCGACGCGACGATTTGATCGACGTTCTCAACCGCTCCGTTTCCTTTTGCGGTAAGGCGCAAACGCCGGCAGGTGGTTGGGGTTATGTGAGTGCCAAGGACGGCCAGGACTATGACGAAGGCTCGACGACGATTACCCAAGTTCAGGGGCTTCGAGGATGTCGCAACGCAGGTATTTCGGTTCCCAGTGAGATCATTGAGGCGGCCAAGCGTTACATCTACAAATGCCAAAATGCCGATGGGGGCATCAGCTATTCGAGTCAGCAAATGGGTAGCTCTCGTCCGGCCATCACCGCAGCCAGTCTGGCCGCGCTCTACAACGCGGGTGATTACGAAAGCAAAAAAGTGCCCGAAATGCTCGCCTATAGTCGTAAAGAACTTTACGACATCAAACGTGTCGACGATACCTTTGGACACTGGCATTACACGTATCTGTACTACAGCCAAGTCGTTTACCGCCAGGGGGACGAAGAATGGCTGCCATTTCGTGACCGTCTCTACACACAGATCGATGGCATGCAGCGATCGGATGGTTCGTGGGACGGTCAGATCAATGATGCTTACATCACCGCCTGCAATCTCATCATGCTGCAGCTCGACCTAGGCTACTTGCCGATCTTTCAGCGCTGACACGATGCGCTGTGGTGCTTCGGTCAAATCAGATTCATCATGCACCGCGATTGCATGAATTCCAAGCATCGAGCGAAACCATATTTCTTGACGCCGAACGAATTGACGGGTGTGTGCTTTCACCTTTTCCACCATCGTCTTCTGGTCCATCTCCCCTGCTAGAAACGCAAGCGGCTCTTTGTAGCCGACCGCCTGCGACGCGGTGCGTCCGAGGTTACCGTAACGATCCTTGAGCCTCTGCACTTCGTCGAGCAGGCCTTGTTCAAACATCGTCTGCACCCGTGATTCAACACGCTCATGCAGCACGGAACGTTCCCATGCCAACGAGAAAGCATGGCTGTGAGCTGGGATGGAGAATCGTTCGAATTGCGTTTGCCAATGGCTCAGCGGGGAACCTGTCAGCTTCGCGACCTCAAGAGCGCGAATCATGCGACGCGTATCGCCCGGTAGGATGCGGTGCGCGGACAATGGATCGACTTGGAGCAACCGCTGGCGCAACGCATCGAGGCCATGGATTTCGACATCTTGTTGGACCGCGTTGCGAAACTCCCAATCGGCGGGTGGCCCCAAAAACATGCCGCACAGAAGCGATTTCAGATAAAGCGGTGTACCACCTACCAAAAGAACTCTTCTGCCACGCGAACGGATTTCGTCCGCCTGTCGATGTGCGTCAATGACGAACTGCGAAACACTGTAGTCCTCCGTCGGTTCAACCATGTCGATCAGATGGTGTGGAACCCGCTTCCGAGCAATGGGGCTCGGCTTAGCCGTTCCAATATCCATGTCGCGATAGACGGCCATCGAATCTACAGAAATGATTTCCGCGTTCAATCGATCGGCCAACTCTAGAGCCACACCGCTTTTCCCAGACGCGGTTGGACCAGTCAGAAATACTGCGTGATCGAGCGGTTTTTGTATCCACTGTTCCATATTAGCCAACTTCATCGACCGCTCCTGGCGACCTGTGCCCTATCGCTTCAAACCTTCATGGCAGTTTACCAAACTGTCAATCTGCTTCGCCTTCACAGCGGCGAAGGAATCGACAAAACGGTCAGGAACCACTACGATTCTGCGGCTTAAACTGCTTTCCAACTCAAACGAAACCGTTCCATGCGTGACGATATCCTCGACCGCTTGATGGCGCAGCTCCATTCTCGGGTCAAAATGCTACCCGAAGGTTCCTACACGACCCAACTGGTCCGCGGTGGAATTCCAAAGATTGGAGCCAAGATTGAAGAGGAGACGCATGAAGTCATTGAGGCAGCCGGTGAAGCAGGCGAGCCTGGCCGGGAGCACACCATACGCGAGGCGTGTGACGTGATTTTTCATTTATGGGTCCTGTTGGCCACCCGTGAAATTTCCGTGGAGGACCTGCGATTTGAGCTGGAGCGACGCGAAGGCGTTTCAGGTCTTCAGGAGAAAGCACAGCGAACCCAAGGGAACCAACCATGAGTTTGAGCGACAATCTCCTTCGAATCGGTATTCCTAGCAAAGGTCGATTGAGCGAACTGGCTACTGGGTTGCTCCAACAAGCCGGTTTGACCTTTCGCCGACAGGAACGGGCACTGTTCGCCCGCGTGGGAGGTATCCCTGCCGACATTACCTTTCTTCGGACCGACGACATTCCGACCCTGTGCGCCGAAGGGGCTATCGATCTGGGAATTACCGGTAGTGACTTGGTGGCCGAAGCGGAAGTGGCGGTTGATGTCCGCATGAAATTGGGGGTGGGCCGTTGCAAACTCGCGATTTGCGTCCCAACTCAGTCTACCTTCCAAAAACCCGGTGATTTGGTTGGTAAACGCATCGCAACGAGTTTCCCGAGAACAACCCAGCGATTCCTGAAACAACACAATGCCCCGGTGCGTTTGGTCGACCTCAACGGATCGGTAGAGATCATGATTTCGTTGGGGGTCGCCGACGCGATTGTGGATCTGGTCGAGACCGGCAGCACTCTCGCAGCCAACAACCTAAGGATCCTGGATACTATTGGGCAGTACGAAACCGTCCTAATTCAAAGTCCGACATGTCGCGATACTGCTACGGCCGACCGTGTTGTCCGACGCTTGGAGGGGGTCGTAATCGCTCGCGACTATTCTCTGCTGGAGTACAACATACCTCGTGCCAAGCTCGCTGCGGCCGAATCGATCACGCCTGGTTTTACGTCGCCGACGGTGACCAGTCTGGAGGATCCCGATTGGTGCGCCGTCCGTGCCATGGTTAAGCGCAGCGACGTTATTCCTTTGATGGAACAACTCGAACAGCTCGGCGCGTTGGCAATCCTCGAATTCTCAATCAACAATTGCCGGTTGTAGGAATTCGGCTACCTGGTCGATGGCCCGGACCAGATCATGCCACCGGCTGAACGTTTCGAGAGTGTCGAATTGCATGGCATCGGGTTGATCGAAACCGGTTTCGCTGAGCTGGATCGCAGGCCCGAGTGCGACAAATCCGGTCGGTGATCCCAAGCCCAAGTCCAAGCCTTCATCTGCTTGAGGCAAGATCGGTTTCATCGCCCGCTGTATCGCCCACATGGCTGCCCGTTCCGGCGCAGGGCTGGTGATGATCGCCCGCAATGTACCACTTTGAACGTAAAACTTGCCCATCGCTAGTGCTCCTTGTTTCGACCGTGCTGAGTAACTACCCAAGCATCTTCGTCGAAGCCCATGACACGTTTGGTCACGCTCGGCGGGAAACTGCGCGTTGAAATTAGTTACGCGAAAGAGTTTCATCCATGTTGAGCACGGTGCTGGCGACCAGCGTGACGGCCGCGATTTCCGGAGCGCTTTCCTTGTACTTGGGTGGCGTTTCTCCTTGTTCGATCAGCTGTTTGGCATCCGCTTCTGACGCGTGGTAGCGCTCGAGATGCTGTGCGTACTGGGCCTCGAGGATTGCAAGCTCTTCTGTGCCCGGTTCTCGGGACAGCACGGTTCGAAAAAGGAATTGGATACGATCCGCGTTCGTCGAACCCCCTTCGGCCAGCGCGCGTTCGCCCAGTGCCCGGGCTGCTTCAACGTGTTGCACGTCGTTGAGCAATTGCAGTGCTTGCAATGGTGTGTTGCTCCGTTCGCGGCGTGTGCAGGACTGCTCCCGATTGGGTGCATCAAAATTGACCATGAAGGGTGGCGGTGCCGTTCGTTTGTAGAATGTGTAGAGGCTACGTCGGTACAACGCTGAGCCATTGTCCTGTTGGTAGAAGCGGGTATTCGAACCTACGAAGCCGACCGGCTCCCAAACGTTCTTGGGTTGATACGGCTTGACCCCTTTACCGCCCATGGTGAGATCGATCAAACCACTGACGAAGAGGGCGTTGTCTCGAATCTGTTCGGCATCCAATCGCATTCGCGGACCGCGAGCATGCAATCGATCCTCGGGATCCCGGTCCAAGATGTCGCGTGTAACGCGCGATGACTGTCGAAATGTGGCCGAGGTGAGCATGGTCCGCAGTAGTTGTTTCACATCCCAGTCGGACTCTTGGAAATGGATTGCGAGCCAGTCGAGCAACTCAGGATGGCTCGGTGGGTCGCCCTGGGTTCCAAAGTCGGCGCTCGTCTTGACCAAACCGATGCCGAACAACTGTTGCCAATAGCGATTGACGGCCACGCGAGCCGTCAGAGGGTGTTCGGGTGCTACCAACCAACGAGCCAGATCAAGTCGCGTCAATGGTTTGACCGATTCTTTTTTGGTGAGGGATGGCAAGACAGCAGGGACGCCTGGTTCGACCGGTTCACCAGGTTGGTTGTACTGACCGCGAACCATTACGAAACTCGGTCGGGGCTGGGCCGCATCGCGGTACACAAACGTGCTAGGAATCGCATCCTGATACGCCTTTCGTTCGGCCTTGAGTCCATCCAATACGGCGAGTGGTTCACGCATAGCAGGCTGCGTATCGACGCACACACGCTCTAGGTAATAGTGCATCAGCCGACTGCGGTTGTCCGAAGTAACCTCGGATCCGGGGCCCGCTGACGTAATCGCGTTGAGATCACGAGGTAATCCGAGTTTGTCTTTGCCCTGCAATGAACGCCACCATGCCCAGAAGGAATGTTGAGGGTCGTTGGCCGGATCGATCATGCCCGATACCCCGACCTTATCCCATGTTACGGTTCCACCGAATTGCGTGAGCGCGTAGCCGGTCAGCAAGTCTCCCGGCGCCAAACCGATTTTCTCCAGAGGAATCTCGAGCCGCACCCATTGACCTGCTTGCGGTAACGGTCCCATCGATACGCGCTCGTTGGTGTTCGATGTCCCCCAAGCGATGATGTCGTAGTTACCCCAAACCGCGCGATGCAGCCAACCATTCTTGAAGTACTGCAGCATGACCGCTTGTGGTGGATCTTTGGGATCGAGGAACACATGCGCAAACAGGATCCCATTGGGTGGAAGCGCTAAAGGACTCTTGGCTTCGTCCCACACATCCTGCGACAATCCAACATCGGTTCTTTTTAGAGATTTCTCACCACTGAAAACTTCATCCGTATCACTCTTGGCAACGAACCGCGTGGGGTGACCAGGTCCTGCATGCAAAGTTCCTTGATCGGAAAACGCATCCTCCATCCAGATGTTCTCGGTTGTGGCCGCGGCGATGGCTGGATTGGTCATGGCTGGGTCATGGTATGGGAGGGTTGCAACCAACGAATCAACAGCTTGGGCGGCCTCCGCAATGCGTCGATCGTAATCGGCCAATTTTTGTCGATCCTGGGTCGTCTCTAGCTTCATGACCGGATTGGTTAGCAGGGCGTTGCCATCCATGGCTGGATCTGCGGATGCGTTAAAGAAAGCGTATAGAGAGTAGAATTCTTTGGCTGAGATAGGATCGAATTTGTGATCGTGGCATACCGCGCAGCCTGCGGTTAGAGCCATCCACGTGGATGCCATGGTGCTGGCTCGATCGACTGCATAGCGATAATGGTATTCGTCATCGATGGATCCCCCTTCGCTGGTTGTGACATTGCATCGATTGAACCCGGTAGCGATCCATTGATCCTGCGTCGGATCCGGCAGCAGGTCACCGGCCAATTGATCGATCGTGAATGAGTCGAAAGGTTGATTGCGATTGAAGCTCCGAACGACCCAGTCGCGGTAGGCCCACATCTGACGTTCATTGTCCAAGTGCAATCCGTGCGTGTCTGCGTACCGCGCGACGTCCAACCAGTGCCTTGCCATTTCTTCGCCGTAGTGATCGGACTGGAGGTACCGATCGACCATTTTTTCGTAAGCCGTCAAGGAATCATCCGAAAGGTACTCATCAAGTTCCGCAAGCGTGGGTGGCAAACCGGTCAAGGCAAACGCGACCCGACGAATCAAAATCGGCTTGCTCGCCTCCTCGGCCAATTCCCATCCCTCACCGGAGAGTCGCTGTGCGATGAACGCATCAATTGGATTGCGACCAGCTTTGGGCATGGCGGGAACTTCGGCTTGGACTGGGGCCGCGAACGACCAATGACTTTGGTAGTTGGCTCCTTGTTCGATCCATCGACCCAATAGGGCCTTTTCCTCCTCGGTCAGTTCTTTGTGGCTTTCCGGTGGGGGCATCACGACCGACGGATCCGTGGCATGGATTCGCTCCCAAACGATGCTGCCTGCCTTGTCGCCTGGAACGATTGCGGGCTGACCATCACGATCTGCCAATGCCCCTTGGGCTGTGTCCAGCCGCAAATCCGCAGCTCGCGTTTCGGCATCAAACCCATGACACGCGAAACATTTGTCAGCCAAGATGGGACGGATGTCCCGATTGAAGTTGAGGCTGTCCTCGGCGGGCATTGCATGCGAGTACAAACAGGTCAGGATGACCGCGAAGGGATACGATCGAGCGATCGGGTTTCGAAGCGGCATGGGGTGGGTTCCAGCGTCGGATCGTTTGGAGGAAGGTGAGGCGGCGAGGTAGGCTAGAAGCCTGCATTCTAGTCGGTTGGCCGTATGCTTCCAACACGGCGTCTCGGAGCGCACCGTCAATCGCACTCTTTCTTGCCGGTTCTCATATCGGGACTTACCCTGGCAATCGAAAATCAGGGTCGGAAATCCCGCGAATCAGTTCCGAGATTCGGCTGTAGACCTGAAGCATGTACTGCCAGGTCGCCATATCGACTTGAATCTTTGATTCTCGCTCGCCGAACTTCACGGCATCGACAATTTCGCTGATGCAGACGTGAAAGTACTCTAGAAGTTCCGCCAATTGTGCCGCTTGACTGGGACTCAATCGCTCAGGCAATTGAGGCGGGATGTTCAAGGCATGCAAAGCATTGACCGATTGCATGAGATCGGCGTCGATTTCAAATTCACGATCGTCCTCGGCATGCGTGATAGGTTTATCGTCATCGGCTGACGTGAGCGCGTCCTGGACACGCGCCGCGATTTGCTCATGCGTTCCGAAGAGGAGCATACTGCGGCCAACCAGAATGACATCTCCGAAGCGCAGAATACGCAGCTGTGCGTCCTGACCGTTGACCCGCGTCCCGTTGGTACTTTCCAAATCGGTCAGAACCAGGTGACGGTTGTCTTCCTGAATCTTGCAATGGAACCGGCTGATTCGCTCATCATTGAGCTGAATCGCATTGCCCTCCTCACGACCGATGGTAATGGGAGGCTTCAGATCGGAAAAGACACGCCCCCTGTCAGCCCCTTGGACAACTCGCAAGGTCAGTCGTGCCATGGAAACCTCATTGATTGCCTGCGATAAAGATTAGACAGTAGATGCGAGTCACAACGTGTCTGATTATAGTCCATATTCACAGACCGTTGGTTACGAACAGAGGGTATCCGTTCACACTCCGATTAGCCGGAACGCGTTAGCGTCCGGTTTCCGTAACAATTCGAAGAAACCGGACGCTAACGCGTACCGGCTGATTTAGCTGCAAAAATGCACAATGAATATCGGGGTGTGAACGGTTACGAACAGAGGCGACCTGGTAAGGTCGCCTCTGAGATTTTTTCATTGTTGTTTGAGTCGCCCCGAATCGAGCGTGATCTGCTTAGGCTTCCAATCCGACGTCTTCCATCGATGGCGAGGAGGACTCCACGACCATGTCAGGTCTGCGAGTAAAGGTTGGCAGACCAGCACCTTCGAGTACATGGTCGAGTGCGTCCTGGCTCTTGGCGACGATGGAGTCTCGGGTCATGCCGGAAAAATTGCTCGAGTCGGCGAAGCTGGTGATCGGGCCTTCGTACCCGCTCTTGCTCAGCGTGGAAACGAATCGAACATTATCGATGGTACCCGTTGTTCCAGAGACTTGGCGCATCGACATTGTGCAATCGGCGATCGACGGAACGGATGCCGCATCGGCAATCCGAATCGAAGCCACGCGTTCACCGGGCAGAGCAGCGAGTTGTTCGAACGTTCCACCGCCGACCGTCCAATCGAAGGAATCGACGATGACAGCCACTGCTTTGGATTTGCAAGCCTTGAAGAAAGCCAGAAAGCCTTCCACGTCTTGAATGAACTTGTACTGTCGGTCCGCGCGATCTTCCTGTGCCGTCGAGAAGCTCAAGCCGAGCAACACATTGTTCTTCTCGAACAATTCAGCGACACGCTCCACTCGCTTCATCATCAGTTCGAAAAACTCTGGGAAGGCCATGCGATCGGTGGCTGCGGGCAAGGCCAGGTATCCGGCCAATGCGGGCAACTTTCCTGCCACTTCGACTATCGTTTCTAGAGCGATCAATCCCTTTTCAAACGCGACATCGTCGCAATCCAATTCGAGAGGAACCTCGAAGCCACTGACCTTCATCTTCGAGCTTTGCAGATAACGCGTGGCTCGTTCGAAATCGCTGCGATGCGTTCGCTTGACCAAATCCACAGCATCGACGTCGAGCCCTTGGAATCCATAGGTCATCGCCAACTCGATCAGTTCGCTTTGACGACCCGATACACCAAGGATGGATGCGTTTAAGTTTTTATACATTTGCTAGTCTCCGTTAAATCAAGTTGTTCCGAGTCACCCACCGCGAAAGCACGTTCCAAGAGTCGCACGGACTCTGAAAACGTGGTCGGGGTTGCCATGCAGGGAGATACCTGCAGGATTCAAAGGCAGTGGGAGAAGGGATGGGAGTATTGCAGAAAACGCGAATTCTTCAAGTCGAAACGGGAATCCATTTCGACGAGAGGTTTGCGTCAAATCGATCCTACAACGAACCAATCGTCGAGGATTCCAGTCGCCAACGATCAACGTCTGCCGCGACCACGCGGGGCTCCACGACCAGAATTTTGCGACCGTTGGTGGTTGGCCATATTGGCTTCCACGAGCACGCCAATCGTCTCAGTCCAAGATGGGATTTTCGTATGACGAATACTTGATTCGCCTTCGACGTCCTCATCGTCCTCAGACTCAATCGAGTCGATTCCGTCCTCGCTATCCATCGGCGGATTCGTGGACGCATCTCGAACGCGGTCGCGCCCGCCCCGACGTCGGCGACGCGGCCGTCGGTCTGACTCGTCGCTCTGGCGATCTTCATCACGCACAATCGGTTCTGAGTCGATATCGTCAAGGTCATCGTCGAGAATGTCATCCACTTCGACAAAGGGTGTCCCCATGTCGTCGTGGAAATCGTCATCGAAGTGATCGTCTACTGCTGCATTCTCATCGATCCCGTCGCCGAATCCGGCCGACCTTGGACGACTGCGTTCCTGGGTACGCGATTCGCCACTGCGCGGTGGCACTCGCTCGCCCGACCGTCCGGACGGTCCGCGTTCCGAGCTTCGCGTCCCACGCCGAGGTTCATCGCGGTTACTGTCGCGTGCAGGAGTTGCATCTCTGCCGGAAGACGACCGGTTTCGCGGATTGCGTTCTGAGGAGCCACGTTCTGAGGAGCCACGTTCTGAGGAGCCACGTTCTGAGGAGCCACGCTCTGAGGAGCCGCGTTCTGAGGAGCCGCGTTCTGAGGAGCCACGTTCTGAGGAGCCACGTTCTGAGGAGCCACGTTCTGAGGAGCCACGTTCTGAGGAGCCACGTTCTGAGGAGCCACGTTCTGCGGAGCCGCGTTCTGCGGAGCCACGTTCTGAGGAACCACGTTCTGAGGAGCCGCGTTCTGACGTGTTTCGATCGGTAGAATCGCGTCGTTCGCCTCGTCGACCTCGGGGCTCACGTCGCGGGCGATCGTCAGGTCGAGGCGACGCCTCGACATTATCACTTGCAGATGGTTCGGAGAAGGAGGTATCCGGGACTGCACTGTCGTCTACGATTGGGGCGTCGGGGCTCGTGCCGCGACCACGTCGCGGTGGACGTCGATGGGATCGACGTTCAAGGTTGCCGGAGTCTTCCTCGGCGGGTTCGCGAAACGATCGAATTTCTGGAGCAATCTCTTCGCGGCGGGGAGCACGTGCAGATTCACTTCTTGAGCCAGGGTTGCGAGGAGTTTCGTTCCTGGCGGATTCGGTCCTGTTTGGTTCAGATTTCGGGATTGACGCAGGTTGCGTCTCCACGGGATCGGGAACACCCCACATGCTTGGCCGGCCTTTCTTACCAGACGCGGACGGCAATGTTGGTTCGGAAGTTGTTCTGCGTGGATCGGAGTCTCGAGCGTCCGCTGACGGTGCTTCGAGAGGCTCTTCGACATCATTCGCAGAGACGCCGAAGAAGCTTGTGACAGCATCCCAGGAACTTTTCAACCGGGAGCGTTCTGGTCTTGGGCGTTCTTCTTCAACGGCGGGTGATTGGAAAACTTCCACGGGTTCGACGTCTTTGACTACTGGTTCCGAGGTCGGAGCCAGTTTGGCCGTCGCAGAGGCGTCCACTTTGCGAGCTTTTGGAGTTAGCGAGGGAGTTCCGAGCTGGTTGGCTAGAGAGTTCCAATGGTCAGACATAGACTAAATTCACGTTCCCAAAAAACAAAGCGCATATGGCTCCGGCGGAGCACCATCCATGCAGCCCAAACATACCCGTTGGTACAAAAAACCACAACCCATTTCCTGGATCCGACCCCCGCGATTCTCCAACACTGTCCAGCACTTCCCAGCAGAAAGGCTAGGTCCGTTACGATCCGCAGAATCAAAACGTATGAGGCAGGGGATGGGATCTTGGATCGTTGTTTATGGATTGTTTTTGGGCGCGGGGGTTGTGTTCGGTTCGAACAAACTGTCCAGGATATTGGGACAGGCCTCTTCGAGCATATCGAGGACGTATTCAAACCCAGCTTCATCGCCTTGGTAGGGGTCTGGAACGTCGCGTGGCCATGACGGGCCCAGAAAATCGCTCAGCAATCGCACATGATTGGGATCGCCGCGCGAGATCAGTATGATTTCGCGTAGATTTTCTCGATCCATGGCGATTACCAAATCATGCTCGCGAATCATGGCCGGCGTCAACTGCTTGGCCCGCGTCTGGAGATCATAACCACGGCGACCCGCAGCCGTGAACATTCGCGGATCCGCCCCTTTGCCTACTTGGTAGTTCGCTGTGCCTGCGGAATCAACAAGGACGCGATCGGCCAAGCCACGACGCTCGACGAGGGCTTTGGTAATTCCATCCGCAGCGGGTGAGCGACAAATATTGCCCAAGCAGACGAATAGGATTTTTTTCATCACTGGCTTTCTAGGTAAGAAAAACGACTGTCCCGATGGGCGAAATCGAAGAACCCCTGGTGGAAACCGCTACTTTTGCAGTAAGAAGTTGATGAATTCCTGATAAATCGCGGGCTAAACCTGTGGATTGACGTAGATTCCTATAGGAAACAGGGTGAAAATAAGTCGTGTGGGCAATGGAGTTGTCATACCCATGGCTTGCGGGTTTGCTGCAAGTCTTCTGGTCCGTCCGGAGTTCGGCCATGGATTTTCGATTTAAAGTCAATGATTGGGTGGTTTACACGCGGGAGAAGTATAGCTTGTCTCCCGGTCGTCGAGCTAAGAACATTTCGCCTTCTCCCCACGGCGAAATGTACTCGTACCAAGTCGATAAGTACTGGGTCGTCCGCCAGATTTTGCCAAACGCGGTCGTTCTCGAGACTCGCACAGGCAAACAGCACCAGCTCTGCATGACGGATCGTCGACTGAGACACCCGACCTGGTGGGAACGATTCTTTTATTCCGACCGGTTTCCACAGCGAAATTCGTTCGACGATTCGAATTCATCATCGACGCGAACAAATTCTGGCGATCCACCCGGCTTTATGGCCAGTCGAAGTATTTAAGCCGCCCCAATGGAGCTCTAAAAGCCCTTGACGATTCTGGCATGAGGCCTCTATTCTTATGATCTTACGAATCCAGCCAGCGGTGCCTAACCAGGGAATTGCAGCTTGGATGCAATGGATTCCAATGCCGGCATAGCTTCAATTGGTAGAGCACCGCATTCGTAATGCGGGGGTTGTGGGTTCGATTCCCTCTGCCGGCTTTGTAAAAAGTCCTGAAATTCTTAGGGGATTCGCATGGTAACGGCGTCGTCAATCGATATTCGCGAGATTGTTCTTTCCAATCAGTCCTTTGGACCGCAAGACATCGAGCGGATCACCAAAGCGATCGAAGAGGATCTTACGCAAGCCGCGTTGCTCCGCGACGCTGTTAGCGAATTGCAACAGTCCCCGAATCTCTCGCCAGCCACACTGACCCGATTGGGTGTTTGCCAATATTTGCTCGGCAAGTTCCGCGAAGCTGACTCAACCCTTCGTCAAGGTGACGGTGGCGCGCTTGCCCAGTATTACCTCGGCAAAGTGTGTTTCCAGCTCGAAGAATACGATCGGGCCTTGGGCTATTACGACTCCGCAGAAAAGTCTGGATACACTCCGGAATGGTGCCAGTTGTCGCGGGCTGAAGTCTACCGATACATTGGACGTCGGGAGGAAGCCCTCAAAATCTTGGACAACATTTTTGGGCCCGTCGAACAGCATCCCGAGTATCCCTACCAACGCGCAGCAACTTTGGCAGCGATCGGCGGAAACCTTCCGGAGGTGATCGCTTTGTACCAACGCGCTCTCCAGCACAATCCAAAGCATGCGGGCGCTCTGTTTGGATTGGCAATCGAATACGACAGAATGGGAAGCGACCAGCACGCATTCGAACTCTATCAGCGTGGCGCCGGACTCATTCCATCGCACGTTGGAACGCTGCTTAACCTGGGCTTGATGTACGAAGATCGCAGCGATTTCTTACGGGCACAAGCATGTTATCGTCGGGTTTTGGAAACCGATCCTGTCAACAAGATTGCGATTCTGTACCTCAAGGATGCTGCCGCAGGCGGCAACGTTCTTTACGACGAAGACTCGCAGAAGAAGAACGAACGTCTGGCGCAGCTCCTCAATGTTTCGGTTACTGATTTCGAGTTGTCGGTACGGTCGCGAAACTGCCTGCAGAAGATGGGCATCCGCACTCTGGGTGATCTCACGCGTGTTTCGGAACAAACGCTGCTTTCGAGCAAGAACTTCGGTGAAACATCGCTTGTGGAAATCAAAGAGATGCTGACGGCTCGCGGATTGGGCCTTGGGCAATTTCATGATAAGCGCGAACCGGAACCACCGTTGGATTTGAGTGGAATGACTCCAGATCAGCAGATGCTGCTCGACCGTCCAATCTCCGAATTGAATCTATCGGTGCGTGCTCGCAAATGCATGGTCCGCTTGCAGCTCAACACCATCGGGGAACTCATCCGCAAAACAGGGGATGACCTGCTGGAATGCAAGAACTTCGGCGTTACCAGTTTGACCGAAGTCCGCGAGAAGCTTACCGGTCTCAGCCTAAAGCTTCGCGGCGATTGATCCAACGTTCTATTTTTTCAACTGGCTGTACTCACAAGTATAGCCAGCCTCAAATTGTGGACCCAAGGCGGATCGAGTACACTCTCCCCTTCACGGCCGATCTAAGAACGTGTTTTAAAATTCGGAAAATCAACTCCCGCTTAGGTGGGAGTTGCCAGTTACCTTGAAAGTCCTCGTAGGGCCTGGCTTGCCTCACGCGGCTAGCGCCTGCGGCTAACATTTTAAAACACGTTCTAAGGGTAGCGAGCCGGTCCCTTGAAAGGATTGAGCGAGCACAAGTTCCATGGGTCAAATGCGATTTCGAATTCCGAATTCGATGGATTATGACCCACACATCTGGAGCACTGCATTTATCTCCGGATTGGAAGGTATCCCCTGGTCGGGACGCAACCGTATCGAGGACGATTGTTTGGTCATCGATCGATCGGTCAATGAATCCGGCAAATTGTCGATCGTATGGCCGACTCAAGAATACGGACCAATCGTATTGACCACGGCTTCGCTGCGGTGTTCTCAAGAGCCCTATTGGTTGCAACTCGAACTGGCCCGAGGAACGTTGCATCGCATTCGAGGCCGCGGATTGGATTGGCAACGCGTGGGATTGAAGCTGCCCGATGCGTTCCATTCGTTGATCGATCAAGCCATAGCGACGTTCATCCAATCTTCCTTGTCGACCGATTCGCCCACGACCTGCTGCGCGCTGGCTCAAGATTCGATCGATCTGTCGATCGCAGCTTCCAAGCCTTTGACGCGGGCTTTTGTGAGCCAGTCCTTGCAAGCTCGCCACCAAATAGAAAAGCAGCTCAGTACCCTGCTGGGAATTCGCATCACGCCGCGTGCTGATTGGCAGGCCGAGGCCGACGTGTTGCTACCTGCTATGAACACGGTCAACGTTTCGATGGAACTCGGTCACATCGACTCGATCGATCCTGCGACTTCTCTGGCCATCATCGACGCTCAGATTCGATGGGCTCGAGACCAATCGCTCCGCGTCTTCGGCGGACCATTGATCAATCTTCAGCCCTACGCCATCCCGCAGTGGTTCTATCTATTCTCCGACTTCGACGCTTTATATCAGTCGGCCTGCGAGCATGCCACGAAAATGGTCAATCGCTATCGGGGACAAGTCCACCTGTGGTCGGCGGCCTCTGGCCTCAATGCACAGAATTCACTCGGACTGACCGACGAACAGGTCCTGCATTTGGCTGTCGGAGTGATCCAAGCGGTTCGCCGGGCCGATCCGAAAACCCCTGTTATCTTGAGCATCGATACTCCTTGGGCCGAGTTTCTGTCCCAACGTTCCGATGGCATCAGCCCACTCCACTTTGCCGATGCGCTGATCCGGGCCGATCTCGGTCTCTCCGGCCTAGGTCTTGAACTGAACCTGAATTGCTGGCCAAACGGGTCACTCCCGCGCGACATGGTCGATGTCTCGGATCTCGTCGATCATTGGAACATTCTTGGATTGCCGCTGATGGCCATCGTGTCGAATCCATCGAGCCTACAGTTCGATGCCAAGGCGACCTCAAAATCGCAGATCGTTTCGAATTGGCGCTATCCCCATGGCGATGTGCCTATCGAGAGCGGTTCCTCGGACGACCGCACTATGTTGGCGGTCAACAACGAGCGATTGCCAGCCAACGGCATGGAAATCGTTCAAATGCTTCTTGCCAAAAACACCATCCACGGAATCATCTGGAACCAATCGTCCGATCGTGCCGAACATCCCTATCCGAACGCTGGTTTGATTGGCCCCGTGGGAAAGCAACGGGCATTACTCGATGGGCTTGCACGACTGCGACAACTGCACGTGCACTAGCCAGAAAAAAACCTGGCCGCGAACGACCAGGTTTGAGTGCTTTTCGGGAACGCGAATTGAAGCTTTTCCTACTTCTACTCAACGGTTGGCGGAAACCACCTAGCGTTCAAAGTGCAGCGTGGCTTTGATCTCGACTTCGTCGTTGATCTTGCCTTTGCCGTATGTCATGCCCCACTTGGTTCGGTCGAGTTTGAAGTCGGCTTCCAAAACAACGGCATCGTCGGTAACGGCCGTCTTGCATGGCACTTTCAGTTCCACCGTCTTATCGAGCAACGTCAATTTTCCAACCAACGTAGCCGCTCCTTCGCTTGAGTGCTCAATTGAAGTGGTTTCAAAAACGATCTTCGGGAATTTGCGAACATCGAAGAAATCGGGGTTCTTCAAATGCTCTGTCAGCTTTTCGTCATCGGACCAAAGACTGGACGTATCGATTTCCATCTTCAACGAACTGCGATCGGGCGATTCCATGTCCGCCACCGCTTCCGATTTGAACTCCTTAAATCCACCCTTATGCGATCCGTCGGTTTTTTTCCCGACGAATTCCACCTTGGACTTATCTTTCTTGAGCGACAACACTTCGGCCGAAGCCGGTGCACAGATCCACGAAAGCGCGACGACGATAGTAAGGCAACGGTACAACATGTGCAAAACCTCATTGGGTAGGTTGGGTTGAAAACGATATCACTCAACGAGTGAGATTCGACAAAATTGTACCAGACGCTGAGACGGACTGGCCAAATGCAACCCGCATGCGCTAAAATTTAACCTATCTAGATCCGAGCCAACCTCACCCTCGCTCCCTACATGCGTTTCCTTTGTCGCGACCTGAGTTCCGACCCCCGTCTACACTTTATTGGATCGCGGTTATGCCATCAATTTCCAATCGTTGCCTTTCTACTTCGACCGGCTGGCTCGCGTCGTTGTTTGTGGCAGGCTTCATCTGCCTTCCATTGCCAAACGCATTGGCCAACGAACTCGACGATGCTCGAGCCTTGATGAGGAGTGGTCAATACGACGAGGCAAGTGATTTGGCCAAAGCGCAGGTTGATAAGCGGGTATGGAACGAAGCTTGGCCGCGACTGCTCATCGAAGGCTATTTGATCCGCGGCGAATACGAACAAGCTCGAGAAGTGTTTGAGTCGGTCGTCGATCGATTCGGCGATAGCGTGCGTCTAAAATTGCTCGGTAGGAGCGTCTATCGACTGAACAATGACTTCGAAAAAGGGCAACAACAGGTCGACGCGATCGAGAGTATGTTGCAGCGCTCTCCGTGGCGGTATTCGAACCGCAGCGACTTGATCCCACTGGGCGAGTTTTTTCTTCTCAAAGGCGAAGATCCAAAGCAAGTCCTAAAGATCTGCTACGACCAAGCCATCAAATTGGATCCCAAGAATGTCGAAGCACACGTTGCAACAGCCCGTATGGCGCTGGAAAAAAACGATGCGCAGGTAGCAGCGCAGGCGCTTGATCGTGCACTCAAATTGGATCCCGACGACCCAGAGATTCTCTACATGGCCGCCCGCGCCTGGAGTGGGACGGAGCGAGGCAGCGAAGCGAACTACTTGCAACAGTCGCTGGAAAAAAATGGAGCGTTCGTACCAAGCTTGCTACTGGCGGCCGAACTTCAAATGGATCGCGAACGATATGCAAAGGCCGGGGAAATCCTCGATTCGATCGCAGACATCAACCCCAAACATCCCAAGCTTTGGGCCCTTCGAGCTGCCATCGCACACCTTGTGGGCGACTACGAACAAGAAGGCACCGCCCGGCGCAAGGCACTCGAACCATGGCAACTGAATCCAGAAGTCGATCACACGATCGGCAAGCAACTTTCACTGCACTATCGATTTCTCGAGGGTTCGGAATACCAACGCCGGGCATTGACGATGGATGGCGACTTCGGGGCAGCCCGCGCACAACTGGCTCAAGACCTCCTGCGTCTCGGAGAAACCGAGGAAGGTTGGGGTTTGGTCGATGGCATCCGTAAAACCGATCCATACGATGTGTCGATCTTCAACTTGAAGCAGTTGCAGAACAAGCTAGCTCAGTTCGCAACGCTCGAGGTGCCTGGCTTCGTCATTCGGATGGATGCTGTGGAGGCCAAGGTCTACGGTCCGGAGGTCATAGAAACCCTAACGCAAGCCCGCAATGTGTTGGTGACCAAATACGAGACCGAACTGGTCGAGCCGATTTTCGTCGAAATCTTTCCTCGCCAGCAGGAGTTTGCCATTCGGACCTTCGGTTTGCCCGGAGGCGAAGGGTTCCTTGGCGTTTGTTTTGGTCGTCTCATCACAGCCAATTCGCCAGCGGCATTGAACGTTGAATCGAATTGGAAATCGGTACTGTGGCATGAGTATTGCCACGTCGTTACCTTGCAGAAGACCCAGAACAAGATGCCGCGTTGGTTGTCGGAAGGCATCTCCGTCTTCGAAGAGAGGGAACGCGACGGCACGTGGGGTGAACGCTTGGATCCAACGTACCGCGCCATGCTTCTGAGCGATGATTTGGTTCCGATCAGTCGACTGAGTGGCTCGTTCTTAGAACCCAAGTCGCCGCTGCATCTTCAGTTCGCTTACTACACTTCTTCACTTGCAGTGGAGTTTTGGATTGAACGTTGGGGCATGAAGGGCCTGCGTAAATTGCTGGACGATCTTTCCATCGGGATGCGCCCCGAGGAAGCGCTTGCGCGACTCCCCGGCTCGCTCGAATTGCTCGACGCGGAGTTCTTGGAATTCGCCCGGAACAAGGCACTCGCGATGAGTACCGCCGCCGACTTCACGCCACTCAGCGAGACCGACGCGGCGAATCTTGAGAATTGGTTCGTTGAACACCCAACCTCATATCCAGGACTTCGGGCGCAATTGAAACGCCAATTGGCCGATGAGCAATGGAAGCAGGCCTTAGAGACAGCCCAAACATTAGAAACACTTTGGCCCGACGATCCATCGGAAGAGGGGATTCATGCTGTGTTGGCCAAGATCCATCGCGAGTTGGATAGCAGCGATTCCGAACGATCGTCGCTGATCCGTTTGAGCGAGCTCGCAGCCGCCCCTCGCGAAGGATTGTTGAGACTCGTGGCCATCGATCGAGAACGCGAAGATTGGCAGAGTGTGTTGCGATGGACCAACCGACTTCAGGGCATTTCGCCGATGAATACGGAATTGCAGACCGCACGCAGTCAAGCCGCTGAGAAAATGGAAGACTTCGATTTAGCGGCGCGTGCACTTTCGGCGCTCGCAGCCATGGATCCCATCGACCCAGCAATGGTTCAATTTCGATTGGCCAAGGCATGGTTAGGACTCGAGGAGCCCGCGCGGGCCAAGCGAGCTTGCTTGATGGCCCTCGAGGAATCTCCTCGCTTTCGCGATGCTCTGGAGTTGCTGCTCCAGTTGCAAGACCAATAGCGCAAGCAACGCTACATGCAGCACTCTAGGCATCGAGGCCCAGATCTACGCCGAACGACCCAACAAGCAAGCATTTCAGATGACGAATTCGGACGTCGCGCAATGCATGTCCTTGTTTTTCCTTTTGGACTCCGGGTGGGTCCTCGCGAATTCCTCCAGCCATCGGGGCATCCATTTGATGTCATCCGCATGAAGCCGTGACTTTTCCAAACGTTCGCGAAAAAGAGCAACACTCATGACCACCTCATTGGCCGAAACCCATGGTCGTGCCCCCCTGAGAGGATGGCGCTGAACCAGATTTTTCCAAAGAATGACGCCGTGTCAAAGAAAATGGGGTGCGGTTTTCTGTCGCGGTATTATCCGCAGCTCAGTTGAGCGGAATATTCCATTATGGTAACCTCAGTCACTGAAAACATGCATTACCCCCGCGCGAGTAGGGGAGAATTTATAGTTCGCATTGACTTTGTGCTTTCGAAGTTCTTGGTTTCAGCTAAAGCAAAGGTTCCGTTGAACTGGAAATGCCGCAACAAGACGACGACTACATGTCTTCTCTCGGAGAGTTTGTTGGCGACTACAACATAAATCAGAAGCACTTCGCGAAGGTCCGTGGGTCAGGAACGTGGGAGCGTAAGGTCCTAATTGGTCGAGGCTTTACTTCTTCCCTTACTGCCACTGAAGACGCGAGTGTAAAAGTCTGCTTTCTGGACCTACTCGCGCGACATTCAATCGGCAAATTTTCAAACTACGAACTGATTCAATTTCAGTGGCCGACGAGACTGTGCGCTGTCGAGCCATACATTGTGGATCGAACGGTTAGAGCATGGTTTTCCACTGCCGAGGGTATTTCGTTTCAGCTGTTGGAAAACATAAAGACTTTCTTGGCGACTATTGAACCGGCATGGCGCGCGGTACTGCATTTTCCGTGTGGTGAGGATGCGGATTGTGTTGTTTATGATCGCGGCATTCGCATTGGAGACGGTCCAACCAGCTCTGAAACAGTTCTTGAAATGAAACGGCGGGAATGGCTCGTAACCGAGAAACGACATCTCGCGATTCCGTCGGAACAGTTTCGACTATTGGAAGGTAAATTACCCATCTGTTACGTCGACAGGAATTGCTCCATCTTCATGATGGGAATATTGTCGGGCTGCTTTTCGGATCCGATGAAGCAACTCGATACGCTATGGATTGGGCAATGCGGTACCCAGCTGGAATCACAGCCGCACGTAATTCGCCACGTGAAGATGAATGGGAGCCAGGTCATGCAATGTGATTACAGGCTCTTTGGAACTTTGACAAGCGAAGGAGTATGGCAATTTAGCAGACATCTGGAAGCGAAGGGGCAACTTGAATCGTACCAACTTGATCGCGGGGCAAAGTTAGAACACCTGGCACTAAATGGAACTGAAGAAAGTACCGGCGAGTCCTGGGGATACGAGATTGATGGCAAAGATTTTATGTGAATGAGTCTGACTGCATGCGTCAATACCGCTCAGCGTCTAGAATGCGAACAACGGGTTGCAGACGAAGCCCTCGATCAGCCGCTTTGACTTGCGTTGAGTCAACGATCGGGCTCGCTGAACCCAGCCGTTCGTCCACTCAATCAACTCGCGGATGTAGGAGACTTGGCCTTGGCAATCCGCGTAACCCGATTCCTGCTCTTGCTCGCTGCGTCATGGGTCGTAATGACGCTCACTCACGAGACGGGACACATCATCGGTGGAACGTGCTGCGGTGGGTCATTGAAATCGGCGGACTTGTTTCCATGGCACCTTCCATACATCATATTTGAACCGGATCCATTTCCATTGGTGACGCTATGGGCTGGTCTGATTATTGGCGTTTTGGCTCCAGTGGTGATTGCAGTGATTTTTCAACGCGAATGGATGTGGTTCATTGCGAACTTTTGCGTACTTGCCAATGGCGCATACATCGCGACTGCTTGGTTCTCTGGTGACCGAAACCTTGATACTCCGAAATTACTCGAACATGGTGCGAGCCCCATCGCGATTGCGGTATACTGTCTAATGACGATCGGATTCGGGTACGTGGGTTTTCGCAGGTCATGTGTTTCAACGCTGTCCGCACCAACGAAACTGGCAACTGACAAACCAAAAACCGTGGACGAACAAAGCATTGGACCGAAGTGCTCGATCGAGCGTTTTTGACTCGCGTAGAGTCTTCACCTCGCACTCCGTCAATGCGGTCGTTACGTGGGGAAGTGATGGAAAAACAGCCAATCTTGTACCCGCTCACATTTCGTGCACCGTGGACAGCACCGGCATTTTTCGCACTATTGCTTCTCTTGATTGGCGGTGCGGTCATGGCTGGTTTCTACGTCGTAGGACTACCTTGGCAAGCGCAGTGCTTCATGATCGCAATGATTGCATTTGGCCTGTTCCTCTCTACCGAGATCGCTTTGTATCGTCTTTGTCTAACCGAAAAAGGGATTGCTGAGTATCGATTTATTGGCTGGCAGCATCACGAATGGTCCGATGTCGTGGGATGGACAAAATGGGGAGACAATAACCTCCTCTTCATCAAACTCCAGAATGGGCGAACAATTGGGACAGATCGCCCTGGGTTCGGCGAAAAAGAGATCGCGATTCTCGCAGAAGCGCTTTCGGAGAAAGCCGCGCCGATGGCTCGAGGTGACCAATCTGTCCTCCCATGGTATCTTGAATGGACGGTTGGTGGATTGATGCGAGCAGGACCGCCCACGTAACAACCCCATGCACCCAAGCCCCCGCCGGTGCTTTTTTTGACATAGGCAACATCTCTTGCGGGGCCTAGGTGATGGGTGCCGTTATCGGGCTGTAGTCAAAATGACAAACGCAATCGACGGTAACAACGAATTGATTGTGCTAGTGCATGGATTCGGTGCCAAACGTGCAGTCATGTGGCCGCTTGCCAGTCGACTACGTGCGAGTGGATTCCGCGTATTGACTTGGAATTATTTGTCATTGTTCGCGAAAATCGAATCCCATGCTAAACAGCTCGACGATTTTCTCGCCACTCAACTATCGACGGAGACTCGGTTTCACATTGTCGCACATAGCATGGGTTCGATTGTTACCCGCGCGGCACTTAACCGATCACCCCTTCCTAATCTCGGAAGACTGGTTCTGCTTGCTCCACCAAATGGCGGTTCGCCTGCCGCAAGACTTGCCTCGATGTTTGTCGGCGGGGTGATTGTTCCAACGCGTGAGTTGTCGGATCGAGCCACAAGTTACGTAAATCAATTGCGAGCTCGAAACGATCTTGACGTCGGCATTATCGCCGCACGATATGACATATTGGTTCCGGTACGGAACACACATCTTGTTGGCGAGCGGATGCACGAGACATTGTTCGCTACACACAATTCGTTGTTGCTTTCGCAAACGGTATGCGCAAAGACGAGCAGATTCCTACGCACTGGCGACTTCGAAATGCCCGATAACAATGCGATCCATCGAAGTCGCGGATCGACCGTTTCCTGATGGTGAGTTTACTTGCCGCGACATCGGTGATCGCGGACGTTCTCGCTCGCAGAGCCGCGCGCACTCATCGTCCGATCTCGGCCCCCGGGTGGCCTTGAGCCACCGGAGCCCAAGATTTGTCAGTTAGTTGGCGAAGGTCCCACCCTCCCCTCTTCACGACCCTTGCTGCCTTGTGCGGCAGGTGAAGCAGATTCCAGTAGCTCACGAAGCTGTGCTTCCGGTCGGACAAGCCGACCGCGGAGCGAAGTGTGGCGTGTGGTGCCGGTTTAACTTATCAATCGTTGCTTCCGGTTGGGCGAGCCAACCGGGGAGCAGGTGCGGCATCGTTGCAGCGGGGGGAACAACCGCGTAGACTGTAGGAATCGTTGGAAAGGAACAGGGAGTATCCTGTTATTCCTTTCCACTTTATTGTCGAGAAACAACAGCGACAGACGCGAGAACAGCACGATGCACCAAAGGTCTCGGTCGGCCGCGCTGACTTTCGTTGAGTCAACACCTCGACCGTTGGTGATCGTTTTCGTTCTGGCATTACAAATGACTGTACAGCGTGGAAGGTGGTAGCAAGTGGCAATGCCGCGTTCTCGAGTCCTTTCCCTACTTTGGCTTACTGCGCTCATCCCGTCATCGATTCTTTTGTGCGTATTGGCTATCAACTCGCGGACGCATGCACTAACGGACATTTTGACGGGACTATCGCTAGCTCTTGTACCTCCCTTAGTGCCCTCATTGCCTGGTTTACTTGGATCAAGTTTGTCGCTTGGTCGAAGCAAACTGTCATTCGCAATTTGGG
>JBGSHV010000054.1:0-4773 GCA_041752005.1 Pirellula sp. | reverse complement strand
GGCAACGTGGATCGACCCATGCGCGGGCCAGGATCACCTTCGTCCACTCCGCTCACTGCTGTTAGCACCGGGGACTTACATGCGAGAATCGCTCAGCATCATTATGCCGGTTCGGGATCGCCAAGCGACGATCGAATCCCGAACCGAAACTCTCCTTGAGATGCTCAGTGAGTTGAGTTCCGACGTGCAGGTGATCCTGGTGGATGATTCGTCCACCGATGCGACCCCTGAGATCCTCGACGATTTGCGGAGACGCTACCCGCAGATCACCATCAAACGGAATGCGCGGTCGCTCGGACCGGCAGAATCGGTCGAGATGGCATTGCCCGCAGCCCGCGGCGAATTCATCTTCTTGCACCAATCCTATGAGACGGTGGATTGGGAAGAACTGTTGCAGATGTGGCAACTTCGCCGTGACGAGCAATTGGTGGTCGCCCGTGCCGCCACCCGGGTTCGACGTATCGATAGCGGATTGTTGCAGCGATTGCAGAACTGGGGGCGGAAGCTCGAGGAACAATGGCCCGAGCAACGCCAAGGTTGGAACGGTCTGCAAATGATGCGGCGGTCGGCGCTCAAGTCCATGGCTGGGGATCCAGACATGGCCGAGGCCATGGAAGTCACTCATCAATCGCATCGTCGCATTTCAGGCCCGAAGGTCCTCGAGACCCGCCAGGAATCGCAGACGAAGAAGGGGTTTTAGAGGGGCAGTTGGCAGTTGGCAGTTGGCAGTTGGCAGTTGGCAGTCGTCCGTTGGCAGTTGGCAGTTGGCAGATAAACAGCCGTTCTTGGTTCGTCGTTCTTGACGACTTGCTTTACTCCAGCCTCACGCCTCCGGCCTCCAGCCTGCTCCTGGCTAGTTGCTAGGGGCTTAGAGGCAAAGTGTGGCAGTATGAGTGTGGGACGACGCTCCGCGTCGTGATGGCTCTGAACTTCTCACTCAACATTCATAAATCTTCGCTTGATTGTTGGAGGGAAGAGAAACGACGCGGAGCGTCGTGCCACATTTTCATAGTCGACTTTCGCTCCGCGAAAGATTTGTTTCACGCTACTTTCGCGGAGCGAAAGGCGACTCTTGGCTAGCTCGCGGGCTCGTCAGTTACCGTAACGGTGCTTGCTCGGTTCCAGCGCTGCTTGATTCCTCGCGCCGATTCATAGATCGCCCGCCGCAATCGACCGGAAATCTTCGGTGCGGCGATCATCCATCGGTCTTGTTGCACCGGTTTGGCTCCCAGCCGCTGCTTGTAAACCTCGTCGCCGCGCATGTAATCGATGACCGAATATCCGCTCGCCAAAGCGTCGTCTGCCAAACAGCCGTTCAATTTCCAGCCCGGCTTTTGCTCTTCAAACTCCTGAGACATGGCCGTCAAATATACCGACAGCGTTTCCGCATGCCGAAAACAGACTAGGCCCGCGGCCGGAACGCCACCCCATGTCATCACGGGGATGTGTACGGTTCCTTGGTCCCACTGCGTAATGAGTAAATCTTTGATGAAGCGTGTGAATCGCTGGTCAGCAAAGCAGCCCTCGCAGCCTTTGCTGTTCCATCTAGCTTGATGCATCGATTGAATCACCGCCAAGTCTTGGAGTGCTTCCTCGAGCGTCGCAGCAACACGGACTTCGAATTCGCCGTCAGCCCGAGCCTTGCGTCCCTTCCGCATCAAACTGCGAATACGCTTGGGCCACGTCGGAAAACCTTCTGCGTCTTGCTGGAGTGGCAGTTCCCAACAACCAGGACCAGGTCGTTTGTCGATCTCAACACCCGCAAAATCGGAAACTGCATCGGAAAAGTATTGCATCGAAGGGTCCAGCGCACGTACACCGTCGAGTTCCATATAATCCCAGCCAAACTCTGCGTCCTGAAATAGATATTCAGCAAAGCAACCTGCGACTTCAGGGCAATCTTCGGGCGTGGCCAAGATTCCGAGATCGTCGAGACACGCTCGGCCATTGCCTACAAACTGCAGTGTTCGACCCGTCCACGCGCGACGCTCCTCCGCCAGGGGCATGATTCCCACGGGCACTTGATCGCGCCAGGCAACCAGGATGCGGAGTTTGTCGGATTGTGAATAGTGATCAATCCACGACTTTTGCCATCGCCAACTTCGCATCCAGTGATCACCTGCGAGCCCATTCCAATACGGCTCTAAGGTTTCAAGTCGCTCCGAGGTGCGGATTACGGAAACAGTGAGCATGGACGGTTCTTGACTAAGTGTGTGGAGGGCGCATTAGCATTCGGTCGCGGAAGTCTAGGTTAGCTATTCCCCGAGCATCGCAAGAAACCAATCGCACTCGGCCGCTCATCTGCATCGATCGCTCGCATAATCGCTACGATCGGTCCCCCGGCGCCCATCGGGCCTCAGCCAATCCATACAAACCGGCTACACCTAATCCTGCCAGAGCGTACAAAACCCCGTACAGAGGAACCAAAAACCGTCCGCCTGTCGCGTAGAGCACGGCGACGGACAACGTACTCAGGATGGGCAATCCGATCAACCAAATCCCTTCCGGACGGAGCCGCACGACCAGTGCAACCGCACCCATCAGCATCGCCAATCGCCAAAGCAAACTGGGGCCGAAGTAGGGTCCCCAATGCGTTTGCACGCGCATGACCATCAAACGTGGCAGATCCCAAACGCGTTCCTGAATCCATTCCCACGTTTCTTGAGAAGCTCGATCGGCCAATGCGACTTCGCGCTGCGCCTGCGTCCAATCCTCCGATCCAGGCTCTCGATCCAATTCAGATTGCAAACGAATCTCCGCATCTGCATGCCAGTTGCCGCGGTCCAGCAATGCTTCATCCGAGTAGCCGCCGCGCAGGCTTGCTGCCCCTTGACCGCCCATCGGCATGGCTCGCTGCAGTAGCACACAATTGCGTACCCACCATGGCGAGAGCAGCACGAAGACCATGGCAAAATAGACCGCGGCCCACCACCATGCTCGCCACCCCACCGACAGCAAGATCAAGACACCGATCCCCGGCACCCAAAGGATGGCGATGGAACGCGTGAGCACCAACAATGCAGTCCACAAGGCCATCAGCATCAGACTCATTCGCGACCGAGGATTCGATAAGAGAAACAAGCCCGTGAGGCACAAACAGGTCGTCCACAACAATGCCAATGGCTCGGTCAAGAAGTCGACGGAGTAGGTGCGGACCGTACGATCCAATACGGCCAAGGACAAGGTTACCCCGGCCGCTACCCCGCCGGTCCAACGACCATTCCATCGACCGGCCCAACATCGCGACCCAAGCACAAACGCAGCCGCTACGGCCAACGATCCCGCGAGTGCCGTGGCCAATGCAGCCATCACCCTCACGCAAGAAAATCCAAACGGACCACGGCCCGCGACGCTATAAACGCAGGCGATTAGGACGGGGTATAGTGGCGGGCGAGACGCTGTTGGACCCGAGCGATCACTTCGGTGCAATTGATTGTAATGCGCCGCATCGGGATCTGCGAGGTAGGGTGACTGCCAGTCCTGCGATTGCCATGCGAACTGAAAACCTTGGCCTTGACTCAGGCTGTAGGCGATCGATTCGTAATCGGGACCGTCACCATGCGGAAGCGGAGGTCGATTCCAATGGTCGTTCTGGAATAAATGAAACAGATTCCAGGATGCGAGAACGGCGAGCGCAACGAGCCAAATCGAACGAACGTTCATGACTCCCGGCCGCGCATTAGTAGCGCCCGCGGGAAACATTGGAGGCGCTGCCCAAGTTCGGTACGGCTCCACCCACCGGATTGGTTCCGACAACGGGTGCAGCGGGCGATCCCAGTTGTGTCGCCGCGGATCCTTTGTGTTCGATGATTAACAATGCGTCATTGCGCTGACCGGCCATCGAAGTGGGGAGCACCCGATTGAGCCCAAGGAAGTTCGGGGCACCGCCACCGAACAAGGTGTTGGAGACATTGCCAGTGGGAGCCGCGACGATGCCGCACGAGATGACCAGAACGTTGTCGGTGGCCCAGCGAAACCGTTCATGCAATCGCCATGATACGAGCTGTGGCACTTCGATCTGGGGGTTTCCAATTTGAGGCAGTTCAATGGATACAGGATTGAGCCTTTCGACTTGATCAATATCGCATTTGAGCATCACGTCGAGCGATCGGCCGTCGAGAGCCAGCAGTGGGCTGAATACCATGCGATAGCCTTCTTGAATCTCTCCGTATTTGGGAGTCATGGGAGGCCACTGCGAAACTGTATTGGGAATGTATTCCTTTAGGTACGTTCGGGATCGCAGTTGTTCGAGAACTTGTGATTGCCCGTGGACCATTGTCAGATCGACCGACTGGGTTTCTCGTGCGTCGTTGCGTTGACGCAATTGGGCACCGAACATGGCGGCGTTTTCTTTGGTCATCAACCAAGCTTGCACGCCAGGCGTTTGGGCATCGGTCGATCGCATCAGAGGCAATGCGTTGGAGCGCCAGTTGGGATTGCTGATCGAGATCACTCGAAGACTAAAGGCTTGTGGTTCATGGCTGCCGTTGACAAACCGTTCGTAGATTTGAGCGACGACTTTCTGCATGCCTTCGTTGTGATAGACGCGGAGCGTCGAGCGATCGGCGGAAAGAATGCCTAAGGGTTCATTGAACCAAACATCGCTCCCCGTTTCGCGCACGATCCAATCGATGACGGCTTGTTGCGGTCGGTCGATCGTCTTCAGCGGTTGGGTGTAGGGACGGATGTCGTATTCAACCCAGTATTGACCGCTGGCGCTCGGCAGATCCATTTTCTGAACCGTTTTGGTGCTGCCCAGACTGGAGTTCGGTT
>JBGSHV010000053.1:0-63429 GCA_041752005.1 Pirellula sp. | reverse complement strand
CGTATCCGTTCACACTCCGATTAGCCGGAACGCGTTAGCGTCCGGTTTCCGTAACAATTCGAAGAAACCGGACGCTAACGCGTACCGGCTGATTTAGCTGCAAAAATGCACAATGAATATCGGGGTGTGAACGGTTACGTTATGCCACTGCGTGCGTTCGCCTGTCGTACTTACACGACGAGAGAAACGATAATCTGGCACCCAAACGAAGACTTCTTTTTGATTCACAAAGAGCAATCATTCAAATAGGGCAATCATGCCGTCCGATTCGTCGATCCATTTTGCGTGCAGCCAATGCGAAAGAAAATTGCAAGCGCCGATCCACGCGGCTGGCAAAGTAGGTTCGTGCAAGCACTGCGGAACCAAGAATAAGATTCCCGTCCCTATGGCACGATCGAGTCCGACAGCACAACCAGTGCGGCGACCGACGACAGCCCCGGTCGCCGCTCGCACCAGCCAATCGTCACCCGAGCAAGTCCACGATGCATTGAGGACTGCTGCCTTGCCCGATTTTCAGTCTACGTTGGATGAAGCGATTCAGGAGGCCAACGTACAGGTCAATCAAGTGCAAGGCAATAAACTGACGCCCGAGGATGTGACCCGGGCCATCCGCGAATCGTTGCCAAAGCGATCGGTGTCTTCCGCCTATCGGCTTCAGTTATTCCTCGTTGCCATAACCATGTCGGTATTGCCGCTGCTGTATTTGGCATTCGTGGTCGCAGTCGCCGCAGGAGTGGTTTATTACTGCATGGTCATCGCACCCCAGTGGCTTACCAGCATACGCGTCAATCGCGTCACGCTGTTCATTTACGCTGCCATCGTCGCGCCCGCGGTCATGGGCGGTATCATGGTATTGTTCATGATCAAGCCGCTGTTTTTTCGAACGCGTGAGGAACGTCGTCGACGTTCACTCAATCGCCAAGCCCAATGATCCAAATCACGAGTCACTACCGCAAGAACCTACCGCCGGCGACCGAGCGAACGATCGTTAAAGAAGTTCGCGAAACTTCCACAGGTTTTCTGTCGACCCATCCTTCCGATGCCAGTCGCATGGCGATGGCTCAGAAGGCCAACTGCGAAGGCCTGTTCCACCTCGATCGCCCAGCGCGTGATTTGATTTGGCACTTTGAGCCCCTGTGCACGGGCGTCACATGGGATTTCTACCGAGATCAACTCGGTAGCCATATCATGCCCGACGCCCTCACCCCCAGCCGGGAATTGATGAAGCTGGATCGCTGAGTATTGATAGTCGCCTTTCGCTCCGCGAAAGCAGGGTCTTTTCACACTTTCGAATCTTTCGCGGAGCGAAAGACGACAATGAACTCGACTCCGTGGGAGTCTTGGCCCTAACTTTAGAACATCGATTCGCCCGAAGCTTATTCGTCGGTGACGCAGCCTAGGCTGGCGCTCTTCACATTCTTAATGTACTTGTACAACGTGCCGCGGGTGGCCTTTAAGGGCGGTGCAACCCAGGTAGCACGCCGCTTGGCCATCTCGTCATCGCTGACCGAGACGTCGAGTCGGTTGGTCTCTGCGTCCAAGGTCACATGGTCGCCGTCACGGACCAACGCCAAGGGACCACCCTCCTGCGCCTCAGGGGTCACGTGCCCGACGATGAACCCATGAGATCCGCCGGAGAATCGGCCGTCGGTCAGAAGCGCCACGTCCGAGCCCAAGCCGGCTCCCATGATGGCTGAGGTCGGCGTCAACATCTCGGGCATGCCTGGTCCGCCCTTGGGACCTTCGTACCGAATGATAATGACGTCCCCCTTCTGAATCTTCTTCTCTTCCAGCGCCAGCAACATGGCTTCCTCGCTGTCATAACAACGGGCTGGACCGGAGAATTTCAAGCCCTCCTTGCCCGTGATCTTGGCCACCGACCCCTCGGGTGCCAAGTTGCCGAACAGGATTTGAATGTGACCGGTGGCTTTGATCGGTTCGGTGATCGGATGCACGATCGTCTGTCCGGCTTTCAGGCCAGGCAGATCGGCCAAATTCTCAGCCAGTGTTTTGCCAGTCACGGTAAGGCAATCCCCATTCAAAAAGCCTTCGGCGAGCAAGTACTTCATGACCGCCGGTGTTCCGCCCACCGAATGCAAATCCTCCTGAACGAACTTTCCAGATGGCTTGAGATCGGCCAGGTAGGGAACGCGATCGCTGACGCGTTGGAAATCGGCCAAGGCCAACGGTACATCGACCGAGCGGGCCATGGCCAGTAAATGCAATACCGCATTGGTACTGCCCCCCAGTGCGATCACCACCGTCATCGCATTTTCAAAAGCCTCGCGGGTCATGATGTCCCGAGGTTTGATGTCCTTTTCCAATAAGAGCAAAACGGCGGCAGCAGCCCGAGCGCATTCGTCCTTTTTGGCCGGGTCCTCGGCCGGGATCGATGCGGAATAGGGCAAGCACATGCCCAAGGCTTCGATGGCCGATGCCATGGTGTTGGCGGTGTACATGCCCCCGCATGCGCCCGCTCCTGGGCAAGAATTGCGCACGATGCTTTCACGCGTCGCGTCATCGATCTGACCTGCCAGATACTGACCGTAGCATTGAAACGCAGACACGATATCGAGCGAATGACCATTCCATTTCCCGGCTCGAATCGTGCCACCATAGATCATCAGCGCGGGGCGATTCAACCGACCCATGGCCATCAAGCAACCTGGCATGTTCTTATCGCAGCCAGGCAAGGCGATGAGTGCATCGTACCACTGGCCACCCATAATCGTTTCGATCGAGTCGGCGATTAGGTCGCGCGACTGCAGCGAGAACGACATGCCATCGGTTCCCATGCTGATCCCATCGCTGACCCCCACGGTATTGAACCGCATGCCCACCATGCCTTGGTCTTGCACCGCACGCTTTACCTCTTCGGCCAGCGTTAGCAAGTGCATGTTGCACGGGTTGCCTTCGAACCACACGCTGCCGATCCCGACTTGCGCTTTGTTCATGTCGGACGGGCTAAGACCCGTCGCGTAGAGCATGGCTTGCGATGCGCCTTGACTCTTGGGCTGAGTGATGCGTGAGGAGTAGCGGTTGAGCTGCGTCATGTTGTTGAGGAGAGGAGTTACGAGTTGCAGTCGCGAGAAAGTTCAACAGAGCCTTTTAGTAGACGCCTTTTATTAGATGCTACTAGTGGACTCGTTGTCCGGGTTGGGCTCCGGAGTCGACGCCGAGCAGGAAGACTTCGGTGCCTCCAGCACCGGCTGCGGTGACCATGCCTTCGCTGAGCCCAAACTTCATCTGCCTGGGTTTGAGGTTGGCCACGATGACGACCAATCGGTTTTCTAATTGCTCGAGCGTGTACGCAGCTTTGATACCGGCAAAGACCGTGCGGGTGACGTCGCCGCCCAAGCTGACGGTCAACTTCACGAGTTTCTTCGCTTCTGGAACTTCCTCGGCTTTCAGGATCCGGGCCACACGCAAATCGATCTTGGCAAAGTCCTCGATGGTGCACGTTTCGGCCAGGGGCTCGAGATGTAGCGGATCGGGCGTCTCACCTGTAGAGGGAGAGGGTTGGGGTGAGATGCCTGCGGAGACCGCGGCGGCCGCGGATGCGGGAACGCTCGGCGCAGCGGCCTCGGGTGTAGGAGCGACGTTGGAATCTTTGCTTTCTTCAATCATCTTTTGTACCTTTTCGACGTCAACGCGTTGCATGAGGTGCTTGAATTTAGAAATAGGAGTTCCGAACAACGGAGTTTGGCTATCGGACCAGAGGGTGATTTCGGATTGGAGTAGGGTGCCGCACTGCTGAGCCAATCGCGGCAGCACGGGCGCCAGATAGACGCACAATTGCCGGAACAGGTTCAGAACGATGGTGCAAACCTCCTGAAGCCGGATGTGTTGATCGGGATCCTTCTTGAGTGTCCAGGGTGCGGAGTTCTCGACGAAGGCATTGGCGGCGTCGGCCAACTCCATGATCAATCGCATGGCGCGGGAATAGTCGAGCTGCGTGTAAGCATCCGCAATTTTTTCGCCGGCTGCTGCGGCCGACGCGAACAAGCCGCCGTCGAGCGGATACTCGCGGGCCAGTCCGACACCTTCGATGAACCGCGCTGTTCGGCTGGCTAAGTTCACGACTTTGCCAACTAAATCCGAATCGATCTTGGCCGCGAACTCGGTCAGGTTGAGATCGATGTCATCGAGACGCGGACCGAGCTTGCTCGCGTAGTAATACCGCAGGTACGAAGGGTCGAGATGTTCAAGGTATTTGGCAGCGCTGACTTGCGTCCCTTTGCTCTTGGACATCTTTTCATGATCGACCGTCAGGAAGCCATGGATGTGCACGAAGGTTGGTAATGAGTAACCCGAAGCGTGCAGAATGCCGGGCCAGAACAGCGTGTGGAAGTACGTGATGTCCTTGCCGATGAAGTGATGGATCTCCGTATCGGGACTTCGCCACCAATCGTCCAGCGACTCGCCGTGCCGCTTGCACCATTGATGCGTGGACGCGATGTAGCCGATCGGGGCATCGAACCAGACGTACCAATAGTTGCCTGGGCTGTCGGGGATGGGAAAGCCGAAGTAGGGTTCGGGACGCGATACATCCCAATCGCGAAGCGGTTTGCCTAAAAAATGCCCCTTGAGATAGTTCGCGACTTCTTCCTGAAGATGTTTTCCTGATTGCGTCCAAGTTTCGAGGAACTCATGGAGTTGTTCGAGCTGTACGAACAGGTGTTGAGCAGAGCGAGTTTCGGGTGTTGCGCCGCTGAGGGTACTGACCGGATCGATCAAATCGGTAGGAGAGTAGGTTGAACCGCACTTGCTGCAGTTGTCGCCGTACTCGCCGGCCGATTTGCAGTTGGGGCATGTGCCTTTCACAAACCGATCGGCCAAGAATGTGCCCGCGACTGGATCGAACAGTTGCTCCACAGCGGCTTCGCGGATTAGACCGCGCTGGATTAGTTGTGCCCAAATCGCTTTGCAGAGTTCGTAGTTTTCCGACGAGTTGGTGCTGCCATAGTTATCGAAGGCGATGTCAAAGCCCGCAAAATCGCGCTCGTGCGCTTGTTGCATGTCCGCGATCAATTCGGTCTCCGGTCGGCCTTCTTGGCGGGCGCGGATCATGATGGCCGTACCGTGCGTGTCGTCGGCGCAGATGTAGAGACAACGATGCCCACGCAGCTTTTGAAAGCGAACGAAGATATCGGTTTGCAGGTATTCGACCAAATGGCCCAGGTGTATGTGGCCGTTGGCGTATGGCAAAGCCGCCGTGACGAGCAAGCGTTTCAAAGTCATGAAGATCCTGGATGAGGTCCCGATAAACCAACGTTTTTCAAGAGCCCAAGTTTAAGCCAAGGCGGATTCTTCGGTAGTCCAAGCTTTGGGCAGAGGCTTGAGATTTTCAGTACAATTCAAAGGGTTTCGGTCAAAGCTACCGCATGCGATTCCCTATTGCTTTCTCATTAGGCCAGGCATCCCATGACAACTTTCCTTCCGTCCTGGAAGCTGTGGCGAACGCCAAAGAGTGATGGCGGAGCGTAGGCGAGTCTCTCCGAGACTCGCATGGGTTGCGGAACTCGCCAGCCTCTCGGAGAGAGGCTGCAACGGGCGTGAGGTTTTACTATACTTACTAGCCTCTCGGGACAGCCTCGCGGGCCAGCCTCTCGGGACAGCCTCTCGGAGAGAGGCTGCTACGGGCGCGTAGGTGCACGACTTTGGATTCGTAGTCTTTTTTCTTCCGTACCGATCATGAAGCGGGAAGATCTTCAGTTCTTCAATCGACGAGACGATCTTCAGATCCTCGGCAGCCGAAATTTGCCGCATTGGATGCAGTCGGGAACCCTTTGTTTTATCACTTGGCGGGTTTCCGACTCGCTGCCGATTTCGGTGTTGACGCAACTGGACGATGAGTTGGAACGTTTCCTTCTACTAGAGCGTGCGCGAGGAAATCGTCCGGAGTCTGTCCCGCCCATGGCGCCAAGCTGGGAGGAACATCGGCGGTTGCAGTGGGAGCGATTTGTGATTCGAGATCAGTTTCTCGATCGCGGTTTAGGACGCTGTCCTTTGCGTGAACCCGACAACGCAGCGGTTGTGCTTGCGAGCTTGCTGAAGTTCGATGAGCAGGAGTACTATTTGACCGACGTGGTTGTTATGCCCAATCACGTACACTTGATCGCTGCATTTGTCGATGAAGTGGCCATGCTCCCACAATGTACGGCGTGGAAACGTTTCACGGCGCGAAGCATCCATCGCATCGAGGGACGGAAAGGGGACTTCTGGCAGACGGACCAATTCGATCACTTGATTCGTGACGAGAATGCGTTTCAGAAATTCCGACAGTACATCGCTGACAACCCAGTAAAAGCAGGTTTGGTGGCGAATGAATACCTGCACTGGCGGAAAGAGCTTGGAGCGTAGGCGAGTCTCTCCGAGACTCGCATGGGTTGCAGTACTCACCAGCCTCTCGGAGAGAGGCTGCTACGGGCGACTCATGCATTCGGTGGCTCTTAGATGCCCGAAGGCTTGATCACCCGATCGGCGAAGCGCTCCATCTCTTCCAATTGCGGGCTGCATTGCAAAAGCAAGAGATTCACTCCCACATCTTCGAAGGCGCCGATTTGGTCGGTAACTTGTTGCGGTGTACCGACCAGCCCCGAGCGGAGTCCGCGGTTGCTAACCGAGTAATCCTCGAGGCTGACTTGGCGTTCTAGCTGTGTGCCGGCAAGCCATTGTTGGTAGTTTTTGTAGCCCGATGCGGATTGCTTGACATCCGTGATCCGGGCCACTTCCGCTTGTGCTTCCTGTTCGGTCTCGCGAACGACGGTGTAGCCTGCGACGCCGTAAATCATGGGTGGCAATCCGAGTCGTTCGCGGCGTTGCCGCATGTCGGCGATTTTGACAGCGACCCGTTCCGGAGGATCGCCGTGCATGACGTACGCATCGCACTTGCTGGCGATCAACTCCTTCGCCGATTCCGATTCACCGCCCGCATAAAGGGTAGGCCGTGGATCGGTGATCGGTTTGGGTTGCATCATCGAATCTTTGACTCGGTAATACTGGCCTTCGTAATTCATCCCGTCTTGCTTCCAAAGGCCATCGACCACATCGAGCCATTCGGAGGTGCGGTCGTACCGCTTGTCATGCTGTTCGAACGAAACACCGTACTTCTCAGCTTCGTCTTGCCACCAGCTCGATACGACATTCAACGACAGGCGATTGCCACCACCGATGCGGTCGATGTTTGCCGCTTGTTTGGCGAGCAGCGCCGGATTGTGAAACGTGGGGCGAACGGCCACCATCATCTCAAGCCGTTCGGTGACGGCCGTCAGAGCGGCTGCGGTCGACCACGCGTCCAGGGATGGCGATTGCTCACCTTTGATGTCGTTGAGATTGAGTTCGGCGACGAGGGTTAGGTCGAACCCGATCTGCTCGCTCCGTTGCGCGAGTTTTTTAACGTACTCCCACGTCGCGTGCATGCCTTCATCGTCGACATTGCGTAACCAGCCACCGAAGATGGGAAGCCAATATCCGTATCGCATGGAAACCTACCTGGCTCGCTGTTGAAGGTAATCGACCAATTTAGCAAACGGGTCCAAGCCGACCACGTTGACGGCATCGGCTACGAAATTGGAGAGCGCGTTGATGTCGTAGTAGACGATGGTTCCATCGCGATCATCGATCATGTATTCGATCCCGCCCACATCGATGCCAGCAGATTGCATGATGTTTTCGCAGGCATCGATCACGTGCGGGGCTGGCTGGAATGCTTCGACCTTGAGCCCCGTCTTGGGTGCATCGATGGGGCACGCCGACCGGAGCAATTCAACGCCATCGCTGCGTTGGCAAATATCAGCTGGGCAAAGATTGAACGTATCTCCAGTCGTAAAAACATTGATCGCATAGAGGAACTTGCCCCCGAGCAATTCGACCCGCACGATATGGCCATCGCGAGCGGGAACGAACTCTTGGAGCAAGGCCGTGTGGTCGATGCCGAAATCGAGTTCGTTGTTCGCCACGGCTCTCAAAAGGCTTTCGGGGGTGTCGAACCGGACGATCCCGGCTCCGCTGCCACCGATGTTGGCTTTGAATACCACCGGGAAACGCAGTCCTGCGATGGCGGCTTCGACCTGTGAGGCATGATTAAGAACCCTTGCGGCTGGGTAATCGAGTCCGAGTTCGGTCAGCAATGTTAGCTGTCGACCTTTGCTCGTTTCCAACGTGTAAGCGTCGAGGCCATTGACGACGGGAACGCCGAGTCGTTCGAGGTGAGCTAGCCAACTGAGCGTATAAAAAGTTCCTTGCAAGCCTCCACGCAAGTAGGCCGAGGGACTCATCCGATTGAAGACCAAAGAGTAAGGCGATTCACGCTCCGATGGATCGTACATGTGAGCGCGCGGATCCAAACGCACGTACGGGATTCCGCGTCGCTCCAGCTCAGCGAACAAAGGGAGAAACCAATGCTCATGCTCGTGGTAGATGGCAAAGGGTTTGGTTGCGGGCACAATCGACCTGTTGAATGGAAGGAGGACCAGGGAAGGAAGTAAGCGAGGAGTCTTAGGGATGCGTCGTATTGGATACCGCATCCGGGACGTACGTCCACCACGCCAGGATGGCCATGGCCGCAGCCAGGGATGACGTGATCAGAAAGACCCGATCATACGATCCCGTATGTGATTCGGATACCGCAACAAAGATCGGTCCCATGGCTGAAGCCAAGACGGTGGGGATCTGCGCTGCGGCTTGGATCGTACCCAAATGTTTCGGCCCGAACGCATGCCGCCACACGGAAAAGTACACCACGGTCAACACACCGCCAGCTGCACCAAAAACAATGGCGTACACCATGACTTGCCAAAGTTCTGTGATCCAAGGGAACATGCCTAGGGCGGCGCAGAGCAGCACCAGTCCTAGAGCCAATACGCGCTGGTAAGCAATCCGTTTGAGGAAGCTACCTGCGCCGAGGTTGAACGCCAAGCCGCTGAGCAAGCTGACGACGAGCGAAATTTGAAAGACACGTTCGTTGAAGCCCCGTTCGGCGAGCAAGTACTGGCTGAACAGCGACACGCCGGAGCTGACAAATCCGAAGAAGGATATGCTGAGCGCGAAGACCCAAAAGCAGGGCGTTTTGACGGCCGCGGCCAAGCTGGAGCTGCGGGCGTTCGATTCGTCGTCCGGATCCAGCGACTTGGATTGCGCGCCAGGCGATCGTTCGGGCAGAAAGGCTAACGGGAAAACCAACGCTAAGATCGGGAGGATTTGCAGGGACCACGCCCATCGCCAACCCAATTCAGACACCAAACCTGCCAGCACCCCGGTGGCGATGGCCATACTCATGCTCATCAAGACCGAGAACATGCCCATCGCGCCGCCGACCCCTTTGCCGAACCATCGGCCGACGAGGGTCAACCCGATGATCGATAGCATGCTTTGACCGAACCCACGCGTCAGAATCATGGCCATGGCAAACGACTCCGTCGAATGCGAAACACTCATGCCTGCCACGCTTAGGGATAGCAAGACGAGAACACCTTGAGCGACGCGAGCCATGCCAAAGCGATCGAGCAGCCATCCGCACGGGAGGCAAAAAATCGCGCCGATGAGTGTTGCGTAGAAGTTGAGATTCGCGAACGTGACTTTGTCGATCCCCAGATCATCAATGACACGTTTGGTGATCAATCCCAGACCATGCGTACGGCCGGGAAGGGTCGCGGTCATGAGCATCGCGCCGATCACGATTGCAAAGCTGGACCATGACAGCGTGCCACTGAGCATCCAGGACGATTTGCTGGAGGCCGTATCTCCCGCGCGCGACGGCGATTTCAAGGATAGAGTCTCGCAGTTGCGTGGAAGAAATTAGCCGTCGATATCCGTGACGATCTCAGCACTGGCGCGCGTCGACAAAGCACGCCAGGTGGGCAATTCGATTTGATTGTTGAGGAACGTGACCGAACTATCGGTCCGCAGGACCATGACACCCCCGGTATGTCGGCTGCGAGCGGCCCGCCAACCGAAGGGGGTGAAGACTGTATCAGGGCCACCTGCCAATCGTACACCCAGGCAATCGACGGTAGCCGAGTTAGGCCCATAGTAATGGTTGTAGAGTGCGCACCGATATTCCCCGCTGACCCAAGCAAATCCGCGCGGGTCGGTGTAATTCCAAGCCAATGGAGTGCGGCAGGCATTTTCGGTCAACGGCGTGACAAACGTGAATCCATAGGCATTGACCGAATCCCGCTTGGTCGAGCCCGAGGCACCGAGGATGCTTTCCGATGCTGCGATGGTGTTTGAGGTGCCATCGGTGATATCGCGAATACGTGTGTTGGAATTGACATAGAAAACGCCATCCGCGCTGAGCGGGGAACCACCGTTTGTACCGCTGCCCGAGCACATGGCGTAATTGGTCGGTCCGAATGACGGATGCAAACGCCGAGACACATCACTTGGACACAAAAACGTAGCCACCATGATTTTTGACCCCGAAATGTTCTCGGGAGTGACTGCGAAGTTGACTGTGTAAAGTGGTTTCGAAAGGTCCAGCACGTTGTAGGCGGCTGTATTCTCGAGGTACGGCGACAGCATCGCCAAGGCAGACCAGCGATAAAACGTCCAAGGCGTATTGGGAACGTCAAAGTACTGCTGAGCCACACTCCCGGAAGGAAACCGACGCAAGGCCGATTCGTGGTTGTGCATCGCCAGCCCAATCTGTCGTATGTTGTTGCTGCACGACATGCGGCGGGCCGCTTCGCGTGCCGCCTGGACAGCCGGCAACAGCAAGGCGATCAGGATCCCAATGATTGCGATTACGACTAGCAATTCGACCAAGGTAAAGGCTAGTCGGCGGCATTGGAGGCAGCCAGTCGGATGCCTTCTTGAGGAATGTTGCTGGAGTAGGCTCAAACCAATCCTCTACGATGGATTCGAAACTTTGGAATGACCGCTACTTTTGGTCCGACGCCGCCGAGCCAGTCCGAAGGCGGACAAACCCACTCCCAAAGCCAACAGCGAAGTTGGTTCTGGTACAGCCGAAAAATAGACGACCGAACTGTAAGGCGTTGTTTGAACAAGTGACGTGATCAAGTTCCCCGAGGGGTCGAACAGGAACAGACCGCCGTTGCTTTGGAAATTATCGTCTGAAGAAAATGGATTGGTACGGCCAAGCGCACCCACGACCAGATTTCCACTGCCATCGATCGCAACACCGGACGGATTGGTGAAATTCAAGCTGGTGTAGCTCAGAGGCGGTTCGGGAAGGAGTGTGCTGTCGATGGCGATCGAACTGGTAAAGCTGCCTGACGCGTCGAAGATGGAAACATCGGTTCCCGAGGGACCAAACCCAAGACCGAGATTCGAAGAACCGATGAATACCGATCCCGCATCGTTGGTGGCGATCATCGCATTGGCTAAGGGATTCGTTGCGTTGAAACTTGAGAAGACACCTGAATTCGGATCGTATTGGAGCGTCCCTACAAATCCCAAGGCTGTGGAAACCAGCACATTGCCGGAAGCCGTAATTGCCACTCCGCTGGGTGCATTTTGGGGTCCAACTCCAAAATCTGGAATCGAGATATTGGTCTCGGAGGAAAAGTCGGAGCTAAAACGGGTGATCGAGTTACCACCTGCGTTCGCAACATAGACATTGCCTGAGTTATCCACCGCAACCCCAGCAGGCAGGACCAGATTCGAAGAGGTATGCTGGGCCACAATGGCTCCCGTCGTCGAATTGAGTTCGTAGATACGATTGTTCAAACGATCCGTAACAATCACGTGATTCGAAACAGGGTTGTACGCGAGACCAATGATGGCCGTCGCCCCTCCCGTGCTCGCACCGATGTCCGAAAACGTGCTAACAGTGTTGGTGGTCGTATCCCAGCGATCGACACGTCCGGCAAAAAGCCCGGCTGCCAAAATCACTCCCGCCATCGAAGTGGAGGCGCATGCCATCCACCCAGCAAAGATCATCGTTATGGAAAAAAAAGCTCTCATGGTGTGCCATCAAGTTGGAAATCAGGATCGAGGTTTGGGTGAACTGAGTTCACGCCCCCCCTCGTTTGGGTCGTGCGTGGCATTATCGTAGTGGGTTGCAGCTTTGTCAAACTTATCTCCGCGTTCGCCCCCAGTTCGTTCGAAGGGCTGCGATCAGACGTTTTTCCATTGACGATCCCGAGCGCTGGCCAACACCGCATCGCAAACGCGTTGGGTTTCCAATGCATCGCGGAACGTTGGGTGAGCTGGGACACCGGTTTCCAGAGACTTTAGGAAGTCGGCAACCTGGTGGATGAAGGAATGTTCATATCCGATCTGCAATCCGGGTACCCACCAATTCCCCATATACGGCTGATCGCCATCGGAGACATGGACACTGCGCCAGCCGCGGACGGTCGATTCATCCGAGTGATCGAAGTACTTGAGGCGATGCAAATCGTGCAAATCCCAAGCGATACTTGCGTTTTCGCCGTTGATTTCGAGCGTGTACAGGGCTTTGTGACCGCGTGCGTAGCGGGTTGACTCGAACAAGCCCAGGGAACCGTTGGTGAAGTGGCACAGGAAGGAGCAAGCGTCGTCGATTTCGACCGGTTGCATTTTTCCAGTTTCTGAGTGCATCCGTTCCTTCACAAAGGTTTCGGTCATGGCAGTCACATCCTGGATCGAACCATTGATCCATAGTGCGGTATCGATGCAGTGGGCGAGCAAATCGCCGGTGACCCCGCTGCCGGCGGCTTCGGCATCCAGCCGCCAGGTGGCCGCGCCCCCTTGGGGCACATCCGCATTGATGGTCCAGTCCTGGAGGAAGTTGGCTCGGTAGTGAAAGATCTTTCCGAGTTTGCCGGAGGCCACGATCTGTTTGGCCAACGTCACGGCAGGCACGCGTCGGTAGTTGTACCAAACCATGTTGTGGACGCCGGCCTTTTCGACCGCAGCGCACATCTCTTCGCCTTCGGCGGTGTTCATCGCCAGCGGCTTTTCGCACAGGATCATTTTCCCGGCTTTGGCAGCCGCGATGGCGATCTCTTTGTGGATGTTGTTCGGGGTGCAGATGTCAACCGCATCGATATCGGATCGCTTGAGCAACGCTCGCCAATCGGTTTCGATTGACTCGTAGCCCCAGTTGTCCGCGAACGACTGAGCCTTGGCCGCATTCCGAGCGCACAGCGCCTTGAGCACCGGCTTGGTCTGACTCTGGAAAAAGCGTGGCGCTTGCAGGTAGGCGTTCGTATGCGCCTTGCCCATAAACCCATACCCAATCATTCCGATCCGCAATTCTTTCATGATGCCATTTTCCGATGGAAGAATGTAATTAGTTGTTAGTTGTTAGTTGCTAGCTCGTACTCGTACTCGTACTCGTACTCGTACTCGAGTCAATCAATCAATCAATCAATCAATCAATAAAATCAGCGAGTACGAGTACCGCTGCGCTGAGTACGATTTCCTCGTCGAATGAGTTGCTGTTGGATTCATGGTTGTGAAGTTTTTTGCTACCAACCGTGTGCGTCGCGGACGGCGATCATTTTCGACAGGATGGTGTTCCATGTCTTTGGATTTTCAAGGGTGGCGTTTGAGAACATGCAGCCATCCCAGCAGATGTGTTCGATTCCACGGGCAGCCGCATCTTGAAGCCAGTAGCCCGAGCACTTGACGATGTCTAGTTTGCCGTTGGGGTCATCGGCCGGACAGTGCTTGCCCGTCTTGTCATGCGCGCCGGCTCCGTGAACATGACCGTCGTTTTGTGCGACGTGAAAGTCGATGGTCCAGTGCCGCAATTTGTCGGTCATGGCCGCGTAGGCTTCGTAAAATTCTTCCTGCGAGTACGTCGCGCTGAGCATGGCGTACTCAGGTGCGTTGTAACCGAGTAGATACAAATAGGTGTGGGCCAAATCGGCTTGGAATCCAAAGGCTTCTGGCATACCGACACCTTCCAGGACATCCAGCATATCGCGCCAACTGTGCATCCCGGCCCAGCAGATTTCGCCTTCGGCGGCCAAGCGTTGGCCGTGATCTTGCGCGATTTTCGCCGCCATCTGAAAAGTCTCTACGATCCGAGCGGTGTTGGCTTTTTCATCCGCCCGCCACTTGTCGATCCCGAACTCGGCGCTGTCGACGCGGATGACACCGTACTTGCGCACGCCGTGCGCTTCGAACACCTTGGCGATCCGACAAGCCAACGTCACGGCCGAGAGGAATTTTTCGCGGGCGGCTGCGTCGCCCATGGCCGAGTCCCCAACAGTACCCGGCCAAACGGGGGCCACCAGCGACCCGACCGAAAAACCGTGGCTGGCAATCAGATCAGCGATCCGCCGCAGTTCATCTTCGCTGGCGCTGGGATCGGTATGCGGCAAGAAAAGAAAGTAATCGATGCCATCGAATTTCTGTCCATCGACTTCGGCCGCGGCGGTCAACTCGAGCATCCGCTCAAGCGAGATCGGTGGCTCTTGCCCGGCATCCGTGCCTTTTCCTACCAAACCAGGCCACATGGCGTTGTGCAATTTGGGATGCTGTTTCATGGTCGACTTCGGTGCAGCTAGTTGTTAAGGACAGGCCTCATGCACGGAACGTGAGGCTGAGCGGTGGAAGGAAATGGTTGACAGGCAAATGGTTGGCAGGCAAATGGAAACGACAGTGCGAAGGGGGTTACGACTGCGTTCGCCATGCGCCATTGGCGGGCATGTTGGGATGGGCATCGGGGCCGAAGTAACGCAATCCGACCAGCGGCTCGCTACCGGTGTTCTCGACCTCAACCCCTCGGCTGGCCGCATCGTAACTGATAAAGACTTCGTCTTCGGTGTTTTGACCAAAGCGGATCATGGCCGGGGTTTGCAAGGCGAGCGCGCCGATGCGACCTTTGCCTTGGACGGTCGTCCAGCCGCTGGCGGCGTTCTCCTTCAAGATGCACTTGGCACCCGGATCGACCGTCAGTTCCTTGGCGCTGAAAAGTTGCTTGCCGTCGATGCTGCCGTAAACGATCCAGCGATCGGTGTAGCCTTTGCCGCTCTTGTCGGCGTCGACAATCGGTTCGATGTAATTGGCATCTTTGAAATGCGTATCGACGTTCTTGTCCCAGTCGAGTTGGCCGACGATGAAGTCGAGATCCTGGTGCTTGTCTTCGGGCATGTCCTTGACCAGCAACGACCACGGCACATAGCGGCCTTCGACGATGGATTGGTACATGCCGAACACGTCGCTGCCCCATTGCGGTTCGTAGGTGCAGAGCGAACCGGGTGCGTGCAACACACCTGGAGGGATCAACCAACCGGTTCCGCGTTTGAGACGGTAAGCGCGGGATAAATCGAGGATGCCGTTGTCGCCACGGTTCCAGTTTTCCAGGCAACGTCGAAGCTGCTCTTTGGTGGTGCCGGGCTCAAGGCCCATGAATGTATACGCGAAGTTGTTGTCAACATTGTTGTACTGGGGGGGGAAATAGTAACTCTCCGGCTTGCCTTCCCGACCAACCAGAGCGGCATCTTCCTGCGACTGGTGCATGTGGTGCGGGATGGGGCCCATGTTGTCGAAGAACTTCGAATAGACCGGCCAGCGGTTGTACTTGCCAAAAATGGCCGGCCCGACCAACTTCGCTCCTTGCTCGGTGATGGCGTCTTTCAGAAGGAATTTTTTTCCTTCGAACAGGCAGAAGCTGAGTCCTTCATGCCACACGCGACCGTCGTTGGCCGCTTCGGTAGTGCTGGCAAACCAGCGTTCGTCGATCCCGCCGCGGTGGGCGCCGAAGGCGTAGAGGTCCTCTGGATGGAGTTTGATGCGGCGGCCTGGGTGGAGAAAACTGCGGGGAACCCAAGTCGGGGTCAATCGCAGCAATCCTTTCCCAGCGTCGAGGGCTTGCTCGAGAACGCTAGCCACATTGTCCGACGTAACCATTCCTTCATCTAAACCGCTGCCAGGCATAAGCGCAACTCGATAAAAACTGCGAGGTGGGGAGGGGGGCAAGGGCCGATGAGACGACTTTCGGCCTGCATTATGGGAGCTTTGTTGTATGGCGGCCAGGATCGGATCGCAAGCCCCGACGGAGATTGGACCTGCGCCGCGGTACGTGGAGTGAGGCTTGCGATTTTACTCCGATTCGAGGACGATCTTGGGCAATGGCGATTCAAAGATTGCCTTAGCCGACTCGATCGACCACTCCTCCAACTCCCGTCGACATCCAGTGAGCAATTGTCCACCCATCCGCCGCGCTTTGGTCAGTGTTAGTGACAAAACCGGTTTGGCCGAATTCGCCAAACGACTTGCCGCCTGCGGTGTAGAGATTTATAGCACGGGTGGCACGCGCCGGTTCCTGATCGACCAAGGAGTGGTGGCGCACGATGTCGCCCAGTACACTGGTTTCCCCGAGGTCATGGACGGTCGGGTGAAAACCCTGCACCCCAAAATATTTGGTGGCATCCTAGCTCGTCGCGACGTGGATGCCGATCGGGCATCGCTCGACGAGCACGCGATTCTGACCTTCGACTTGGTCGTGGTCAATCTGTATCCCTTCCAGGCCACGATCGATCAGCCGGGTGTGAGCATGGAAGAAGCGATCGAGCAGATCGACATCGGTGGTCCCAGTTTGATTCGAGCCGCCGCCAAGAATCATGCGTTCGTGGCAGTGGCCACCTCCCCATCGCAATATGAGACCATTGCCGATGCACTCGAAGCCGACGGCGGCACCGACGACGTCTTGCGGAGACGACTGGCCGCCGAATGCTTTTCAGCCACCTCGGCCTACGATGCGGCCATCACCCGTTATCTGATGACCCACATTGAACCTGGCAATCTTGATCCTGAGGAATCCACTTCCTCGCTGCATCCACCCATGCCAACCGAGTTCTCGGTCCCGATGACCAAGACCCTCGATCTGCGGTACGGCGAAAACCCTCACCAAAGAGCCGCACTCTACTCCCGTCCTTTCTCGGGTAGCTCGCTGGTCAATGCGGAGAAGCTGCACGGCAAGGAGTTGTCCTACAATAACTTGCTCGACCTCGACAGCGCCTACGCCATCGTTCGCTGCTTTGCCAAGCCTTCGGCGGTGGTAATCAAGCACAACAATCCGTGCGGCGCGGCATCGGCGCACAAGTTGTCGTTCGCGTGCCGCAAGGCCCTCGATGGCGATCCGCAAAGCGCCTTTGGTGGAATCGTTGGCTTCAACCAGCATGTGGAAGCCGACACGGCCGAAGTCCTATGCCAACCTGGATTGTTCATCGAAGCCATCGTCGCTCCATCCTTCTCCAAAGACGCGTTGGACATACTTTCAACGAAACCCAAGTGGCGAGACAACGTCCGGTTGATGGCCATCGGGAACGTCAACCCAGCCGAGATGCAACTCGAATACCGTTTCATCAGCGGCGGTGTGCTCGTTCAAGAAGCCGACACGCTGCCACCGGTGAATTTGAACTGGAAGGTGGTTACGGAAGTTCCCATCGCCGAAGCCCTATGGGACGACATCGCGTTCGGATGGGAGATGGTACGGCACGTGAAGAGCAACGCAATTATCTTGGCTCGCGACGCAGCCCTAGTGGGTGTGGGAGCTGGTCAGATGAGCCGTGTCGACAGCGTTGAGATCGCGATCGTCAAGGCAGGGGAGCGATCGCAAGGAAGTATCTTGGCCTCGGACGCGTTTTTCCCATTCGCCGATTCGATCCAACGCGCCGCCCAGGCGGGGATCATCGCCATCATTCAGCCCGGAGGCTCGCGGCGAGACGACGAAGTCATCGCGGCCTGCAATGAACACCAAATCCCGATGATCTTCACCGGTCAGCGTCACTTCCGCCATTAACAGCCAGTAGAAAAGATCGCCCTCTTGGCGATCGACGCGCAACGCAAAAGGGTGCATCGGCCGTCGAATCACCCGTTCCAAGCGGGCTGAGCGAGCGTCCCGGGAGTTGCTTTCCAGCATGGAGAGACTGAACGTAGTTCGGCTGGCTTACGTACCCATGGAAACTCGCTGGGCGAACGGATTCCATTCGCCGGAACGGTGGAGAGTCGTCCCATGCGTTTTCATGTTCTTCGATGCGGATTCCAGGTCGCACAAACTCCTGGCTCAAGTAACTCTTCGCTTCAGGAGATCCGATGGCTCGCATCTGCTTGTTCCTCGCGGTGTTGATTTCGCAGATACCTATTGAGTCTGGCCAGATGCTTAGCGGTTCCGAACCGTCGCAACATTGGCAGCAATGGCGAGGTCCACAGGGAACGGGTGTCGCATTGGATGCGGAACCACCACTTGAATGGTCGAGCCAGAAGAATGTTCGTTGGAAAACGGAACTGCCGGGCAAAGGACATAGCTCACCTATCGTGACTCAAGAGCATGTGTTTGTTACGGCCGCGATTGCAGTGGGGCCAAAATTGCCGCCCCGCATGAGCGGCCGTCCGGGGGAACACGATAATTCGCCGATTGATAGCAAGTATCAGTTCGTCGTCATGGCCATCGATCGTCGTGATGGTTCGTTACTTTGGAAAACCGTAGTTTGTGAAGAAGTGCCCCTCGAAGCGGGGCATGTCACCGGTAGTTTGGCCAATGCATCGCCGGTCACGGATGGCGAATTCGTCTATGCTCACTTCGGCGCGCACGGTGTTTACTGCCTCAACTTGCAAGGTGAGATTGTGTGGGAACGATCGTTCGGACCCTTGCACTCGAAACACGGACATGGCCAAGGCGCATCCCCGGCCTTGTACGGTGAATCCCTGGTTGTGAACTGGGATCATGAAGACGGATCCTTTCTTGTCGTGCTGGACAAACACACCGGCATGGATCGTTGGCGCCAAGAGCGCCCAGAAGATACATCGTGGAGTTCGCCGATCGTCATCCGTCAGACCGTCAAAGTCGGCGATGTACGCGAGGTGATCGTCGTCTGTGGTACGAATCGAGTTTGCGGATACGCACTGGAGTCGGGTGAACTCCTTTGGACATGTGGCGGGATGTCATCCAACGTGGTGGGGACGCCCGTGTATGCCAACGGCATGCTGTATGTAGGTAGCAGCTATGAAAAGAAAGTCCTCATCGCAATTCAGCTTGATGGTGCACAAGGCGACTTAACGCAATCGAAACACGTTATCTGGACCCGTAGTCGCGGGACACCCTACGTCCCATCCATGTTGCTATACCAGGACTCGCTCTATTTCCTAACCCACTATCAGAATGTGATGACGCGCGTGGATGGGCCAACGGGGAAAGACGAACCGGGGGTGTTCCGACTCGGTGAGCTCGGAAACATTTATGCGTCGCCGGTAGCCGCCAACGGGCATGTGTACGTGACCGATTTGTCAGGTACCACGATGGTAATCACGAATTCAAGAGAACCTAAAGTCGTTGCCGTGAATCGGCTTGAGGAATCGGTCAGTGCTTCGGCAGCAATCGATGGCAACGAATTCTTCCTGCGAGGTGAAAAGCATCTGTTTTGTTTTCGCAACAGCGACGAATAACCGGATGTTAACCGCGTCGTAGCTGGCCTTCGCGGGTGCGGTGTACGCCAGCGCGGTGTTCTTCCATGCGGTAATCATTCGGCGTCGGCTGAGTTCATGCCGAGTTGTTTCATCTTGCGATACAAGTTCGAGCGTTGCAGACCCATCCGCTCCGCGGCTTGCGTAACATTGCGATTGCAGGCCTTGATTTGTTGCTCGATGTATCGGACTTGGAACTCCGACGTTGCGTCCGCGAGCGATTGCGACAGATCGATTTGAGCGTCTGACATGGCATCATCGGCACGAGGTGATCGGACGAAATCGATGTGGGAGTCGTCGAGTACTTCTTCCGTCGTCAGGTACGCGATCCGTTCGACAATGTTTCGCAGCTCACGAATATTGCCGGGCCAATCATGGGCTAGGAGTCTACGTTTGGCCGATGCCGACAGCGTTGGCTTGTTTCTTCCTATCTTGTTGCAAAACATCGTCAAGAAAAATTCGGCCAAGAGAAGTGTGTCTTCACCACGCTGACGCAGGGCGGGTAAGTTCAAGGTGACGACGGTCAAGCGGAAGTAGAGATCTTCGCGAAACTTCTTTTGACGCACCATTTCCACCAAGTTCTGATTGGTCGCAGCGATGACGCGCACATTGACTGGGATGGAAGAGGAACCGCCAACGCGGACCACTATTTTCTCTTCGAGGACTCGCAGCAGTTTCGATTGTCCGGACAGGCTCATATCGCCGATTTCATCGAGGAAAAGTGTTCCGCCTGAGGCCATTTGAAATTTGCCGTCGCGCGTTTCATGCGCATCGGTGAATGCGCCTTTTTCGTGCCCGAACAGTTCGCTCTCGAGCAGCGATTCGGTGATGGCGGCGCAATTCACTGCAACAAAGGGTTCGTAGCGGCGTTTGCTTTGATAATGAATCTGCCGCGAGACGACTTCTTTGCCTGTGCCATTTTCACCCAATAGCAAGACCGCCAGGTCGGTATCCCCGACCCGTGCGATGGTGTTCTTGAGGGTTTGCATTTCGGGCGAATCGCCGATCAGTTGCACCTGTTGTTCAGCATCGCTGGTCAATCGCTCGCGTGTTTTTTTCAATCTCTCTAGGGTTTGTGTGTTGGCGAGTGCGGCCGAAGCATGCCGGGCCAGCTCGATCAGATCGATTTGATCTTGCGCGTCGAATTGTCCATCGACGTGATTGATGACTTCGAATACCCCCATGGGTTTGCCCCGCAGATCGGCCATGGGGACAGCCAACAACGAATCGGTACGGTAGCCGCTGCTGGTATCGACTCGTCGATCGACTTCGTCGTGCGGATCCGAGCGATCCCACAGCCGCGGTTGTTGGCTTTTCAGTACGGCCCCGGCAATTCCTTTGTCGTCGGCGATGCGGAGCGGTTTGCCTTCCATACCCAACGCAGGATGACCGACCAACTCGCGGGCTGTTTTGTCCCATAGGAAAATACTCGCGCGATCGGCCCGCAGAAGTCGAGTCGCGGCCTGCGCGATGTCTTGAAGGAGTCGATCGAGGTCTTGATGTGCATGCCAATCCGCAGCCACGGCTAGGATCTGATTGAGCCGCACGACATCGCGGGCTTTCTGATTCTGTCGATGCCATGTATCGATGGCTTGGGCGATCAATCCAATGGATGCCTGCAGCCGTTCGACAACCGGCGAGGCGGGCAAGCCATGGCAGCACAGCACTAGGTCTGCGTGTGTTTGGCTAGGAACCGGGAAGTAATGCCATGGAGCAGCATGGTGATGCAGGCGTCGATCGAGGCATTCGCTAGCGCACAGCGAGTCCGGACCGACGGCGGCGGCTCGTCCGGCTTCCGCCAACCGCTTCCAAGATCCCTTTGAAGCGGTCAACAGTACCAACTGACTGACGTTCCATTCCAGCAACGCCCATGCGAGTGGATCGCTAACGAGTTGTTCGAGCGAGCGCGATCGCTCGATCGAAGTGAAGAGATGATTGGCGAGGGTGATAGCCGACATCGCGATGGACTCTTTGCAGCGAGGCTATGGAGAGTGGCTATTGGTTCTCGATCGCGTCATCGGGTTCGGGTAGGAAGAAGCATAGAATGGTACCGATTAAGGCGTAACTTCCGGCCACGATCGCGCCGACCAATGCGACCTTGCCCGGATCGGGTGGTTTCGCAGCAGAGAAGGTGAGCGTTAGCCATGCGGCCGCGGTCCCCAGGACGCGTCCGCCGATGTTAGCCGCGAAACTTTCACCTGTCCCACGAAGGTGCAAGGGAAACACGCGTGGGATGTAGTTGCCCCAGAAACTGAACTGGGCCACGGTCAGGAAGCCGGCCACGAACACTCCAATTTTGATCCACAGCAAACTGTCTTCGGTTTTAAGGGAGGTGCTGACCCAATAGAAGAGCAGCGGAACGAAGATCAACGAAGGGATTTGGAAGATGCGGAATAGGTTGCGGCGACTGACGATGACCACCGCCAACATGGCCAGCGCGAGGCGTCCGAACAAACCACCGACTTCTTGGAAAATCGTGACTTTGGCCACGGATTCATCGCGGGCGTTGGCCGCGATGCCTTTGAGTTGGCCTGGGGTTATTTCTTTCTGATCGCGCTCGGCGATGATCTTGGCTTGTTCCGCCGCTTGAACTTCCGCATCCTTAACCACCGCCACGTGGCCATTGAGGATTTGCGGTAGCTGTTGGATGGCACCAAAGGCGATGCCGTAACTGGCGGCAAACATTAAGGTCGTAACAACAGTTGTACGAACCAAGGCGGGTGAGAATAGGGCTGCGAAGCTTGGGCGTTTAAGCTGCCCCATGTTCTTCTTCTGCTGCCATTTCGGAGATTCGGGTAGAAAGGGTCGGATCAGAATCAGCGGCAGTGCCGGGATCACGCCAGATATGAGGGTGTAGCGCCAGGCTTCGTGCATGCCGTAGATAGCGGGCAAGGCTTGGGCTTGCGCTAGCCAAGCGGCCAGGACGTTGGCGCTGCCGACCATCAGACCACCCACGGATGAGAAGGCTTGTGTGTACCCTAGGACTTTCTCGCGTTGCTTGGGATCATCGAAGAGTTCGGCTAGCCAAGCGACGGCGGCCACAAACTCCACGCATACCCCGATGAAGACCAAACAGCGGAAGAGTAGGAGTTGGTAGAGATTGGTGCTGAAGCCGGCAGCCATTGCGGAGAAGGCATAGAGCAGGATACTGCCGGTCAGCACCCGTCGTCGGCCGAGGAGATCGGTCAGATATCCTCCGAGCAATCCGAAGACGCCTCCGATCAAGGCGGGTGCGAAGAACAACGTCCGCGCCCAAGCGATGTAGTTGGCGCCTCCTGGCAACCACGTGGCCGCGGCATCGGCCTGCGACATGCCGTTGGCAACCATTTCCTTGACCTCACCGGCGCTCAAGGCCACCATAGCCGGCTTGATGATCAACGGCAGCATTAGCAGTTCGTAGATATCGAATGCAAATCCGATTGCAGCCATGGCGCAGATGAGCCAGATGACGGTCGAGCTGGGGCGCGAAACGGAGCCGGATGCGGTGGATGCGGAATCGGTCATGCGATGGTTTCCGTAGGGAACTCGTCAGGCGGGAAATGCGCGGTTTTGCAAGCCACTTAGCATATCGGCCTTGGTTGGCTTGTGCCATGCCGGGCCGATGTCCCGCGAGAATGCCTTGATACCTGCTCGAAATCGATCATGTCAGGATCAATCGGCGGGATTGGCCGTCGGCGGCGCGTCGGGCTTTGATCCGAACGTAGGGTGGGACGAATCGACTGCGATGCGCCATGCTATCGGGAGCGGAATCGTTTTGAGTGTGATCAGGTTCGGAAAGGTCTTCGATCACCATGCCAGCGCGGCAGATGCCACCCAAAAGGCTTTCGAGGCTATGGGCGAATTCGACAGTATGGGGCTCCCGCAGTCGACTCGATTGGCCCCTCGGGACCGGTTTGGCAGGCTTGCCGATTTCGGTTTCGAGCACATAGTTGCCTTGTCGCATCTGCAACGAGGTCTGTAGGCTGACCGGTTGTTTGTGTTGCGAAACATACAGTCCTTCAGGGCGGAGCACGCGTGCCACTTCTTGAAACACGCGCTGCACGTTGGAGAGATAGCAAGTGCTGACGGGGTGGGCCACCAAGTCGAATTCGGCTTGGCCGAGCATACTCATGTCGGTCATCGAAGCGTTCAGAATCCGAAAGTTCATGCCCAGCTGTTGGGCCATAGCGCGGTCCTTATCTAGCATCTCTGGGCTGAGGTCGACGATGGTCACTTCTGCCCCAGCCGCTGCATACAAAGGTCCTTGACGGCCTCCGCCGGCGGCCAGGCACAGGACGCGCCATCCACGAATGTTTCCACCGAGCCATCCGCGGCCATCGAGTACACGCAGCGGATCGGCCAACTCGGCCGAGGTAACGGGTGTGGTTAAAACATGATCGCGACGGGCCATCGCGTCGTAGGCGCGGCGGTTGATGGCTTCGATCGGATCGTTTCCGACAGGTTCAGATTCGTTCATGCGAGCGAGTGTGCAGGGGCGAGGGGGCAGGAGCGATAGGTGGCTCCTAGGGAGGAATTTCGAATCGGCGCCGATGGCAGGTCCAACGCACCGCCGGGATGATAATCACCAACGGGATGATAATCCGACCGGTGGAATCGAGGGCAAGGGGACTTTAGAAAATCTGTCCAGGCCTGCGTGACAGTTGCATCCCGAATGGTACCGACCCGCTCTACATTTTTTGTGACGAGCAACCATGTTTGCCGGCTTCCAAGAACGGGCTCGGGGTATCGTTTCGCGGAGCGATTGCGCTCCGAAGTTGCGATCGCGACGGATGGTGATCCGGATCGTAACCGCCCTACCTTGGACTTGGCCGGGAAACACCATGAGTTCTGTGATCGCGAATCCTATCTTCCGAAACTTGCTCCGCGGCATCATCGTCTGGGCTCCGATGTGGATCGGTACAACCGTTCTTTTCGGTACGCTTGGACTGGTTTTTGTGTTGTTCTTCAAGCAGGACGTGTACCTCGCATCGCAAGCCATCATGGTACGGGACGAGGCCGGTGGGGCGCTCATGCGGTTGGGTCGGTTTCAAACCCAGGCCGAAATGAAGGCGGCTCAAGAAACGATCTTGGAGATGGCCAAAAGCCATCTGGTGGTCCGTCAAGCCTTGGAGACCGTCGGTCCTGAACCGCAAGGCATGTCCTGGGGCCTCTCATGGGGGAACGAAGAATCCGTGTTCCCATCCACGCGTCAGATTGAGGAGACCGCGACGCGGGCCATCGCCGTGCATGCTCCCAAAGGAGTGGAATTCGGCGTGACCGAGGTGATCTACATCGATGTGTCGAGCGACTCGCAATCGCGTTCTTTAGAGCTCAACAATGCCTTGTGCACTGCCCTCGAAGAGCGGCTGCAGCAAGTGCGATGCGCGCGGGCAGACAGCGTCATCGCTGAGCTGATGCATGCGCGGGATTCGGCCCACCGTGAGTTGAACGCCGCTACAGACGCATTGCAAGAGCGAGAACAAGCGGCTGGGGCGGATCTGAGTGATTTGCGTGGCATGACCGACATGATCGCCGGAGGATCCTCGGCCCGCTTGGAATTCGATCAAATCAAGAATGAACTGCGTCAGACCGAGCAGATGGAGCAACAACTGAGTTCGGATCGCGAACTGCTCCTACAAGCCATCCAGGATCCTACCTCATTCGTCGTCGCCCCGAGTTCGCTACTCAATAGCCAACCGGGTCTGAAAAGGCTGCGCGAGGGATTGGTCGATGCCCAACTCAGCGGGTCGCAATTGACAGGCAAGTTCACCGAAGTGCACCCGCTCGTCATCGCCTCGAAGGCGGCCCAAGGCAGCATCGTCCAACGCTTCACGCAAGAATTGAAGGCATCGTTGGCGAGCGTCGAAGCCGATCTATCGGTCGTGGCGGGCAAACGCGCGCGGTTAGAAAGTCAGAAGGACGTTTTGGATCAGCGACTGTCGCATTTGGCTGACCATCGCGCTCAGTACGCCAATCTTGCGGCCGACGTCAAGTCGCGATTGTCGATCTTGGAAGCGGCCGAGCGGGAATTGGCCGCTGCCACTGCGGCGCGTGATTCGTCGAAATCCACCAGTCTTCTCACTCGGCTCGATAAGCCGATCGTGAATGACAAGCCGCTCGGACCGGGCAAGACCACGTTGCTGGCGATCTGCGGCATGGCCGGACTAGCGTTTGGACTGGGAATTGTGTTTCTAATAACCCCCATCGATGCCGGACCGACGGTTGGTCGTCGCATCTCGGACCGGCTCTATGGAAGGCGCGCCAACGACACCGAAGAGACCTTTCGGAGAGCTTCCGATGGATTGGCATCGCCCCAGCGCAGCGCGAACACCGTTCGTCCCGCACCGTCGCCTGTGGCCGAAGGAGCTACTCTTTCGCCGCAGATCGATGCGGCGTTTCAAGAAATGGTGCGGGGCGCGACGGCAACGAGCGAACCCAAAGCGTTGGATCCATGGTTGCACACGCGGAAAACGGATTCCAATAGCGATTGGTCCCATTCCGCCATCGAACGCGTGCAACCTCGAGCTGCCGTCACGCTGCCCGCTATGCAATCCGCCGCTCAGCAGGCCGCTCAATCCTCTGCTCAACTCCCGAGCGGTCCGAAGTGATTTCATTCGAAACGGGCGGAAATCCCTCGTCGCCGGAGTTTCGATGTGGACACCTTTGGCGGTAGGATAGATGGCGCTCGAGCCCAGGCGGGTTCGAATTCGATTCCTTGCGTGCCGTGCGCCCTCGCGTTCGAGTGAATTTAGATGCCCATCTTCACCCACATATTTTCCGGCAGGATCGATCGCATGTGTCGATTCATGATGTGCTTGGCCGTCGCGTGCATGGCAGTTACTAGCGTCTGCGGCGTGGTGTTTGGTCAAGCCAACCGGGTTGTGTTTGACTTGTCGAAACCCAAAGCGGAGTATTCGTTGGGAAGCAGTCCGAAAATGGGCTGCCCCGCTACCGTTAGTGTGCGATGTCCGCCTTGGTTGCTCATGCAGGCGGGCTACTGCCCGATTACGGTGATCGCGCGTCCGGTCGCAGGCGCTACCTTTCTGACCTCGGGCACGCTGACAGTTCGCCTACAGCTCGCCTATTACGGATCGGATCGCTGGAGCGGGGTCGTCGAGTTACCGATACAAGCGGGCGAAAGCCAGGTCACTTCGGAGCTCTCGCTCAACACGTTTTACGGCGATCGCAACATGGAGTTTACCTGCGACTGGAACGGAGTTCGGTTGCCGGCCATGGGCGCATCGGCGTATGCCTTTTATTCCAACAACTCGGCGAGCACGCCGAAATATCGTCTGGTGGTAATGTCTCGGGAGACAAGCGATGGGAATACGGATCGCATTCAAGCCAGGAACGAGTTGGCGACTGGAACGTCTCCTATTTCTATGCACTCCGTCCATACCACCGACGACTACAACCCCAATATCGGTTGGTCAGCCTATTTTGCGGATGTGACCAAATTGCCTCGGAATTGGCTGCACGTTTCCGCCTTCGATGAAATCGCAATTGAATTGGAAGATCTTAGGCTGCTCGATGCCGACGCGCTGCAGTGCCTCAACGACTACGCATGGTGTGGTGGACGGATCGTGGTAGGCAGTGTCTCGAATATCGACGAACTGCAGGACTTGTTGAACGCCGATCGGGCGCGAACGTTGGACCGAAATTCGGACATCAAAGAATTGGATCGGGCAATCGGTTTCAGGCAAGCAGGATTGGGGGCAATCGGTTTTTCGAAGGAGCGATTGGGCGCGGATGGTGGGTTGCCGGAGTCGCGTTCCGCATCCGGTCCCAAGGTTCAAGCAACGACGGAAATGGAAACCGGAGGGACCCGATTTGATCGATTGGCCGAGAGCCTTGGTTCGGAGTATTGGATGTGGATGATCCCAGAGGTGGGGCGAACGCCCGTGTGGACGTTCTTCGCGTTTGTGGTTCTGGTGGTCGGCATCGTATGCCCTGCGATCTTGATTTGGAGCCAGCGGGTTAAGCGACGGGTTTGGATCGTTTTGAGCATCCCAACCTTGGCCATCTTGAGCACCGTGTTGCTGTTCGCCTATGGAGCGTACAAGGATGGATGGGAAACCAAGGCGAGGATTCGCTCGTGGACGATGATCGATGGCGATGGCGATGGCGCATGTTGGTCGCGGCAGACTTACTTTGCAGGCAATGTTCCCAACAATCGCGTCTCAATTGGTTTGAAGTCGGAGATGATCCCACTGCGAACACGTAGTGGTTTGCAACAAGTGCAATTGCAGGACGATGAGGTCCAGGTGTACGAGGGACTGGTGCCGTTGAGGCAGCAATGTCAGTTCTCGATCACCCATCCCGTACATGACTTGAAGTTGTTCGCGCGATCGCAAGCAATCGATTCAGTGCTGGGGGAGCGGGGCCTGATCAACAACCTGGAGGAACGCATGCTCGGCGCGGTTTACTGCAATCGACAGGGTAGTCTGTTTTTTGCGGACGAAGTAGAGCCTGGCCAACCGTTGCAGTGGGTTGCTACGAACCCAGCGGAAGCCACCCAGACGTTGATGAAATTGCATGCTCAGGAACCATTGGAAAGTCCGCCTGACGCCCCCGATCCCAATGCTCGAAACATCTTCGACATTTTTCGATTTGGATTCTGGACCCAACCGGTCGCGGTGGCGGAGCATTTTCCTGAGGAGATTCTTTGGCGAGAAAGCCTCAAGGAATGGGGGCAAGGTAACGAAGGTCGATTCGTCGTTTTCGTGGACGGCGCGTCCCACGTCGAGCGGTTGCTTCCCAAGAGTCGTGAACGCCGCGGCTTGCACGCGATCGCCGGACAAATGCCTTAGTCCATGAGCCTCCGCCACACGCATGCGTGGGAAGAGTGCTGCTTTCGGATCGGAGTTTGGAACCATCCGATCCGACCAAGCTTCCAAAGGGGGATTGAGGAATTGAGGCTCGGTGGGGGCGTTATTCATTCGCAAGGCAGAAGATATCCGTCTTTCTAGGTTGCATCGTTGCGGTTTTCGAGAAGAATAAGATGTCTGGCCGCACCATGTGGACGAAGCACTATGTGGACGAAACCGTGCAGACAAAGACGAAACCGGAGCCATTGGGTCGGGCTCGGCTTTCGCGCGGCCTCCCACCCCATCAACTCACCCAACGCATCGCCCCTCCCACCCTTAAAATCCTCCCTAGCTCCTTGGCTCGCACACTGCTTCGAACGCAGCGATCGAGACATTTCGTATCTCGATGCCATTCCTGTACCTTCGATTTCAGAGACTGCGAAATCCAATGACTCGAAGTCCTAATAATATGACTCCCAAAATGCGCCGACTGCTCGGTTGCTCAATGTTCCTGCTGTCGGCTTGGACTGCACTACCGGCGAAGGCAAACGTGGGTGGCATGATCCAGTTCAACCGCGACATCCGCCCGATCCTCAGCGAAAATTGCTTCGCCTGTCACGGCCCAGATGTCAACGCCCGAGCAGCCGATCTGCGGCTCGATGTGCGTGACGCTGCCATCGCCATGCAGGCCATCGTCCCAGGGCAACCCGAGTCCAGTACGCTGCTCGAACGCATCGTGGCCACGGACCCGGACGTGGTCATGCCACCCCCGACATCGCACAAATCCCTGACACCTCAGCAGAAAGAGTTATTGCGTCAATGGATCGCCGAAGGAGCGGAATACCAAGGGCACTGGTCGTTCATCGCGCCGGTGAAACCGGAGTTGCCTCAAGTTCGCAATCCAGGTTGGGTCCGCAATCCAATCGATCGCTTTGTATTGGCCGAACTCGAACGACGCGGCATGGAACCCGCCCCCGAAGCGGATCTGCGTTCCCTTATCCGTCGCGTCAGTTTGGACCTGACAGGCTTGCCACCGACGCCTGACGAGGTCGAGCGCGTGATGACGGACCCATCCCCCGAGCGCTACGAAAATTATGTCGATGAACTCCTGTCGCGTCAGGAGTGGGGTGAGCATCGCGGACGCTATTGGCTCGACTATGCCCGCTATGCTGATACGCACGGCATCCACTTCGACAACTACCGCGAGATGTGGTCGTATCGCGAGTGGGTGATCAAGGCCTTCAATCGCAACATGCCCTTTGATCAGTTCACCGTCGAGCAATTGGCCGGCGATCTCCTTCCTGAAGCCTCGCTCGATCAGCGCATCGCGACCGGTTTCAATCGTTGCAATATCACGACGAATGAAGGTGGCGCAATCAATGAGGAGTACCTGGTCCTTTACACCCGCGATCGCTTGGAGACGACCGGTCAAGTGTGGTTGGGACTGACCGTAGGTTGCGCCGTTTGCCACGATCACAAATTCGATCCATTGAGCCAAAAAGAGTTCTATCAACTCTCCGCGTTCTTCAACAATACGACGCAGAATGCGATGGATGGCAACATCAAGGACACGCCACCCATTATGCCGGTGCCGCGCGACGAAGATCGCGAACGCTTCTTTGCCCTCGGCGACTTGATCGTCCAAGCCCAACAGGCCATCGATCAACGCAAGGCCGAGGCACGACCTGCCTTCGATGCATTTCTGGCCGATTCCCAGGAGCAGCAGTCGCTCCAGTGGCAAGGGTTGCCCGCTCAGGATGCGCTCGAAACCTTTGTACCACTCCGTTCCAGCGATGCGACATCGATTGCCATCGATCATGCCGGCCAGATGCGGCAGATCCCGCTCGAGCGCGATGCGTCGCTCGTGCCTGGCCATGTTGGTTCGCACGCTTGGCAAGTCGGTAGTGAGTTGTTCCCGGCTTTCCCAGTCGGTGACCTGGAACGCGATCAAGCGTTCACGGTTGCGCTGTGGGTCAAACCCGCAACGGACAATCAGAACGGCGCGTTGTTGGCTCGCATGCAGGAAGACCAAAACTACCGGGGTTGGGATGTCTGGACCGAAAACGGGTCGGTCGGCATGCACTTGATCAACGCCTGGCCAGATAACGCTATTAAGGTAACGAGCAAGGGCCGTTTGACCGCATCGCGCTGGCAACATGTGGCGATCGCTTACGATGGATCGGGCAAGGCCGAGGGAGTAACCATCTCCATCGATGGCAAGGTTCAAGGCACCAACGTATCGAAGAATCAATTGTCCGATACGATCCGTACCGAGGTACCCTTTCGGATCGGTCGCCGGCACACATCGGCACCTTCGACCGGAGCCATGCTGCAGGATGTTCGTATCTATCGGAAGGTCATGACGGCCGATGAACTCGGGGCGATTTCGGATCTGGCTCGGCGACAGTATCTGGCCGGCAAACGCGATCGCACGGCTGAGGAAACCGAATCACTTTACGCCTGGTACCTCAGTCAACGTGATCCGATGTACGCGCAGTTGGCAGCGGAACATCAGCAACGGGTGGAGGAAAAGAAGCAGATCATCGCTCGGGGCACCGTGGCGTTCGTCATGAATGAAAAGAAGGAGCCACCCAAAGCGTTCATCCTGACACGCGGCGATTACGACAAGCGGGCAGAAGAGGTCCAGCCTGCGACTCCCCAGTTCCTGCACCCCATGCGTGAGGATCTGCCTCGCGATCGTCTGGGGTTGGCTCGGTGGTTGCTCGATGAAGCCAACCCGCTCACCGCTCGCGTCACGGTCAATCGATTTTGGCAAGAGGTTTTTGGGAATGGGTTGGTCGGATCCGCCGGCGATTTCGGAATCACCGGTCAACTCCCAAGCCATCCAGAGCTACTCGATTATTTGGCCCTGTCGTTCCGCGAAGATGAGTGGAACATCAAGAATTTTTTCCGAGCTATTGTCACGAGTTCTACCTATCGACAATCGGCCAGCGTGTCACCGGAGAAGCTGGCTATGGATGCGGAGAATAGGTTCATGGCACGCGGACCGAGGTTTCGCATGGATGCTGAAATGATCCGTGATACGGCATTGGCGACCGGCGGCCTGTTGGTCAACAAACTCGGTGGACCCAGCGTTCGGCCTTATCAACCCCCCGGGGTATGGGAAGCGGTCGCGATGCCCGAAAGCAATACACGGAACTATGTGGCCGATACCGGCGAAGGGCTCTATCGTCGAAGCGTCTACACGTTCCTGAAGCGAGCCGCTCCGCCGCCAAACATGGAAGTCTTCAATGCGACCGCGCGTGAGGTTTGTACCGTCCGGCGCGAACGGACCAACACGCCGCTCCAAGCCTTGGTCACCCTCAACGATGTCCAGTTCATCGAGGCGGCGCGCGTCCTGGCCGAGAAATCGATCATATCCTCGCCCGATGCCAATGATCCCGTTTCGCGATTGCAAGTCATCGCGGCCAAACTCCTCTCGCGTCCGCTTCGGGGAGAAGAGCTCAATGTGTTGCAGAGCGAGTTGAACGAATTGCTCGCTTACTACCGAAGCGACGTGTCTGCAGCGAATGAGCTGTTGGCCCTAGGTGCCACCCGCTCGTCGTCCGACCTCGATCCTGCGGAATTGGCCGCGTGGACGATGTTGGTCAATACCCTTATGAATCTCGACGAGGTCCTTACGAAATGAACCGATATCCCATGCGAGATCCGATGGTCGACCCGTTATTCGAAGAGTACGTGCGGAGCGAGACACGGCGTCAGTTCTTTCGCCGCGGTGGCAATGCCCTCGGCGCAGCCGCACTCGCTTCGTTGGGTCTGCCGATGGCGCAAGCCGACGAGGCTACTGCCATCGATGGTTTGGGGACGCTGCCCCATTTTCCACCCAAAGCCAAACGAGTGATCTACCTGCACATGGTCGGTGGCCCTTCGCAAATGGACTTGTTCGACTACAAGCCCCAAATGAACGAATGGTACGACAAGGATCTGCCGGAATCGATTCGCAATGGTCAGCGGCTAACGACCATGACCAGCGGTCAATCCCGGTTTCCGATCGCGCCCTCGAAGTACAAGTTCGCTCAGTATGGTCAATCGGGCATGTGGATCTCCGAACTGCTGCCAGAAACGGCTAAGATCGCCGACGATCTTTGCTTTGTTCGGTCGATGCATACCGAAGCCATCAATCATGAACCCGCGATCACACTCATGCAGACCGGGAACATGGTGACTGGCCGACCCTGCTTCGGTTCCTGGATGTCGTACGGACTAGGATCGATGAACCAGAATCTGCCGACCTTCGTGGTGTTGGTCGCTCAGCCTACCAACACCGAGCAGATCCAAGCCATCTCGGCTCGCCTGTGGGGGTCCGGCTGTTTGCCAGGCGAGCACGCCGGTTGCAGCTTCCGTTCCGTCGGCGATCCGATCCTCTACATCAACAACCCATCAGGCGTGCCGATGGACATTCGACGAAAGACCCTCGATGGTCTCAAGTCGCTCAACGAAATGAATTTCCGCGCCGTCGGCGACCCGGAAATCCACACCCGTATCCAGCAGTACGAACTCGCCTTCCGCATGCAGGCCAGTGTGCCTGAGTTGACCAAGATCAGTGACGAACCCGATAGCACCTACGAACTTTACGGGGAGGAAGCCAAGAAGCCTGGCTCGTTCGCCAACTCGGTGCTGTTGGCCCGCCGAATGGTCGAACGCGATGTTCGGTTCGTCCAAATCTACCTCAATAACTGGGATCACCACGGCAATGTCTCTCAGCGATTGCCCTCGCAGTGCAAGGATATCGATCGCGCTACCTACGGTCTAATCACGGACCTCAAGAGCCGTGGGTTGCTCGATTCAACCCTCATCATTTGGGGGGGCGAGTTCGGCCGCACGATTTATTCCCAAGGGGGATTGTCGAAAGACAATTACGGACGCGACCACCATCCTCGATGCTTCACCATGTGGATGGCTGGCGGTGGTATCAAGGGTGGTACGGTTTATGGCGAGACCGACGATTTCTCCTACAACATCGTCAAGGATCCCGTGCACATTCGCGATTTCCATGCCACCACATTGCATCTACTGGGGATCGATCACGAACGATTCTCGTTCAAGAACCAAGGGCTCGATTTGCGTCTGACCGGCGTGGAGCCCGCGCGGGTCATTCAGGAATTGCTTGCATAACGAAAATTTGCGAGCATATCCAGGCTTTTTTGGGGCATTCGTTTTGGGGTAGGCATCGCTTCCCTCCGGGGCGATGACTGGGTCCGGTGGTGGGCGTTTAGGTCGATCCTGAGGGGGATTGGTATTGATCTTCGTACCATAATTTTATTAGGGTCCCCCTCGTCGTAGAATTGGACTACCGCAGCGAACAAAGCCCATGGAGTCGGGTTATGGTCAAAATCCTGGATCGAATCTTTCGTCGAAGTACGCGACCTGTCTCGCGCGAGCAGTTGCTCTTGGATGAATTTTCGCGGCAGCTCGACAAGGTCGAGACACAGGTACCGATGATGGGAGGGTATCAACGGATCGATCCCTACGTGCGCGAGTACCAACACGGTTCCATTCGCCATGCGCTGATCATTTACCATGCCGAATCCAAGGCATGGTTTGATAATGACCATTCCGACAGCGTATTGACCAATGCCGAGCGTTATGAAATGGTGCATAGCGGAGATACGGTTTTCGATCTCGGTTGCAATTCCGGATTCCTGACAACGTGGTTTGCCAAGCGTGTGGGGCCGGCGGGCAAGGTATTGGCCTTTGATCCATTTCCTTGGAATACGATGGCCACGCTCTATTCTGGTCGGCTCAATGGATGTGAGAACATCGAGTGCCATACGGTTGGAATTGCTGCCAAGCATGGGTCGGTTACGATTCCATTTTCCGATTCGAAGATTTATGCCAACAGCCACGTTTCCGAGACCAACTGCTTCGATGCAGAGTTGGTGCCTCTGGATGCGTTTGCGTCGCGGCGACCGGATTACATCAAGGTGGATATCGAAGGTGCGGAGCGCGAGTTGCTGGCCGGTGCGCGCCAGATCCTATCGCAAAATCCTAAGCCGGTGTGGTTGTTTGAATTGCACCACGAGTTCATTCGTGCGGCGGGTAGTGACCCCGATGCGATTTGCCGCGAACTGATCGACCAAGGCTATGTGTGCCGTGTTGGGGATCCTGTGCGAGGGGAACGCGTCGGGCATGCTACCGTCACTCCATCGGGTTGCGCCATCTATGCAACACGCCCGAACGCTTCTTGATCCAATCATTGATTCATTGAACGCGACTCTTTGCGGAGGTCACTAATGCGCAACCTATGGAGCCGATGGATGAAGCCGTGGGTAGCGGCGGACTCCAGCCACGGCCGATCCACTTCCAGCAGTAGCGCCTTGCGCGATCGGCAGCTATGCCTCGAGGTCGTGGTGGAATGGATACCCAAGGATGCGGCGTTGATCGATTTCGGGCGCGGCCCAATGGCACTCGAAGGCTTGGTTTCTCCCAAGGAGTACCGATCCGTTGGAATCGCATCGCGGGATGCCAAGACGCTCGTGGTCGATGCGAATCGCCAGGCATTGACGGTGGATGCGATGGTGCAGGCCGAGTGGGCGGTGCTTCTCAATGTTCTGGAGCACCATACCGACCCCGAGGGCATCTTGAGAGAACTGGCGAAGTTCGAGATACGTACGGTTTGCTCCTACCCATGGGAGGAGTCCAGCGCGCTGAGCCTTCACTTGCGTCCAAGCCAATGGACCCGATTGATCGATGAATGCGGATTTGACATTGTCGACTCCAAACGCGTTGGTGCCGACGGCTTATTCTTGCTCGAACCACGGAGGATGGTCGCGGAAGATCGTTCGAGCGAGTCCGAGGATCAACCTGTTATTTTGAAGGTTTTCAAGTTCGAAGATTCGCATTCCAAAAAGCGATTGGTGCTGTCCGGTTTCTTCGCACGCGGCAATGCCGGTGACGAAGCTTTGTTACACGTTCAGTACGAACACTTTTCAAAACACTTCGACATCGTCATCAGCGTCGAGCAGTATGGGGCCTTCCAGGGCTTCTGGGATTGGTATCCGTACAACCGATGCCAAATCATCGGGCGTGACGATCTCGCGATTTTCTGGGAAAGCGATGTTATCGGCCTACATGTTGGCGGTGGGGGGCTTCCCTTAGCTTTCAATGCATCTCAAGTCATCGGAGCAAGGGCGGCTGGGAAACTCGTGCAAGTTTCCGGGGTGGAGATCGGGAGGTATCATTCTGCGAATGGATCGCAGTTAAACGGACCAGACACCCGCAAGATCTATTTGGATTGGACGCGTCCATGGCTGCGTACCCAAGCCGCATACGATGATGCGCGACAGGCGAGTCCGGCCGTAAACCATGGCTCGGACTGGGGCTTTGGCCTGAAGATCGATAATTCGCACGAAGTCGAAGCGGGAAGATGCCTTCTTATTATTCGTGAATTCCCCGAAGAGAGGATCACACCGAAAATCCGTCGCCAATTGAACCAGTTGGTTCATTCACTCCATGCTCGCTATGGAGCTCCGATCTTGCTGCCGTTTTGTCCCGAAGATGAGAGAATTCTGAATCGTTTTGAGTCCACATGGGGGCTGGAGCGGCAAATCCATTGGAGCCATCCGGGACGGATCAAAAAGTGGATCTCGAAAGCCAGTCTCGTGGTCAGCATCGGTCGACTCCATCCGCTGATTTTCGCAGCCTCATGCGGCACGCCAACGGTCTTCAGTGAGCTACCCGCGGATGCATGTGAAGACAAGGATCGGAATGGCGAACGCAAAACGCTCAAAGCGTTGCAATTGTGCAAGGAAGTAGGAATTGATTATTTTCGAGAGTTCAGCCAGTTTCTGACGGCGATTGGTGATCCGAATTTCAACATTCGGTCGGTCGAGTTCAGTGCCGCATATCGGCAACGCTACGACGAAATGACACGATCCGTTTTGGAGAGGTTTCAGGCGGCTGCAGAAGGCCGTTCGGAACACGTGCTGGAACATCGATTTCATCGACGAGCCGCTTGATTATGATTAGGTCCGCTTAAACATCTTGTCGAGTTGTTCGCGCGAGAAGAACAGCGCGGTCGGTCGGCCATGCGGGCAATGATGGGTGTCTTGGTAGCAATGACGTTGCTCGAGCAATGCGGAGATCTCTTCGGATGAAAGTCGATCTCCAGCCTTGATCGCCGCTTTGCACGCCATCATGTTCATGAGGTCGTCCAAGATGTCGCGGGCATTGATCTTTTTACCGCCACTGATGAGCGCTTCCAGAATTGAGCGGAGCATTTCGGCTGGAGACATCTTCGTCAGGATCGAAGGGTAAGCGGTGACGAGCAGTGTGTCTCCTCCGAAGGGTTCGATGTCGATTCCGATCTCGGCCAGCATGTCTTTGGCATCCATGGCAATGCCCCGTTCGGAGGCAGTGAGTGTCACGGTTTCCGGGACGAGCAGACGCTGCTTCTCAAGTGATTTAGAGAGGACCTTGGTTTTGATTTGCTCGTACATGATCCGTTCATGCAATGCGTGCTGATCGATGATCACCATCCCGGCCTCATCCTGGGTGATCAAGTAGCGGTCATGAATCTGAAAGCCCTCAGAACGCGCATGTCCGGAGATCGTGTCCTGGGTAGGGCGGATTGCTGGTGCGGGATTGGGGACCGGCGTGAGACGCAACGGATCGGTCGACAATCGTCCAGGTTCGGGATAAGGTTGGAAGTCAGGGATTCCGCGACCCATGCCGGGGTACGGCGGAGCCAGCGTGGCGACCGGTGATGAATGATCCGACAGGGTCGCGGGTGACTGCTGACGGGCCCAGGCCATGAGTTCATCGCCTGAGCCGATGTGAACGGAGCGCTCGATCGGTGTAAGTACCGACATGGGCATTGGTGCTTCGGCCAGCGAGGGGTCGCCGCCCACTTTGGCAACGAGGTTGCTCGATAAAAATTGATGACGAAGCGTGTGCAAGATCCGCGAGTAAATAGCCCCGCTATCCGCAAATCGGACTTCGACTTTGGTGGGATGCACGTTGACGTCGACGACTTTGGGATCGATCTCGATGTGAAGGAAGCAAATCGGCATGCGACCGACAATCAGCAACCCTCGGTACGCCTCACCCAATGCATGTTGCAAGGCCCGATCGCGGATGTAGCGACCGTTGAGGAACAAAAATTGAAATCGGTTGTTGGCTCGCGAGACGCTGGGGTCCGTGACATAGCCGCGCAGGTTGACGTGTTCGTCGTTGTGTTTGACCGCGATCAACGCGTCGGCAATCTCGTCGCCGTAGAAGGCACGAATGCGATCCGCCCAGCGAGGCGTGGGGGGCAAATCGTGCACGACCCGATCGTTGCTCCGGAGTGTCATGCGGACGTTTGGGAACGCCAAGGCGATGCGAGCGAAGGCATCGGTCACGTGCCCGATCTCGGTCGACGCCGACTTCATGAATTTTCGACGGACCGGCGTGTTGAAAAACAAGTTTCGAATTTCGACCGTGGTTCCGACACCCATTGGGCACGGACGGATCGGTTCACGTTCGCCGCCATTGCAACGCAACTCGTAGCCTGAGTCGCTGTCGGCGGTCCGGCTGCGGAAGGACAAGTGACTAATCTCGGCGATCGACGCCAAGGCTTCGCCACGAAAGCCCAGCGTATGCACATCGAACAAATCATCGCTCGTTTGCAGTTTGCTCGTCGCGTGCGGGTCGAGCGCCAACTCCAGCTGATCATGCTCGACCCCGCAGCCATTGTCGCTGATACGGATCAACTCGATTCCACCCCCTTCGACCGATACCTCGATCGTATCGGCGCCGGCGTCGATGCTGTTCTCGAGCAACTCCTTGATCACACTCGCCGGTCGTTCAATCACCTCGCCTGCCGCGATCTTATTGACCAATCCAACCGGAAGCTTCCGTATGTTGGGCATCCGTTCTGCCTCTCCTCGTGTTCGCCTGGGAATGCGACGCGTCCGTCACCAAATGAATAACCCTTCAAGGTACCGCAAAGCGGGGAAGGGGAGAAGCGTTGAAGGAGGCAGGTGCGCGAAAAAGGAGATGCAAGAGATTTTCCCTTAGCAGAAGCTTTCGGTTACAATGCAGGCATGGAAGCGCGAGCGCCTTCCCTCCCCACCCGCCACGTCCTGCAGCAGCCTCCGCGTTGCTCCCACCCCTGCGACTGCTCCGTTTCTAACCGTTCCGTAGTTTCTATCCTTCCCGTAGGTTCTACACTTGCAATAGGTCCGAGCATGAAATTTCTATCCGTAACGCTAGCACTGTTGTTTTCGTCCCAGCCCTTTTTTGCGGAGGCCGTCATGGCTCAGGAAACGGCCACCGCGGCCACTGCGGCGGATCCGACGAGCGTCTTTGAGCCGCGTGAGTTTGTGGGCAGCCCCGGCACGCCGCTGAAGTACCGATTGCTCAAACCGCTTGGGTACGAATCGGGCAAGAAGTATCCGTTGGTGCTGTTTCTACACGGGGCCGGGGAACGCGGGGATGACAACGCGATCACGCTCAAGCATGGGGCGAAGGATTTCGCCAGCCCAGAGAATCGTTCCAAGTACCCCGCTTACGTCGTCGTTCCACAGTGCCCGAAGGATCACAAGTGGTCGGAAGTCGATTGGTCCAAGGAGACCAGCTCACTGCCGGAAAAGGCCAGCGATGCCTTGCAGAGCGTCAAGGAGTTGGTCGACGACATGGTCGAGAATGCTGGGGTTGATCGCAATCGAATCTACATCACCGGCCTGTCCATGGGCGGCTATGGGACATGGGACGCCATCGCGCGTTACCCAGACTACTTCGCTGCGGCGGCCCCCATCTGCGGTGGCGGGGATCCAAAGACGGTCTCGCTTTTCAAAAAACTACCGATTTGGTGTTTTCACGGGGCTAAGGATCCGGTCGTCAAAGTAGGCCGCTCGATCGAAATGGTCGATGCCTTGCGCGCCGTCGGGTCCAACGTCCGTTACACCGAATATCCCGAAGCCCAGCACGACAGTTGGACCGAAACGTATTCCAACCCCGAGTTCTACACATGGCTGTTCGCCCAGCGTCGCGAAAGCCTCTAGGCTCGGTTGGTATCTTTATTCCCTGATCACCAAGGCAATCCATGGATCTTGATTTTCATAACAACGCGTTGCACCGAAGTTTTGATCCTGCACGCAAGCTCGTTGGGTTGGTTCTGGGTTGCCTGGCTGCCATGTCTTGGATCGGAGCGGGACAATGCATCCGAGGTCAAGAAGTATCGGTAGCGGGGACAGGGGCGAGTGCGGGGATAGGGGCGACCAAGGTGATCGACTTTGCGCGCGACATTGCGCCGCTGTTGCACAATCGATGCGCTTCGTGCCATGAGGGCTTGGCGGCCAAGAACGGATTCGAAGTGGTGGATCGCGAGGCGGTGTTGGGGTATATCGAGTTGGGTTCGTCGGCCGACAGTTCGCTGTGGACCGATTATCTGATCGCGCCCAAGCCGACGTTGAACGAATCGAGTTTGCTGATGCCGCCCGATGGACCGTTGCCCGCACACGAGTTGGCGTTGCTGCGGGTTTGGATGGATGAAGGTGCGGATTGGCCGGAAGGTGCAGTGGTCGGGGTTCGTGTCCCGGTCGAGGCTGCAGCAATCGCGAGTCTTCCCGCCGGCCAGAGGTGGTTTCGTGCCATCGGGTTTTTGCACCCGGCTATCGTCCACTTTCCGATTTCGCTCTTGTCGCTCGCGGCCGTCAGTGTCCTGTTGAGCTATGGTCTCGGCGATCGCTATGCGCAGTTTGCCTACACATGCGTGGTGCTCGGGTTTTTCTTTTCGATTGCTACCGCCGTTTTAGGCTGGTCGTTTGCCGAAAGCCGAGGATACGCCGATTGGGCGACGATGTTGCCCGCCGATGCGAGTGAGGAACGTCGCACCATTTTCTTGCACCGTTGGTTAGGCTCGGCCGTTGCCATCGTGGGCTTGGTAGTCGTGGTGGCCGGATGGCGTGCTCGCACGGACGACGGTTCGCGGCCTGGGCACGTTTGGCGCATAGGGACGCTGCTGCTGGCGTTGTTGGTCGCGATGGTTGGGCACCAGGGAGGAGAACTCGTCTACGGCGATTTGCTTGGCAAAGCGTTGGAGCAATTGTCCAAATGATGTTGCCAGCGCAGAACCTGCTGTGCAACTTGATCGGGCTGGCTCGATCCATACGAGCGGTAGGAATCGACGGCTCCGCTGACCGATAGAGAGCGGCGGAGATCGCCGTCCAAGCTAGGGTCGACGCGGTGCAATTCGTCATCGGTGAGTTCGACCAACGGCACGCCCCGCTCCTTGGCGATGGCCACCAGCGCTCCCACTTTGTGATGCGCCGTCCGTTGCGGCATGCCGCGGGCGATGAGCGCTTCCATCAAGGTGGTGGCGTCCAGGTATCCTTGATCGAGCCGCGATGCGATGGCTTCGGCCTGCAGCTCCGATTCGAGGACGACAGGGACGGCCATTTCAAGGCATGCGATGACAGTATCGAAGGTATCGAACAACGGCGGCTTGTCCTCTTGCAAATCTCGGTTGTACGCCAAGGGCAAGCCTTTGATGAGGACCAAGAGCGATTGCAGGTTGCCGACAACGCGGGCGGTTTTTCCGCGGGTCAATTCCAAGGTGTCTGGATTGACCTTTTGAGGCATGATCGAACTGCCCGTGCAGTAGGCTTGTGGCAACTTTAAGAATCCGAATTCTGTGGTGGACCACAGAATCCATTCCTCCGCCCAGCCGCTCAAATGCAAACCGATCATGGTCAATACGAACACCGACTCGACCGCGAAATCGCGATCGCTGCTGATGTCGATACTGTTGCTCGCGACGGCTTCGAAGCCCAAGAGTTCCGCCGTGTAGTGACGATCGATCGGCAAACTGGTACCCGCAACGGCCGCACCGCCCAACGGCGATCGGTTGACGCGCCGACGACAGTCGGCCACCCGCTCGCGATCGCGCTCGAGCTTCTCAACGTAGGCCAACCAATAGTGCGCCGCCAACACGGGTTGGGCCCGTTGCAGGTGCGTGTAGGCGGGTACGATGACCCCGGCATCTTTTTCACAGCGATGGACGAAAGCTTGCTGCAATTCCAGGAGCAAGGCATCGACGCGATCGAGTCCATCCCGGATCCACAATCGCAAATCGGTTGCGACTTGATCGTTTCGCGAGCGCGCTGTGTGCAGTTTTCGGCCGACATCGCCCAGGGCGTCGATGAGCGCCTGCTCGATGTGCATGTGGATGTCTTCGAGTTCGATCCGAAACGGCATCTCGCCTCGGTCGAGCAAGCCTTCGATGCGTACCAATTCGCGCTCGATGGCCGAGAGTTCTCCGGAGCTCAATAGTCCTTGCCGACACAGCATGGTGGCGTGCGCGAGCGAGCCGCGGATGTCGTAGCGGTAGAGTCGATGATCGAACGAAATGCTCTCACTGAACCGGGCCAGCGCTTCGTTCATGGAACCAGAAAAAACACCGCTACGCGATAACGAACTCAAGGCGGACCTGCCGATGGCTGGAGAGCGAGGGGGGTGGCCGAACAATTGGATCACCCGTTGTACGAACATTGCCTATATTTGACTAGCCGACGCAGATCTGCAACACCCCCCCGCAAGCCCTGACGTTAAGCTGAATTTTTGCTGCCATCCCGATCATTTTTCGATACGAGCAGCTGTCCGACCCAATGGATGACTGGACGAGTGGCTAACGACCCATGAGGCGATGTCGATCCACGTAGGTTCCTTGCCATAGAGCATGATGCCAGCCGCAAAGACGCGCCCGGCCAGTGTGCGCAGGGCAGCGATGCCCAGTCCCAAAAGGGTCAGACTCCCGAGAATCTCGATGGTTCCGACTTGTCCGAGCACCATCCGAATAGGCATTGCGACCGGCGAAGTGCCAGGAACCCAACTCAGCACATGCATCATAAGGCCGTCGGGCTGAGTGACGACCAACCCAGTCGCAATCATCGGTAGCATCGGTAGAAAGAGCAACCCACTCCGCGAGGAAGTGTTGGGGTCGTTGATGATGGAGGATACGCCAGCATAAAAACAATTCCAGAACATTACTCCACCGAGGTAATAGACCAGCAAAACGGGAATGAACTCCCAGCGTTGCAATACTCCCGGCATGGGGAGCTGTAGACCGAGCAACCACGCGGCGGGCAATGTGATCAGGCCGGTGGCCATAAGGAAGGCCAAGGAAGCGATGGCGGCGGCCGTGATCCCCAACAGCTTTCCATCGATCCACATCTGTGGTTGGATGGCGCTTACGATTTGTTCGGTCACGCGCTGCTGCTTTTCACCAGTGATACCAGTCATCATGTACGCGAGCGAAATCCAACTTGTGATCAAGGTTGCGGCCAGGATCGCATAGGCAAACAATCGATCCGTCTTGGCGATCTCGGTTGGGGCTAAGGCGATGATTTCGATCTCAGGCGGGGCCACGACTGCAGCGAAAGTGGCAGGGGGTAGGTGCGCGGCCTGCATCGCCCACTGCATCCGTTCTGCTTGCAGCAACGGCTTGAGCTCCTCAAACCACGTAGGCTCTTGGCGAACGATCAAGCTCGAGGACCAGTCGTTGCCCTCGGCTGGTTCAGGTGCAGCGACGATCAGCAAACCATCGATCGACTTGTTCTCGACCTGCACTCGCCATTCCTGCTCCGTCCGTTCCTCATGCACGATCTTCAGATGTCCTTCATCGGGCACTTTAAAGTTCGAGCTTGCGCCGAGTACCGCGAGTTTGACCGTACTCGAGGATCGGGCTAGATAGACAGCCCCGAACCCGAAGGCAGCCCCGATGAGCAGCGATACGAAACCGATACACTGATCCTTGAGTTTGAAGTAGCGTTGAAATTCCCAAACGGCAACCGTACTTCGCATACTTAGCCAATCGATCATTATTAGATACCTTGTGGAATAGATAGGCGTTGGTCAGAGGATCCCGCGGCGTTGGAAGGCGGGTTCGAAGGATTTGCCCGCAGCGCGTTGAGATAGATTTCATGCAGGGACAAAGTGCCGCCGCGAATTTGCGTTACTTGTCCTAGCTTCGACGCTTGCTCGATCCAATGGCTGACCCCGTGAGGGTCCTCCAAAGTCATTTGCAGACCACCATGTTCGTCGAGCCCGCAGTCCAGCACACCCGCAGCATGCCGCCAATGCGTCCAACCCGCGTCGGGGGCACCGTCCGCAAACGCTATTCGAAGGGCATAGCCGGCGTGCCCGCTGGTCTTGATCTCCTCAATCGTGCCAGATAGGACCCGCTTGCCCTGTGCCAACAGGAATACTCGGTCGGCCAGTCGTTCGACGAGATCGAGTTGATGTGCGCTCAGAACAACCGTGGTGCCCGTTTCGCGAAGTCCGCGGATAATATCCAGCATGGTTTCTTGATTCAACGGGTCCAAGCCCGAGAATGGTTCATCGAGAAGTGCCAGCCGTGGGCGATGCAGAACCGAGGCGGCCACCTGAACCTTTTGCTGATTCCCTTTGCTGAGGGTTTCCAATTTCTGGTTGAGGTACGATTGAATGCCCAGTCGTTCCGCCCATTCCTTGGCTGCAGCTTCTGCATTGCTGCGCGACATGCCTCGGAGTTGCCCGAAGTAGGTCAAGATGCGCAGGACCTTCTGATCGCGGTACAATCCCCGCTCTTCGGGCAAGTAGCCGATTTCGCGCGCATGGAATGGTACGGACTTTTGCGAGTCATCGAGCCATGACACGGAGCCTTGATCGGGTAGCAGCATACCGATCATCATCCGTACCAAAGTCGACTTGCCGGCCCCATTGGGTCCCAGCAGCGCAAAAATCTCACCGCGCTGGACTTCAAAGCTGACCCCATCGACGGCCCGGGTGCTTCCAAACGATTTTCCAACGGACTGGACTCGGAGCAGTGCGGTTGTCATGGTGCAGTTGTCATGGTGTGATTTTGAATTTCCGCGGCAGCTGCGCGTTGTTGGCAGCGGTGGCCGGATGAGAGGCCCATGTTCCTAGCCGACGTGCTCAATGCGTTCGGGCGCGCATTTTCAAGAAAATGGCTTCGATGGATGACCTGCGGCCTGCAACCCCAAACCACGCTTCTCGCTGTCTCTCCGAGCGTGCCACCCAGACACACGAGCACCCCTTGCTAGTTGTACCACCCTGCAATCATTCGATTGTCTTACAGATGGGTGGCACGTCCCTGAGTCTTCGAAGGGCGTGTCTGTCGCCTCCCCTGCGATCAGGAGTTACCTTGCACACGGCACACATTGCACAACCGGTTCAGCCTTCTTGGAAATCATCGACCCTAAAATTTTTTAGGATTCCGCATTAGAATTGCGACTGCTGCGCCAATCAAGAAGGGGTGGAGTTCGCAAGATGAAAACTGATTACTGATGCTTGGGAACTCGCACCGGCGAAGTAAAATGTGTTCGCGGCGAGAAATTGACGCATCGGATTCTTAGTATTAATTTGGCAACCGATTTCGTCTGGGGGATGTTGAGCCAACCAATTCATCCCTTCGGTAAGTGAGCAGCGCATGGGTAACATGGGAAATTCGGCGTTCGACAGCGATGAAGCGTTGGACTGGGCCGATGAGCTGGAAGGGTCGAAAAAGCCACTGGAGTTTATTGAAAAGAGTTTGCGGGCGCTCTTAAAGTCATCCGAGGATTCAACAGAATGTTTTCGAGCCCTCGCGGCCGCTGAAGTGGTGGCTGCTTTTCGGGGCAACGCTAGCCGCGAATTGACCGATGGTTTGAAAGACTGGTTGGCCGAACGCACCGAAGTGCTGCCTGACGACTACCCAACGCTTGCGATCGAGGCGTGTCAGCGAATTCTTGTTGAGTCCGAACTGAAAGACCTGAACGACAATAACGCATCTTGGCGCAAGAGTATTGGGCAAATCGTCGCTCGGCTCAACAAGTCCGCTAAACAGCGGAAGCCAGCGAAGAAAGTCCCTTATAGCGATTCCAACTCCATTGCGGCGGCCATCAGGGTCATCAAAGCCAAGGGCGGTTATGTCCATCTCGAGAATCGCGTTCCCCGTTCCGCAGGAACAGATAGCAAAGCCGACGTCGATTTCTTTAAAAGCCTCGGTGTACTAACCACACTCGAGAATCTCTTCATCGGCGAAACCAAGTCCGCTATTCCTAAGGGAGCGTTTGAGTATTTGTCGTCGCTGACAAAGCTCGACGAGCTTAGTTTGCAAGACGCGAAAATTGACGACGACCATTTGTCGGTGCTGAGCAATTTTGAATTGCTCAAGGACCTCAACCTTCAAGCCACGGACGTTACCGACAAAGGCCTAAAACATCTGGAAAAATGCCGTAAAGTCACCCGGCTCAATCTGGCGGGAACACGCGCCTCAGACGTTGGCGTTTCCTACCTAACGGGCATGACCAAACTGGACAGTTTAGACCTTACTGACACGCTGGTAACGGACAAAAGCCTCAGAGTGATCCCTCAGTTTTCACAGCTTCAACGGCTGGTGCTTTCTGGCACGAAAGTGAATGGCTCTGGATTGAAAGCACTGAGCGGGCTCCGCAAACTCAGTCGACTTGTTCTGTGCCAGACCCAGATCAACGATCGCATGTTGGGCGCTTTCACCCATGAAACCATTCGGTTTCTCGATTTGGGTGAGACGCTCGTCAATGGAAGCGGCCTTAAGACGCTGCCGGCCCTGCCTCGTCTCACGAGCCTCATTTTAAATCGTTGCCCTCTAACAGATTCCCATCTCAAATACCTGCCGAACGGACATCTTGAGGAGCTTTGGTTGTTGGGGTGTCCCATCAGCGATCGATGTGCCGAGTTTCTGGCAGCCTGCCCAAAGCTCAAGTACCTCAATCTTGCTGGCACAGGAATTAGTGACGCGGGAATCAAAGTCCTATGCCAATCACAAACGTTGCGAACCCTTGACCTCGAAGAGACCAAGATCACCGACCAGGGGCTGGCTTATCTCGCCGAACAAGTGCAGATCGATCGGTTAATTTTGAGAAAGACACTGGTTACTCTTTCGGGACTGAAAGCCTTTGTGGGGAACCCCAAGATTGCCTACATCGACGTTTCACCGACTTGTCTTCCCTATGATAAGGTCCGTGCAATCTACAAAAAGATTCGAGAAAGCCAACCCAAGGGCAAACAAGTGTTCGACTTTTCCTAGCAAAATGTGTCGTGCTTTTGCAAAGAACGTGCCATAACGTGCCAGGCCAAAACGGGCCAAAACGTGCCACTCAAGCAACAGATGCGTGGGGACTCATCGTCGAGCGGTCTTGTTTCAACTTGGCGCGCCTGCTGCGGGTGGGAATCGCGATCAGAGCGAGATCACGTGCGAACGCGCTTTCACGACGTGGCTTGTCCACGTCGCATGCTGAGCAGATGGCGGCGCTTTGGAGCGGATTGGCGAATCACGCGCGCACGCAACAATTGGCATTCAGCATACGGCTATCTGGCGATCGGTTCCGCCAATGCACGCATGAGCCAAGAGGGGTTGCTCAGTCGCTGACGTACCCTATGCTCGAACGCACGCGTCGATTGAGCAATACATCAGTACTTTGTCCAGTTGGGATGTTCGCCTATACTGATTGCTTGACCAAAGAAATGAGGAAATCAGGGTGGAAACGTCCGAAATCGAACTGGAATACGAACGGCGCTGGAGAGCGATGTCGCCCGCAGAGAAATTGTCTCGAAGCGCTGCGATGTTTGCTTGGACTCGCCAACAGATGGCCAGACGGATTCGAAGCGCGCAGCCGAGCCTGTCGGACGAAGAGGTGAAGTGGCACGTCGCTTTGAAACTCTACGAACGAGAACCAGAAGTGGTCAAACTCATCCAGGAACAGCTATCCATTGTTCCCCGTTGAAGCATTTGAAAGGACGATTGGCAAGTTTGTGGCAATCGCAGATGCGATTGGTCTTCCTTTTCACCTTACTGGCGGCTCGATCAGTTCAGCCTATGGCGAACCACGTTTAACGCAAGACATCGATATCGTTGTTTCGCCGGAGGTGGCAAGGATTCGCATCGATAACCTGATTAACCTGCTGTCCTGCTCCGACTTTTTATTCACGGAGCGGGTTGTTCGGCAATCGGTTCAGTCCGGCGACCTCTTCCAACTCTTGGACAAGACTGAAAGTCTGAAACTGGATATCTATCCAAGAGAGCTGATCCCTGGTGAGCTGCAACGGTCTCAGACAATGGAGTTGTTTGCTGGAGTTTTCGTGCCGGTCGTATCGCGCACAGATGCTGCAATCTCGAAGCTCATCTGGATCGACAAAGGAAGCCAGCGTAGCCGTCGGGACTTTCGCAGCATCTTTCGGGGCTGCACCGAACAACAACAAGCAGACATTCGAGCCCAAGCCGCAGAGATACGATTGAGTGAATTGCTCGACGAGGTGCTGAGCGAATCCGATGAAATCCGTTGAACGCAGACATCAATTTAGGATTCGATATTCTTCCATCTGCTTTCTGGGGCTGAGCCGCTAAGATGGGCTTCGCAAAAAAACAACAAGGACATGCATTGCGGTCGTGCAGGAACGGTCATCGGAGTGCTTACACGTATGGTCGTTCAGCGTGGATCTGGGCCTCGTGGATCGCTTTTGGACCCCGTTTTTGATGCGAGGGACTGGCGCAGGGGCCCTGACGATTCAATTTCCCCCCGATGCGCGCGTACCCTAATCGCAGTGGTGCGTGTGGGCGGGGCTCGGTGTCGCGAAGATGGGAGGTTCGCAGGTCGCTTAAGCGGTGTTGGCCAGCTGCTTCACACCCAGCTTTTGCGCGACGATGCGCACAGCGGCCTGCGTCGTGGCCATGAAACTGCCGTACAGCCGGTTGTTCGTTAATAACTTCGTGAGACGGTCCAACAGAGCACCCTCGGTACAAAGAAGACTTCGAACCACCCGAGAAGTTACCAAACGATCAAGAAGTAACGAGATGGCGAATTGGTCGAGCCGGTTACTGGCCAGCCGGTTCACGCCAGCAAACCGGCGACCAATTTATGGTTGCTTGTCCCCTGGTGTCCCGAGTTGAGATTATGAGTGAAAAGGGTCGGTACCGATTAACGATACCGACCCTTTGTGATTGTCGTGTCCTAGAAGAATATTCGGAGGACTTGGGATACAAAACCAACTAGTGCCGCCCAGAGCTTGAAAAGCTCTGTCCGCTCTTTTAGTTTCTCGACATTTGGTACTAAACTTGGGTTCTTGTCTTGTTCCATGACTAGCCCTCCAAGTGTTCAGAAATCGCCTGTTCGATACTTGCAGCAGCTTCGTTTGCAGCTTCAACGACCTTCCCCTCCGCAGCTCTCGCGAGTTGAATTAGGTCAGGGATCTTTTTCGCTATCTCAATCCGAGTGACAGTGGAATAATCGACAAGTCGCTTTGATGTGCATTCCTCTTCGCCATTACTTGAATTCATAAAATAGTTGCAGACGCGGAGCTCGCCTGGGTCACCGACTAGTTCAAGCGATGTTCCCATGTCACCTGAATGGTCTGTGGGAAACAGTTCCGACAGCCAAACCTTTGCTTCGCTAGTTCTCGCTCCTGGGAGCTTTCTGAGTAGTTTCTCAGCAGATTCGATTTGCTCTTGAAGTCCCTTGAATGCTTCAATCGCTTTATCTGACACCGCTGGCCTTTTGGGCAGTTTAGGCATAGTTGCCTCCCTTTCGTACAGAATGTGATCGTTACGCATCAACTGCCAGACATCAGCCGGTGAAGGCCAAACTCCTACGATGTGCAGGTAGCAGCTACGTTGGATTATTTCCGAACAAGCAGCAAAGTCAAGAGTGTTGTCTGCCGTGTGTCCCGAAGTGTCCCTGTGTAACGGCCCAGCGGCGATCGGTCCCGCGTCGCTTCGCTCGGTGCCAGGTACGAATGGCACTGTCGGGTTGTAATAAGTTGTTTTATTCGAATGCGTTATCGCCCCTCGCCAACCGCTTTCGCAACTCGTTGCGAGGCTCCATCATCAAGGTGTATTGGTCTCGTCGTCGCTTGACGACTCCGCAAAACGTGCCGCCCACGCAACAGATGCCTGGGGACTCATCGTCAAGCGGACTTGTTTCAACTTGGCTCGCCTGCTTCGGGTGGGAAGCGCGATCAGAGCGAGATCACGTGCGAACGCCCTTTCACGACGTGGCTTGTCCACGTCGCATGCTGAGCAGATGGCGGCGCGTTGGAGTGGATTGGCGAATCACGCGGGCACGCAACAATTGGCATTCAGCATACGGCAATCGGGCGCTATCCCGATGCCAAGAGTCGGCGCACTGACCTTTGGCCACGGCTCAAGCGATGGTGATGCTGCGCCGCATGCTCCGACATGCTGTCAGGCAGGCCCGCGACGCTCCCTTGAAAATACTTCTTGAACCTCCACACCAAGTCCAGCCACATCGAGGCGTCGATCCCCAAACGCTTCAAGATCGATTCCACTTCAGGAGATGCGTTCGGCTTGCTCAGTGAGCGTCTGTTGATCGCGGTCCACTTGAGCAAACTCAAGTAATCCTGCCGCGACATGCTAAGAAAACCCTTGTCACTGGCGCGAACTTTTGAGTCGCTGGCCATCGCGCCAGGCTTTGCCCGCTCGTCAAGCGTCAACGGCGCCAGCCATGCATCCTTCAAGATCGATCGGCCTCGCCGTGGCTGGCGCGCTTCAGCACGCCGCTGCCGCAGTTGATCGGGGTTAGACGTGCTTCGGATCCGTCCCGCATCTTCCGTGGGGATCACCACCGTGTCTCGGGCGGCCGAATCCACTTTCGTGCCTTGCAGGCCTTCGATCCGGTCATACGCCGACGTATGGACCGACTCCTCCGGCGTTTGGGCCATGGCTGCCCGGATCGGATTCAAATCGACGAACATACTGCAAGCCAACAAACCCGCTTCGTCCCTGATCGCCTGGGCTTTAAACCGTCCTTCCCAGAACCGGCCTGTGCATTCGTCTTCCCGATTGGCCAACCCGGGCGATCGGTTCCGCCAATGCACGCATGAGCCAAGAGGGGTTGCTCAATCGCTGACGCACCTCGGCCATCCGGCCAGCGTCACGGACCAAGGCGTGGATGCTGTTCTGCGTGGGCTGGCCCAAGAATTCATCGACCCTTTGGCCAGGAAACAGGCTAAGCCATCGCCGGGCGACCTCCTTGTCAGACCACTGAGCCACGACGTCGGGCCGAGTTCGAAGAACGTAGTGCAGGTGGTTGGAGAGTATGGCATAGGTCAGGACATCGATCCCAAAGACCGAGGCTAGGCATTCCAAGCGGGCTCGGATCCATTCCCGAAGGTATTCGTAGTTCTTACCGCTGACGGGATCTTCTCCTGCCAAGTACGCTCGACGAACACAACGCTGGACACAATGGACGATACCAACCTCGTTGGGATCAAACAACTCAGCTCGCAAAGGTCTGGGCATGGCGAATCTCCTTAGGTAGGGGGGTACCCTAATCCGGCAGTCCACGTCAAATAGGTGGGTAAATAGGTGGGTGGCACGTAACTGGTTCGAGTACCGGGCGGAAGAGCGCCGCGACAAGGCGGAGCTAGCCCGCGAGCGAACTTTACGACGCAAGGCGGGCGTCTAAACCGCCCTGCGGGTAGTACCTCAATGCCTGCAACGCAATGTCCGGGCTCTGTACGCTTACCCTTGCGGCACAGGTCGCTTGCCCATGAATCTCGACCAAAGCTTCAAACTCGTTGACCGATGCTTGCGGTGCGCCTCGGTGAGGTAAAAGCGACAAATCAGTGCAGAAGTCAAAAAAAATGTGGAATTTTTCGCTCTTAACTACACTAGTGCCATGGTTTTCCGTATAGTGCGGGAACAACGAGCGTCGGATGAAACCTGAATCATCGATGCCGGAAGTTGAATCTAGCTGGAGATCAACATGCACCTACTTACGCGATGGTTGTCGTATTGGAAAGTTAGTTTTGGGCTTTCTGTTCTACTATGTGGAATAATCGGGGCGTGGTTTTTCTTTAGAAGCGGGGGCTACTTTTCAAACCGCATTGAAATGATTGTGTTGCCACACGCAGCTCTTCCTGTTTACGAGGGTGACGTAACGGAGCGAAAAGTCAAAATGATAAACCGGTCTCAATCGCCAGTTGATGTCGTTAGCTTTTCGAAATCTTGTGGCTGCACATCAATGCTCTTAGATGATCGTGAAATTTCGCTGCCGAAGCGCATTGACGCAGGTTGTTCCTTTGAGTTTTCAGTGAAAATTGCGACGGTAGGGAGGGTTGGTAAATTTGAATCGCACATTAAAGTTAATATGCAAGATGAAAACCGCCGCCCTATTTACAGCCCCGAAACAGTATTTTCCTTTACAATTGAGAAAAAACTGGCGGCATATCCACCGGTTGCAGAGTTTAAATTTGATGCGTCAGATCAGTCGAAGAAGTTTGTTAAGGTCTCAATTTGCAATACGAGACTTGAGGATATTTGCCGAATCAAAACACGCGATGTTGTTGCAAAGCTCAAAGTTGACGTTATTCCAGTAAGTGGGCAGTATAATTTTGCTGGATGGCTTCGAAAGCAATACGAGCTGGACTTGGAAACTTCCCGCGAAGAGTGGATTCATTCGGCGCGAACCGAAATAACCCTTGATGTCGAGTATGAAGGGCCGAATGCCCCCGCTCCTCACAAGTTAATCGTTCCAGTTTCAATAGTCTTACAAAAACCCTTTGAGTTCTTCCCAAAGGAGCTTGTCGTTGATATCGCGGACTCCCTCGAAACAAAGAATACGATTTCGAGGGTAGTGCGTTTTACTGGTGTAGGAAAAAGCGCAATTTTTGAGATTACTTGTTCGCCACCGTCTTCCGCGATCAAGATATCAGAGCTTGAAGCTGGCTTATCAACGACGGGAAGAAAATTTAATATCGAATTCATTCCCGAAGAACATATATTGAATCAGGAGTATGTTCTCAGATTTGATTTTGAATCATATTTTGTAGAGATTCCAGTCACGATTTATTGTTTTGAGTAGTGTTGTTAAAAGCCTTTTTGGGAGATTGATGATGTCAAATCGAAAGCTTCTTAGCCTCTTTCTGGTTTTAGGATTTGCGTGGAGTATCAGCTTCGCCATCACGGCGTATGGTGGATTCGGATATTCGGCATGCCCAACCACGGGAATTGGAGCAGTTTGTCCCGCAGGTCACATGTGTACTTATCTCACGGCCGACTGCGAAACGTCGGGTGATGGAACTATGAAAACATGCAATGCATTTGGTTTTATATGTGGCAACGGAGCGCGATGCCAAGGATGGGCCGGAGGATTTAGCTGTAATTGCTACATTGCATCAAATTGCAATTAGAGATTTATACGAAATGAGGACAAGTGTTTTTTATGCAAATTTTTTGAGGTTTTATTCAGAATGATGCATCACAATCGTTTGGTAAACCTGTATGTCGCATTTGCATTTAAAGATTAAATCCAATTTCGTTAAAGCTTTTGTTGTTTGTATTTATTCAGGCGGCCTGATTTTAAGCACAAGCTTGGCTACAGGCAGCCTGAAATTTTTTAGTTTCGTTTCTGCGGGTGATATTTTGTAGACGGAGATTATAATGCCTTGGACTTGTTGTTGTCGCCAATCCCGAAGTAAGGGCTTCAAGGTATGTATCGCTTTCCTTATTAGCTTTATTCCAGTTCTGATGTCCAAGGTTTCTGCTGATGAAGGGAAGCAAATTCTTCACCTCGCGGGGAATAACATCTCCAATATCGGTCCCTTGCATGTTCGAATTTCCCACCAAGTGCAGTATCCAGGTCAAAAGGAAATGAAACTCGCACAAATTTACGAATATCGAATGCAAGGAGAAGAGAGCAGATGGACCACGAAAGACGTGAATATACCAGATAGCACAGGCGAGTGGACTGGAAATGTTTATAAACGTGGCGATTTGGATGCTTCAAACGGGCAAGGCGGATATTGTGTTGTTCAAGACTTTGATGGCACATTGGACGACGAGGGGGAAGTATGTATAGACTCTCCAGCAAGCGCCACATTTTCTGCAAGTACACCAGATCGTAGATCCCAGATGTGCCGAGCGCATTTAGGGCTAGAGCTGTATTGTCCGGACAAGAAAATCACGCTGCCTTACATGAAAGTTGCTGAGTTGTGCCATAGTGTTTCAGTAATTGAAGCTGCTTCGAAATCTGATGACGGTTGCGTTCGAATTCGTATAGTTTGCGACACTGGTACACATGATTTTGCCATCGACCCTAATCGCGGTTGCTCACTCAAGCAAGCGATTTGGAACGGATCTGTGAACGAAAAAGAGTTTAGATGGCAGGTCGATTATAGTGATTTCAAGCGCGAGGGAGATTGCCAAAACCTGCCGCATAAGTTCGCAATTGTGCAGCACATTGGTAAACAGATATTCACCGACAACGGGGAAATTGCCTATGTGTCTGCTAGTAAACCACTTGAAGAATCCGATGTGCGAGCTTTTTTGCCAAAGGGAATCCCATTCTCCAATTCGCAGACCGGAGAGTTTGGTATTTGGGGAGATGGCAAGCCGAAGTTGTTATTTAGTAGCGAAGCGGAGGCAAGGGAATGGGACAAGAATCGAAAGACTAATTACGCAAAGCTTCATCCTAGAACCAAAAATGCGGGCAAATCCAACTCAACCTTTTTTTCGCCGTTTTATGTGATAATGGTCGCTATGTTTTGCTTGATTGGTGCTTTTCTAGGAAAGCAATTTATGAGTAAGAAAACATGAATGTGATCATGTTTGCACGGAATTGCTGTTGGCGCAGAGCGGCGACTCTCGCGTGTAGATTACTTGTTGGATGACGAAACAAGCATCTAGTAGGCTAAATATTACTTTGGAATTAGTTAGGCTTTTATATGGCAATAATTGAAACTCGAACCTTGAGAGACCGATTGAGCAATTTAACTGCTTACCAATTGAAGCCGAATCGTCAACGTAAAACGGCTAAAAGAGATGCTACTAATCGGGCACAATTAAATAATGGCGCCTTTGCACTATTGGATCTTATTATTTCCCTATCCATCATGGCGATTTTGATGTCACTTCTGTTGCCCGCAGTTGTGTCCGTACGAGAATCGAGTCGTGCTGTAGGTTGTAAAAGTAACATACGCCAACTTTCAATGGGCATGGGTATGCTAGAAGTCGTTCATAGGGTATTACCGTCCAACGGGGGATTTGACTCTTCTTGTACGATCGAAGGGAGTAATGGTTTACAAGTCTACATCGGGACGGACGATTTAGAAGCCGGTCGTTCATATAGATGGGGTATCGGGCAACCACGGTTGCCGATTCGGCCGCAGACTGGAAGTTGGTCTTTTAGCATTTTGCCATATCTTGAACAGAAACATGCATACGACTTGGTTCTTTTTTCTTCGCGACAAACTCTATTTCTGTGTTCCTCTCGATCAAGAAGTGAGCCTCAGATCCCCGTCAGTGACGCTCATGGCAATTACCATTCGGGAGGGTATGCTTGGGCTCAGACCGATTACGCGGCGAATAAGAACATCTGTCCAAACGAATTTAAAGTAATTCGGCTTGCGAATATACGTGACGGTGCATCTAACACGATTTTACTCGGCGAAAAAGCATATTGCTTATCCGTTCAAGGACCATATTCTTGGTATTGGGACGAGCCCATTTTTAGTGGCGGGTCCGATGGAACTGCAAGAGTTGGTGCCAACCTTTTTCGCGACTCGAGAGAAAATCCGTTTAAGGGATGCTGGGGATCCTCTCATCCAGGCGGTGTGATGTTTTCTTTTGCCGATGGAAGAGTGCAACAGCTTTCCTTTGAAATGTCGACTGAAATTTTAGAGGCTGCCTTATCACTTGCGAATGGCGAAGTTTTCTCAATTGACTAACGGTTTGAAGTAGGACCCCAGGTCACAACCTTTATGATCTGAATTGCAAACGCTTTGTTTTTTAAGCATCTTAGGAGGACTCTCAAATTTGTCGTGCAGAAATGCTTTAATAGGCTGACTCTAGATGGAAAATACTCACGTGTTCTCAAAAGCAACTGTTGTTAAGTAACACGCAATAGCAATTTAAATGGAGCTCACGTTCCTTGATTTGAATTATGAACTGTAAGCCAAGATTGTTTGAATCTAAACATACCGTAAACGCTGCCATTGCATTATTTTTTATATCAGCATGTTTCCATAATTGGCACGCGTATGCCGTAAGTGATGAGTATGGTCACTTTGCTGCGGGTATTGCGTGGTGGCAACTGCAAAACACGCATTTATTTAATGTCAACCCGCCACTAATTCGCGTTGTTGCAACGCTTCCTGCCTACGTAATGGGGTTTCGTGTAGATGAAAGTACAGATTTACTTGACTCTAACTTTCGCCCCGAATTTGAAATGGGAAGGTCGCTTCATAACGAAAGCCCCGCTCGGTTCATTCTTGCATTGCGACTAGGGAGGCTCTTGGTAATTCTAATCAATACTTGCTTGTTCGCAATTTTGGCTTCATTAGTTGATCAGCTCTACGGTCGGGTGGTAGCTTCATTTGCAATCATTGCTTGTGTTTTCCAGCCACAAATTCTCTCTCATGGATCTACGATTCTTTGTGATCTTCCAGCCGCCATAATGATTGCATGTTTTGCAATTCATCTAAAATTGCAGATGGTCAATTACACAAATAGTCGTCTTTGGCGAATCGGACTTTGGCTAGGACTTTGTTCAATTACAAAATTTACGGCAATATCGTTGTGGCCAATCTGTATCTGCTTTCTTACCCTTAATCGCTTGCGATCGAAACGCAAATTAGATGTTGCAAACTCAACGCTAGATCTAACCATGATCGCTGTCGCGATTGTCGCGGCGCTTTGCATTGTAGCCTTCCCTTATTACTTTGAAGGTCTTTTTCGTGCAGTCGGTGAATGTCAGTTTGTGAGCAGAACTTTGGGTGGTAACGCGGCTTCGTTAAGCAGGCCCGCCAACCTTCTAACTGGCTCCAAGCTGGCTCTTTTACGTTTGCCTGTCCCAATTGATTATCTTCAAGGAATTGATCGGCAGCTTTACGATTTTGATAATGGGCTAATCTCTTACGCGGCGGGCGTATGTCGTCAGAGAGGTTGGTGGTGGTTTTTCCCTTACTCAATGCTAGTCAAACTACCAGTTGGTTCAGTTCTCTTGATCCTCTTTGCAACAATTCAAGCGATCATTAGATCATGGAGGAGTACTCGAGGATTGTATCAAGCGTTGTTTCGACATATGACGTCGCCCATTTCGTTATGCTTTGCTTTGATGGTTTATTGCTTAATCACCATGACCGGATTTTCACAGCAACATCGGTATGTTCTACTGATATATCCTTTATTGTTTGTTTTGGTCGGAGTTGTTTTTTTGAACTGCGGAAGAAGTGGGCAAGTGATCTTGATAGTGGCACTTATATTCTCTCTCGTTGAGACAGCGTCAGTAGCTCCCAATTGGATGTCCTATTTCAATTTAGCATCAGGCGGATTCGAAAATGGTCCATGGCACCTTGTAAATGACGCGGCAGATTGGGGCCAAGATCTACAAAGGGTATTGGCTTACATTGAACTGCACCCAAATGTCGACTGTATCCTCATATCTGCAAATGACGAAGGTTGCGCGCGTGCCCTTGGCATTGATACGGCAATTTCGCAAATCTTCAAGGAGGGCAAAGGAGCTAGGAGCATTACTTATATCATTAGCACAACCGACTTGGCATACTTTGAAGATGTTAGACGTTTCGCATACGGTAAAGCAAAGGTTGGAAGCATTTTCGGCAGTTATGTGATTTTTAAATAGAGGTTGAATTGTGTTATGAGACGACTAGTGCCTCTGATCGCAGGTTTTGATGCACGAGCGGCATTGCTCGCCAAGATTTTCAGCGTTGCCTAGACGCACAATGGTTTGCTTCGGTATGTCCATTGATATGGATGCGCGAGCACTTCGTTGTAGTATTCTATGAATTGATTCCGCTTGTTCTTCAAGTTGCCCAGCGAGTTGAATGACCCATATCGTGTCAATTTCGAGCGAGCGACGCAAAACCAGATCTCGATTTGGTTGAGCCACGAACTATGCTTGGGCGTAAAGTAGAAGTGAGTGCGGTGCAAAGGGTTGCTTAAGAACTCTCGACGCGATGTTTGATCCTTGAGGATGCCACTGCGTCCCTTTTCCCCGAGGCTCTCTGGATCGATGCCACATTGTTCGGCAACGTACCGAACGCAAGATTCGCTGTAGTGTGTGTTGAGGTTATCCAGGACGATGCGAAACCGAGCCTTTGGATCAGTGCTCGTCAGGCCCTTTAGATTGTCAATAAAATCTGTTTCTGTCCGAGTCTCGCGCACGAGTGTACTGAGAATTTTGCCTGTAGTCACATGGAAGTTGCCAAACAAACACAAGGTACCATGCCGCTTGTATTCGTACTCCAATCGCCTCACCGAACCGATATCTCCAGGTTTGTCTAAAGCGATTCGTTCCAAGGCTTGGATTCTCGTCTGCTCATTGATGCAGATCGTGTGGATTGCGTAGTGCTCGTAAGCCTCAGTGGCTTCAGCGTAAGCGTACACCACCGGCAGGTGGTGGGTCAGCCGGGTTAGCTGTCGGCACGCTCGCGTTTTTGCTTGGCCGCGATGATACGCTTGGCTCGCGATACCTTCTTCCGGTCCGCCTTGTAGCGGCTTTCTTCCTCACGGTAGGTACGGACCGCTTCGGGATGCGCGGCCTTCCATATGTCGGGTGCGAACTTCGAGTAATCGGTCTCACCGGCTAACAGCCGATCAAGAATGTCCTTGAGGTACATCCATACGTCCAGCTGGTGGCGCTTGGCGCTGCTCACCAGAGTCATCAGGCTTGCGGCGCGTTCTCCGGATTCCACGTTGCCAACGAACAACCAGTTCTTGCGCCCTAGTGCCACCTCACGCATCAACTGCTCAACGCGATTGTTGTCGATCGGGATGCGACCATCGGTTGCGTACAGATTCAATGCATCCCAATGATTGCGAATGTATCGAAGCGCCTCAGCCATATCCGACTTGGGAAGCACGATCTGATCTGTCAATGTATCGATATATGCCTTGATCACACGCAGCAGCGGAACCGCATGCTCTTGTCGATGCGCAGTTCTCGCGGAAGGATCGAGTCCTTGTTCTCGAACGTTCACATCGTAGAGCCCTTGAATCATGTCCAGCAGTGGCCCTCGATGCGGGTTCTGTTTGTTCACTTCATAAACCTTGCGGCGCGCATGCGCCCAGCACGCAGCGAACTTCAATCGCTCGTTGCTCTGAAGCACCACCGATTTATTCCCTGAAAAACAGTCCCCTTGAACCACGCATCGACTATTTCGAAAGAACTCCTCGGGACCATCTCGATGTCTGGATATTCGAAAGTCAAAGATGTTGTAAGGCGCTTGGTCCAGACCACGATACGCCCACATCTTGCCGATGATGCTGTCTTCGCCAGCGGCTTTAGCTTCCGCGATCTTTTCGAGCAATCGCTTCCCCTTCAGATCACCCGGTTCAACCGTCGGCTCTTCCGAAGGCATGAGCATGCGACAACTGCTCTCATCCAACCCTACAACGGAATCCCCTTGAACCAATCGCGTAAGGTGATTGACGAACGGCTCCACGGCGAAAGCAACTTGTCGAAGGATGTTCAGGAGCGTCGAGCGGCTTGGGGTCCACCCGCTGACTGCGAAGATGTCCGTTTGGCGATACAGAGGCAGGTGCAAATCGTACTTTTGAACAACCACAGCGGCAGCGACACTCGTGTCGTACTTGTTCCCTTCGACCAATCCGGTCGGTCGTTCTGCGGTAACGATGCCGCGACTCTTGCAGCACGAGCAGCCGTACTTCGGATACTCGGTTACCTTGCGATACAGTTTGGGTGGCTCGTAGACCAATGTCTCTGTGGAATCGACCCCGATCATTGCCATGGGACCATGAGTTGGGCAGACGCGACCAGCCTCGGGAACATCGCAGAATTTCTTGATCTCAGGCAAGTGTTCTGGGAGGGATTCCTTCCGACGCTTCTTCTGCTTGGGAGGTGTGTTGGCTTCTTGTTCGTCGAGAATCTTTTGGGCTTCAGCCTCCGCTTCTTGCTTGGCCTGCTCAAGCTCTTCCTGGGAATCAAACGGGAGCCAAGGACTGCCACCTGGCGAGATGTGTTTCTCGATTCGCTTGTTCTGCGAGGCCATCAACTTGGCAAGCTTGTTGTACTCGGTCTCAAACCAAGCCAGCTTGTCCTTGAGCTGCAGGTTCTCTTTTTGGAGCAGTTCCACTTGTGAAACTGGCTGATGAGAATCCGTTGTCGATGGTACTGCGTCTTGCATGCTTGATGGTACGCAAAGAGCGATGGACTGGTTTGCAATCCACAGCATAATCAGAGCAAGAATCAAAAAGTTTTTTGCGTGTTTCATGATGGCAACTGCGCGAGTGTTTCGCTCTTCACTTCGTAGCGCTTACGACGCTTGATATTGGATACGTCGATGCCTGAAAGAAGCATCGACAACTGAGCATGATCAATGACCATGCTCTTGGATTTGGCATCCGAAACGGGCCTTTGAACTGTTCCCGATTCGAGACGTTTCATGAAAATCGCGAGCCCATCGCGATCCCACCATAGGATCTTGACGCGGTCTCGCCGTTTGTTGACAAACATGAAGTAGTCGCCCAGCCGAATGTCTTTCGCAAACTCCGATTGCACGATGGCCATAAGACCATCGAACGATCGACGCATATCGACATCGTGTACGTAGAGATAGACTCGCGTTGTGGATGTGACTGCCAGCATGATTGACCTCGAACTAGCCTTGGACGATCACTTGCTGGAACTTGGAGTCCTGGTTGCGACTAGCCCAAGCCAGTACGGCGTCGATGGCATGCATCGAATCGGCCTGGCATTCGATTTTGATAGTCCCGGCATGGATCGTGAATCGCACGCTGGACGAACATGGTGTCGAGTTGGAGATGACTCCCTGGGTCGCGGCTGTGTCGCTCTCGAGGTGCATCGAGGCAAGGCGGTCTCGCCAATATTAGAACGATGGAACAGAGACTTGTTCATCCCTGCAGAATTGAGCCAATGTCATTCCTGAGCGTCGATAGCGATCGAGGCGAGTGGACCATTCACGAATCTTGACCGAGCGGCTTGCCATGGTTGTACTCCAATTGGGTTCGAGTAGACGGCGGCCACTTCAGCCGCCTATCGAAACCTGCAACGCATTGCATGACCAAGCCGCCAATCTCCCTACTGGTGCTGGTGAACGCTTACGTAGCGACTCCAAAGCTCCAACATGTTGCCCCCCCCTGTTTGCAGCGAAAGCAATGATAGAGCTTGCGAACGCAATGCACTACGAATTCACGACCTTGCCCGGATTCGTCGGTAGCACACAATGGGTATTTGCCCCTAGGAATTGCGCCACGCTGCTCTGTGGCTCGCCATTGAATCCACGACAACACGTCTTCCATCATTAATATTTGACGCAACGCGCGGTAGTCGACCCAAGGCATGATTGGATGCAGATTGTTTTTATGCAGCGTGCAAGAGATGTTTGATATTGAGCTTGCAATGATCAGGGTGGTGCTCAATTTTGAACCGTTTTCGGACGACCTCCGCAAGCCGCTTGGTGGTCCACAAGTCGGTGCTGAATCCTGCGGCAGTGGCCCCATTTTTGATGATTTGCGAGAGTTCTGCTTGCTGCTCGTCGGTAAGTCGGCAAGTCGGAACATTCTGAGGAATCGAACGCAGGGCTTTCTTTCCTCACATCACGAATGAGCCCTTTCCACTTCTGCGCCGTTTGCCTGGTCACGCCGATGTGCTCGGCGACTTGCGTTGGCGTCAAACCCTGTTTGAACAACACGAAAGCGCGCAAACGACGCGCCTCCAACTCTTCTGCAGATCCTTTGGTTCTCATTACGTCTCCTCCATGATAACCGTTATCCTGGTTTCAACTGCCGTGAGGCAAGCGTAGACGGTTTCCTCGCGCAGACGTCAATAAACCCTGCAATCTTGGCGTTGGTGAGCCGGTGCTGAAAGTAATTGAGCAATCAGGGCAAACAAAGCGACCGCCTTGATGCTCCAATGATGTGAGGCCCCGTCTCGACTCCGTCGATAAGTCTACTGATTTAACCTGCCAGACGTCATCCAAGCCCAACAACTGCCGGTAACGATTGTTGAGTTTGTTCATCCAAACGATCCTAGCAATCCGCTCCAATCACGGGATCCTACCCAAGATAATCCCGGCCGGCCAAGTATTCCCAAGATTTTGAGGAAATTTTTCTTGCAATGTGATTCAGAACCGCTTTAATGCTGGTCTGCAAAGCTCTTCACCGCACATTGTCAGTCCGAAGGAATTCAATCTTGTGCAAAACGAACAGCTCAACAGCTCAACAGCTCAACAGATCAACAGTCGAGCTATCAATTTTTTGGCACTTGCTTTGATTACTCTTGCCGAAGCCGGTTGCAATGGTGCCTCGACAGTTGGCACCGCAGACCGGACAGTGGCTGGATCGTCTGATACTCGCACAGTTATCGATGCGGGCGTTGTTTTCGCGGATCGCGAGAACTATCTTTGCTTGAGGTTCGATCAATTTGGATTGGCGGTTGGTGACGCTGTTACGTCCGTTACATCATCATGCGAGTGTGTTCTGCCAAGTATCGTTTTTTATCGATCAATGCAAGGGAGAGATGCAAGTGCCGTTTTATTGCGATTTGTGGAAGAAGAAACAAAGACTCCCAGAGAACCGAACTAGAGCCCCCGAGTAATTCGATCGTTACTCCGGTCAACTTGGGTGTTCTCATTGATTTGGAGTTAGCTGATGGATCAACTCGGCAGTTCACGGTAAATCTACTGCATACGTCGATCGCACATGAGGTTGCGCCGTGAGTTGACCGCTTCGTCATTTATCGCCAAGAAATACACGCGAGGCATTTACCTTCGCCGAGTTGATTGTAGTGGTTTCGATCATCGGTGTGGTTGTGGGGCTGCTATTTCCGGCAGTCCAAGCTGCGCGAGAGGCCGCGCGGCAAGTGCAGTGCCGGTCCAATTTGAAGCAGATCGGTTTAGCCGCAATTAACTGGTCCATCCGGGTTTTCCGTGGGTATGTGGTAGAATTGTGGGGGAAAGGACCCCCAAATGCAAGACAAAGAACTCTACCAGTACATCCTCGGTCTCGAGTCACCTTGGCAGGTATCCTAATTCACCATGGATATGAAGACGCAGGAGATTCGCGTTCGCGTGGATCATCCTCGCGGCACAAAGTTTTGTTGCCCCGAGTGCTCGAAGGAACTCGCTTGTTATGACCGTCGGGGAAGAGCGGCACTGGAGGCATCTGGACTCGTGTCAGTTCAAGACGATTTTGGTAGCAAGCGTGCCTCGCGTTCAGTGTCCAAAGCACGGTGTGAAATCCGCGAGTGTTCCGTGGGCGGAGCCAGGAAGGAACCTTCGATTTTGCCCAAGATCGGCATCGACGAGAAAGCGTTTGCAAAGGGCCAGAGCTACGTTTCCATGATCTATGACTTGGAAAACAGTACCGTCGAAGCCATCCAAGAAGGACGTGACACCGAAGCGGCAGTAGCTTGTTTTTCCCAGCTTTCTGAAGAGCAAATCAAATCCGTACAGGCGATCGCCATGGACATGAGCTCGGTCTATGTCAAAGCTGCCAAGCAATGCATCCCCTTGGCGGAGGAAAAGATTGTTCACGATCCGTTCCATGTGATGAAGATGGCCAAGGAAGCACTGAATAAGGTCCGTAAGCAGGAGCATCGCAGCCTCCTCAAGGAAGGAGATACCACACTCACGGGAAGCAAGTACGTTTGTCTGACAGGGATAGCGAACCACACCCAGAGCCAAAACGCACGCTTTGAATCCATTTGTTCGCTCAAGCTGGTGGCGTCAATAGGACAGGCACTGTTCAGAATGATGGCAATGAATAGCTAGCAAGAGCCAAGTTATGCTAGCTATCCCTCGCAGTGCCTGTCCTGGTTCTACTAATACTAAGATGTCGAATATTGTCCTTGATCGCTTGAAATTCGTGCGCACTTCAACCCCGAGTTAGCAATGCGAGGTTGTTTTGACTCAGCGGTCGGATCGAAGCATAGACTCCATTATTTTCGGCTAGCTCGCGGGCTTCAGATATCCATGCATTCCAAGCCACCGTACATAGGCGTCGAACCAACCGGTACTGGTAGTGGTTTTCTGGTACATGCCAAAGCCGTGCCCACCTTGTTCGTAGTAATGCAGTTCGACGGGGCGATTGGCTTTGCGCCAGCTCTCGATCAGACCAAAGCCAACAGGAAATAGCGGGTCATCGGCTGCAATCGCTACGAAGAGGGGTGGCGCGTCGACGGGCACTTCGACCGCATTCAGGCCGCCATAGATGCTGCCGATGAACGCGGGTTTAGCTTCGCCACCGCTCAGTGTTGTGGTCATGGTGAGCATCGCGCCGGCGGAGAAACCGATCATG
>JBGSHV010000052.1:0-2993 GCA_041752005.1 Pirellula sp. | reverse complement strand
CTTTTTTTTACCGACCGGTTTGAGTTGCCGTTGCCCGACGGGCATCGGTTTCCGATGAGCAAGTACCGACGGTTGCGGGACCGCTTGGTCAACGATCCGGTTCATCGAGGAGATGTGTTTCTGGAGCCGCCCGCTGCAACGCTGGATCAATTGCGTTTGGCTCATAGCGACGACTACATCGATCGCGTTTCGAAGGGCCTGTTGACGGATACGGAATTGAAACGCATCGGCTTTCCATGGTCGCCAGCCATGGTCGAACGTTCGCGGCGCAGTTCCGGGGCCACCTTGGCAGCGGCCCGCTGCGCATTGGCTGGCGATCGTATCGCAGTTAATCTGGCCGGTGGCACGCATCACGCGATGACCGGCGCGGGAGAAGGCTATTGCGTGTTCAACGATGCGGCCGTGACCATCCGCACCTTGCTTGCGGATCGCGCCATCCTTCGCGCATGCGTGATCGATTGCGATGTGCATCAAGGCAACGGGACGGCGGAGATTCTAGGTCGCGATTTGGATATTTTTACTTTTTCGATCCATTGCGCTAAGAACTTTCCAGTTCGCAAGTATCCAAGCCATCTCGATATGGAACTCGAACAAGGAACAGAAGACGCCGAGTATCTGGAGCGGTTGACCGAGGGATTGGCAAACGTCCTGGATCGTGGCCCCTTCGATCTGGCGATCTATTTGGCCGGTGCAGATCCTTTTCATGGAGATCGACTTGGAAAGCTGAGGTTGACCAAGGAAGGGTTGCGAGCCCGAGACCGGATGGTCCTCGAGCGGTTGGCGGAACGCGGTATCGCAATCGCCGTGGCCATGGCAGGAGGGTACGCACCGCAGGTGGAGGACATCGTCGATATCCATGCTGCGACCGTGGCCGAGTGCCAGCGAATCTGGCGAGCTTTGGTTTCCGATTTGTAATCTTGAGTTTCGAGATCGGAGAGTTGAAGCAAAGGCCATGGTCGCGTGAGAACAAAAAATGGACAGTCTGCAATCTTCGCGTGGCAAATTCTAGGCACAGTTTTCTAGGCAAGGTTGTGGAGCGGTTTGGGTAGTGGTCGTTTGTTCGAGCAAGCTCGACGGCGCGGCATGCGTAGAAACCAACGGGATCGAGAGAGCTTGCGTCCCGGTGGCATCTTTTCATCAAAAAGAGGCATCTTGGGCATGACAGTTGCCATCTTGGCCATGACAGTTGCTTACGTGTGTCCATGGCTTTCTGAGTCGTATTGTCGCGTGGTTGTGGCATGCAATCTACGACTCGGGGGGTGTTCCTGGTTGGTGGCCTAATAGTAAGCAGTTATGAAAAAGATAAAGATCCAAATAATCCTGTCTGTCCTTTTACTCATCGCGATCCCTGCGTGCGAGCGGCACAAGGAGCACGCGCATGTCGAGTATCACAAGATCTTGGTCACCAGTCCGTTGGCGAAGGACGTCGTGAGCACCCAGCAGTACGTTTGCCAGATCCATTCCCACCGCCACATTGAGGTTCGGGCGATGGAGAGTGGCTATCTCGAGGAGATTCCGGTCCGTGAGGGTCAGTTGGTGAAGAAGGGGGATACGATGTTCCAAGTCGTTCCGACCCTTTATCAGGCCAAGTTGGACGCCGAGGTCGCCGAGGCGCAGCTGGTGGAGATCGAGCTCAACAATACGGAAAAATTGTTCCAACAGAAGGTTGTGTCGCAGCCGGAAGTGGCATTGGCCAAGGCCAAGTTGGCCAAGGCGCAGGCCAAGGTCCAATTGGCGCGGGCCGAGTTGAATTTTGCCAACGTCAAAGCCCCGTTCGACGGCATTGTCGACCATCAGCGGCATCAGCACGGTAGCTTGATCGCGGAGGGGGATATCCTGACCACGCTCTCCGACAACGACATCATGTGGGTGTATTTCAACCAGCCCGAGGCGCGGTATTTGGAATACATTGCCGACAAGAACCGAGGGGATTTGAAGATCGAGCTCATGCTCGCCAAGGCCAACAAGGAAGCAGCCCGCGGCACTGAGCTAGCCGTTCAGCGGTTCCAGGCCGAAGTTTGCAAGAACCAAAGTGAGAAGCTGATCCTGGTGCAGGAGATTGTCGAAGCCGAGAACCGCATCAACTTCTTGCACGGGCGATTCCCGCAACCTGTCGATCGAATGTCTGGGGATTTTGTTAATCTCACCAATCCGACATTGAACATCGGCGTGCCTTGGGAGGCGGCATGATACGCGGCTTTGCCTTCGTGCCTCCGGAAGAGGAAACACTCGAGCTGATTGAGCCAAACGCCTAGGCCCCCAGCTGGCTCTCACCATGTTCTTAGAGTTGCGAGATCCATCGCGATCCTCTTTTTTCACCCCTCCCAATTGGGCTTGCTGGCCCCATGAATTCCCCCGGAAGTATTTAGCAAATTCGGAAAAATTCAGCCTCAAAACAGAGATGGTGGATGACCGGGGCTTGTGTGCCTACTACGATGCTTTTCGATCGTCCGACCGACGGAGCATTGTTTCCGTAGCCGTCAATCGATACCACACAAGTTCTGGAGGGCTAATAAAACATGTTTCAACCGAATTGTATAGCGACCTGCCTACCAAAATTGCTGGTGTTTGTCCTCGCGGTTTTCGCGGGAAATGCACATGCGGACGTCGTTATCTCTACGGTGATTTCTGGGAGTTCGAACTCGGAGAATCCCGTCGCATTGTCGTTAGATTTTCAAGTTACTGGCAACGGTACGTTGGGCATTGGAGGAAACTCCGGTGTCTTCAATTACCTTGTGACGGCAGTCACTCCAAACGCACCACAGACGAGCGTTATCGCGCAGTACACAACGCGAACGACCGTAACCTCTGTATCCACCAATCGCAGGTTAGGGACGGTGGTTATTGGTGGTGGCGGCGTTGGGACTTACAACTTAGATGGCCAGCCAGGGAGACTGGTCGTCAATCACAACAACATCCTTATTTCGGTTAATCAGCAGGACGTATTCACGTCTGGGTTTTCTCCGGAAGTCGGGTTATTTGCATTTGAAGAG
>JBGSHV010000051.1:0-50769 GCA_041752005.1 Pirellula sp. | reverse complement strand
CCGTTCGCTTGCATGCAGATTGTTGACGACCCGAAGCGGTGGAAGGCGAGCTTGTCAGCAATCCCGTCGGAGTTCGGCAAGGGAGTGTTCAAGTTCAATCAGCTGGGCAGCAGCGGCCAGTTTGCGAACGCGGTATCGGTGTTCTGCGACAAGCCGAGCGTTGCTTCTGAGTACTACCAAGACCCGACGATGATGCTCTTCAACGGCGACTCTGAGGTGGCCAAAGACGGGACTGGGAGGGGATTCTACTGGGAGTACCCGATCCGAGCCTTGTGCGGCGGGCAACCGAAAGGGATCAACAGCTGGGCAGTCAGTAGGGACCGGTGGTACCTGCAAGAGGTGAACGGTTGGTTTGGTGGTTTCCGGTCGGTGTTCAACGGGGGCGGGCAGATAGTCGATGCGGACTTTCGAGAGAATGGTGTTGTCACCCCGTACCAGGCCAGGGTGTACAACGTGGTCCCGAATGTCCAGCGAACGAGGGTCATACCCAGAGCTGAGGGAACGTTTAATATTGCGGGAATCGGGAAGTTCACGCTGGCGAGAACTGCGATCAGCACTTACGGCTGGTACACGCCTGGGGGCCTTGGGATTGACGGGATCTACACTTCGACTCCCAGTCTGACGCTGAACACCGAGGGCGAGTACATCATCGCGATGCAAGCGGTGTTCAAGACGCGTGGTACCCCTCCGGCAAGCCTGCGCAGCATCCCGTTCCAGATTGACATCACGCCGTACGACCGGGCCAGCGAAAACAGATTCACTGCTAGTGCTGGTCCGCTTCTGTCGCTGACGAAGCTGCTCCAGCCACCTGGCACCAACTCCTGGACTGCAGGATGGGACGACAGTACCCCAGGGGATAAGGTCTGGGCTCGCCTGAGAGTGTGGAACCAGTACACGGTGGTGGTGAACAAGGCTCCTGCGACCCTGATGTTCCACCAGAAGACTACTCCGTACGTCGAGACGCCATCGACGCCTGGTAGCGGGAGATGGTCAACCACGCTGATGACTGAGGACGGAAACTACTACGGATCTTGGACCAACAACCCGTACTACGGCTGGGCTGGGGCGTGGGGTTATTACGGCTGGTACGGTTGGCAGAACGGGTTCGCGGGGTTCGGATACGGCAACGTGCTGACCGGAGACCCTGGCTCGAGCTTCGCCAACGTGACAGCCATTCCGTTCGTTGACCCTTTGGATCTGTAATGCCAAGCGACATTGAGACGCACATCTGTGGCGTAGCCGGGCTGATGGGGATCGCCAACCGCAGCCAGGACTACCGTCGCATGCTGCGAAACCCAGGCGATCGAGACCGCATTGCGATCGAGGCGAAGTATGGGCTGATATTCCCGGACGTGCATAGAGGCAAGCGATGGTCGGATTGGAACCAGCCTGGTTTCTATCGCGACCCGAACATGCCGCGGGCTCCGAGGCCCATTGTCGGTGTCTTCCATACCGTGTTCATGACGGTCGGGGGAACTGAGACCTGGGTCAGGCATTTCATGAAAACGATGCAGAACTATCTGCCGGTCGCTGGCATTGCTGCGATTGACGGTGATCGGGATGCGAGTTGCCCGGTGCCGCTCGGATTCGGGATGAAGGCGGCGGAAGCGTTGGCGAGCGTCTGTGACATCGCGGTGTGCTGGGGGATGTGCGGCGAGCCAATGGAGGCCGTGCGGCGCCACATGCGTGGCGGTGCGATTGTGCACGTGCACCACGGGGACACGTCGAGCGGGTGGTCGCGAACGGTCATTGAAGCGGGCAAGCAGGCCGGCGATGCGCACGTGGCTGTTCACCCGTTGGTAGCCGAGGAGCTTGGTTCGACATACATCCCGAATGCAGTTGATTCGTCGCGGCTGCCGCCGGTTAGGCATCAGACCGATCGCACCACTGTGCTTTGGATGCACCGGTTCAGCGCCGAGAAGTATCCAGAGTTGGCCGTTGAGGCTTGCAAGATGTGTCCTGCGGACTGGAAGTTCGTGTTCGCTGGCAACAATGGCATCAAGTGGCAAGACTCGGTGAATGCCGCCGAGGGCGACGACAGGTTCAGTTTCATCCTGAACGGAGATCCGCGAACGCTGCTGGCTCGAGCGGACTTGTTCTTGAGCCTGGCGGACATGGAAGGGTTTGGGTACAGCGTGGCTGAAGCAGCGGCGGCGGGCGTACGTGTGGCGTCTTGCCCGGTTGGGATCGCGGCCGACGCGCGAGTTGCGCATCAGATACCAAACATCGACCGGAATCCCAGCCGAATCGCAGAGCACATGGTGATCGCGGTGAACGAGCATGATGAAGCGGCCGAGGCGCAGAGGTTCGTGCTCGATAGGTTCGGCGAGCGAGCATTCATCATGAGCTGGGAAAAACTTCTCATGAATGAGGCGAAAAAGGCTGGCTTTCGGGCCTAGTTGGGCATGACCACCTCACAGCAGTTGATTTCGATTCTCAAATCATGGAAGCTTCCGACGTGGGACGAGAAGGAGATGCAAGCTGGCATTGCCATCGCCCTGAAGGAAGCGAGCATTGAGCACTCGCGAGAAGCGAAACTCAAATCGGGCACTATCGACTTTGCGGTCGGCAAGATCGGCCTTGAGTGCAAGATCGCGTCTCGGGTCATGGTTGTGGCCGAGCAGTTGGCTCGGTACGCGGAAGACCCGCAGTTCGAAGAATTATTGTTGGTCACAACGGTTGCAAATCATCGCAAGCTCGATGGCACCGTGCTGCAAGGAAAGCCTATAAGTGTCTACTGGATCAGCCCATTCGGCTAATGGTGGAGCGTTGTGTCGTCTTGTTGGTAACGAGTGGATTGTGACGGGAGATCCGTTCATCCTGACTCGCATGGAAGCGGTGTTCCCGCTGAGCCGTCGAAGCAGAGAAAGCCATGCGATCGCTATCCCGGCTGGGCCGGAGCAGTGCCGAGACTTGCTGTGGTTCAGGACACGGTACCCGATAACGATCGAGGGCAAGGGCGAGTGGACCATGCGAAGCCTGGCTGCCAAGTACACGCTTCGGCAGCAGCAGGCGGAAAGCATTCTCAGTGGGTCCTACGAGCCCAAGCCGGTGCAGTTCGCGCGTGGCCAGTCCCCCAGAGACTATCAGCAGACTGCCGCTGACCTGTGGAAGTCGGTTCAGGGCCTACTGTTGGCTGACGACGTCGGGTTGGGGAAAGCTCAGCCGCTCGACTGCATGGTGATGACCACTTCCGGATGGAAGCGAATGGGCGACATAAAAGTTGGTGACGAGGTCGTGGACCCGGACGGCGGGACAGGTTTTGTAACTGGCGTGTACGACCGGGATGTGCGCGAGGTGTATAAAGTTACGACTAGCGACGGGAGGTCAACAAAGTGTTGCGACGAACATTTGTGGCAGGTTCAGACGGCAAATGACAGGAAGCGAAAATCTAGTCGTGTTGTTCCGTTGTCCGAGATAAGAAAGCAGCTGTTTCGGAGTTCTAGCGGCCAGCGGATGGCTAGATGGTTCCTGCCGATTTGCAAGCCTTACGCAGGTATTCGACTGCCAGAGACTCAGCCATCCTTGGAATTAGTGAAGCCGTACATGCTCGGGGCTTTGCTTGGAGATGGGACGATTCGTCCAGACCAGTTGAGTTTCTCCTGTTACGACGCCAGCGTCAGGGAAAGATTCGCTAGCCTCCTACCCGAGTACGTGAGACTTAGGAAAGTCGGCGCAGAAGTTCATGATTACCAACTATCCGTTGGCAGGCAGGGAGACGCTCCCTTCAACCCTTTGTTGAGCGAGTGCAAGGCGGTCGGGATAGCAGGCATGAAGTCATGGGAGAAACGCGTTCCCATGTGCGTGTTTGGCATGTGCCAAGACGATCGTCTCGAGGTGCTGCGAGGGTTGATGGATACTGACGGCACGATAGGAAAGTCAGGAAGTCCAGTGACGTTTACAACAACGTCGCCAGGGCTTGCTGACGACGTTAGGCGGCTTGTCGAATCACTTGGTGGATTCGCTAGCGTCTCAAGCAGAATCACGAATTACACGTACAAAGGTGTGAAAAAACAGGGCAGAAGGTCGTACACCCTGGTCATTAGGATCGACGTGTGTCCGTTTCATTGCGAGAAAAAGAAAGCAAGGTTTCGGTCGCCCTATATGGCGAGGTCGATTGTCGCGGTAGACCACTGCGGCCAAGAAGCGGTTCGGTGCATTGCTGTCAGCACTAAACGAAACCTGTACGTCACGGACGGTCACATAGTGACTCACAACACGGTAGTTGGGATCACAGCGTTCATGGACCCTGTATTGCGACCAGCTCTCGTGGTTGTTCCGGTGCACCTGTGCATCCAGTGGCAGGGCCAGATCAAGCGGTTCGCGCCCGCCCTCAAGACGCATGTTATCCAGTCCACCCTGCCGTACTCGCTGAACATCATTGCCGATTGCCCGAGCTGCGGCGCGGTGATCGACACGAAGAACGAGACCCGCGACCTGACGCCAACCTGCCCGGTGTGCAAGCGTCGATTCCCGAACAACGTTCCGAAGCGGCCGCCTGACGTGACGATCATCAGCTACAGCAAGCTGATGCGATGGCCGGACCATATCAACAAGGCTTGCCGGTCGGTCGTGTTTGACGAGGCCCACGCGTTGCGGGGTTCGAAGACCGAGCGAGGGAAGGCAGCGAAGCGGATATGCCGAGCCCTGCCGTACCGAATGCTGATGACGGCCACGCCGCTGTTCAACCTTGGTGGCGAAGCGTTCAACATCATCGACTGCGTGTCTCCTGGGTTCCTGGGTGACCGGGACACGTTCCAGGCGAACTGGTGCAAGTACCAGGCGACGAGCCGAGAGCCGCCGCTTGTGGACCCTTCCGCGTTCGGATCGTACCTGAAGAGCTCGAAGGTGATGCTCAGGCGGACCGCCCTCGACGTCGGCATCCCGGTCCATGACTGCGAGATCATTCACCAGACGGTTGATTCAGACACGGAGATCTTTGAAGACGCGTCGAGCAAGGCTGAAGAGCTGGCGAAAATGATCCTGTCGGACGTGACCAAGAGGCGGGGTGAAGTCTCGATGGAGCTGGACTCGGTGATCAGGCAGGCGACTGGCCTCTCGAAAGTGCCGGCGGTGGTCGCGTTTTGCGAGATGCTGCTCGAGCAGGATGAGTCGATTGTCGTGTTCGCCTGGCATCGCGCGTGTTTTGCTAGGGGCACTAAAGCGATCCGATTTGATGGCACGTTTTGTAACGTAGAAGACATAAAGGTTGGCGATGAACTTCTTGGTCCTGACGGAAATAAAAGATTAGTTCGAGCGACGAATCGTGGCCACGGGAGAATGTTTAGGGTTATTCCAAATCGAGGTGAGCCATGGGTGTGCAGCGAGCATCACACGCTTTTCGTGCACGATAACCGCGTGAAAGGTAATAAAATATCTAGGTTGACGGTTAACGAATACCTGCAGCTCGGGAAGTCGACCCAAGGCAGATTAACGCTTGTAAAGTCCAAACGGCAGGTTTTTAACCAAGACTCAAAACTAGTTGAGCCGTGGCTTTTAGGATACTGGCTAGGCGACGGTGATAGCAGCTTGCGGGAGTTGCGTGTGACATCGGCAGACCAAGAAGTAGCAGACGAGTTGGTGTTGATCGCAAGCCGGCACGGCCAAAAAGTCAAGCGGTACAACAGCTCACAGTCGTCAAGGTTAGGAAAACCTGAAAACAGAAAAGCCTGCTTTATTTACGCCATAAATGGTGGAGGTGGTAAGGGCAGCCGGAAGCCGCAGGTTTTGGCTAGGCATTTCCGGAAGTACGGCCTACATAACAATAAGCACATACCAGACGAGTACAAAACAGCTTCCGTCGAGTCCCGACTAGAGTTGCTTGCTGGATTGATCGACTCGGACGGACACGCGCTTAGGTCAAAAAACACTGCTGGTTGCATGGAGTTCACAAACACCAATAAAAGGTTGTGCGACGACGTGGCCTACGTTGCGCGTTCATTGGGCTTCTCTGCGGTGGTTAGTGCCGAAGTTCGGCGAAGAAGCAAAGGGGTGTTTAGGGTTTACATTTGCGGAGCTCTCGAGGAAATTCCTACGAGAATAGCAAGGAAGAAGTCGCCAGTACGAAAAGGTCAAAAAAACGTTCGGCACGTCGGCTTTAGGGTTGAAGAAGTTGAATCAGATGACTTTTTTGGTTTCGAGCTCGACGGAGACCGGCTGTTTCTCATGGACGACTTTACGATCGCTCATAACTGCCACGACCTGCTTCAGGAGAAGTTGGCGGCATGGAATCCAGTGATGTACACCGGCACCGAGACGGCAATGCAGAAGGCTGCGTCGGTTCATCGGTTCCAGACGAAGGACTCGAAGGTGATCATCGTCTCGCTGCGAGCGGGCGAGGGGCTTGATGGCCTGCAGTTTGCCTCCTGCACCGCGGTTGTGGCTGAGCTCGACTGGACATGGTCTGTGGCCAAGCAGAACGTAGGCCGAATCGCACGTGACGGGCAGACTCGGCCGTGCCGCGCGTACTTCCTGACGAGCGAGTATGGTTCGGACCCGATCGTTTCGCAGGTGCTCGGGCTGAAGAAGGACCAGCTCAACGGACTGCTTGGTGAGCGACCAAACGGGCCGGTCCGTGCGTTTGATTCAGCGACCGCGATCCGCGAATTAGCTACGAAGTACCTGCAGCGACGACGTCAAGGCTGATGATCTGATCCCCGGCGGCTTGGCGAGACGTTTGCGGCGTGTGGACCGCCTCTCTATTTTTGCTGCATGCTTGCTGTAAAGATTCGTGCCATATCCGATACGAAAGAGGGGGATTAGCGATGCCAAGCGTCGGAAGCGAGGCGGCTAAACTTGACCTCCTGATCAATCAGGGGGCGGATTTTTCGTTTGAGTTGCAACTGACCGACTCGGATGACGTTGTTGTTGCGCTTGCTGGCAGCACTTTCCTTGGCCACATCAGGCGTAGCAAATCCAACCCCGGCGTTATCGAGACGCTATCTGGGGTTGTAAACCTTAGCACGAATAAGGTCGCGTTCTTCCTGTCAAACGTTCAAACTTCTGCGATCAGCGCTGGAGATTCGATCTCCGACAGCGCAAGCAAGTACGTCTATGACATTGAATGGACAAAGCCCGGCGGCATTAAGGTGAGAATTCTCGAGGGTGTAGTTACAGTTTCCAGAGAGGTTACGCGATGAGCCAGTTTTCGATTGTCGTCTCGGCTGATAGTCAAATTTCCGTCAACGTTGCAGCGGGCGCTGCGTCGGTTAGCGGGCCTGACATTGCTGCGATTGAAGCTTTGACTGGAGCCGGGATCCTCCTGAGGGTTTCGGACGGAGTTTGGAGCGTCCTTGCAATCGACACATCGGACCCTGGGGTCGAAGGGCGGATTTGGTATGACGGAACCTATTTAGTTGTATCGACCGGCACGGTGGCCGTTGACGTCACAGCCCCGACCATCGTATCGGCAGCCGTAAATTCATTCGGAACGCAACTGTCAGTTGTTTTCAGCGAAACGGTCACCGGAAGTACTGTTCCAATCATTGCCGGTCATTCGCTGACCTATGTTTCGGGCAGCGGGTCAACGACGTTTACCTACGACATCAGTGCAGTTTTCTCCGACGAAGTTCTGACCCTAAGCTACACGTCCGCGAACATCCAGGACGCTGCTAGCAACCTTTTAGCAAACGTCTCAGGGGTTGCGATCACCAATAACAGCTTGCTGTCGGAACCACCGCCTTTGCCAACTGGACCAGCAAGCCAAGGAAACGTTGAGTTCAGTTTCGATGGGGATTTTGAGGTCGGCAACTACATCGACGGCCCGGCCTATATCGTTGTCCCAACGGGGACGTTGACCATGAACGACCCGACGCCTGCGGTGTCGAGTGAATCGGGCAACTTGATCAATGGTGTGATGGTCAACCCAGTTGGCGTAATAAACGGAACGAACAATTTCGCATTTGACCAACGTAACTTCGGCTACAACGCTGCAAACTTGGCGACGTTCCCTAGGACGGTCACCGCCGGTGACATTGTCGTTAAGGCTATCAGCGAACCTGGAGTCGCGAATGGACGTGATGGTTACATTCGCGAATGGGCCGCGTGCTACATCGTTTCTGAGGCCCCCGCAGCCAATGAGTTTGCACCAACACCATTTGGCTGGGCAGGACGTGGAACGCCAGTTGGTAACGTGGTGGACATCGACGCCGCGTTGGCATCGTTGCCGTCCTATGACGATTCGACATACACCAAAGAGAACCAAGCCAACACGTTGGCCCGGTTCGATCGGTACAACCCAGGGTTGATGGCCACCAGCGGCGCAGCGACTGGCGGGTACCAGTACATGAGTGTTTTCGAATTTGGGAACCCAGCGGCATCCAACGCAAATTATGGAACGGAAGTCCGCAACTTGATGGATGACAGGGCAATGTTCCTGTTCTCCGATGCAACTGCGGTCGAAAAACGAGCAACACTGATTCGCATGGTCCAACTAGGATTGTGGCGATTCGAATTGATGGATGGATTGAATCTATCCACACCAGGTGACGGCGGCCACTTCCAATGGGGTTTAATCCCCATGCTGTTTGGTCTGAAGTTCTCTGGCCGATCCGCAGAAATCCCTGACATTGCAACCAAAGCCAAGGATAACTTCTTCACTCAGGCCTTCGTTTTCGATGCCGACAAGATTTCGAGGTTGGCCCCGCACACGAACAGCCTGGACCCGTGCTCTTCTCGGCTGCGAACGATTTCAGCTATCAGCGGGAACAGCATCACGATCAATGGCGGGATTTCTAATTACGATCCGTTCCATCTCAACTTCTATGGCTTGATTTGCTGCAATGCTGGCGGCACTGAAATCGGGCAAGTCGTAACAAATGCTTCGTCTTCGGGTGCCTCTTCATTCACTGTGGCGTTGACGAGCGCAGCTGGGCTGTCTGTATCGGATCAGGTCTATTTCAAGGCCAACTACCCCATCAGCGTCGGGGATTACAACTGGCAATTGACAGGTGGCTACAACACGTTCAACCCATCGGTTGCTTCCTTTTACCGGGAATTGAATCGTTGGTCCGGTACAGTTCTGACCGCAAGGCTGCTCGACGTTTACAATGAGTCTATGGACGCGATCGAAGGATATGTTTGTGCAGCAAACAGACTGAACTACCCGCTCACAAGCTTCGATTTCCCAACGCATTTCCCAGCAACGTCGGCCTTTGGAAATCCGCACGTGTACGAATTTTGGCTGGATCACGCTGTGGCTTTGATTCCACGATTGAGCGAACCGGGTTTTGAGGTTCCAACCTTGGAATCTTACACGTTATCGGGTTCCCTTAGTTTCGGGCCGGAAAATGTTGGCAACCGTTCTTATCTGCATAACGTTCCGACGTTACCCGACTCAAACTGGTGTATCGCCGTTCAATTCAACCCTACCGTTTTGATTGGCAGGCAGGCGGGGCCAACTACTTGGTTGCTAGCGAATTCCTCCATAGTAACCGGGACTGGGGGAAACGATTGGGGGATTGGCTACCGATCGGGTGAAGCGAGCACTATTCCCGGCGGCGTTATTATGCGGATGGGTCAATCCGGCGTTTCGGTTGGCACGGGAACATTCAGTTCGATCGCCAATGTTGTAAATCAAGATTCCGGCCCAATGTGGCTAGTTTTCCAGCGGAATGGAAGCACGGTCGAGCATTGGTATTGCCGACAAAACGCAACCCCGGTTTTAATGGGGACGCAGGTTTACAACGCCGTTTTCGGTTCGCGCACACCAGCGGCGGGGATAATAGGCAAAGATTTAGAGGGTTCAATCGGCGGTTATTTCTGCGCATCCAAAGCGTTGACCTCGGGCGAAATTCAAACGCTAGGAACCGGGGCCGACCCCGAAACGGTTGTTCCGATCGGAAACCGCCTCAGCTTTATTTCACTGGCAACCCCAGCGGCAACAATTACAAACACATGGGGCGGGAACTCAGCAACCCAAAACGGCGATTGGACCAACAGGCCAACGGCAGGGCGATTGATGCCAGCTCCGACTGGTGGACAAGTTCGGGTTGCGGGCTTAAAGGTTTACCAAGTCTTCCCACGGAAGTTTGCGCAACCCAAAGCTACCCCAGTTATTCAAGGGACCTACCACAACTACTTACCCGCCGCGATGCAGTACAAAATTATTGCACGTTCGAATTTGTCAACCGTTCAAGACTGGACCGACTTCTCAAGTTTTGCCGCATCGGGCGGAACGTGGGAAGGGATCGCAGATATCCCTGAGGGCGGGGATTATTTTCTACACGTTCGCGACAAAAACACGACGGCATGTCAATTCCTAAGCGATAGACCTTTTGGCGTGGCCCCAATGGTTGTAACGACCGGCCAGAGCCCAATGGCTAGATTTGATGGCGGCGGGGCAGGAATCGACACGTTGACGGGTTCGCTTTACGAAACATACAAAGGTTCGGTCGATACATTCATTGCGCCCGCAAAACGACCGTCGGCTAGCGTTTCAATCGGTTACGTTAATTTGGCGAATCAATTTTCTGCCGACAGTGGAGGGAAGCCCATAGCGATGACCGCCGCATCGGTTGGCGGAACCGGCGCAGCAAATTGGGCAGGCTACGCAAACCTAGTATTGGGTTCGGCGGGTTCGTACGAAGTTGGTGAGTTGGTCAACATAACAACCGCTGGAGACGTTTTCAGAGGAACCGGGGTGGTTGTTTCATCCTCGGGGACGGCGCTGGAAGTAAAGTACTTGACCGTTGGGGTTGTTGCGACCGACAAGGTTGTTGGAATCGAAAGCGGCATAAGCCGATCGGTAACGACTGGGGTTCTTGGCACTGCGAACCTTTACGAAGCGTCTTTTCCGCTAACAATCCAACGGCTGGACGTTGCCAACACCAAGAATTGCGACCTGACGTTCTACTGGTTGAACGGTAGCAGCGACACGTCCACGTCAACCATCGATTGGAATACCCATTTTGATATGTTTTGGGACAGGCTGAAAGCCGAATGTGCAGCCAGAAACATTAACCCTCGGTTGGTGGTTATCCCTCACCAACGTCAGACCAGCACGGCAGAGAGTTCCAATTTCAACGTTCGGAAAAACCAATACGATTGGACGCTGAACCATCCAGATTTTGGAACCCAAGTTTTCCTAGGCTGGCACTACCAAGACGCCGAAATGATCGGAGAGCTGATCGGGACAGCCCAAGCGGGAACCGCCAATTCGATCACGCTGCCTGCGAGCTATGAGGGCGTGAATTCCGAACCCGTGGTGAACATCACCATTACCGCAGGAACGGGAGCCGGGCAAACACGGACGGGAACAACTTACGTTGCGGCAACCAGAGTTCAGACCGTAACCCCCAACTGGACAACGCCACCTGACAGCACTTCACAATTTGAAGGTTGGACGATCGGCCCACACCAAAACAACGCGGCATGTCGGAGCGCGGGCTATCGGTTCGGGCGTTCGATTGCCTACTTGTACGGATACACCGCGCTGACGGATAAAGGCCCGGTAATTAGCAGCGTGAACCGAAACGGAGACGGGTCGGTTCTGACTGTCAACGTGACTCATTCGGACGGTACGGCGTTGGAAACACCAAACGGTGGTGCATCGGCAACAAACGTTTTCGGTTTCGAAGTGAGCGAAGATGATTTTGCTACCACCGAGACGCTGACCAGCGTTGCGATTACCTCAGCGAATCAAATCACAATCACACTTGCGGCCCCGCCGACAATTCCGGCAAATTTGAAAGTTCGCTATCTGTACGGTGCGCCGGTTTCCGGAGCCAACTTCAAGCGATTGAAGGATTTGGTTTATGACAACCAGAGCATAGAGGCCGGGCGCGGCCAGATGCTGCAAACGACGTTCGTTCCGTTGACCACGACGCTATAGCGAAATGGCAGCAAAGAAAACAACCACCAAAGCCGAACCACCAAGTTCGGCACGTTTCCAGGATCCATCCACAGCACCGAGGTACTAATGTTTGACATGCGCCGGAAACTTCAAGTCGAACAGTTAGAACGACGTCAACTCATGGCTGGGCTGATTCCAATCGAATCAGAGGCCGCGACAATCGCTATCACCGCTGACAACAACTACGCGGTCTTCGTGAACGGGGCTCAGGTCGGCGGGGACGCTAGACCAGGAAACTCATGGACATCCATTGAGAAGTACAACCTGAATCTAAAGGCAGGCGATACGATTGCCGTGTCTGCCACAGACGCGGGTGGGCTGGCATCAATGATTGCCAGTATTCGATTCGCAAACGGTACCGAAGTCACCTCCGATGCGCAGTGGAAGGTGACCGATAAGCTGTTCTCTGACTGGGCTGAACAGGATTTCGACGATGCGTCCTGGGCTGACTCGACCGAGCACTATGCTGCGGACAAGGGTCCGTGGAAGATGTCTCAGAGAGCCGATTACAATCTAATCCAAAACTCGAAGTGGATTTGGGCCTCGGACGCCAATGCGGTCAACCAAGTGTATTTCCGTCTGACGTTAGAGAACGAGTTTGTTGGCCCACCATCGATCTTCCAAGATCCGACATTGTCATCTGTGATCTACGCGTCCTATGCGGACAGCCTGATCGACCGGACGGAAATGATTGGCATCCTGCGAGCGGCGGGCAACAATTCCGTTGTTACTCAGACCGAGCTTGCTGACCTGCAGTTGCTTGTGACGACGACTGTTTTCGTGATGCCCAACTACGTCCGTGACTTGGCGTCAGATGTGGTCTTAGGTAATCAGGCGAATGCCAAGTTCCAAGGGCAGGCGTTAGGCAATCTGGCCGCAGGCAGCACAGAAGCCCTGCTCACGAAGCTGATTGATAAGTGGTTCATGGGTTCCGATGTCCCGGCGCTGCTCAACGGCGGTGCGACCTACCAGCAATCGACCGGAACCCTGTTCGCGCGGACGCCATCGCTAGCTGATGCCAAACAAGGCCAGGTCGGTGACTGCTATTTCGTGGTGGCGGTCGTGGCCATTGCCGATAAGGACCCGCAAGCGGTTCGAGACATGTTCATCGATAACGGTGACGGTACTTTCACGGTCCGCTTCTTTGCATCGGGTGTGGCTGACTACGTCACGGTCAACCGGCAGTTGCCAACCAATTCCAGTGGGAACCTGGTTTACTCGGGCTCTGGTTGGTCGGCGTTCAGTGAGTCCACTACCCTTTGGGTGGCGCTAGCTGAAAAGGCCTATGCTCAGTGGAATGAAACGGGCAAGGCTGGTCGAAACGGCACCAATACCTACAGCGGGATCGTAGGCGGATGGATGCACAATACCAACGCCCAGGTGCTAGGCTACAGCTCATCCAATCATTTCCTTTCATCGTCCACGCCTCAGGCTATGATCGATGCCATGGCTGCCGGGAAGGCCGTGACCATCGGCACCTATGGTTCGGTCGGCAACGGGCTAGTTGGTGGGCATGCCTACACGGTGACGGGGTATGACCCAGTAACGCAAAAGTTCACGCTTGATAACCCATGGGGATACAACGATCCGGTGCCGTTGACCTGGACGCAATTGGTTTCTAATTGCATTCTCTGGACAGCGACGGTGGTTTAATGCCTAACATCCCATGGCGATTCTCAACCGAGTATGGCGCGAAGCCAGTCAGCTTCCATCCACGGTCGATCCTCGGCGCGTTCGCTCGGACTTCGCGATACCTGGATTACAATTTCATCCAATCGCCAACGGTCACTCCGATTATTCACTTCGTGCTGACCAGGCGGACGATCTCTGTCGCTGGTGCTGCCGCATGGACGAGTGGCGGTACAGTCTTTCAAAACTACGCTTATGTGTACCCTTCGAACTTCGACTACCAGATCGCGGCGATGTGGCACGAAGCAGGGCATGCGATCGGGTCAAAGAAGCACGCCGACGATGTCTCGCCTGGCACAGTCAACGTGATGAATAGCGTCATATCTGACCCGTACGTCAACATGACCGCATTGGATTACAAGTGGTGGTTTTCTGGTCCCGTTATCGCCGCCCATCTGAGGGGCAGATTTAAGCCCAGAACTTCAGCGAACAATGTTGGCAGACCATGGGAAGAGCCCTATTTTTGGTATCCGACCGGCAACACGGACCAGCGAGCGTTTGGAATGGCAGAGGCACCTGAGGTAGTGTTTGGTGGCGAGCAACCCGCATCCCGCTGGGAATTCATTCACCGCTTGTTCAGGAAGTCGGTTGAGGTAGCGTGATGGCCGTGGTTGATTCCGTGTTGAAGTAGCGTCGGGTTTTTGGATACGGACCAGACTTGCTATGCTCCTCCCCGCGATGCAAGGAAGCTGCCCGCAAGCGAGTGCTGCGGGATTCTGTTACACACTCCTGGGAGATGGGCTCTTGGTTATTCGAACTTTGTTGATGCTGTCGGCTTTTGTTGGATTGGCGACGGCTGGGGAAGAAGTGGTGACCGTCAAGCACGTAGGTGTTCTGAAAAACACTGGTGACGTTTTACTTGTTGATATCGGAAACCAGCCGCTATCTAGGTCGCTGAAGATCGAACTCTCGGTGCAAAACGCGACCGGTGTGGATATCGAGGCGAAGGTGATGCCGAACTGCTCATGCACGAAGCTCACAACCGATACGATCAAAGTGAAGAACGGCGAGGCGATGGAGTTTAGTTTCGACGCGGACATTCCTGGTGGCGAAAAGGAAATCAGCGCTTACTTGGCCTGCCAGGACGCAGCTACCGGGATTGTTTTCAAGGTGGCAATGAAAGGAAGGGCAGTTGGTCCGGTCAGCGCCAGCGAAGAAAAGCTGAGGGTCCCATGCGGCAACGAGATGAAGACTGAGCTTTCAGTCCTGCCGAACTTCGGAGATGTTTCCGTGGAGGATGTTCGGTGTCTATCCAGCGACATTGCGACTGTTTCAGCGGTGAATTCGGGCAGGATTGAATTGGTGATTCTTGCCCAGGAGCCAGACGTACTCGAAAGGCAACTTGAGCTGGCGGTCGACTACCTCGACATTACAAAGCAGGTTCGCAAGACGGTGGTTCTTGCGGTGCCAGTCACGTACGAAGGGGCTGTTCGAGTGTCGCCTTCTGTGGTGAGCCTGCGGGACGTCGGGAGTGGTCTAGGCGCGATGATTGTGATCGCTGGATTTGAATCGGCGGACGACGCGGAGAAGGCCCAAGTCGTCTTGTGCTCAGGATTGGATCGGGTTGTTGGTGAGTTGACCAAGGTTGAGATGACGAAAAATCAGCTTTGCGTCATGCGTGTCACGTTCGCGGATGAATCCGCAAGGAGGTTGATTGATGGCAACACGGAGGGTGCGAGGCTGGAAGTTGCCCTGCGTGATGGAGTTCGACGCGACGTGCGAGTCAGGTACGTCGCGAACTGATAGTTTTTGTTTGGTTTTTGGTTTTCTCGTTTAGAGGGTTTAGTTATGATCGGTCGTGTTTGTTTGATGTTGTCGCTTGCAGCGATGATCGCTGCTGGCAATTCGGCTTTCGGGCAGGGAAGTTCCTGTGGTGCTTGTTTCCAGACTAAGGATTGGTCTTGCAAGGACTCCGCTGGCATGGACTGGCCGGGAGATGAGGATACAGATTGCGGTGCTTGCTCGGTTGACCAGTATGGTACGGCTACTTGCCCGACGATGGGAGAAATAAAAATAGATCCGTTCGAGATTGAGGCTTTTTGGGATACCAAGAGAAAAGTTGCGAATGGATACGATCCCACAAAGCCTGCGATTAGGAAGGGACTTAGCGCGGGGATTCAAAATCAATGCGCTTTGCAATGGTGGTGCGGTGCTGGTCAACCAAGTTGCGAGTATAGACTCTCAGAGATGCGATGCAAGAACCTTCCTACCTGGTTCGAATTTTACATATTCCATCCATGTACAATCAACGGGGTTATTCAGGAATGCCCAGTAGCTGGCGGAGGCGGCGGCGGAGAAGGATAATAAGGGGAGAGGAATAACGGTTTTTCTGTTCGACCCCGACGAGTCGAATCTCGTCGGGGTTTTTCATTGACTTTTTAGGAATGATTTTAATGCTCACACAATTCAGGTGTTTACTACTTACCGTGATCTTGAATACCGCTGCGGTAGCTCAGGTAGGGACCGAGGTGCCGGCCTCGACGGGGGCGGCGAGCGGGGATTATTACCAGATGGAATCAGTCCATGGATATCCTGCTTACCTAATGCTGGTGGAGTTAGAGGCGGAGTCAAACCCGGATTCCGAAGTGGAGTTTCATTCGCGAGGCCAAATGGCCATTCTCAAGACACAGCAGTATAGGCAAGAGTCGTTGTCGATCGACCCAGAGTTCGTGATTGATAACCGGTTGCTTGGGCTTCCGCTTGATCCGGAAAACGCGTCCTTAAGGCTTGCTTTGCCTGCGTTCTCGCGTGTCGAAAAGCGAAACAGGATGTTTGCCGGATCCAGGTGCTTTGACTTATTAGGGAGAGACGGAGAGCCTCTCGGTAGCGCGGTAGAGTCGGATACAAAGCGACGTCGAAGAAGCCAGGATGTTTTAGAGACGATGGTGGTCGACTTGTTTGAGTGGCCCATCCGTATGCCTGGTTCGGGAGGCGAACACGAAGAGTACGACGAAATAGACGCTATTTTTGGCGGCAAGGACTACGAATGCGTCAAGGCAATTTCGGCTGGCGGACTCCTTGAGACCCATTGGATGCTGACGTCTCGAAAGTATCCATTTGTCGCGGTTGTTACCTTCAAGAACGACCTTGTCGTAAGGAATACGATGTACTGGGTAAAGATGGCTGCTGGTGAAAAAAACTACGACCTGAAGAAGGCGCAATTGCTTGGTGACGTTCAGACGAAGTGGGTGGCAAAAGGCGATGGTAAGGTTCCGTCGGAAGTTGCCTATTTTTCTAAACCCGGTGTAGGCCGTGGTGCAGAGAATGGCCCGACGCTTTCGATCAACGCCAAGATCGCAGTGTCGTTGCCAGGGGAAAAGCAATACGAAGACGCGAAGGCTCTAGCGGACCAAGTGTTTTCGAAGCTTCCTGAGCGAGAGATCGCCGGTGCCGAACAGGCCAAGGCGGATGATTCCGCCAAGGCCAAGTAGTCGTTGACAGCTCTTTATGCCATTCAGCGGGGAGGCAGGAAGCCTACCCCGCTGAATGGCTCGGTGGTCGATGTACGATGCTCGTACTGTTCTGACGCCACCCACGTGCCCCAGAGACTCCGCTGCCGCGGCCTCGCCGTATTCCCGGTAGATGACCGTCGCGTGCGTTTTGCGCAACGTCCCGAGCCCCTGGCCGTAGTTCCGGCAGAAGCCCGCTGCGCGTGCCAGACGGAACAGGGCCAGCTCGATCCTGCGGCATCCGCCCTTGGACAGGGGGAAGACGAGATCGCGGGCTGGGCTTCGGATCCTCTCTAGCGCGGCGATGCTGTTCTCGCTGAGCAGGGCCGAGTGTGGGTTCCCGGTCTTGTGCTGGGTGAGAGCCAGTGTCCGGTCGGTCAAGGATATGTCCCTCCATCTGAGTAGCCGGAGATCCACGGGCCTGAGCCCGGTATCGTACGCGACCCAGATCCAGGCGATGGAGAAGTCCCGTTCTGGGATTCCGCATCGCAGCTTGCCTGGCAGGTCCAGGGCGATCTTCAGCAGCTCGGTGACTTGCTCCGTGGTCCATGAGACGACGGGGCGATTCTCCATCTTGGGGCGGCGAAGCCTGCGGACGTTGTAGGGCTCTTTGCCGTACCGCTCGGAGAGGTAGTTCCACATTCGGGTGAGTGACACCCGGTAGTTGCGGACGGTGCGGGCTGATACCCGTTTTTGGAGCGCGCACAGAAAACCGTTCAGGTTGTCCGTGGTTAGATCAGTGTCCTCGCTTGGCTTTTCCAGCCAGGCCGAGAAACGGCTGACTGCCAGGCGGTATTGATCCACCGTGCAGTCTTGAAGATCGCATTCCATCGCGACCTGTTGGACGACTTCCGACAGGCGCATGACAAGCCTCAGATTTAGAAACGACGATGGGCGCGACGCTTCGAGGGTTTCCAGACAAGCATGCCGCCGCAATGCAGGTCTGAAAGCCCCTTTCCGGAGGGCCAAAGTCTAGTTCGGGGTGAAACTGGCGCAAACGTGAAACAGGGGGCAAAAGCTCGAAAAAGGACCTGAAAGATTACTTTTTCGAAAGGTTCCGGACTGTCGATCCGGAGGTTGCGGGTTCGACCCCCGTCGACCTCGCTAAACAAAAACCCTTGGTTTCCATGTGATTCCAAGGGTTTTTTCGTTTTCGTGCTCGGAACTCGCCCCCCCCCAACTGTGCCAAAAGTGGACAGATTGTGACAGGAATGGACCACATCAGTTGCAACCGTTTGGAGGTGGCCTTCCGTAATCGCCGAAAGTTCGCCGCGACGAAGGCCGGTAAGTGCAGCGCATTTGTAAACCAGGGCCCTTTCGAATCCGCGCCGATCAAGCATCTGAAGGAATTCAGGGTTGTCTTCTAGCTTGCGGCGTGCGACCTCGACGGCATCCTGGATGCTATCGATGGCAAGTGGTTCTAATCGTCATGTCAAGCGACTGTGCGGGTTCGCGGGGACAATCCTTGCATCGATTTCAACTGAAGCCAAGCTTCGATCCGACCCGCGTCGGCGATCTTCTCCAACTCCGCTAGTATTGCTCTTGCCGCTTGAATGTCGCGACAACCGGTGGGTACTTCACTCACTATGCCGACGCCATACGATACTTCGCGTAGTAGAATTCACGATGCGACCGTACGCGTTGTGATCTGTCGGCTGCAACGGTCACAATTCACGCCCGTTTGCATCCAGTTCGGACCGTCCAAGACGCGACGAGCTCGAGGATCGTTGCCACGGAAGGATCGCATCGCAGCTCTTTGGCCGTTGCACTTCGTCGCTTTTTCGTTATCGTCGCGCCCGTCAAGCATGGGCCACCTCAATCGCCGGGTGGAGGCGGTGCTTTAACCCATTTGCCCTCTGTCTTTGCGGCAAGCTTTGTGGCAAGCGACATTTGCTCTTCCTTCTTGGGAGGGAATCCGATGATGTCAGCATGGTTCGGGTTTTTCGGTAATATCGGTGTCGCAGCGACATCCAGCGGTTTAATGTGGCAGCTACTTGAGCGAATATTTACCAGGCCGTAAAGAGTCTTGTTCCGCGATAAAGCCACATTACGGGCCGCCTGCCAAGTTTCGTCGGGTGTCGCTTCACGATGTCGATTCACCGAAATTTCGACACGAGAATAGGGAAGAAAGAGCTTCGGCCTCACTGATCCGTCTTCACGCGTCTCGTTGCCGTGCACGATAAACCGTGCCAGCAACTCATTGTCGGCAACGGGTGGCACATTATTCGGATCAATCATTGTCCGCGATCCGAGAAATGTAGTAGAGCAACGTTTTGGGAACTCGGTTGACGAACTGGCAAGAACCACGAGGATCCTCGGTGCCAATGAGCGCCGCCCAGTGCAAGCGACCGTATGGCGCGACGCTAATGGTGAGTAATCGCCGGGGACTGCGATACCATTCCAGATTGATATGACCATCTGGCTCGCCTGTTACCGACGGCAGAGGAGTACCAAGAGGAAGCGATTGAATCAAACGGAGGGCCGTCTCCATTACATCCTCCTCAATGATTTGCTCGTCCTCGCCTACTTTCCAGGTTTCGTTGGCCGATCGCCAAGTTTCAAAGAGCGAATCGAGCAATTCTTGCCGCGACACCGTAACCGCTTGCCGATAGCGTTCCAAAATCGAGCCCTGGGTTCTCTCAAGCAACTGCGCTGTTTTGCTCAGGCCGACAAAGTTTGAATGGTTCATTATCGCTTCTACGCTTAACGAAATTTGTTCTCGGCGTCCTTCATGTACCCAAAGAACACCTTGTTCTTCAGGAATCGAATCTCCCGGAGTGTTCGCTCCAGTTCGTTAAACATAGTCGCAACTGTAGTGGATACGTCAATATCCACGACCAGAATCGATTCTTTAACAGCAGCATCAGCGGCCCGTTGCATGGTACGGATCAATCGGATTTCGTACGGATACCCGGTGACGGGTATTGTGTCCTGGTGGAAGAACGATTCCGATCGTAGTCCGATACCCCGGAGTGGAGGTGGCGGTTTCGTCACGAAATCGGAGACTTTTTGGTTCGACTTGAGTTCAATTTGCGAGATGAACCGGACACCAATCCCTTCAATCACCTCCGGTGCGTGAATTTCTTGGTACGCTTCCCAAAACGGTAAAGCTGATGCCAGAAAGGTATCCCAATCCTCGTATGGAGCCAATCGGCTGAATATCAGGCTGTTTCGTTTCCACTGGCAAATGTGTCTTCTATCCTCGGAAGTGATTCGCAGGCCATCCCATTGCGACTTGTGCCGCAACTCCATACCGGTAGGGGAATCCGTGATTCCAGCTTCCAATTGCATCTGGTCCGTGATCTTGGCGTCGCCGAACTTTGGTTGGATTGCAAGCTTTAACTCTGCTGGCTCAAGAGGCTTTGTGGGCGGAGCGTTGAACTGAATGACCGCCTCCACAATCGGTGCATTCTTTAAGCGAGGAAACACTTCATTGACGTTGATTTCGAATTTTGCAGGTCGGCTCATTAGGTCAATTTTACCAGAGGCTGACGTACTTTGTGATGAGTTAAGGGGAACGCAACTCTACGCCTTTCTCAATCCGTTGGCACTAGCATTTCATGCTCGTCGAATATCCAACACTTATCCAGCCCCGGCGTACACGCCGGCGTTCCGCTCGGGATAGCTCTCATACACGTGTTCGAACACCGCAGAGCACTTTTGGTGGTACACCTCAGGTGTGTACGCACGTGGCAGACCGGAATCGAGCGTATCCTCGATGACCAGTTTTAGTCGCGAGCGTGACGATGACTTCTGCCGCCAATTGAGTACCAGAAGCTTCTTGAGGTGCGAGAGTAGTTCCCTCGCCACCTTCTTGACCTCGGCCCGCTCGGCGGTGTTCAGTTCAGGGCTGGGCCGTGTCAGAATGTCGAAGATGACCAACTCTTCTTCACTTAGTTGCTCGCGCACGTGCCGTTCTTGTTCGACGTCTAGACTCTTTGATAGTTTGACCAATTCGTCCAGCAATTCTTCGATGCTACGGCTGCCGGCATTGTAACTTTCGATCAAGGTCTCAAATTTTTCCGTGAAGTCGGCGCGGGTGCGATTCAGTCGCAACAGCTTCTCCAGACGTGAGCGGATTGCGGCTTTGAGCGCTTCCAAGTCCGTGTTCTTGTGTTTGGATTCCTTGAATCGCTTTGCCAGGGCTTCAAAGTTAATTTTCGACAGGTCCATCGCCGGTGGTCCCGCCTCGCGGATTTTGAGCCCTGTGATCGACCGGTCCAACAGGCCGCTGATCTCGCCCAGGATCTCAGAGATGTCCGGTGGGTTAGGGTCTTCCAGTTGTGTGTTTCTGGCATCGAATTAGGAGGATCGTAGATATCGACTCCGTCGCTTTCACAGTCTTCTTAAACAGTTTTCCCACGTAAGGAATTCGTCCGATCATCGGAACGTTTTTCTCCACGACCAACTCTCGGACGATTGGTCCGCTGCATAAAGCGATTGTCTTGTTGACTGGAGCCTGGCAGACTGTCGAAATTCCAGAGACCGAGACGTCGGGCTGCTGCACCGTGAGCGGCCCTTGCCCGGATTCGAATGTAAACGGCGTCATTCCTTTTAATTGAGAATGTTCAATCTCAATCCCCAATCGAACGCTTTTTTGGTTGTCAGCCAAAGCGCCCGTCAGATTCAAATGGATGCCGTCAAGGATTTTTACAACCATTGGCTGCATGGTTGAACTGTCATTGCCGTACTGGTCCTTTACCGGTTCGTATGAGGCGACAAATGGAACTTCATGGCCAAGTCGCACATGAACTTCCGCACCGTTTTGCCCCACGATCTCGGGGGAGGAAATTACCTTCCCCAATCCGATAAGCTCGTTCAATTGATCATTACTCAGTGTGTCGGAAATCCGAACTTCAAACGTAGTGGCAGAACCGGTAGCGGACGTAGGTACAACAGCACTCTTCTGAAGGTAACCGGCGTTTGATTTCTGCATGAGGCGCGTTGAACTGCCCGTTAAATTCCAATCTTTGACAATTGGACTCGCATTTTCCGTTGGTACCTCGACCACAACGATCGTGTAGAGCAGCTCTTTTAGTCCAAACTCCGGAGTAGCTATCAACGGCTGCTTAACGAAGCTGTGACCGTTAGCCTCGCTGGTCGCTAACGCGCCTTCCGCAGGGAAGGACTCGATAATGTAACCGTCCTGCACTGAACTTTCTTGTGCAACGGAGAGTGAATCGCCGAGTGAGACGATTGCAGCAAAGAACCAAAAAACCGCTACCCAAATCGAGCAGCGGCTTTGACTTCCTTGTTTGAATTGCATGGACCACTCTCTTCGCATCGTAGTGGCGAGCGTATACCCAAGCTTGCACTCAATGCAATAGCAGTCCCAATCACAAACCGTTTGTTCAAAATCGAGATCGAGGGCGGCGGCGTGAGGAGCTGAGAATGTCCCACACGTACCATTCTAGACACAGCAGCAGCATAGGGATCACATAGATCGCGTACTGTGTGAGAGGTTCGATCAACGGGATGCTCTGCATGCTCTCTTCGAGCGCTTTGGCCAACCCGAAGATCATGCCCGCATTGACGCCTAGTAGTAGGGTGCTGATGACCACCACGCCTAAAACGTATAGTGCCAATTGCCAAACGGCGCGCGTCTCGGTTCGGCGTTCGTAGTCTCCTTCACTCGGCATGTTTTTTACTCGACATGGTTCCCCTCGCGCCGTGTTCCGCTAACCCAGATGATTGGTCGCATCACGTATTGACCTCGTCTTCGGAGAAATCCCCGTCGTAGCCCAAATCGGTGACGTCGCTGATGCGGCCCGCTAGCAAACCATACTGGTTGGCGATGAAAAAGACCATCACCGGCAACACGAATCCAAACGCCGCCGAGTAGGCAGGTCCCGAGAGAATCCCCATCACATAGATAACGAATAGTAGCGTCATTGCAAGCGCGGTTTGAAAGTACATCGCGCCCCAAGCGTCCGGTTTGGCCGATAGTGACTTCCATACCGTTTTCGATATCGGTTGGGTGATGCTATTGTTGTCGATCATCCCTAACAACAGGATCGGGGTCAGACCCCAAATCGAAACGAGCGTCAAAATCTCACTGAAGATGACTGGGGCACCCACGGCGGCCAAGATCGATGCCAGAATCCCTCCAGGGATGGCGCCAACAAAAATGGCCACGCCGCCCATCATGGCTTCGCCAATCGAATCCCCTAGGCGAGCAAAAGGCCAATCTTCTACCCGCGTCTTGCGATTGGCGGCCATAGGAATGATGGCCAAGCATCCCAGTAGGATTGAGACCAGCAGCGGGATCCCCAATACGATAAAGACAGCACCGCGAATGAACGAAATTTGGAGTGGGGACAATTCCAAACTACCGATGGCATGCAGTGCGTAGAAGCAAACCGCAGCGAAAATACCAAGCGTGCCGGCTACGATGATGACTCCTGGATCGCGGAGGTAACCAAAGATCATCGACAACCATCGCTTGGAATCGAACGAAGTGGCGACCGGATCGAGCTCCTCCCGCTCCCGCTCCATCTCGCGGGCGGCCTTCTCGAGTATCTGCTTGGTCTGAGCCGATTCGGCCTGCGGCTGCCGAGGATTCGTTCCTTGAACTGGAGACAAACGAACCTCCGGCCCCGACTCCTGTTGCATAGGCATCTTGGCCGGTTTCTTTTTAATCTTCGGCGACGGCACACTGATCTCCGAATGGCAATCGGGGCACCGCGTCATCGATCCTACCCGCGACATTGCTACGTACAGCAAGGTGCCGCAGACTTTGCACGGGAACGAGAACTCCTCGTCCTCCGGTAGTCGAAAGTGCTCCTGCATGGACCCATCGCTCAGCGCGAGTTGTTCCAGTGCAGCTTCGATGCCCGAGGTGATCGGAGCCGACGACGGGAAGCCCGCATCGGCCATGGCGGCGAGCTCCGGCAAGTCATCATCGAAGATACTCGGTTGCGATCGCCCGCTAACGGGCGGCAAGGAGGGTTCTTCCGGCTTGGCTGCGGGCCTAGGTTTCTGATTGGGGAGCGCCGGTTTTTGGATGGCCGGAGAGGGTTTTTGGATGGGCCTCGCGGGTTGTTGATTGGGTGGCGCAGGCGTCCTCGCGGGCTGCTTCTCGGAAAGGCTGGGTTCCGGCAGACCATCGAGCGCCAGCCATGCGTCCGCGTCCCCCTCGTCCTGGATGGGTGCGGGGACCATGACTTTGGTCTTGCAGCGCGGGCATTCCACCCGCTTTCCCGAAAAGGCAGGAGGGGCCTTCAGACGCTTTTGGCATTGGGGACACGTGAAGCTCACGTTGGCATCGGCACCACTACTCAATTGAAATTTTCCTCTGGGCGTGGGGCATGGACTTTAAGAAATGAAGCATGGAACAATAGAACATCGAGAAGGGGCAGCAACCTATTCCTCGTTCGGAATTGATTTAGCGTAGCCGAGGCTGCTGACTGGCATAGACCTCCATCCGTCGATTCCCCTCTTCGACCGACCACCGATCGCGGTGCAAGATGACGCGATAACAAAAATGCAACGCCTCACCTGCGGCTAACCGATACCCTCCTTCGTACGCAGGGATGATCTCCGCAGAAGGTGTCTTGGTTCGATTGGGCAGAAAATCATGCACGCCGAAAGGATTGTGGGCAAAGAGGCCATACGTGCGGGCATGCCATAAGCCTTCGGCGCGAAAGCTGGTGGGGTGGACCAAAATGGCGATGCCATAGATCTCGGGCGAGTCCGCGATCACAGGCCCGGAGTAGTCGACCCACGCCGCTGACTTGCCCCACACGTCTCCGCCTCGGTCCCCCGCGCTGCTGAGAAGCTGACCACCCGGTTTGTCACCGCGCATGGGCTCGGGCACGCGGATGGCAAACATGCCTTCCTTCGTATCGCCGAATTCTACTTCCCGCTTGGGGTCCGAGCTTCGCAAAACATATTCGCAATCGATGATCGTTTCGTCGGGAGTGCCGCTGACCTCATAACGACATGTTTCGTTGATCACATCGCGCACCGTTCCTTTGGCCTTGCCTTCATCGTCGCTCGGACTCTTCCAAACATGCTCCGCGATCAAGCCCGCGGAAGAATCCGTTTCGATCCGTTCGACCACCCGTTGATGTTCGACAGTTCCGCGACCCGTGCCTTCGGCCCACCAATCCATCCCGTCCACTTCGCCAAACGTCATCCACAGACCGCGATGATGCGGATGGTCATGGTCCTCACCGGGCTGCGTGGCATCGATGGGGTAGCTGCGGGTCATGCGATGACCATCCGGGCCCACAATCGGCCACAAGACCGGTTTGAAACCGGATCGGAATACGTACGATGTGATGAGTTGCCCAGCGTGAAGAATATCCACTTGATCGGGTTGCTCGACCGCGCTCCATTGCCCCCATGCGACAGGTCCACTCATCGCTATCGTGAGCAGCGTAACGATCGCAGAATTCCAATGACGAACCATGACTTTTTCCTCGCGTGCGGCCTGTTTCTTTCTTGGGATTCGGTAACATAGGCAGTATATGCAACGAAGGTCCAACCTTTGCATGGCTCGGGCCCAAGCCTCAAGAATATTCCAAAACACCCGACTTGGAACCGCATTTGTGTTGATCGATTCGTGGAAAACGTGTTTGCTGTGTGTGCGAATCGCGTTGATTGGTGTTGCGCAATGTTGGTGGATGGTGCCAATATCTGGACAAGAACCTCCGCTGAATGTGCCTGACGGATTCGAAGTGAAGCGGGTGGCCGACGACTCGCTGGCTCACGACTGCTTCTGCATGACCTTGGATGCGGAAGGTCGACCGATCATCTCTGGGCCTGGCTATCTAAAAACCCTTCTGGATCGCGATAACGACGGAGTCTATGACTCTGCGGTGGCTTGGACGAAGGATGTCAAGCAAGGAGCACAAGGGCTGTGGGTTGAGGGGCAGACGCTCTACTGGGTTTCCGATGGCGGGCTGTGGCGATCCGAAGATACCGATGGCGATTTGGTCGCTAACACGCGGCCCACCAAACTGCTCGATCTCCCGACCGGCGGCGAGCATGACGCGCATTCGATCCAACGCGGTCCGGATGGCTATTGGTACTTGGTGGCTGGTAATTTCGCAGCCAATCTGGGCCGAATGGCTAACGATTCGTCGGCCCCAGTGACGCGAGCACGCGCGGGCACTCTATGGCGGATCAGTCCCGATTTTTCGCGCCGCGGTGTGTTTGCCCACGGCCTCCGCAATTGCTACGACTTCGACTTCCTGCCGGACGGTCAGATCGTAACCTACGACAGCGATGACGAACGCGAAGCCACCTTGCCATGGTACCGACCGACACGAGTCATGGTCCTCGGACCTGGCTCCGATGGCGGTTGGTGTGGGTCCGCATGGAAGGACGATGGCCAACGGGTCACGATGCCTCAAGTCCTAGCACGGTTGGGACGCGGTTCTCCGACCGGCGTGGCTGTCTACCAGCACCGTGTCTTTCCTAAAAAATATCACGACGCTGTCTTCGTGCTGGATTGGACATTCGGTCGGGTGCTGGCAATCTACCCTGCCTTGAATCTCGAACCATCGCAGCGCATCCCCGACAAAATCCCCTCCGAAGTCTTCATCGAACCCAGCGGCACGGTCGGATTTGCACCCACCGATGTATGCGTGGCCCCCGACGGCAGCTTGCTTCTATGCGTCGGTGGCCGCGGTACTACGGGTGCGATCTACCGAGTGTCCTACCGTGGAGATACTTCCGGCGCGTCCGTAGCAACCGATGCAGTTAACACACCGGAAGTGTCTGCCCGCAGCACCTTCGGCACCGCCATTCAAGCGCAATTGGTCACCAGCTCTGACGCGCAACGACTCGAGACGATCCTAACCGCACCCGCCCCTTGGACTGCATGGTCGGAATCGCAATGGCGCAAATCGCTTACGCCGGCGGCCAAACGTCAATTGCTGGGAGTTGTCTCAGGAAAAATACCTCTCGATGGTCCGACGGACGCAGTGGCCAGCCGAATACAGCGCGCCGCTCAGATCCTGACCCGCAACGGCGAACGCGTTCCTATCGAAGCCCTACTCGACGCAGCCAGCGCGTCCTCAAGTTCCCGAGCCGCAGCTTGGTGGATCGCAGGTCGTCATCCCTTTGCTCCCGTGGACGAAGCCAAGTTGCAACGCGGATTGAAAATCGCCAACACCGAAACACCTGCATTGAGCACGCCTTCGGCGGGCACAACATCTACAGGCACGCCTTCGGCGGGCACGCATTGGGAGGAACACTTGGGCGCTGCCGAAGCCCGCTTGTGCTGGGAAGCCATGGGAATCAAACGCTGGTCTATGGCCAATTCAAACCATTTTTCCGTGGATGACGGTCCCGCCGGCAACGCACTCCGCCGCACTTGGCTCTGGGCCTTGAGTCGCACGGGCCAGCCACCATCGCCCCAATTGCTGAACAATCGACTGGATCTTCAAACCGGCCGGTTGCTCTTCAACGCGACTCGCGTGGGCTCCGATGCATCGATCTTGGGACTCCTCAGTCAACACCTGTCGGGTGATCGTCAAACATTGACCGCCCGAGATCAGTTTGAGGAACTCACGATCATTCAAGCCGCGATGGGTGACCGGCGCTGGACCTTCCCATTGCAAACCGATGCGCCGGCCGACACGAGCGATGGATATCGCGGTCTCAACACCAACCAAATAGAATCATCGATTCGCGATAGCTGGGCCCGTTGGGGGTTGTACGTCGCCACGCAAGCCGAGAAGCGCGGACAAGTCATCCTGCACGCCGAAGCCTTGCGGACAATGGCCATGATGGAACCCAGCGATCCAGAATGCACCGCCTACCTTCTCGATCAAATCCAACCCGACTCGCACCCGACATCCGACATCCACATGCTGTGCTGCCTCGCACAATGCAACGCTCCGTGGACGGAAGCTTGGACATCCAAAGTCGCCATGGCGCTGGCCGAGATGGTGCGCAAGGTAAAAGACCGCGGCCTGTACACCGACAACCAATGGCCCATTCGTCTCAATCAATTGGTCACCTCCTTGCTCCGCAAAGGAACGAAGCTGGGCAATGCCTTTATTGATTTGCCAATCCCTTGCTGCAACGAAGACCTTGCCTTGATCAATGCCTTTCCGCCGAACATTCAGGATGCGGCCAAGGCGAAGATGCGTCAGTACTTATGTACCGCTCCGGCCGACGAATGGTCGATCTCGCTCGTTCGCTACGCGGCCATCGGTCACGTTGATGAAGCCATGCGAACCGCCCTGCGCAAAGCCAGCGCGCTGGACACCTTGCGACCGATCTGTGTGGAATTGCTCTCCAATGCACCGCGCGAAGATGAATACGAACTGTATCTCAACAGCCTCGAGGTCGACGACCGTGCGGTTTGGCCCAATGCGTGGCGTGGACTCGCATCCCTCGATGCACGGGAACCTCAACGTGAGATTCCAGCGATCGCCAAGCTTGTTTCGGCCAGCCTCAATACCAGCACTTCCCTACCGCGACCCGCGGTCTTGGCACGCGCACGAGCGATCGCCGTCCGTTCCCAACTACCCGCAGCCCCCACAACCGATGCTTGGCCCGAATGGGAATCCTACTACCGCAGTCAGCTCGATGATGCGCAGTGGAACGAATTGATCCCACCCCCGCGCACGATCGATCTCGAAGCCACTGCTCGCGAACTCGATGCGCTCCGCGGCGACCCCAGAAAAGGCATCGTGCTCTACCAAGCCAAATGCGCCCTGTGCCATGGCGGTCAAAGCTCGCTCGGGCCGAGCTTGGTCGGTGTTGCCAAACGCTTCTCGACACTCGACATGGCGCATGCCATCTACGAACCCAGTCGCGACATATCCGATCGCTATCGAGCTGTCCGCGTCCTGACCACCGATGATGAAGTCCTCACCGGGATGATCATCTACAACGCCGCCGATGGTGTGACGTTGCAAGCCGGCGATGGATCCATCCTACGCATCAATCAAGATAATATTCAGGAGAAGGCCTACTCGACGGAATCACTTATGCCCGCTGGATTGTTGGAAGGCAAAACCAATCAAGAAGTCGCTGACCTGTTTGCCTACCTCAGAACTTTTTAAGGTACGGACCGAAGAACGCGATCGATCACCAAGTACCAGCCCTGGCGCTCATCGCTTACTAGCGCGGGCGATCACCGCCAGCCAGCGTGGTGCGATTCTTTCCCAAGCATAGTTCGCAGCCTGTTTGGCAGCTGCATCGCCGACCGCCCGCCGAAGCGAATCGTCACTTAGGAATTCTTGCAACGACTTCTCCAGCGCATCGGAGTCGGATACAGTCCGCCCCAATGTGACATCCGAAATCAACTCCGTGACCGCATCGCTACAACGCCACGCGACGACCGGCAGCCCGCTCGCCATGGCTTCGATCAACGCTTGCGGATACCCCTCGTATTCGCTAGTCAAAACATAGACATGGGCATCGCGGTACTCCTGCCATACATCCTTGCTCCAACCAACGAATTCGACCTGACCCGAAACTCCCAGTTTGGATGCCAGAGACTCCAACTCCGAACGCTGAGGTCCGTCTCCTACGATCCGCAGGACCCATTCCGGATGTCGAGCTGCCAAGCTGGCCCAAGCCCTCAAGCCGCGATCGATTTTCTTTTCGGAACTCAACCGACCCAGCATCAGCAGCCTCCGACTGGGCGCTCGATCGCGAGCCGATTGAATGGCATCCAGAGACAATTCCGGCAACACGATGGCCGAAGGAATGGTTTCCAACCATGGTCGCGGCGAGGGGTTCCCCAATCGGTCTCGCAAGTATTCCGTGATCGACGGCGTCTGCGCCACCACACCCGCAGCTTGCCGATAGGCTCGCACTCGCAAAAACTCCCAGCTCTTCGACAACCGTTGTCGCCTCGGATCGCTTCGTTCGCAGACGATCAATGGCAGCGTGTTGCCGAGTGCAAGACCGGCCAAGATGTTGTTGGTATCGCAGAAACTGATCGCCAAGTGGGCACCCCAGTTTTGGACAGCGCGGCGCAAGGCCAGGATGCGCGTTCGGTTCGCCATCAGTCCGCCCAGCCATCCTCCGGACGGAACCACGAGTTCCAAACATCGCCGCTGCACACGCGCATCGCACGCGTAGTCCGAGGGACTCTCTGGGGCCAACGTGAACAAACACACGGAGTAGCGCTGGCGAACCAATTCGCTTGCCAAGTAACTCATCTGACGCTCGGCTCCTCCACCATGCATGGCATGAATGAACAGTGCGATACGCACCGGTGCGTCCAATTCGTGATCAATCACTACGGTACGCCATGCCGCGCGTGATGTCGCGAATTTCGCGCAGGATCGCGGTCTGCGAAGCCAACGCGACCGTCGTCACACGGTCGTCGATGCTGGTCCGTTCGGTATCGGTAAGCTCATCCCCAAGTCCGGAACCAGCATTCCGTCCACATCGTGCTAAGATGCGCTCGCGGATCTCTTGCGCGTTATGCAGTCCTTCGAGGACACCCACGTGCGCTCCGGACATACCCCCTCCATGCGCCGCGTCACCACCTCCGCCCGCGGTCTGCACCATCAAGTTGGAGAAACCGAACCAGCGCTGCAGAGGTCCTTGCTGCACATGGATGTTCTGGATGTTTTCGAAGGTGATGGTCGTCTCATGCATCGTCCACACCCCGCGCCGCAAGCGCATCGTCCGATCACTCAACACATACCACGTCGTGTCGTAATTGAGATGGATTCCAATGTACGCCACGATGTCCGGCAGAATGATGATGGCCAACGCCAAGGGCGTAATTAGAATTCCGACGATGGGAAAGCTGACGAAGATTATCAACCAAACGATCGTGAAAAAGATGTCCATCACGAACAGCATGATCCAAAATTGGAACTTGCGATAACGCAGATATTCTTCCGACGGATGCAGGTATTCCACCGTCTCACCAGCGGCTCGCGGTAAATTCGGTGGTTCCTTAGGCAACTTGAAGTACGGAGTCAGAACGCCCCAGATTCCGCGATAACACCATTTGCAGGCTTCGTGTACGGCTCCACGTTCTTTCATGCGTCACCTCGATGGCTGCGTCGGGCGAGGGTGGCGAGATTGTCGCGGATTTCGGAAAGCAACTCCACCACCTCATCGCTTGCTTGGTCGGATTGCAGTGTATTTGCCGTAGAAGGAGCATGGCCTGAAATCGATCCGGGAGAATTTCCGGGGGCACTGCCACCTTTGGCCCCGCGCAGTCGCTCGTACAACCAGTCTCGCATCTTTTCCGGTTGCGTTACCCCTTCGAGGACAATCTCCGGCATGGCACTCCCGGACGCGGTTTGGATACTGATGCTTGCGATTCCTAACCAACGTTGAATCACGTTGCTGGTGACATGGATATCCTGAATGCGCCGATACGCTGTAACGGTCTCCTTTCGAAAAAGGAATCCGACCTGCATCCGCAACGCTCCGTCCTCGAATTGATACTTGAGCGTCTTGTAGCGAATCCAAAGGGGAGGCAGTAAAAGCACGAGGAAAGGACCTGAAAAAAGCGTACCCAGGATGTAGTAAGTCAATAACGGCGGTGCCGGAAGTTCCAAACGATTGGGGTCGAACGGCTCGTTCACTTCGGGTAGGGACATCGATGCCTCGCAACAGGGATCCAAAACAAGTCGGGGGACTCAATCGTGACGTCGGGCATCGCACGCAGCAATTCCACGTATGATGCACACAAGAGTATCCTTGGTGCGAACCCTGTTTGGTATCTGGCAACGGTTGGTTGATGCAAAAACTTCCTGAAAAGAACCCAGAGCACGTGCGGCTGGTATTGATTGGTGACATCGTTGGCAAGCCTGGGATGACGATCGCCATCCGAAGCATTCCAGAGCTACGTCGTCAGGGCTGCGATGTCATCGTGGCCAATGCGGAGAATGCCGCCGATGGTGCCGGGCTGACGATTAAGCAGTACGATCAGTTGATAACAGCGGGTGTGAATGCAGTCACCCTGGGCGATCACATCTATAAGAAGCGTGAGATCGACAAAGTACTACGCGCGCATTTGAATATCGTGAAACCTGCAAATTTTCCAGCCGATGCGCCCGGTCTGGACCATGCCATTGTGCGAACGAAGTCGGGTGTTCCGGTGGCCGTCATGAGCTTGCTCGGCCGTGTCTTTATGCGGCCCGTTAACTGTCCGTTCGAAGCCGCCGATCGCGTGCTGGCGACAATTCCCAGCGACGTTCGCATTCGGCTGGTCGATCTGCATGCCGAGGCCACGAGTGACAAGCAATCCATGGGGTACTACCTCGATGGGAGAGTGAGTGCTGTCTTGGGAACGCACACGCATGTGGCCACAGCCGACGAGCAACTGCTACCGGGAGGTACCGCCTTTCAATGCGATGTTGGCATGACCGGTCCGTACCGCAGCATTCTCGGTCGCGAGATCGAGCCTGTCCTCAATACGACCCTGTGCTTCAGTCCCAACACCTTCCACGTGGCGACCGAAGATCCTCGGTTGTCGGCGACTTGGTGCGATGTCGACCCCACCACCGGATGCTCGCACGCCATCGGTCGCGTTCAATGGAAACTTGCGGAACTGGACCCCGCCGATTAGAGAGGCGCTGCGCGCAGTGCTACTTGTTCGGCAGCATGCGTCGATTGCCAGGCATGGGCAAGTATCTCAAAAACAATCCGCTCAAAATCATCAACCCTCCGACCCAGGTCCACCACGGAGGTGGCTCATAACCAGCTTCGCCACTCCGGGCTAAATGCACCCAGAGTGGCAGCATGACCGGCTCGAGCAGAGTGATCAGCGAAGCGATGTGGCTGGGCGTCGATTTCAGTCCGCGCGCGAAGAGTAGGTAAGGCGTACCCATTTGAATAGCACCGATCCCTACCAGTAGCACCCACATGCCACCTGTTGGTAATCCAACGCCACTCGCCCATACCAGCGGTGCCATGAACAAGGCGGTAACGACGTGATTGAGGGTGATCAACCAAGCTGGGTCGTGGGCCCGCAGCGATCGCAAACTCAAGATCACCCCGGCATAGCATATCCCCGAAGCGATCGCTAACCATGGTGCCCACCAGCGGTTGTTGAGTGAAGGCAGCCCGAACGTATTCTGCATGGCCAGGATAAAGAGAACGCCGCCGATGCACAGCCCGAGCATCCACCAATCCTTGCGAATCGTCGGCTCGCGCAGCACCAAGACCGAAACCAGCATGACCCAAGCGGGCGCCAAGTTCTGCAACCAAATCGCGTTGGCAGGTGGACCGCCGACGAGGGCCGTGAGGTAGGTCCAATTCATCAGTGCAAAGCAGAGCGTCATGGGCACGAATTTCCAATCCCAGGAAATTCGTCTTACCAATGGCACCAAGATCAGCAATGCGAACAATGCCCGCCACAATCCGATGGCTGCACCGCGGTACTCGGTCGGCCAAGTCTCGAACAACGGCGACCGAGCGAACAGAGCGCTGGTGCTCCACAGGACAGCGGCCATTGCACACAGACCCGGCCCAATCCAAAATTTCCATGCGGGTGCGGATGTGGCAGCGACGGAATCCGAAATCACAGAATCGGGCTGAGGTATTTCATTCATGCTGAGGTGTGTCAGTCACGAGTCGCGGACTTGGTCAGCACGATAGTGACCGGCTGGCTGGCCAGCGTTACCTTGCCATCGTCATCGAGCACGACCCCTTGAAGACGTACGGGTCCGTAACCCAACCAATCCGGGTCGATTAAGAATTTGGGGCTGGCGGCCGGTTGCTTGGCGATGATTTCCCAATCGTGACGCAGGCCGATGGTTTTGCCTTCGGGTGCATTGACGATTTCGAAGGGTACTTTGTCCCCTTCGTCGGTCGACCATGCCTCCGATGCCTTGAGAGTAATCTCGGACTCCGCATCACCGAGCGAGACCCATACCGATTGTTCGAACCGATTCTCAAGAGGCTTCGGGCCTTTGGCGATCAACCGCCATTCCTGTGCGCCCCGATCGTTCTTGCCAACTTGGATTCTGATTTTGTTTTGAAACACAGTCTCTGTTTTCGGCGCACCGTCGACCATCCACATCAGATGGACGGGATCGACGGTGTTCTCGTCCTCGGTGGCCGTCAGAGTCATTTCGAGATCGCCGGTCACACGTTGGCGATTATCAACGCCTGATATACGGAATCGCGGGGGCTCGGCAAACGGCTGGCACAGCGGATCGCCGAAGATCAATAGTTGGTAGGGGCACAGGAGCGACTCGTAGAATGCTTCGGCGCAGGTCAATCCTTCGGCGTAGTGCACGTGCATCATAGGGTTGGGGAATTTGCTTTGGATGGCATAGGGTTCGGTGACAGCACCGCTACTTGCGGCAGCGCCGAATCGCAACAGTTCGGTCCCTTTGGTTTGACTGTCGGTGGTCATCGCGCCGCCGAAGCTGGTCAAACTTTCGGCGATGGAGCCTGGCATGAGGCGCGAGCCCGTGCGGGACCAATCGTACTCGGCCATTCCGAACATGACACCGGAGGTCCTCGAACCGAACGGTGGCAGTTGGTAGTTGATCACTCGGGCATCCATCCTTAATGCCTTTAGTTTTTCGACAGCCAAAGCGAAGGTCGGTTCGCGGGTGGTGGTACGCACATCGCTGGTCTTAGCAAAGTAAAAGGATCCGTTTGGACGGCTGTAATCGGCCAATGCGCTGCGCTGCAAATGCGCAACGGCTTCGGGATGTGTGATGCCTTGATCACGCGTGACGCTCAGGACCATCGATAGCATGTACGACATGCCTTGCTCAGGTTTGGTTGCTTCCAAGGTGTTGGGTGCGTAAAACGTGCGGGCATCGAAGCCGCGCGTGCTTAAGTAGCGAAAATCATCGTTGGGACAGCGCGCGACGACTTGTTTGAACTTCGGGTCTTCGGATAAGGAGTCGAAGGCCGGGTCGTTGGTGATTTCGCGACGGTAGCGCCATCCGTTTCGGATCGACAAGCTCAAGCGCTCGATGGCTTTGTCCTTGTTGCCAGCCAATGCCCATTGGCGAGCGGCCAGAAAGTCGCTTGGGAAAGGGTTGCCGAGCGCGGTGCGGAGTCTTTCAAACTCTTCGGCTGCTTTTTCGTGTTGACCGTTCTCGATCCACTCTTGAAGTTGCTGTCGGACTTCGGGTGAGCCGGTGACGACGTTGAGCAAACTACTTCCTTCGCGGGCTGCGTACCAATTCGAATCGAAACCGATGTAGGCAGGGTTTTTGGCCTGAACCCATCGGAACATGTAGGTCAAGCCGTTGATGGAGGCCACCGGCGTCAAGTATTGGGAACGTTCTTTTAGTTCGGTTAGGTCCCCTTGGATCGAGACCGAGGTCGGCATATCGGACGAGTAAACGATGCCTTGTATGACTGGGGTCAATCCTCGGGCTTCGATTTCACGCAGCACCGGCCCCAGGATCAGTTCGCGAAACTCATCGACGGTAACGCGATCACGATCGGGAAGTGTTTTTAGGATCACCACGTTGCGGAACGGGATATTGCGAAGGGCGCAAAAGTGGTTTGCCAAGGACCGGGAGTTGACCGAATTGCCATTGACCACTACCACCCAAGAAGCCGACGAAGCCCCGGCCCAAACCAGCCCCGGCTGCGACAATATTAAAAATATTAATAAGTGCAGCAAGGATCGAATTCGTTGACATATAGGGATGTTGGCAGGAGTCATGATGGGTGGGGAGTGAAATGGACGACTGGTAAATGTCAAAAAACGGGGTGAGCAAACGCGAACCCCTTCAAAAATCGAGGCACTTTGTTACTATCCAGGGCAGACCAGGGAATGGCCGACGGCATGGCAACATGCCGGACAGTCGTATCCTACCCCATCGGCGCTCCCTCGGGAGGAAAACGGTGGGTAGGCAAGACTCAGTTGTCGCTGTATCACGTGGCACCGCGTCACCAGTCACCGCGTCACCGAAACTTGGTTAACAATGCCTGAAGACTACGGACAACGCACTGTAGGAATTTTGGCACCCCCAACGCGAGAGCGTAGCTCAGTCGGTAGAGCAAAGGACTTTTAATCCTTGGGTCGAGGGTTCGAGTCCCTCCGCTCTCACTCGCATCTTTCCCTGAAAAACCTCGAGTTCCCCTGGCGAATTCGAGGTTTTCCCCATAGTGGCACGACGCTCCGCCGTCGTGAGCCCCCCGCCCCATCTCGCACTCCAAAGCGCGCTGTCTGCTGTAGGTTGCGCTGTAGCCTCGCTCGAGTTCCGGATTCATCCGTCCCTATGGCCAAAAGCACCTCGCTTGTGCGAAACGCACCCCGCAATCTCGCCACCGCGTCTGCCTCCGATCCCGGGAATGGCCAATGTGGCACGACGCTCCGTCGTCGAGTAAGCCCCGTCAACGAATTACCGTAGTGGATCTTGTTAAAGATCCGTATTCATCGGGAAGTTTAACAACATCCACTACCTCCGTTCGCCCACAGCATTCGTATCAGCATGCCTCATCACGGACTGGATCGTTTTGACATCCGCCCCCGCGTGGATCAACCAAGTCGCACAGGTATGGCGAAGCGAGTGGAAATCAATCCGTTCGTCAATGGTTGTGATTTCCTCGATCACTCTCACTCTGTTCGTCCTTTCTCTCTGTTGCGGTGAGTTTTCTGCGACCAAAAGGTCGTCATTCACGGGACTCACAAAGCTCGCGAGTTTCCGTTCTATCCATTGGCCACTGAGTTCAACACCCAGTACTGGATGCCTCGTTTCTGGGAACTGCTCCCGACTGCCAAAGTGGTCCATCTGTCGAACTGTCCCCACGAGAAGCGACTTGAATTAGTCCGCCAGTTTAGCTTCATCAAACGTCGTCCTCTGATTGGAAGGAGCCAACCCATGACCACATCCGCTCGCTACAAAGTCTACGACCGCGATTTCCACATCGAACCCGAGAGCGTGCAGTTCGCTAATTGCGTCTTTCATGACGAGTACCGCATCAACGATCTGCGACCGCACAACGTCCGTACAGTCCTCGACATTGGCTCTCACGTCGGAAGCTTTACCGTGATGTGCCATCAATATTGGCCCAGCGCCAAGATCATTGCCGTTGAGCCGCACCCGCAGAGTTTTGAGTTCTTGACCAAGAACACGATCCACATTCCCGATTCCCAGTTGCTGCGAATCAACGCAGCGATCACCGACAAGCCTGGAAAATGCTTGCTCGTCTCGCCTGTATCCCACAGCCGAGTGGCTGACTACGTTCCCGACGTATGGGAATCGCTCGAGCCGCGTTACCGGGATTTTGGTGTGGAAGTCCCCGCGCTAACCGTAGAGCAATTCTGGTCGCGCGTCGTCGACTTCGGAATCGACGAGGTTGACCTGATGAAGCTCGATTGTGAGGGAGCGGAATACCTAATCGTCTCCGAGCTCTCAGCTCGTGGCCACATGGATCGCATCGGCTGGATCCGTGGCGAATGGCACAGCCGCAAAGACAATCTTCTGTTGGCAAATTTCCTGGGCCAGACCCACGCATTCAACATCGATCCCAACCCACCGCATTCGGTGGGAATGTTCGTGGCGCATCGAATGTAAATCTCAGTTCTGGACTTACTTGAAAGGTAGTTCCCATAACTGGGTAATCTTTGATCGTCGCCTGGCATGAGTTTGCCGTCGTCCAGTAATGTAAATATGGTTACCCCACGAGAACAAGGATTTCGAAGCTGCAAGGCAAGATGGCATCACTTTCGTAGCAAAAAAAGTGAAAGACAAAAACTCATGCTCCTGTGGGAGTGCTCTCTTCCAGTTCCATGGGTGCTTTTCGGCTTCCACTTGCCAAAAACCTGCGAACGTACTCGAAAATCTGGTCAAAGTGCCTTTGGCAACTATACTGCTCACAGGATGAGGTGCATGACTCAAAAATTGATTGCGATTCTACTGATGCCGATTTTGGTGCTGGGCAACTCGTTTGCTCACTCGCACGGCGTCCCTACGCAATCGTCGCAAGGCCATGAACGCGCTCATTTCCACGTCGGAGGTAGCGACCACCATTGGCACCACCATCATGAGTCCCATGAGCACTCTGGTCACAAGCACGATCATGACCACGAATCCAACGATTCCCCGTTAGCCCCAGCAACGTCGAGCGACCACGATTCTGATGCTGTCTACGTCGCTGCTCCTGACTATGTGTTTTCCGTGTCGAACGACAACTCGCTGGACTTCTCGTCTCTCGCTGTCGTCGCACCCAGTCTGAGTTGGCAGGCTCAGACTCGCCCAAATATCTGGCGTGTTTTGCCAGGCGAGACGTCATCTGTCGAGCTACCGCTCTATCTGCTTTATGCTGCGCTAAGGCTTTGATTCACTGGGACTGAAAGCAGACGCTTTCATTGGTCAGTTCCACTTTACCTCTAGCCTTCACCTGCTGCACCCCTCACTCGATACGTCGCCTGAGCAATGTAGCCTCAAAATGCGAAGCTTTTCCATCCATGGGATTCTCACGAACTTTTGGACTTACGTGCGTTCTGTCGATACTTTTGATCGATGTTTTGCCAGGATGCTCCTCGCGTGACGGAGCTTTAGGGCCTGCTCCACAGGCTGTACAGGAGCCTGAAGGTATTCCCGAACTTCAGATTCTCGAACTCAAAGAACAGGCACGGAAAAATCTAAGCCTTGTCGTAAAAGCAGCACGACCTACCGACTATTGGCGGTCAATTTCAATCCCAGGAGTCGTTGACGATCGGCCTGGCGTTTCAGATCGCGGTGTGACATCTCCTGCAGTGGGAGTGGTTTCTGAAATCCATGTCTATCCAGGCGACACGGTACGACCCGGACAAACCCTCGTAACAGTGCGTCTGTTCAGCGAATATTTGCAAGCCACTCAGACACAACTCTTCAAAGCATCGCAGGAAGCAACGTTTGTCCAGGAACAAATCGGACGACTTTCCAGTATAGCTAGCTCGGGTGCAGTTTCCGGTTCACGAATGATCGAGCTGCGTAACGAGTATCAACGACAGCAAACCTTGATTCAAGCGTCGAAACAAGAACTGCTCAATCGTGGCTTGAATCCGGAACAGATTGCGTCGATAGCTGATGGCAAGTTTGTCTCCACCATTGAAGTGGCCGCACCGCCAACACTTCCTCGAGAGGCCGTTCTGAAAGGGCTGGTTCAGCCTGAAGTACAAGTGGCTGAATTCAACGCCGGTAAAGATATCGCATACGAAGTTCATTCGCTGGGAGTCGAACTGGGGCAGACTGTTCAAGCAGGGGATCTGTTGGCCCGCTTGGCTAACCACCAGGTCTTGTATGTCGTAGGCCATGCGTTCAAGCGCGAAGCTGGATTACTCGAAAAGGCCGCGCAGAACAATGTTGCTCTGGAAATCGAATTCGCAGAGGATTCGACTGACTTATGGCCAGCCCTCGACCAGCAATTTCGGATTCGCCATCTCTCGAACACGGTCGATACCGCTACGCGAACGTTCGATTTTTTTGTCCCGCTCTTCAATCAGTCACGGACTTATAAAAAAGACGGGATGACATTCATGGTGTGGCGATTCCGACCGGGGCAACGAACGCGAATCGAGGTACCCGTCGAAATGCTTGCCAATGTATTCGTTCTACCTTCCGAAGCGGTGGTGCGCGATGGTCCAAATGCATATGTCTACCGGCAGAATGGTGATTTGTTCAATCAGATAGAAATCCACGTTGTTCACGAAGATCGGCAACACGTCGTCGTTGCCAACGACGGAGGCATTGCACCAGGAACATTTCTAGCACAAAACGCTGCGTCGGCGTTGCGCCGAATACTCAAGGCCCAGTCGGCCAGCGGCGAACAACCAGGTCTTCACGTTCACGCGGACGGCACCGTCCACGCGGCACACTAAGGAGAACTGAAATGCTCGATTCCATCATCCGATTGTCTTTACGCTACCGATCGCTGGTGCTCATCTCCAGTCTAGTTGTTCTTGTCTATGGATCGTATCTGACAACTACGATGTCTATCGACGTGTTTCCAGACTTAGATCGGCCACGAGTCGTTATCATCACCGAAGCTCCCGGCCTTGCCACGGAGGAAGTCGAAACGCTGGTTACGCAGCCGATCGAGATTGCATTGATGGGGGCCAACGGCGTCCAAGCAGTCCGTAGCCAAACAACCGCCGGCCTGAATGTTTTGTATATCGAATTCGGTTGGTCAACCGATATTCGCGCGGCTCGCCAAACGGTCAGCGAACGCCTGATAACTCTTGAGGGAATTCTGCCTCAGGGTGTCATACCTCAAATGACTCCGCCCTCGTCCATTATGGGACAGATCGTTGTAGCTGGTATCTATCGACAGGCTGGTCCGACCGGAGGAAGGCTTGCTGCCATCGGACAAACCAAGTTGATGGCCGAGTTGCTCACAGGCGATGGCGAGCCATCAATGAAGCTGTGGCGCGTCGTTGATCGCCATAAGCCTAAATCTTGGGAAACGGTCCCCTTCGAGTTTGTTGAACCTCTACTTAACCAAGGTGACGAAGCACGTCGCCGCTTTCACGCGACGGTCAAGCTCGGCTCCGGTATTCACGAGATTCAATTTGAAACGGAAGCCAAGCAATTGCTTGAGCTACGAACCATTGTCGATTGGGTGATTCGTCCACGACTGTTAAAAGTGAACGGGGTCGCCGAGGTCTTCATGCAAGGCGGTGATCGCAAACAGTACCAAGTACTTCTCGATCCAACCGCTCTGCTCGAGTACGACGTGACGGTACAAGACGTCGAGCGAGCTCTTAGTGAAAGCGACATCAATACCAGCGGCGGCTTTGCCATCAAAGGTGAATCCGAACGACCGATCCGCATTCTGGGGAGGCTCGGGACTGGCGGTCACAATGTGATCGACGAGCTGCTCAAGGTCCCTGTCGCTAAGTCATCGAAACGAAGCATCCTGCTTGAACAAGTTGCATCGGTAATCGAAGGCCCCGAACTGAAGCGTGTAGATGGTAGCGTCAACGGTAAAAGCGGAATCGTATTTACTGTGGTGAAACAGCCGCATATCGACACCCGTAAGTTGACCGATAACGCGGCAACTGCTTTTGCAGAAATAGAAGCCTCGTTGCCAGCGGATATCGTCATCAATTCGGAACTCTTCCGATTGAAGAACTTCATCGATCGCGGCGTATTCAATGTCGCTGAAGCGTTGGCCATTGGTGCAACGCTGGTGGTCATCGTTCTGTTCCTTTTCTTGCTCAATTTCCGAACCACATTCATCACGCTCACCGCGATTCCCATGTCGTTGGTGATGACCTCGCTGGCCTTTCGCTTTATCGGATGGATCAGCGGCAGCGAGTTATCGATCAACGTCATGACGCTTGGCGGAATCGCAGTGGCGATGGGCGAGCTGGTCGATGATGCGATTGTCGATGTCGAAAACATCTTTCGAAGATTAAAAGAGAACAACCAACGCGAGCAACCACTTCCGGCACTCGAAGTCGTCTACCTGGCAAGCAAAGAAATTCGCAGTTCGATCTTCTTTGGTACCGTGGTGGTCATCCTTGTCTTCCTACCCCTCTTTGCTTTGTCGGGTGTTGAGGGGCGGCTGTTTACGCCACTGGGCTTTGCCTACATCGTCTCTATTCTTTCATCGTTTATGGTTTCACTGACGGTGACACCCGTATTGTCGTACTACTTGTTGCCGACTTCGAAAGCGACTCATGGAGAACATGATGGTTTTGTGCTGCGGGCACTCAAGTGGCTCGCGCGTCCGTTGATTCAATTCAGCATGAGGTTTCCTTCTCTCTTGGTCGTCGCGACTTGGCTGATTGTGACTGTGGCCGCTTGGCAAGTTGCACAGCTTGGTCGCAACTTCCTACCGGCTTTCGACGAAGGAAGCGTACAGGTGAACGTAACGCTTCCCCCTGGTTCTTCGCTGCAAGCCTCAAATCAAGTTTCTACAAGTATCGATGGCGTTTTTCAGTCCATGCAAAAAAGCGCCACCAATCCTGACGGGGCGATACTGAACTTCGTGCGTCGCACGGGACGAGCACAAATGGACGAACATGCTTCGCCGGTCAACTTCGGTGAGTATATCCTCAGCATGAATCCAGATGCTGCGCACAACCGCGAAAAGATGATTACAAACTTGCGCGAGCGGATCGGCAAGGAAGTCCCAGGCGTGGATATCGAAGTGGAGCAGCCACTCGCGCACTTGATCAGTCATATGGTTTCTGGGGTCTACGCACAAATTGCGATCAAGATCCACGGCGACGACCTGGACACACTGCTAACGCTCGCGGAGAAAGTTAAGTCGTCAATCTCGGATGTCTCTGGCCTGACTCCGCCTATTGTCGAACCCATTCAAATGACGCCTGAATTGCACATTCAGCTACGCGGCGATGACTTGGCGATGCATGGTCTCACAAGACAGTATGTCGCTTCAGTGCTTCAAACAGCTCTTCAAGGCCAAGTGGTTTCTGAAGTACTCGAAGGTCAGCGAAGGTTCGATTTACTGGTCAGACTTGAGGAAGCACACCGGACCGACTATGCGAACTTAGGTCGGTTACGCATTGATCTACCACACCAAGAAGTTCAGTCGGAACGCGGTCAGATTGAACTGCGGGATGTCGCGACGATCTACGAAGGAGTTGGCCCTAACTCGGTAAATCGCGAGAACGCACGTCGCCGCATTGTCATTCGCTGCAACACGGAAGGACGCGACTTGGCCAGCGCAGTTGCCGAGATCCAACAACGCGTGAATACGCAAGTTGCTATGCCGGTCGGCTATTACGTCGAGTATGGCGGGCAGTTCGAAAGCCAGCAGAACGCAACTCGATTGATCATGATTTTGGCGGGACTCTCCGTAGTTGCCATGTTCGGTGTCTTGATGATCCTCTTCCCATCGGTTCGGATCGTTATGCAAATTCTCAATGCGTTGCCAACTGCCTTCATCGGCGGTGTTTTTGCATTGGTGATCACCCAACAGACGCTGACCGTGGCAAGTCTGGTCGGCTTTATATCGCTCGGCGGCATCGCCGTTCGCAATGGTATTCTGCTGGTCACCCACTACTTTCACCTTATGAAAGAAGAAGGAGAAGTTTTCTCGCAGGCAATGATCTTGCGGGGCAGCCTTGAGAGACTGGCGCCTGTGCTGATGACGGCTCTGACAGCCGGAATCGCTTTGATCCCGTTAGTCATCGGCGGCCAAGAGCCGGGTCGCGAGATTCTCTACCCTGTCGCTACAGTCATCCTGGGCGGTTTGGTAACATCGACGTTTTGTGAATTCCTGATTCACCCCGGTTTGTTTTGGAAATTCAGCGGTCAGGACACCAAGCGATTGGTGGACGCTGATAAGTCACCTTCAATTTGAGGAAGTTTATGATGGAGCGTTTTGGTATTTCACTGGCATTGGTAGCAATCATCGGTTTCGTTGGTTGCAGCAAACCATCCGAGCCAACAGCCACCACATCGACCAAGGCAGCGGACGACCATGGTGCTGGAGGCCACGATCATGGTTCAGAGGGTCATGGGCACGGCGTCGGCCCACACGAAGGTACTGTCGCCGACTGGGGAGGAGGTAAGTATCACGTCGAGTTCACTGTAGACCACGATAAGCAACAAGCGACCGTCTATGTTTTCGGCAGCGATGAGAAGACTCCTGCACCGATCGATGCAGCATCTATTGAATTGAGTATCGGTTCACCCGAGATGCAGGTTGCCCTCAAAGCATCACCGCAAGAAAGCGATCCAGCAGGAAAGGCCTCGCGATTTATCGGAACGCATGAAAAACTGGGTGTGGTCCAAGAGTACGCCGGTACGCTAACCGGCGTAATCGATGGAACGCCCTACTCAGGCGACTTCAAGGAAGAAGCCCACGGCGACCATGCACACTAGGATTTTGGCACGCGATTTAAGATCACCTTGAGGAGTTCACAATGCTTTACGCGGTCAAGATTTTCATTTCGGCAGCGGTGATCGTTCTGGTTTCAGAAATAGCGGGTCGGTCACCGCGGTTAGGTGGATTGGTACTTTCGCTCCCCATTGTGAGCATTCTTGCTTTGGTGATGACTTGGTATGCGCAAAGAGATATGGCAGTCATCACGGGACTAGCACGAGAAACACTCATCCTGGTCCCGCTTGGCTTGCCATTCTTCGTTCCATTTGCTTTTGCAAATAAAACCGGTTTGACATTCTGGCCCTCATTCTTTCTAGGAGTTCTGCTAGCCGTGGTAACCATAAGTACATATTTCCTATTCGACGGTCGCAACGCCAATGTGCCTCACTGAGATGTGGTCGTTGCGAGCTTTCCCCGCAGGTAATGGATGCGCGACTATTTGGAATGCACAGAAACTGGGTTTAAGAGATCGCAGAAAAATCATTCATTCTGCCCACGGAATGGGCTCATTGTCACGATTAATCCGATGAAACCACCCCAAGGAACTGGCAAGTGCTTCACAAACGGAATGGGCCATAAAGTCGTTTGCCAGCTGATTTTCAGGACGCGATTCGTCAGCGTCGAACGAACTAAATGTGACAGTTCGTGAGGTGAGTAGCAACCCAGAATTTAAGCAGGCACTCGAAAATTACCCGTCGTCCGTCGTCGCTTTCCCGCACCTGTTTAGCCGGGTCGCTGTACCTAATCTTTGCACAGAATAATGGCCGACATCTCACTCTGACTCTTGGCGTGGCTCACAAACGCAATATTGTTTCAGATATTCCTCGAAGCGAATCTTGTTTTCGGCCGGCACTGGGAGAGACCCTCGCCTGAAAAAATGAAATCGGCCCGACTTCTGAATTAACAACGTCGATTCAGATTCTCCGGTCCATCCCCAACACTCAATCTCATGCCAAGGTAAGAAACCAATATAGTGCCAAATGCCGTTCGTGCGAACTTGCAGATGCCCTGTTGCAAGCCAATAAAAACAGATCGCCATGGGCATGCAAAGTGTAGCGCCCAACAGCCAGTAATACCAAGGCGTCGTGTTGAAGTCTACGCATGTCATGAGCACAATTGAAAATGGGAAGATCGCCAGGAGAAGGAATGCAAATCCCTGCGTCTTCATTCGACCACAGTCCATCAAAATCGCGCCTGCCATTCTTTTGTCGCGAAGGCTGCGGATCAGCATCAAGATAAATCCGATGGTTGAGAATATGTAAGCAACAATGATTGACGCGATCAAAAAACCTACCTGCGACCTTGCTACTAAAAACAAAGTTCCACTCGCTACGATAAGGCAGCCAGCGATGGCGAATAGGTTTGCTTTTGTCGATGCTCGCTTCATCGAAGCGACCGTCAATTCGACTTCTTCCGCAGCAAGCATGAATCGTTTCATGGAATCTCCAGGGGCAAAACTCGAACGAACGTTGTTTAACTCGGTTCGAAATTCAGCCGGCATGTTGGTTTCCCATTCATCATGATTTCGGTTCATTATTGATTCCTCTTCGATTCTTTGATCATCCACTCTTGCAACTTTGCACGGGCTTTATGCAGCGCCAAACCAACCGCGTTCGCGGAAATCTCAAGTGCGAGAGCAATTTCTTCAGCGGATAATTCTTCAAAATAAGCTAGGCAGAATACAGCGGCCTGCCGCGAGGGAAGCTCAGCGACAATCATTCTCAATCGAAGGTCTTCGTCACGTTGAACGACTTGCTCCAACGGCCCTTGCGATCGATCAAGTAGGCGACATGAATCTAGCTCCAGATGGTTTTTCCTCCGTCGTAATGCATCTAAGGCTCGAAAGGTAACCAGTCGGAACAGAAACGCTTTGGGACTATGAACCCTGCCCGCCGCGAAAAACCCATATGCTTCGATAAAGACCTCTTGGAGTACGTCCTCGCAGTCCTGAGTATGCCCCAGGATTCGCCATGCAGCACGATAAGCTGATGGTCCATGCTCCTCAACGATCTCTTGCCAGTTCTTCACGTCAATTCCCGACATTGGTAAATTCCCCTCGCTAAAGATAAGTCGAAGCGAATCGATCCCAGATTTCTCCAAATCCACAAACTTTTGCCATCAACTGCTGCTCCCGAAACTGCGTAGCTCAGCTTCCCGGGACGGTAGCGTAAGATCCTATTCTGGCGTTAACTCAATACAGTCGGAGCTTTAGGCATAGTATTCAGAATGAAAGGCAATTTGACGGACCGCACAGGGATCCTCAGTCCGCTCCAAGGAGAGCAAATACGCTTTATGAAGGCAACGTTAAGATATTTACTTACGCAAATGCTCGCAAACGCGATTATTTTTACGGGAATTGTTTCTGTAGCGTTCGCGCTGACTGGTCAATGGCCACCTCAAAAATGGCTCGTAGCTGCGTCAATCGGCGGTTCTTTGTCACCCCTTTTTTGGCGAGTGATTGCCAATGCTCGTAGGTCTTTATCCAAGTCGCCTGATTAGTCAGCTGGCTATAGTGATTGGTTCAGATTAACGTAATCCGATTTTGGATCCAAACTGAGGTGTTCATTGAAGCAAAACTTTGCCAAATCCATGCTGTGGTGGACTCTATTCGCCAAGCGGCCAATGCGGACGGTCGCAGATATTCGCAACGCTACGGTGGAAGCTGGCCGTCGCCGCATTCGCCCTTGTTTGATGACAGCATTCACAACGTTTGCCGCACTGCTTCCTGTGATGCTCGCAACAGGACGAGGCTTCGACATTGCACGTGCGATGGCCCTACCCGTCTTGTTTGGAATGTTTGTAGAATTGGTATCCCTATTTGTGGTGCCTGTCCTGTACTGCGGCTATATGGAAATGAAACTGAACTTCGTTCTTCCTGAGAATAATGCTGATGAAGCTTCGATCGTTATTCCTTTGGAGACCTCCCTTGCGTAAACATCAACGTCATTACTTCCATGTCGTCGCGATTGTGTTGCTCGGCGCAATTTGTCCCGCAATCGGAAGGACTTCTGAGCCATACGAGTTGGACTTCGGGGCCGCTCCCCGCAATCCTCAGCAGCCGCAAGTGGCTGTGGACGGTGATGGGTCGATTCACATTGTCTATGGGATCGGGAACCTTGTACGATACCGTCGCTCGGACGACGGTGGAGAAAGCTTTACCGAGCCGGTTGATCTTTCCTTTGCTCAGGAAATGTCACTAGGCATGCGACGCGGCCCCCGTATAGCCGCCTTTGACAAGTCGCTCTGCGTAAGTGCAATCGGAGGTAAACAAGGCAACGGGCGGGATGGGGACGTGTTGGCAATGAGATCGGTCGATGGTGGTGTGACTTGGATTGGCCCCGTGAAGGTAAACGACGCGCCTGATTCCGCGCGCGAGGGCCTGCATGCCATGAGCGTCGGTCCAAAGGGGGAAATGTGCTGCGTTTGGCTTGATCTTCGCAGTGGTAAAACCGAAGTCATGGCGAGCGTTTCAACAGATGGTGGTCGCACATGGAGCAAGAATGTACTCGTCTACAAGTCGCCCGACGGCAGTGTTTGCGAGTGTTGCCATCCGAGTCTCGCCATCGACGACCAGGGGCGCATCATGGTGCAATGGCGAAACTCACTCAACGGAGCCCGAGACATTTATTTCGCGTCCTCGACGGACGGTGGAAAATCGTTTGGCACCGCATCCAAACTTGGTGTTGGAACTTGGACGCTCAATGCATGTCCGATGGATGGGGGCGCAATTGCCGTTGTTAAGGGTGGCAGCATAGTCTCCGCTTGGCGTAGGGACAGGTCGGTGTACCTGACGACGGAAGGAGAGCGAGAAGAACGTCATATTGGAGTTGGCGAGCAACCTTGGATTGCAGCGACAGACGCTGGTACCTATGTGGTATGGCTCAAAAGCAAAGGCGACTCTGCCTACCTGATTACTCCCGGAAGCGACTTGCCCATCGAGATGGCAAGTCATGCGGGAGATCCTGTCGTTGCAACTGGACCGAACGGTCAAGGCCCGGTTGTCGTCGCCTGGGAAACTCGCGATGGCAAGAACTATGCGATCCAATGTCAGATTGTCGCTGATGAGTGATTTGAAACTCCAAGGAGACGGTTGCGTCCGCTTTGGCCAGTGCGGGTGCGCCCGTGATCCCATCGCCCGCCATCGCGACCAGAACCGCATCCCTTTGGAGACGTTCTACGACTTCTCTATTTTGCTCCGGAAGCACTTCCGCGATTCTCTCATCGACGCCAGCCGCATGTCCGATTGCCTTCCTCTTAACGAATCCTGTCGTACCTCGCGGTATTGATATCCGTACTGAATGGCTCGATCGGTAAACCGTTTCTTCGCAATACTGCTTTGTCGCTCGCTCGGGAGTTGAAAAAGTCAAAAAACACCCCAGAGTCAGCGGCTGGATTAGTCGATGGACCGCTCAATTACTTGTGTGGACCAACGACTAACCGCCATGTGATGCTTTAATCGAATCGCTTTCATCGCCGCGCTGGATTTGCACCAACTATTTCGCCTTTTTGACTTCCGTATCGCCGTGTTCATGGCCGGCTGATTCGTGGCCATGCGCTGCCTCTTCATGGCCGAGCTCCTTCAGCAATTTGGCGTGCTCCTTTTGTACCTCCTCTAGCGAAGTCTGGATTTTGCTGCACATTTCTGCGCACATGTTGCCGTCAGGGCTTGTCTTGCAGCATTCTTCGTGCAGAGATTTTTGACTTGTCGTTGCTTGACCGAGCTGTGTCTCGATCTTCTTGACATGCTCAACAACCTTGGGATTGGCTTTGTTCTCGTCGCGAACAATGACAAGGTCGCGTTGAATAGCTTGCAACTGCTGTCCAAGCATCTGGGACTCCGCTTGCGTGACCTCGGTTTGAATCACGGGTGATTGAGTTGCATAGCGTCGGATTCCTGAGGAATAGTCTCGCGCATGCTGAATGTTACGAGAAGTCCGTTGATTGGCCCAAAAACCCGCGCCGTTCGCTCTCGAAACCTTGTCATTGATCCGCGATTGCGGTTGTGTCACTTGCGGAAAGGCAAGAACAAGCCCCGCTACAAGTGCGATCGAAGCTGCAAAACTTCCGACACTTTCGATACTCATCATAGTTCCTTTCAAGAACATGGCCTGCGACATCGAGCATAAAGGGATGTCGACTTACGTGAGCGCGTGAGCCGCCATCCGGCCCACACATACAAGTTTGATGTCTCAACTGCGACCTGTCTTCACAGAATTAAAATGTTCTTTTGAAATCGAAGCATGGACCAGAGACAGACTGTAAAATCAGATTCACAGAGGGGGGTACGAGCGTGGTCGCAGGTCACGCATGCAGGACCCAACTTTGCTTCCAATCCGGGTTTTGATTGGGTATTGGTAGAATCGTAGGGAAAAGCAACCACAATGATAAAAAAACAGCGTTTACGTGAGGACCGCAAATGGCTGGATTTGCATTCATGCCAATTTAAGACGAACCATGTTGCCCACGTTCCTCTCGAGGATTACGCCACCCACGATGTACGTTCCGTAATGGTACTCAAATGGCATGCGATATGGTCGTTACGTGCTGTAACCGGCGGGATTTCCAACGGTGTCGCAAAAGACGTCAACGGCGATCATTAGAATCCAATCGGATTGCTAGCCTTGAACCGAGTGTCGGTTGCCAGAGACAACCAACGCTTTTTGATAACAGGCCGCTATGACAAATAAGGTGTCTCTTGCTGGCTAACCACGTTGCGTTAAAAACGACTTATTTCAGTCCCTTCTCAGATGGGCATTTTTGGCACGTACCACTCTCAAGCCCCTGTTGAAGCGCGGTCGCGGCTGAGCGCGATGCATTGCCTACGCAGCAAGTTGCCTCGCAGGTCTGGGAAGGATTTGAGCAGCAGTCGCATGCGCACTGCTCACAACGACAACGACCAGTTTCACAACAACAGCCGCCGTCGGCACAGCAACTGGAGCACACACATGACTGGGAGACATCGGTGATCGTGGGTTTGCTTGCGACACTCGCCCCAAATGCGAGACTAACCACCAAAAAGCCCAACGTAAAAAATACAGCTACTGACTTCATTCTCTTACCTCATGTTTCATAATCAGAACTTGAGTTGCATGAAACCATTTCCGCAACCATAAGTTTGGATGCATTGGGCGGACACTATCTTCAGAGAACTTTGGACTATTTTCGAATGCTGTGCAACCAGCACGCGCTTTTAGCGATCAGTCAGATTCGCCACGGCTCCAGTCGTTTGCAGAATGCTCGCCAACTCTTGATTGAGTGCTTCGATGGAGCTCAATCGAATTGCCTTCACCGATTTTGCAGTTTTTGGGCATTTTCTCGTTACTTATTTAAATCCAGGAAATACCGCATTCCGGCATGAGTGTTGCGTTGGGCTCGTGGCGAGGGCTCGAACTTTTCGAGACCATCTAAGCCAATTACACGAGAGGTTTGTTATGTCCCAGTTAACGCTTGTTGCCGCGATCGTCCTATCGGCGATTGTTCCATTTACCGGCTTTGCCGACCAACACGAGGATTCGGAGATGAAGAAATGCGCTGAAGTATGTGCCGCTTGCCAAGTTGAGTGTGATAGCTGTTTCGATCATTGTCTAAAAATGCTTTCTGAGGGTAAGAAGGAGCATCAGGCGACTGCGAGGATGTGTGCAGATTGCGCCGAGTGCTGCAAGACATGCGCAACTCTCTGTGCACGAAATAGCCCCTTGGCACAGCCCATGCTAGATTGCTGTGCAAAATGTTGCGATGAGTGCGCAGTGGCCTGTGAAAAATTCCCCGATGATAAGCACATGGCTGCGTGTGCTAAGTCATGCCGCGAATGTGCGAAGCAGTGTCGTGACATGCTCAAGCAAGTTCAGAAGTGATGGCCAAACAATCATTCTGGCGAAAATCTAAATGTTTCGAGCCGCGCATGAAGCGCGGTTCGAAATAGGGATCATCGTATCAATCGCGGTTAAGCATTAAGCCACTTTCGCGGGCTGGCTTTGTGTGTGGTTACAGTTTTCGTGGAGCTGTGATGCCGTCGGTAGGGTTGCTTGTTTGTGACCGCTGGTTGCTGGGCATCTTGGACGAAAGCTCTTT
>JBGSHV010000050.1:0-5188 GCA_041752005.1 Pirellula sp. | reverse complement strand
CATGATCGGTTTCTCCGCCGGCGCGATGCTCACCATGACCACAACACTGAGCGGTGGCGAAGCTAAACCCGCGTTCATCGGCAGCATCTATGGCGGCCTGAATGCGGTCGAAGTGCCCGTCGACGCGCCACCCCTCTTCGTTGCGATTGCAGCCGATGACCCGCTATTTCCTGTTGGCTTTGGTCTGATCGAGAGCTGGCGCAAAGCCAATCGCCCTGTCGAACTGCATTACTATGAACAAGGTGGGCACGGTTTTGGCATGTACCAGAAAACCACTACCAGTACCGGTTGGTTCGACGCCTATGTACGGTGGCTTGGAATGCATGGATACCTGAAGCCCGCGAGCTAGCCGAAAATAATGCCGTGTGTTTTGAGAGAAACGCAGAACCGATATAACTTCTCCTCGCCCTAACCTTCAACACTTTTGCGTACGAGAACTCGGCAAGCCGCTAGGCGGCTATCCCATGACGGAACGAAGACCGTACTAGCAAGAGGAGATTCAGCCAGATGTCACCCAAAAAAAGCTGGCTTCGGATATCGCTGCGGACATTGTTCGTCCTCGTCACGTGCGTTGCAATTGCCCTGGCTTCGTTCACCCACTACGCCAATAAACGACGGGCTGCATTTTCGGCAATTCGAGGGGCAAGTGGCAAAATCGAAATGGGAATCGGCGAGCCGTCGCAGCTCGAGAAATGGTTGGGGTCTGAATTATTCGGCACGGTAATCAAGGTCGATCTCCGCGAATGCAAAGTCGACAACGCCTTGCTTGCTCACATTGCCGCTCTAAAAGAACTGCGCCGACTCGACCTGAGCAACGCTTCCATTGATGATGACGGACTACGGCAAATTGCACATTTACCGTTGCGGGAATTATGGCTACAGGAAACGAATATTTCCGATGCGTCGGCGACGACAATTTCGAAGTTCAAATCGCTGGATTTTCTGCAACTCAACGCGACGTCACTTTCCGACTCATTCCTTGAACATTTGGGCCCGATGCTCGAACTGGATGACCTCGGATTACGTGGAACCCGCGTAACTGGGGCCGCTATGAAATTCCTATCACGCCATCCGAAACTCAAAAAACTCGATGTCTATAGCACGGAAGTTGATGATTCAGGCGTGGCACATCTCGTTGATTGTCAGTCGCTTACCGAGATCGGATTGTCGATGACTAAAGTCACCGATGCCGTATTTGAATGCCTCGATAAACTGCCGAACCTAGCCAATGCCGATTTGAATGCGAACCGTGCAGTCACAACGAAGGCGGTTTTGGCGTTTGAAAAGTCGCACCCGACGTGCGACATTGAATGGTACGGTAAGTAATCCGGTACATTCGCCAATCGCGCCAATTGCCGAGCTTTGCATGGCACCCGACCCGTAGGCAATCCAGAAGCCTGCATCGTTGGCTACACGCTTGGGGCAAAATGGGATCTCTTTTGGCCGCGTTGGACGCGTGGCCATTCGTTAGGCGTCCCTGACACTTTTTCTTCAGTTGCTGGTCCAACTAGTGATCGCAAATCGCGCAGTCTGCTTTGCAACCGAACTGATTTCAACTTGCCTAATGCGATTGTCACGTTTGGCACGTTATCTGCTTTGGCTTGGCGTTACTGTTTGGTACATCAACCCTTCAATGCTTTGGAGAACGACCATGAAAAAATCTACTGGAATCTTCGCCCTAACTGCACTGCTCGGACTTGCCATCGTCGGCTGCGATGAGAGTGTTATGGATCGACAGGCCGACGACGTACGCGATGCAACGCAGCAACAAGCGGATAACGTACGCGGGAGCCACAATCAAGCGGCCGACAAGCTTCGTGATGCGGACGGAAAGACCTGGACTGGAGCTGCAAATTCAAAAGCCGGTGAGAGAGCTGCCGACAGACTTGAAGATGCTGGCGAGAAAAAGGCGGATGCGATCGAGCGAGCTGGTGAGAACAAGGCTGACAAACTCGAAGATCGCGACAACTAGTTGCGTCGAAGCTTAGTGAACGCTTCATAGCCAATCTCGCCAGATATTGGAAAACAGGTAGCTGATTTCGCCAGCGATTGGACGGATCAAACAGTCCAAAGACTGGCGAGATTGACTATTAATGGTTGTGTAGAACAAACTACGCCGAACTTAATACCTGAAAATGGCGGCTGGCGCGTCGTTAGAGTTAGCGAGTTTGCGGACCTTGCCTCCACCAAGGAGTGTCAGCCGAACGACATCGTTAAGATGCTCAGTATTGGATGACTCGGTTCCCAGCAATAAAGTATCGATGCGTCCTTCGGTTGCAGCAGCTTGAATTTTGCTGAGGTCCTTCGAAGCACTGCCACGAGCGAGCGCCGTTCCTAGACGTTCCGTGACAACCGAATCGCGGTTTTGGTTGTGCTTCTTAGCTGCGTCGGTGATTCGCTGCAACAAATCTTCCGCATTGAGTCCATCTGGGCTCGCATGGAGCACTTCGGCAACTTTGACCGACTCAGTCGCCGCCTGAAAATGGCCAGCAACTTCTTCTGTAGCGACAACCAACAGTGTTTGATCTACGTTGTAAAGGCGTCCAGCAACCATTTTCCCAACGTGGGACAAGTACTGATTTCGTTCCGATTCAATCCCATCTTCCCCCTCGCCCTGACCATGAAACATGGCTGTGGACGTATCGCCCTTGCCAGATTGTCTATGCGAGGTGAATTGCAACTGCTCTTCTGGGTCGGTAGCAGGAACCAATTCGTCCATGGTGACAGGAAACTCGTCGTCAACAATTTCCGAAGTGGTGTGGCCGTCCGAACGGAATAGTCGCGATCGCTTCCAGGAGATAGCAAGCGCGCGAACCTCGGCCTCTCCACATGAAGCGCTCGCAATCGGAAGAATGTAGAAATGCTTACCAATTGCGACGTGCTCTTCGGGTGCATACGCCAGAGACAAACGATGTTCGAACCCGTCGCTTAGATAGATTGCCAAACCAGCATTCTGGTGCTGCCAAAAGTCAGAGTCATGTTCTAACTCGGCCAGCGTTTCTAGTTGCTTGAGAAGTGGGCTTTGATTTTGTCGAGCTTGATCTATAGCCTGGTTGACCAGATTCTTAAAGCGAATCGGATTTTGAGTGGTTTCGCGACCGGATCGGTGAGTACGCATCAAGATGGACGCACAAGGACCGTCCTCTTTCTGGATAAGTTCCGTCAATTGCTGCTTGTTGGGAAAAGTGATCATCAAATTGGCTTTCGTTGAGGGGAAAACGAGTGTGCGAGCGATTAGACCTGCAAGTTTGATGCCGCATGGCTCTGCTGCAGAACACGTCCGCATCAACACCGTTTTTTTCAATCTGAGTGCTTGGTTTTCATGCAGCAAGCAAGAGGATCCATTTACCTAACATTCTGCACCGCAAACGATGAGCCGATCGCTCAGCTATTTTGCTGTTCTCTGCACGATGCGAAACGGCTCACTCTACAAAAGAAAAAACCAATGCACTCATTTATCTTGCTTCAGCCTGGACCCCTTGAGCGCAGTGTGGTCGTCGATCGTTCTGCATGGCCGATCACGGCGCGGCATCCCCAATGAAGTCCTTCACAAAATGCTTTTTATCCTGTTATGCCGTCTCAGTATCGTCCTGTGAGCCGATTTAGAAACGGATGGGTGGCATATCAATTGCGATATATCAATTGCGACTAGAAACGATCCGCTTCCAATGCACTTGGCACGAGATGGAACACTAACTGTCTGTCGGAAACCATCGTCTCGCTGCAGATTTCAATAAGAGAGCTTCAATGAATTCCCTTCACCAAATTGCTAAAGCGATCGGCGTGCTACTGCTTGCCACGACGGCGGTCGTAGCCCTCGCTACTGTGCTCGTCCTCGCAGTGGATTTCGTGCTCCTCATTTTCCTGGGGGTGTTACTCAGCGTTTTCTTGACCAAAACGAGTGAGTTTGCGAATCGCTTTATTCCCATCGGCTACAGTCTGCACCTTGCGATGGTGACGACGCTTCTGATACTGGTCCTGATCGGCGGATTTATCCTATTCGGCAACAAAATTCACGACCGCTTGCAAGAGACATCGAAAAAACTTGACGAGGGTACTCAACAGGTTGAAGAGCTACTCCGCGAATATCCGCTGGCGATGAATGCAGTTAAGCGAATCCCGTTTGCTGAAAAGTTGCTCATGGACAATGAAGAAGAACGGGGGACGAGTGGCGAGTCTAGAACTGGGGTGGACGGGAGCGGTGCAGCCGCAGGAAAGGTCTTTGCAGTTCTCGAGCAGATTCTTACAACGTCTCTGGGGCTGATTGCAAATATCGGAGTCATCTGTTTTGTGGGTATCTTCATGGCGGTGGACCCAACACTCTATCGCGATGGATTTGCAAGGCTATTTCCTGTCGAGCGTCGTACGCGCGTCAAGGAAGTGCTCGATAAAATAAGCGATACACTATTCAGTTGGCTCATGGGTCGATTCATGACCATGTTGATAACTGGTGGCGGGACGGCTGCCGCTCTGTACGCGCTTCAAGTCCCCATGGCTATTACCGTCGGAGTCATTACCGGGGTGCTCACCTTTGTGCCAAACATCGGGGGCGTCATCGCCCTAGTTCTCGCCACGCTCTTAGCTTTGCCGCAAGGATTATCGACCGTCGGTTGGGTGATCGGCCTGTACTTGGCATTGCAACTTCTGGAAAGCAATGTCATCACCCCTTTGCTTCAACAACATCAAACATCCATCCCTCCCGCACTTTTGATTTCGTTTCAGGTCATCATGGGGGCAGTGACAGGATTCCTCGGCCTGATGGTCGCGACCCCACTGCTGGCTGCGTCGTTGGTGCTGATTCAGGAGGTTTGGATCCAAGACGTCCTGGGAGAGTCTCAGGTAGAGGCGTAAAGTTACGCTCGATCAATGGGAGACGGGATCTCGCTGATTGAATTCGCAATGATCGGACTCTCCTGTGTCGTAATTCACACAGCCATCTTAGCGTACACCAAGTTGAATTCACCCCACCAAAACTGGAATGCGAATCAACCTTGCGCCCCAAGGGCCGGTCTTGAAACCAGCCCAATGAATTAAAAGGTACCTGACACGAATGGCACTGGCGTAAGCTTAAGCTGCTGTGGCATAACGGTTTCGGTTCGGGTTGCGAGGGCACTGCATGAGTTTGTAGGACTTCGGTCGCCGTTTGACTTCCCTTTTCTCCTGCCGCCCAGGACGATTCCCGACTGCC
>JBGSHV010000049.1:0-80292 GCA_041752005.1 Pirellula sp. | reverse complement strand
GTCGGGATCCGCCGTCACGGTGTCCCCAAGCGAGAAGCCTTGGATCACCTTGTGGCGCGGTCCATTGCTATCGCTCTTGCTGGCGTACAGTGGATCGGGTGCATCGCCGAAATCGAAGCCTTCGCCTAGGAAGATATTGATCAGCGTATCACCGTTGAGTTCGGTGGATCGCATGGCGTTGCCGGCCCGATCTCGAATTCCTGTAATCCCAATCACCCCTGGGCCGGTCAATCCTTTGGCACCTAGGATCGAGACCGTGCTGCCGAAGAGTTGAACCTGAACGCCGCTCAGGTTGGCTGCTGCAATCGCATCCGCAATTTGCTGGGCAACTTGTTCTCTGGTGACCGCTGTCGCCAGATCGATAATGATTGGAACCGGAGACACGCGACCTGGAACGCCGACCACTTGCAGGGCCGAGTTGGACAGTAGTCGAATCGTTGCATCGCCACCGACCGATATGTATCCATTCGGCCCTGCTGTCGCGACGACTCCGAGACCCGATGCGTTGATTGCATTCGCGATCAGGATGCCTTGGGCATTGGTCGAAGTTGCGTTGATGCCGACTCGGATGTTGCCTTGGACAATCGTATTGTTCTGATCGAACTCGAAGGTCGCCGTCAAGCCACCGCGTTGGATTGAGAAGGTTTGGCCGTCGAAGATTCCATTGGGGACACCCGCGATGGATGGTACCTGCAATCCATAGGTTGGAGCGATGCCGGTCGCACCGAAGGATGCAATGCCGCTGGTCTGCGTCAGGAAGCGAACTTCATTGTTACCAAGGATCTGAATATTGCCTTGGCCGAACGCCTGGACCTGAACATTGAGCGAAGTCGCTTTGATCGCGGCCACAATCTTATCGGCCATAACCGATGGCAGATCTTGGCTTGAGATCGGGATGGCGATGCTGCCGGTGGTTACGTTTCCATCGGAATCAAATTCGAACGTCAGCTGCTGCGAGCCATCATCGATTTGGAAGAACGTGTCATCGGTGATCGTGTGCGTCAGTCCATCCGACGTAGCTGGGATGTTCAGCCGTATACCGGTTTCGATTTCGAAGTAGTGAGGAGCCTTCGCGCTATCGAGAATCGTGTAGGTCGTACCGTCGACCAAGCGATCTGGGTCGATCCCTTGGATAGCGTTCTCTTTCGAATTCACAAATCGGATCGTATACGACGCCCCGCTTTCCCAGATCCCGGACAGCGGTGTCAAGCGAATGATGTTGCTGGTCGCATCGTAACCGAAGGAGTAGTCCCTGCCCTCGATGAGCGTTATACCGTTCTTGGCAACCGTAATCGCATTGGAGATAACTGTCTCGGGGTCGATATCAGAGCCTTGCGAAACGCTATTGAGCGCCGATGCGTCCAGAAGCTGGATGTCGAAGAACCTCAGGGAAGAACTAACAAGCTCAATCGTGCCTTGAGCTGGATTGGTATCCATGCCATCGGCGTCGTTGTCGAGCGGATTGATGGCGATCGCGATCGGACCGACGAAGTCCGAGCGGTCGGCCGCTCCCCGCTCCTTGAAAATCGATTCGCCGAGGCCCGGAGGTGCGACGACGTTTGGATCATCCACTCGCAAAGCACCATAGACATCGAAGGCCGGAGCGATGATTGGGGATGGAGCCAATCCCAGCGGCTGCTTTACAGACAACAGTGCAGAACGATCGAGCAACGAGTCGATCGATGAATCGATCGAGGGAGCTCCAGGAACCGGATATAGGTTTCCGTTGAGCACATCTGTGAACAAAGGAACACCTGTTGCAACCGTGATCGGGAATTGCCCGATCGGTGCACCCGATACGTTTCGCGTGTTGGCTTGATAGAGCGAGCCACCGATGACCGTGGTATTGCTGTTGGCGGAAACTGTGATCCCGTCGACATTGTTTACCAAGAGGTTATTGAGCAACGTGGGACTAGAGTTGCTAGCAACGCGAATTCCTGTTCCACCGGCCGTGTAGCGAACACCATTGCGTGAGGAGAGGGCTCCCACAGCATCGATATCAGCGCCAACTGAGTCACCGCTGATCGGTCCTTCGTTAGGCTCGTCAGTCAATCGCACGAAGAGCAATTGGCTCGAAGAGTTGAAGCCAAAGCTATCCAGGTCGATATAGGGATTGTTGAAGGATGCCGTACCAACGGAGGTGTAATTGACTCCATCGGCACTGACGGCCACCCGCACCAATTCCGCTCCACCAACTTCATACACAGCTAGGTCAGGACTGGCGTCATCGGATCCTGTCAAAATGTTATCGTCGAAGCGGACGACCAGAATCCCACCGCGTCCTAGCGACACAACACCTTGATTGGGGAGTGGCTCACCGATACTCGAATAATTCGGCACACCTAGAGCCTGGGTTGGATCTTGTAAGCCAGCGACAGGCAATGGTCCTCCACCTGCCCGAGGATCATAGGAGACGACACTATCGGCGAACGACAGATCTCCAGAACTATAGAACTGACCGGCAACCGTGATTGGGATCGAATTCGGCACGCTACTGACTCGACCACCGATCACGCTGTTGTTGACAATGCGAGCAAAGGCAATGGGAGCCAGAGGTTGATTCGGGTCGGAATTGGCATCACCTTCAATGTCAATTCCGCCCAGATCATTGCCGATCAATTCGTTGTTCATGATCACCGCGCCGGGGATCAAGCGTTGGTTGTTGATCGTCAGCAGATTCCGTACGGAGCCTGGGTTAGCCGCACCCGAAATTGGATCGCGCGTTCCAGCAGTGATCGAGATTCCGAATTCTGAAGAATCAGAGATCCGCGAATTCTGGATGATTACTTGTCCCTGTTCGCGTGGTGTATTCCGATCCCCGGTAGCGAAAACTGGGATGACTGCCCCTGAATTGGCAGCGATGCTGACACCGACCGCTCCATTGATGGAGATCGCATCGGAGCCTTGTCCACCCAAACCAACAACCGGATACGCGACGACACGTACCAAAGATTGAACGGCTGGGGAGTTGATAACGCCGAGGACACGAAGGGCAATATCGGCCGCCGATTCGTTGATGGACGGATCGAATGGAATCGCAACATGACCAGCCTGTACGCCGAATCCTGGAGTTCCAGGCAGGGCTGTGGAATCATCGAATTCCAAGGTGACCGAGTTCAAGCCATCTTCGATGCGGAGGACATCGCCATCGTTTATTTGCGAAGAACCACGGAAGCGAACATTGGGAGAGCGATTGAAGATAAATCCGACCGATGGTGCCATATCGACGGTCACCGATCCTAGCAGAGTCACGTCGGTCGAACTTCGCCCGGTGCTCGAACCATCCGAGGACAGTGCACCGATTTTGAGGACACTCTGTACGACCGAACCGTTGACCGCGTTGCGGAAGCGTTCCGCCACCACGAAGGCGGATTCGCCTGCGATCGGGTTGAATGGAATCGCTAGGTTCCCCGGGCGAACACCGCGACCAGGGGACCCGACGGCCAGCGAAACATCGTCGAACTCGAGGGTCAGCGAATTGGTGCCATCGTTGAGAGTGATGGTACTGCCATCGGCGATCTTCGAAGCGTCGTTGAAACGAAGCTCAACCACATTGTTGAGGGCTTGGTTCGGATCAAATGCCCGATTGAGATTGATACCCGTGCGTGTCGGAGTTCCGTAATCAGAGCCGCCACGTATTTCGAGTTGGTAGCTGCCGACCAAAATCTCGCTGCCAGCACTTGGGACGTTCACGAAACTCGTATCCGGTGTTGCGCCCGTAACGTATTCGCCACGCTCGGCAAGACCGATCATGAAGTCGTCGAGATAAAGACCCTCGAACGCGTTCGCTTGAGCTCGGAAGGCTGGCGTTCGATTGCCACCGTTGTTGTAACCCGACGTCTGCTCACCCTCACGCACCCCGGTCACAAAGAACGGCCCAGCGTTACCAACGTTGAAACCAGTGAGGTCGATAAAGTCGTCTCGGCTTGCGAGGGTGTTGTACTGATCCACGGCGCCAACCAAGGCCTTTTCCATGGTTTGGCTGACCGTAGTGGCAACCTCGGAGGCAGTCATCGTCTGCAAGATGTAAACAGGTACATTCAACGCATTGGTCAATCCAACACTACCATCGCGTCGGATTTGGCTCGTCGCGTTGACGTTGATGTTGTTAAAACCGAACAGTTGCAATCGATTGTCGACTGCGGAGGTCACGGTGTCGGGAACGACGTCCATGGTCAAACGGTAACGACCCGTTGCTCCCGCCGAGAATCGTCCTTCCTGAACGTTTGGATTGTAATTATTGATCTCAGTATTCGAGATACCGACGAAGTAATCGCCTGCATCGCCGACCGTATACGTCAACTCAACATCCAGTCCGATATTTTGGGTCGTGCGAGCCAACTCATTGCCGACCGAATCGAATAGTCGAACGCGAGGATTGACCGTCGATGCGACCGCACTGGCCGATACGCGAACGGTCACTGTCGAGCCTGCGGAAAGCCGCATTTGCAACATATCGACATCGCGTCGAGGCGTTTCGGTGTCCTCGCCTGGGCCGGCGACAATGTCACCGATGGCACCTTCGCCAGTGACTTGCATGCGAACACCTGGCAACACATTGGTCGGTGTTGCTCGCGACAGTGTCTCGTTGCGAAGCGATGCTTCCGGAGTGAGCGTCAAAGCGATGGGTTGAGCCAGGAAGGTAGCCGCTTGAACTGCATCGCGCGTGGCCTGGGCCAATTGCGATGGCGTGTCGGTGGATGCATACCGAATGATGTTTCCGACAGGGGTTGCACCGGTACCATTCCAATAGACGAAGCTAGTCCCTTCGATGCTGATAGTCTCGAGATTTTGGATACCCGCACCCGATGGGAAGACGAGGGTCGTCCCCATGTCGATCTCAAAACCGCGGCCGCCAACGTTGAATGTTTGTCCGTCACGCAGAGTGGCTCCAGCCACCGTCCGCATTTCAAGACCGCGACCGCCGAAGCTGTTGAAGCCCATGCCGCCCGCAGTGCTGAACTCGAATCGCAATCGCACCTCACGGTTACCAGCAACACTCGCCAAGGAAACGCGAGCTTGTCGCCACGCAACTGCTGGAGCATTGACTGATTCATCGGGCACCGTCCCTGGCGGGACAGCCCCAGTAACGTTGTCGACCAATCGCTCGACAGGTGTTTCTGAATCGTTATTGGTCGCCAGCTGCACCCAGCTGCCACTATCTCCCAAGGCGTACACGCGAACCGAGTCGCTCATCGGGCGACCGCCCTGCACGGATGCGGCTTGTTCGCTGCTCAGGAAGTAGTTGAAGTACAAGGTCGGAAGATCGGCAGCACTGATACCGGCTAGCGAGATAACCTCGCTCTCGAGAACTCCCGTTCCTCCACCTGGGAAGTTGTACGTGTTTTGAAGAGGTTCGCCCAAGGCCCGCGGCTGGGACAGCGGGTTGGTTACGGTCGTGAAGTTAACGTTGTCCTGTGCGCCTGGACCTTGGAATCCGTAGTACCAGCTGGTATCTCCCGCAACCGTCGCGTTCCCTTCGATATCAGCGGCAACTCCATGGCCGACATTGTCGCCACGGAGAGTCGTCTGATGGAAGAGATTGTAATCGAGGTTGGAGAAAGCCACACCGGTGAGACCGAATAGTCCTGTGCTTACGGACGTTGCCCCGCCGGCAAAGACCGGCTGAAGGTATCCATTCGTATCGAACGCATAAATCCGTCCGTTGGATGCCGTGCCGAACAAAATATCGCCATAGATCCCGTTGGCAACATTGCTCGGACCGGCTGTCAGGCCAGTGAAGGTAATGCCCGCGAGTTCGTAGCCGGTCTGCACAAAGTTACCGATGGCGCCGGCAGTGTTCGAAATCAATTGACCACGACCAATTCGATACAAACCACCCACGTCACTGACGGCAAACAGTGCGTTGCCGACACCAGCTACACCGGTAATCGTGCCGTTGTTCGCGATGACGCCCATGCGTCGAGCCGATCCGGTCGCGTTGCTGAAGGAACCAGGGCCTTGTAGGAAGACCTCGTTGTTGCGTTGACCGAAGACACCATTGCCGCCTTGGACAGCGCTGATGCCGGGCAACAACTGCCCTTGGATGGCTTGAACCACCCGAGCGGCAATCGTGGCCGCGGTATCTTGGGCTAAGAAGTAGATCGGCACTTGACCCGAGATACCCCCGTTCGCTGCTGTAACCGTGGCCACACCGCGGGTTACCAGCGTCGTGAAAGAACCAGTCGACGCACCGCTCAGGTTCAATCGATTGCCGTCGAATCCGACTTCGATATTCGACGGGAGTGCCAACCGCAGCGCATCGACGAACTGTGAATTGTTCATCGATGGGTTGTAGAAGACCGTGCGAACACCTGGGCTCGACGAAGCGATCCCATCGGTTTTGATTTCGTAGGTCACACCGTCGACTTGGAATTGATCCAAGTTTTGCAAGACCCGAGTTGGCGTTGCAGTCGGAGCGAAGTTGAGGAACAACTCGGGGCCCGAGTTGAATTCAAAAATGCGGGTGATCGTTTGCCCGCTAATGTTGGCCACCAACGTGAAGCGATCGCCATCGTTGATTAAGGCCTGGGTCGTTCCGCCAGCCGTCGAAGTGGCTTCGGTGAGCGCCAAGCTGGTGCTCGAAACACCTTGTTGCGAACTGGTATCAATGAAACCACGCTCAGTGATGGTGGTACCCGCCCCCAAAATAATATCTGGAGGATTCGGATCATTATCGAGATCGAGGTTGAAGGCGTTATCGCCGGCTGGGAAACTGATGCCTGCCCCGGTGTTTGGATCGAATCGGTAAACAATATTCCGGAAGTACCGAACGCCGTTATTTTCATCTTGCAAATCAGGACTGTTGAGTCGATTCGCGACTAAGAATCCAAATTCTTGCGGGAGGAAATTTTGATCGTTGAGCTGCATCACCGTCGAAGCCTGGGCAAGCATCTGGCCATTGCTGTCCTCGAGTTCAAGGTCGGCATCGAGATCACGCATTCCAAAGTTCAACGCACCCGCGGCCGTGCCTACTCCGTTTCCTGGATTCGTCAGGATGTAAGGTAGAGTTCCGGTCCCGTTGAATGCGAAGCCCCGAAGGTCTCCATTGGGTCGGATGAAGGTATCCAACATGGAGAACCCGTTCGTTCCGACATCGTGAGGGACCTGTCCAGTGAACGAGTTTCCGAGGTAAAAGTTCGTTCCATTCGGATCGTTCGACTGGCTCAGGTACAATGGCACGTCGCCAAGTGCGTATTCCACTCGCGACCCGAGATCGAGGAACTGATTGAACACAGGGGGCACCGTGGTCGACCGGTTGTCCGAACCGACGCGATCCTCGACGATCAATCGATTGCTTGAGACAGGCAAGATCCGAACGTCGGCGTTACCGATGGCCGTGTTAAGACGATTGGCTAGGACTGCAGGAACTTGCGTCCGATTGGTCAATGCCAAGTAGTAGCGACCCGCTGGCAGTTCGGTCGCACCGATGAATGGATCGAGCGCACCGGTCGAACCGCGACCTAGGTCGGAGTTGCCAGCCGAAGGAATGGCCGCGTTTCGATCATCCAAGATATTGCTATTTTCACCCATGCGTACCAACGTGGCGTTGGTCCCATCGGCGGTTGGAGCAAACAGATACATCGACATGTCCGCGCGTCCAATCCCGTCCGCGTAGTCGACATCGAAAACGGTCGACAGGTATTCGCGAAGAGGCGTTTCGAGCGTCGGGTAATCAATGGTGAATGTAAACCAGTCCACATCCAGGCTGCTGTTCAAGTTGCCAGCCACCGAGATGGTGGCGCGATCTGTCTGCAACAGATTCCCGAGTTTCTGAGCATTCAAGAAGACATTGTTTGGACCGTCGGTGTTGCTGCTCGGGTTGGTCGGGTCCCCCAATCGTTCCGCGTTCTCACCCACGAGAGGCGAATGCCGAGGCACACCTGCCAATTCGATACCGTTTTGAGCGTATCGAATATCCGCGTAACTTACCGAGGAGCCAGGAACTTCTTGCTGTTCCTGCAATCGGACTTGCAATTGGTACGCACCGCGAGAGAGACCGTTGCCGACCGATGCTGGATCGGTCAAGGACGGGGTACCCGCAGCTTGCGTCGGCGATTGATTGCTGCTTCGCACACGCACGTGGTACAGGGTTGCCTGCGTGGATTGGCCAGGCAGAATTACCCGCATGCCGGCATCCTTGGTATTGGTGCTCTGGTCGTCCCGAGGTTCGCCTCGCGAGGTCTGGGGAAATTGGTTTGCAGCACTCTTGCGCAACGGGTTGACGCTGTTACCTACCAATGCGGAATAGAGGGGGTTTCCCAGTCGATCGACTTCTTCCCAATACGAATCGTTCGAGAGAGCCAATATCTCGCCGTCGGCAGAGATCAGTTCGACAACGGTATCCAAGTTGGCAGCGGTGCGATCGATATCCAACCAAACTTCAGTCCCACCGAAGGCGGTGAAGCTGTAAACATCGACATCCGATGGTTTGTTGATGACTCCATGCACATCGAAGCCCAGCCGCGTGTTCTCATCGCCGCCGGACACAGTTCGCGCGAGTTGTCCGAGGTATTCGGAAGTCGATGAACTTTCGTTTCTCGAGGTAGCGCTAGCGCTCGGAGATTCGAGTTCCGGAACCATGGCCACGTTGCGATCATTGCTCAAGGTTTCCAAGAGCACGCCGCGCCAATCCCCAGGTGCTGCCGCTTGAGCACCGGTCTGATTCACAATCGATGTGACCAAGGCTTCCGAGAAACTCGTGGCCGTCAATCCACCCGCTTGAATTTGATCGATGTCGCCGGCCAGTCCACCGGTTTCAAAGACCATATCAATGTAATCCGACTGGGTTGTACCCGAGGCGAACAGAACGACACCTCCGGGGCTAGTCGTGAAACCGCCAGCACCGTCTTCTTGGTAGGCGATAAAATCGGAATCGAGAGCCACAGCAGGATTGAAATTGGCATCGCCAAAGTTCGCGCCAACGATCCCCTGCAGCTTGACATTGAATTGATTCAAAAGAGCCAAGGTCGAAGCGTAGGTCTTCGTATCGTCGACGATGTCGCGATCCTCGTTGGTGACGAGAATCACAAAGCGTTCTGCGTTGGGCCGGAAGGTGTAGTTATTGAGGGCGAAATCGATGGCCAAATAGCCATCTTCGATAGCCCCATCGTCCACCAAGTTGGCTGCGGCTGCTGCATACTCGACCGAGCTGCCAAACAGGGCTCCGTTGGGCCCGACGGGGATCGATCTCGGCAAAGTATCGATGTTGCCGTAACCCACCAACCCGAACAAGTTCGCACCTAGTACGGAGGAGCCAACACCCGCTCGAATCAATGAATCATCAAGGTCAGCGATCAAACCGATCGAGAACTGCTGGGCGAAGAGCATCGAAGCCGATTCGTCCATGACGACGATCACGTCAGCGAAAGGAACCGGAGGCGTTTCACCGAGGCAGAATCCTGTGTTGAGTGTGTCGACCTGAGGCAGGCCTTCGACCGTAAATCCAGCGCCAACGGTGCAGTCGTTGAGCGAAGTCATGACCACGGGTGAACCTGGTCGACCAAGGACTTGGACCGAACCACCAATACGATCTGCGATGTCCTGAGCATTTCCAGTTGCCGTCAGGCCCGCTCGGCTGGTGTCGCTGTCCCGGAACTTAACCACCAAGCTTGCCTGATCACTGCTCTTGAGTCGCAGTCCGCCATTGGAATGGAATTCAGTTGCTCGGATCTCGTTGAGTACGACGTGAACCATGTCCGTATCGTCCCAAACGCTCTCGTTGGTCAAGGTTTGGCCACGCACCACCATACCATTGATGCTGTTATTGGTTAGTCGATTGCTTCGGACCAATGGACCTTGGTTGTCCGCATAATCACCGGCGCGTTGAATCAGACCGGTCGATCGACCTGGATCATTGACGTACTGAGCATCGAGCGAGTTGACATCGATGTGGACTGCGGCCCCATTGTTGTTTCTGATCTGGTTGTTGATGAGTACCGGTTGGCTGCCGCGGACGAAGATAGCGGCATCGGCGTTGGTGCCACGGCCGACACGCGATGGGTCGGTAAGGTTGGCCAATGTGCCCGATTCGCTGTTCTCGATCCGAGAATTGGTCAATCGAACATCTGCTTGTTGAATCTCGAGGGTGTTGAAGGAAGAGAATCCACCCTCGACACGGTTGGTTCCACCACCAAAAGCCAATCGGTTGTAGTCGAGCGATGCCGAGCTGCCATAGCCGACGAAAATGCCGCCCCAGTCTCCCGGCAGGGCTGGGGATGAACCGCGGTTGCCTGCGGTATCAAACGTGCCACCCGATCCATAGGTGGAATCGTTGATGCTGGTCATAACGATCGGCAGAGCGTCGGAACCCTCGGCCAACAAGACCGCTCCGTCGCGGACTTCGATACGAGAACCACGATTCTTCAGAATCGCACCTGGATCAATGACCAAACTACCGTCGAGCCGCGGACGAATCTTGGCGGGCAGGAGAACCAATTCTCCCCCCGTGACCGATCCATTGTCGACAAAGGTCGTGGCGATGGAATTGATCTGAGCTACGAAGCGATAGGGGCCATCGCCCGTACGTTCACTGCGATAGAGGCGGCGTCCGACGTAAGGCAAAGTGCTGCTGATCGGAGGCAAATTGGTGAGAGTTATCGTGGCATCGGCGCCGACGGTGAGCGAGTCGGTTGGGATCGAAGCCAAGCTTTCATTGCCATTGGCATCGACGTAGACCAAACGGTAGTTGTAGATTCCTGCGGCTAGCGAACCACCAGCGGCTTCGGTCAACACCACAATCGTCGACGGTGGAGAAGCGACGTCCAAAAGTCCGCCTCCCGGTGTTCCCTCAACCACCAAGTTTTCGCCAAGGACATAAGGAATATCAACGTCGTTGAAACGAGCTGCGACGGTGATCGTTTCCAGCGTGTCAGCGGCACCGGTTCTCGTTCGAACGAAGAGTCCATTAATGGTGTTATCGACGACGCGATTGCCGTGGATATCGGGCCCGATGCGTTGATAGTCAGGAACAAACAGACCTGCAGATTGCGAGCGAGGATCGACGAAGTCATCTTCGCGGAAGCTGTTTGGCGTCGCGCTCATTGCAGCGTCAGCGCTGCGGGTAATCAAGCTGTTCACGATCGATGGACGCGAATCGATGATATTGATCGGTGTGATGACTTGTGAAACGCCATCGACGAGCACTTGACCGCCACCGAACCGAATATCGGAATGGATCACGGAGTTGAGGAACAGTCCGTTTCGCTCTTTGTCGGTTCGAGTTTGGTCGCTGCCATCGATCCGATTTCGGAAATCGATTCCGCCCCAATCCCCGGCTGCGGGTGCAGGCGGAGTACGATCAGGGTTGGTACCGATGCCAACCGTATCATGGATCGAGGTAACGATCACTTTGTTGGCGGGTGTACCGAGCAACTGCAGCGAGCTACCGCTTCGATTGACGCTCACGGTCGAGCTGCCAACGCTGATGCGGGACCGACCCATCTTGATGATCGCCCCAGCGTCAATCATGACATTGACATTGCGCGGTACATCGAAGCTGGTTCCGTCTGCCAAGGCCTGGTTCAAACGATTGAAACCGATTTCGTACGCTTTGCCTTGGCTGTTACCGAGGATACGTACCGCAACAACTCGCTTGCCAGTCGTGTCGCTGGCGACCTCAGTCGACGCTCGGCTTAGCGCCGCGCTGATCGTATTGTAAGGAGTAGCCAGCGTTCCATTGCCATTGGCGAGTGCCGTCTTATCGACCCAAATGGTCATGGCCGTCAGGTTGGGAACACCTGGGGCTGTGGTCACGCGATCAGGACGGGTCGGCACAAACCAATAATTGAAGACACCACCTGGGCGTCCATCACCATCTCCGTCGAGCGGAGTGGCTTGACCATCGGAATCCACCAATGTGGATGCGGCAGGCGGACGATAATCCAAACGCAGTTGGTACGTGCCTTCGGAGCGTCCTCCCAAGCCCGAATCTGAGATCGATGGGTCGTAGGCGTTGTTGCCTTTGGCGCTCACGCCGACGATGTACTCGCCGCCACCGACAAAATCGAGTTGAATTCTTGGATCATCGCTGAAGTAATCATCGTTGGCGGCGATCTCCACCCAGCGCGGAGCAGTCGAAGTGCCTTCATTGCGATACAAACGCAATGTGGCATCGAGCAAACTGGAGTTGGTTTGACGCTCGGCCATGACCTGCAGCGACAGTTTCCCACCCTCGCTCGGTACCGTGAATCGATACAAATCGATGTCGCGGCTTTCTGGTCGGAAAATGAACTGTCCATGAAGGATGTCCGCGTTTCCGGGGAAGACATTCTCAACGTTCGGGTCGGTGATTGGGCTATTGTTCTGAATGGTCGACTGCGGCAGCTCATCTGCGTTGCCCAATCCCAAAAGAACCCCAACGCCTCGCATGAAGGATCGGAAGAGTTCGCTGCCAAAAAGATTGTCATTGGCGGTGTTGAAATCTTGGCTGTCGATGATGACCGCCGATTGACTTGAATTGGACAACAATGGACCGGCGGCAAAGGTCAAGCCACCTGGCCGGTTCGACTCGACAGGTGTTAGTGCCGTGGCTGGATCGATGGCTTGCATGTCCCCGACAGCGATCGTGAAGCCTTGGTTGTCGCTTTCAACAAACCGGGCTCCCAGGTATTTCTCGTACAAGGAAACGATCTGCCGGACCATCACCTTCTGCACATCGGTGATGGCGTTGAGCTGAATGCTTTGATTGGCCGAACCGAGCGAACTGGCGAAGTTGTAGAAAATGACTTCGATGCCATCGGTATCAACGCGAGTCACATGCTGTTGATAACGATTGTCACGCGTGCCTTGTTCGTCGTTGGCACCTGGGAAATCGAGCACAAAAGGGGTCGTGTTCTTGATTTCCGAAGAGATGATCGCTGCCTTCGCGCCTGGTCCCGCCATCCAACCGCCACCCAGATCGGTCGCGCTGCCGAATTGATCGCCAGGATCGGTTGCCGGACTGATCGGAGTGACGGCCAAATTGCTTGCAGCCTCGTCATTTCCAATCCGAAGTCGCAGTGCACCCAACGCCAACGTACCCGCCGCAGGATTGGCTGGATTGACGATCTCATCCAAGTTGTCGGCGAAGGTCAAAGCGACGCGGTTCAGGCTAGCATCGTAATTGACCGACAGAGGGCGAATCGCAACATCATCGCCCGCAAACAAAGTGTCATTGGTGTGAACCAATTGATAATAGATCGGCTTGACTGCTTCCTCAGCATTCAGCGAGTCGCCATTGAAGTAGACGTAAATTACTTTGCGGAGTTGTTCACGCGTGGTTCCGGTCACCACGACCGGTTGCGGCACGACCGCTTGGATGGTTGGCCCGAGATCGAGATCGAAACGAACACTCTTGGAAACACCGCCATTGAATGCAAAGCCCTGGACATCGCGAAGTGCGAACGGGCCAACGCCGATGATGTCGATCAGATAATTGTCGTCCGGCAATGCTTCGCCGAATCGAACGATCACTTCGCGATCGGTATTACCCAGACCTATGTAGGCAGGCGTCACCAGTTGGTCATCGCCACCCGCCAAGAGTATTGGGGAATAATTGATCGCGTTTCCGCCGATGCGCGTGAGAGCGGAGCCGCTGACCAGCCTAGCTGTGAGCAATTGCTGTGCGTCGCGCGAGCCATTAATCGCATCGATAACTTCTTGGACCGTCGTCAGAGCACGTGAGTTGCTATTGAGCTCAACGCGAACAGTTTGGCCAGTGACCAAAACATTAGGAGGGCCGGGGACATCGAAGCTACGGGAGGTGAACTCCAGTCGGATGCCAGTGGCGCTCGACGCGCTATTGACCGATAGGAATTCGACCTGCAGGGTGGACGAACCCGAATTGAAATTCGTGGATGCGCGAGCGGAGTCGGCACCGATGAGCGTGAGTGTGCGGTCGGTTGGAACGGTGTCTGCGATCACCGCGGCTTGATTGCCGCGCAGGAAGGTCGTCAAAACGACTGCCGAGGTCGCAGGGTCTTGACGCATGGCTTGGACCAAATCGCCGGCTGTCGTTTTGAACCCAGGCGCGATATTAACATCGATCGTGATCCGCTGGCCTTGGACGGTCAGCACCGGAAAACTGGCCGGATTGCTTCCGACACCCGTGGTTCGCGACGACTTAGTGAATCGAATCTCCGTGCCGTTCCCTTGTTGACCTGGCAGGGAGGCGCTGAAATCGACGACGGCGGCACCGGCGGTGCCCAAGTCGGTGGTCAAGTAGGCAGCACTGAGCGCTCCGTCGCTCCCCGCCCGTTTGATTTGAATTCCACCTAACGAATTGGTATCAATCGCTGCGCCCTGCTCAAACCGCAGGACCAATTCGCGCGGACTGACGTTCAAAACCGTGGGCGTCGTGGTTGCGCCTAGGGCCAGCACGGAACCTTCATTGGGTTGAATTCCAATCAGTTCCGGGCCGGTGGTCATCAGATTCCTGACTTCCAGGGTTTCCAGCATCGAACGCCGCAAGTGCTTTTTCTTCTGGATCTTGACACGATCCTTGCGAAATCGATTGCCGGCGGAAGACCTGCTTCCAAAACCAAAGGTGGTCATTGAGAAACCTCGTACAGAGCCAAAACGGAGCAATGGGGCTGGTGCGGAATGAATACTCGCAATTTCGAGTCTAATTCGACCCGAACGCATTGCAACGAACGCCCGCCAGGATCATGCCACTTGGTGCGTACAAGTTGTGCCAACAAGCCAACTTGCCGTTCCATCGGGCGGCATAATCCGCAACGGACTTACAATCCAACGCGATTCGTTAGACGAAGAATTGCCAACAAAAGTTCCAGAAGCCTTTGGAAGGACTTGGTTGCTAGGGCGTTTTCCTGCAAAAAACCCTTCTCGATCCGGGCTCGGGCGGATAGATTCTGGAGGGAAACCTCGACTCAATCGTCTCAACTGTCTCCAGCCCCCTGCAATCCAAAAGTATGTTTCAATCCCTCCAAGAAGGCCTGCAATCAGCGTTCAAATCGCTCCAAGGGAAAGGGAAACTGACCGACGCCAACATGCGCGATGGAATCGCCATGGTCGAAAGGTCTTTGGTCGAAGCCGACGTCAGCATCGACGTCGTTCGAAAATTTGTGGCCGATGTGGCGGAGGCAGCGGAAGGACGTCGGGTTCTTCTGTCCCTGCGTCCCCACGACGAATTCATCAAAATCGTCTACGAGGAGTTGGTCAACCTCCTCGGCCCGGTCGACAATTCACTCCCGATTCGACGCGGTTCGCTGGCCACCATCATGATGTGCGGCTTGCAAGGAGCCGGAAAAACGACCACCTGCGGCAAGCTGGCGATGGTCATTAAGGAGAAGAAACTTAAGCCATTTTTGATCGCCGCCGACCTTCAGCGCCCCGCTGCCATCGAACAATTGCACGTCCTGGGTACCCAACTCGGAGTCCCGGTTTTCAGCAAAGCAGGAGCGACCGATCCGGTGGAAGTCTGCCGCGAAGGGCTGGCCCAAGCTGCCGCGGCCGGGGCCGATGTGGCCATTCTCGACACCGCCGGCCGATTGGCCATCGATACCGAGTTGATGGCCCAACTCCAGCAAATCGATAAGCAAATCCAACCCGACCAAGTCCTTTTGGTCGTGGACGGCATGACCGGTCAGGATGCGGTCAACAGCGCCAAAGTGTTCAACGAAGCGCTCAGCCTCGACGGCGTCATCATGACCAAACTCGACGGCGACGCTCGCGGGGGAGCCTTGCTCAGCGTCAAAGCGGTGACGAACGTTCCGATCAAATTCATCGGGACCGGGGAACACATGGACGCCCTGGAACCGTTCCGTCCCGAAGGCATGGCCAGTCGCATCCTAGCCATGGGGGACATTCTGGAAGTCGCCCGCGAAGCCCACCGGTTGATCGACGACCGGGAGCGCCAAGCCCTTGAAGAACGCATGTCCAAAGGAATTTTCACCCTAGGTGACTTCCGGGACATGATGCAAAAACTCCGCAAACCGGGCCTGATGACCAAAATGCTGACCCTCATGCCGGGCATGGGGGAACTCACCAAAGCCATGGGGAATGCTGACAATGAAAAGGAAATGAGCCGGCTAACTGGCATCGTCGATTCGATGACCCTCGAGGAACGCCGCAACCCCAAGGTCATCGATCCTTCCCGAAGGAACCGAATCGCCCGAGGCTGCGGGGTCCAGCCCAATCAAGTCAGTGATTTGATCAAACAGTTCGAAATGATCGGCCCCATGCTCCAGATGGCGACGTCGGGTTCGACTGGCGACAAAATGAAGATGCTCCAGCAAATGCAAGGCATGATGGCTAACGATCCGTTCAATCCCATGGCGGGAATGAAGCTCAAAGGCGGGACGGGAAAACGCCTTTCCCCGAAAGAACGCGAAAAAATGCAGCGCGAACGCGAAAAGCTGCTTCGAAAAAAGAAAAGGGGCAGTTGAAAACAAAAATCGAAATTGAGTCTCCCCATGTGGTCCCCTCAAGGTTATCATCTCAACCCCTGAAAAATGTTTCTAACGTTGGAGATAAGTCGTGTCGGTACGTATTCGAATGAAGCGATTGGGACGCAAGAACCGCCCATTTTATCGGCTTTGCGCCATGGATCAGCGAAGCCCTCGCGACGGTCGTGTCCTCGAAGAATTGGGTTATTATGACCCGATGTGCAAGGAAGTAGATGCACGGGCCATCCTCAAAGGTGATCGCATCGACTATTGGCTCGGTGTCGGAGCACAGCCCAGCGAGAACGTTCATGTGCTGATCAAAAAGTACGGCTCAAAAGGCACGCACTTGGCTAAGCAGCACGAAGCATTGGCCAAGCTCGGGCGTTCACCTACCAAGGTTGTTGCGGCCACGAACGATTCGGCCGAAGCCTCCGGTGAACTAGCGAAGGCCTAGTGCGCCTTGGCATCGCCAGCCCAAAGTCTGCGATTCGACATCATCACTCTGTTCCCCGAGATCTTCTCGGGGTATTACTCGCAGAGTTTGCTCGCCAAAGCCATCGACCGAGGATTGATCAACCTCTGTGTGCATAACTTGCGCGATTGGTCGGTCGATCCCAAACACCACAAAGTCGACGATCGCCCCTACGGCGGCGGGCCTGGCATGCTGCTGGGAGTTGCATCTGTCATTCAATGCGTCGAAGCGGTTCAAGCCATGGCCGAGACGCCTGGCCAGGTCGTGCTGTTGACCCCACAAGGAGAACGGCTGTCGCAGCCCCGTGTCGAACAACTCGCGCCCCTTGGTCGACTGATTCTCCTGTGCGGACGCTACGAAGGCTTCGACCATCGCGTGGTCGAGATTCTAAAACCGCTCGAGTTGAGCGTCGGTGACTTTGTGCTCAATGGCGGCGAAGTCGCAGCCATGGTCGTTGTGGACGCAACCATTCGAATGATCCCTGGCGTACTCGGAGACGAACAAAGTAGCTGGGACGATTCGTTCTCACGCGGCAACCGCGCATTGGAGTTTCCGCAGTACACGCGGCCGGCGGAATTTCGCGGACACCAAGTTCCGGAAGTCCTGCTCAGCGGCGACCACCAACGCATCGCGCGTTGGCGAAGTGAGCAATCAGAACTGCGAACCCGGACACTGCGAAGCGATTTGCTCGAACCGCCTCAGTAATCTTCGCATCCATCCCTGTGTTCGGACTGCTTCGCGCGATCGGACTGAGTCGCGCGATCGGGCGGCGTCGCGCGATCGGGCTCGGTAAACCCAACTTCGGGTTATTGGGAGCCACGAGCGGTCTGCTTCTGACGCAGTTCCGCTAGCCAGCGATGCAAATCCGCCGGCCACGGCATCTTGAATTCCAACTTTGTCCCGGAGATCGGGTGCTCGAAGGCCAGTGTGGCCGAATGCAATGCTTGACGAGGAGCTCCGCTTGCATCGTCGATCACCTCCCCCGTCGGATTGCGGCAGTAGATGCTGTCCCCGCACAGCAGGTTTCCGGCCTCGGCCAAATGGATACGAATCTGATGCGTACGGCCTGTTTCCAACTGGCACTCAATGAGTGCGTAGGGACCGATCCGCTCGATAGGACGCAGGTGGGTCACCGCTCTTTGCTCCGTCGGGTCCTCACCGCGGTCGGCAGGTTTCGTCCCCCGATGACCGTCCCCGCGGTCGCGGACCAGCACGGTTTCGATGGTCTGGGCGGCCGGATGGCCGTGAACAACGGCATGGTATTTGCGAACAACGCGGTGCAATTTGAAGGCCTTGGTGAGCATCATGGCCACGCTAGGAGTGCGTGCGAAGAGCATCAGCCCGCTGGTGTCTCGATCCAAACGGTGAACCGCTACGACTCGGTAACGCTGCATCCGATCGTCGTCGCTGCGCCGCACATCGCGCGATTTGGCCGGTGTGGCTCGGGTGCGGCTGGTCGGTCGCTTCTGCCCACTCGGATGAAAGTGGAGGTACAACGCCTCGGGCAAAACTTCCTCAAGTGTCGGCTGCAACTGGCGGCGACGCTGAGGCAGCTTTCGCTCCTCAAAATGCCGGACGCTCGTAATTCCCGCTGGTTTTTCCACAACCACCAGAAAATCGTCGACGTACACGATGCGTACATCCTGGGCTTCCACCGGTTTGGCCAACGAGCTCTCCCATACCTTGACTACATCCCGGCCATTCACTTTGCGTAGCCGATCCATGCACAGGTTTCCGTTGACCTGCACTTTGCGTCGCAAGATGGCTTCGCGAACATCCCCCCACGACCAGGCATCCAGGCGTTTCTTCAAGGCACGCTCGAGCATCGACCCGTCATCCGACGCGTCGAGATGGATCAATTGAAATGGTTCCTTACCTCGCTTTGGCATGGTTCGTACTTTACAGGACCTCTCGTTTTCGACGTTCACCCGGCATGGACATGCCGCTACAATAAACGAAAATCAAAAAAGAGTTTCAAGAATTCTAGAGATAAACGAGTCCGTACCATGTTGCTTCGCATGCTGTTGCTGGCCCCGATCACGTTTGCACTGGGCCTGCTTGCCGCCGGCCATCCCACGATCGCCTTGGGCTTTGCCTCTCCGGCGTTGCGCGATCACGCCGATGAGTATCCTGGCACGGAAGACTTTGTGGAAGCCAGTAGGATTCGCATCACCTCCAACAGCCGAGATTCGTACGCCCAAGTCATCCAATTATGTCAGTCCGCCTTGAAAAAAGGCCTCGACGAAATCGACGCTGCGGATGCCAAAAAAATGTTGGCTACCACCGCCTTCCAACGCGCCCAACTGACGATCGAAGAAGCCGCGGAAAATGGTCGTATGGCCAACAATCGACTGGCTCAGGTGGCCAACGAAGCCATCAAGGATCTCGACACGGCCACGGAAGCCGACCCAAAGTATGTCGATGCTTACTTGCTCAAAGGTCGTATTCATGTGCTGCGTTCAGAAATCAACAAAGGCCTCGAAGCCCTCGATCAAGCCCAAACTGCACTCGAAGAAACATTGAAGGAGAGCCCTGAAGATAGCGATGCCAAGTCAAAACTCTCCGACCTGTTGGTGATGAAAGCCGTTATTCGACCGGATGCTGACGAACGGATGAAGGATCTGTTGAAAGCCATCGAAGTCAATCCTGAGAATGAACGGGCCGTACAGCAAACAGTCGAAACAATGGTTGCTCTCGGGCGATTTGAAGAAGCCGAAGCCGCCGTACGATCCTTTTTGGAAGTCGTTCCGAACAATGAGTACGCGATTCGCCGAATGGTGCTGATCCTCTCGCAAAGCGAAAAGATGGACGAAGCCCTAGAGTTCCTAAATGCTAATATCTCGAGAACGCCGGATAGCAGCGTACTCTATGCATTGCGGGCCGCAGTGCAGATGGCTCAGGGAGCTGGCGAAAATGAGACGGAGGTACTGAAACTCGCTGTCGCCGACTGCAACAAAGCGATCGAGCTGGACGCAGAGAACATCGAAGCCGTCCTGACCAGGGCCAAAATCAGTTTAGCGCTGAAGGATCTCGAGCAAGCCAAGAAGGACATCGAAACCTTGCAAAGCGTTCGGCCCGATCTGCCGGATTTGACTTTGTTGCGCATGGACATCGCCATTCAAGAAAAGCGGTTTGGCGATGCGATTTCCGATCTCGAAAAACTCGTTCAGTTGAACCCCGAAAACCGAATGCTACTCATGCAACTCGGGTCCTTTTACCAAATGGACGATCGCAGCAAGAAAGCCCTCCGCGTCGCAGATCGGCTCGTCAAAGCCGATAGCACCGATTGGCAAGCCTTGAGATTGCGAGGCGACATTCAGCTATCGCTGGGCAAGCATGCGGAAGCGATCGAGGATTATCAGTCGGCGATTGACAACATCACCACCGGTGACGAGGACCTCTCGGGTGTCCTCAACAACCTGGCTTGGGTTCTCTCCACCAGCCCCGAAGACGACGTCCGAGACGGCAAACGCGCACTCGAACTGGGATTGCGGGCTTGCGAGCTGACCCAATACGCCAAACCCCATATCCTCAGCACTCTGGCTGCAGCATACGCAGAAACCTCCCAATTCGACAAAGCCATCGAATGGTCCAAAAAAGCGGTCGAACTCGGAGAAAAGGAAGAGAACGAGCAGCTGGATCAGCTCAAACTGGAACTAGAGAACTATCAGGCCAAAAAGCCATGGCGTGAGAAGCAAGAAGCCAAAGACAAGCTCCGCAAGGGTGCGGCAGATGAAGGCATCGACACCTGATCAACCGCGGCCATGACTTTGTGCCATATTCGGATTCAACGCGATGGCGATCACTCGTCGCCTGCATACGTTAGGCAGCTTGGGATCGAACCGTCGAATCGATCGTCGCGCCAGGTAGGTTGAGCCGGTCCAATCGTCCGCCTGGAACGCTACATCCAAAAATGCTCGAACGACTATGGCATAGTCGCGGCAACCACTGCACGATCACCTCGGCCTCTGGAGATCCATTGCCCCAGAAACCATCGATGATGACCAAGTCGCTGGGCAAAACCGTGTGAGCCACCCGCATGACACCCGACGTAATGTCTCCCGGGAGAAGGTGTGCTTTGACCCCATGCTCGTGCAACAGACGGTGGGCAGCCTTCAGCGTCAGCGTTGAAGGTCCACGCTCCGCAGATTCGAATGGGTCAATCGCTGCGTACCGCAACTGCTTGACCTCAGCCGGAAGCTGAAACAATTTCAGTAGGGTGCGAATGCGTTCTCCCGAACCCATCCCGATTTCTAATATCGATCCAATCGGCTGCTCGATCGCGTGTAGAAACACGTCGCGATGGCCTGCCGGCTGAGACATGTATCGCCAATAGAGACGTTGCATCCAACTCACCCGAGCCATAGCCGTCATCTCCCAAATCGACAAGGAACCATTCGCGGGTTCGCGCTCCGCCAAGCGATAGCGGTTGAAAACCGTGAAAGGTGCCGGGGTTTGCATCCCTGCGTTGCCCGAACACCTATTCCGGCTGCGTTTGCACCACGGAGAGGTTGGATTTCTCGACCCCTGCATCCATGCTCGGATTCGCGAATCCCCTAGGCGGTGCGTCGCCGGGGGTGCCCGAACATCCATGTTCGCATCGCCCCCAACGACCGTTATCTTCGGACTGCGGGTGGTGCCGACCTAAACGAATATCCGGCCAATCGATCTCTTTTGCCGAAAGTGCGATCTTCGACCATTGAATCGGAAATGCTGGCCAAAAGTTTTTGCCACGTAGGGTGACGGCATCTCCAAACAAGTTCGCCGAACAAGTTGCGACGCATGTGTAGCTTCGGTAAACCTTGACCAAAGAATCGACGGTGCCGATCCGATACAAGGTAGGAGTTTTTCCGTCTATTTCGGCGCACGAAAAGCTCACGGATGCATAGAATGGAACGTTCAAGCAGGGGCGATGAAGATCGCGTGCCTATCGAGATTTCCATCTCCTCCGACGTCGCTACCCGCAGCTAGAATTCCCATCCGTATGATCGCGCAGAGCTACAGTCTAATGGCGACTCGCCACAGCGAATCCAACGTCCTTCGTGCACGTCAGCGTCTGGGGAAATATCGCATCGAAAGGCGAATCGCCGAGGGCGGTTTCGCCAATGTCTACCAAGCACTCGATACCATTGAAGGTGTGCGCGTGGCGCTCAAGATGCCGCACCACTTCAATGTGACCGCGAGCATGCTCGACACGTTCCAGCGCGAGGCTCGTTTGGTAGCTAAGCTGGATCATCCGAACATTCTACCGCTCAAAGATGCGAGCTTTATCGATGGCCGCTTCGTGATCACCAGTCGCTTGGGGGAAAAGACCCTGGCCGATCGATTGCGCAAACGCATCTCGTTCGAGTCGGCCCTTACCCTGATCGAACAGATGATCGCCGCAGTGGCGTACGCGCACGAGAATCGCATCATCCATTGCGATATCAAACCCGAGAACATGATTCTGTTGCCCGATGGACGGTTGCAATTGACCGACTTTGGAATCGCAAAGGTAGCGCAGCGCACGATCGTGAAAACCATCATCGCATCCGGGTCGGGAACGGTCGGGTACATGGCACCGGAACAAGCCATGGGGCGCCCGAGCGCTCGGTCCGATGTCTTTTCGATGGGTTTACTAAGCTACCGCATCCTGGCCGGAAATCTGCCCGAGTGGCCCTACGAATGGCCCCCCCGCGGAGTTGCGAATTTGAAGCGCAAGGTGCATCCGGACTTAGTGGTCGTAATTCGCAAGGCTCTCGAGGTCCGGCCCACGCGACGTTACCGCGATGCCGTGGAAATGCTCAAGGCCTATCAGCGCGCCAAACGCAAAAGTCTACGGCGCGTGCAGCGCTAACGAAAATCTCGCGAGGGCAATGCGATCGGCCCGACGCGTTGACTCAAGTCCTCTAGGCGTCCGACGACGACATGGATGACGCCTTGACGATTCTCCAGTGTCCCATGCACGAGCCAGGCATTGGACTGTTTACAGATCAAATAATGGGATTCCCAAGTCGATGGATGCAACACTAAATTGATGCTGCCGGTCTCGTCCTCCAAGGTCACAAACGTTATGCCTTTGGCGGTCCCAGGCCGCTGACGCAATAGAACGAGCCCGGCCACCTGCACGAACTGACCGTTGCGCAGATCTGGCAATTGCTCAGCCGTTTTGACACCGAGCTTTTCGAGTCCGTTGCGAAAGAACTGCATCGGATGCCCTTGAAGCGAAACACCCGTGGTCGCGTAATCCGTGGTCACTTCTTCAATTGGATGCATCGGCGTCAGAAATTCTGGTACCGGATCATCGGCATCGCAACTTGCCGCAGCGAACAAAGGCATGGAAGTCCCACTTTTCTCTTGCGCCAGAGCTTGCCAATAGGCAGATCGTCGATCACCTGAAAGCGCATTCATGGCACCACTATCAGCCAGCAGCGCCAGTGTTGCCTGGGTCAAACCGCAACGCCGAACCAAATCCGCTTGATCGCGAAATACACTCCGCAGGCGGCGTTCGGCCAGAATGCGTTCCGCGTCGATTTGCGCCAACCCACGAACCATCCGCAGTCCCAGTCGTAGAGACCAAGTGGTGGATTGGCATGGCTCGAGCGTGCAATCCCAATCGCTCGCGTTGATATCAATAGGCAGCACCGCCACTCCGTGCCGCTGCGAATCGGAGATCAATTGGGCAGGTGCGTAAAAGCCAAGAGGCTGGCTGTTGAGCATCGCGCAACAAAAGACATTGGGATAGTGATGCTTGATCCAGCACGATGCATAGACCAACAGCGCGAAACTCGCGGCGTGCGATTCTGGAAACCCGTACTCCCCAAAGCCTCGGATCTGAAGAAAAACTCGCTCGGCAAACACCTCATCGAGTCCGTTGGCTTGCATGCCTTCGATTAACTTCCGCTTGAACTGATCGATCACACCGGGGCGGCGCCAAGCAGCCATGGCACGCCGCAACTGATCGGCTTCGCCAGGAGTGAAGCCTGCCGCAACGACGGCTAGTCGCATAGCCTGCTCTTGAAAAATCGGTACTCCCATCGTTTTACGGAGAACCTGCGCAATGGCCTCCGTTGGATATTCGGGTTGGACACCGCTGCGGCGAGCCGTGAGGTACGGATGCACCATGTTGCCCTGGATCGGCCCAGGCCGAACGATGGCCACTTCGATCACCAAATCGTAAAAGCAACGTGGGCGTAATCGAGGCAACATACTCATCTGCGCTCGGCTCTCGATCTGAAACACACCAACCGTATCGGCTCGGCAAATCATGTCGTAGACCTTGGTATCGGCGGGTGGGATCTGCGCGAGATTCATCGGACGCTGGTAGTGTTGATCGAGCAACAGCAGACTGCGCTGGATCGCCGACAACATGCCCAGCGCGAGGCAATCGACTTTGAGAATCCCAAGCTCGTCCAAATCGTCCTTGTCCCACTGGATGATCGTCCGACCGGGCATGGCTGCATTCTCGATCGGACACAATTCGCAAAGTGCACCTTGCGTCATGACCATCCCTCCGGTGTGCTGAGACAGGTGCCGTGGGAAACCGAGTAGCGACTCGACCAAAAACAGAAATCGCTTGCCCAACTCTGAGTCAGGTTCGATCCCAACCTGCTGGCAACGCACCGCTAAGGATTCGCTACCGCTTCGTCCATCGATGATTTTTGACAAGCCATCGATGTGGTCCTGGGACAATCCGATGGCTTTGGCGCATTCACGGACCGCCGATCGAAGACGGTAGGTGGTGACCGCGGCGGTCATCCCGGCCCGATGACGGCCATATTTTTCGTAAACGTATTGAATCACCTCTTCGCGTCGCTGATGCTCGAAATCGATGTCGATGTCGGGTGCCTCGTTGCGTTCGCGGCTGATGAAGCGTTCGAACAGGAGCTCATACTGAGTCGGGTCGACACTGGTTACGCCCAAGCAGTAACAGACCGCGCTGTTGGCTGCAGACCCTCTTCCTTGGCACAGGATGCCTCGCGATCGGGCGAATCGGACCAAGTCCCATACGGTCAGAAAATAGGCCTCGTAATGCAAGTCGGCGATCAGTTGCATCTCATGCTTGAGCATCTCAACGACCCGCATCGGAACTCCGGCAGGGTAGCGATCCTTGGCACCCTTCCACGTCAGCTGTTTCAAATATTCGATAGGGGTCGTCCCTTCGGGCGACCATTCGGTCGGGTATTCGTAGCGCAGGCAATCGAGTGTGAAGTCGATCTGCGATGCGATGCGACAGGTGGCATCGATCGCCGCAGGATGGACGCGGTATTGCTGATTGATCCACTCGATGGGTCGCATGGCGGCCATCGAATTTCGGGGGCGAAACCGTGCGACTTGGTCGATGGTCGTACCTGTAGCGATGGCGCTCAAGCAATCATGGAGCAACATCCGTTCCGGTTGGTGGTAGAGGCAAGCCCCAGCGGCCACCAGCGGCACCCCGGAGCGCCGTTCCAGACGGATAAGCCTCGCCAATTTTCCGGTGTCATCGAGGCCAACGTCGAGATGGCTGACTAAGAATCCGCGCTCGCCCAGCAGGTCGTGCATAGCGCCGAGCCAAGTCAGCCATGGCGAGTCTTGTTGCGTGTCAAAGACATGCGTCGCGGCGCACCATGGTTCGGAAGGGAGCCATTCCGAGAGGGCGGGCGGCGTATGCTTGGGATCCGGCAGCCTGGGAATCAAACCGCAAAGCCAATGCGCTGAATGTTCCGCGATGTCGTGCCAGGACAATGCACAATGACCTTTGGTGGCGCGTGTACGTCCTAAGCTCAGAAGACGACATAGATCGCCGTACCCCTGGCGCGTTTTCGGCCAGACCAGAAGCGGCGGCCCATCGAGCGGGTTGAGTTCGCATCCAACGATGAAAGGAAACTGGAGATCCTTGGCCGCGGTGTGGGCACGCACGATCCCCGCCAGCGTGTCGCGGTCAGTGACCGCAATACCTTGATAGCCCAACTCGACCGCTCGCTCGACGAGTTCATGAGCGTGGGACGCTCCCTCGAGGAACGAAAAATTGGTTTTGCAATGCAGCTCCACGTACTTCGCCATGGAGACCTAGTTTAACCCAACGCTCAATGTTCTTGGCGTCGCGCCAATTCGTCGCGGAGCATCGCCGCAAGTTCGTATTGCTCGGTCTTGACCGCTTCCGCCAATCGCTCCTGGAGCGACGGACCGACTTCGTATTCGTCGCGAAGGGAATCTTTCAGTTTGGTCAACTGTTGGACCATTTCATCCTCGTCGAATTCTTCTTCGGCTTCGTGCTCAACGAACACTTCCCGCATTTGCTCGAGTCCGGAAACGATTTGAGCGATTGCATGTTGCGCATCGGATTCGTCGAGGGCTGCCAATGCCGCCGCTTGGGTCCGATGGAACAACACGAAAGGGCGATACTGTTCGTGGCTCATGGTCCACTCTTCATCTGGCGAGTGGTCGCGGCAAACATCCATCAGCGACAGGGTGTGGTCGGCGTCCTCGACAGCACGATGGTAGTGCTGCAAACGCAACCAAGAGATCCTGCGATGGTAATACTGGACAAATTCGCGGTCGGCCTCGAAGCATTGCTCATCATCCATCACGAAATCAGCGTCTTGCTTCTCGAAATCCAGCATTTGATCCAAAAAGGAGTGGAACCCATTCATGGACTGGCCGTCGGGCCGCCCTTGGGTCTCCATCTGTAAAATCCCGAGATCGACACGCATCTGGATCACATCGCGGCCGTCATCTCCCTTGACCAAACGAACCGAGAGTGAGTGTGGATCAAATCCCCAGTCGCGCAGGATTTCATCCAGCCCTTTTGAAGAACTCATTGCGACCTTTCTCAAAACGTCCTGGGGCACACGAGGTCGTGCTTTCATGGGTACACCCTAACCGGTCCGAGCGCATCGTAGTTGCCCTAATTCTCGACCGCCAACCTGCCCTGTGCAGTATACCATGCAGTCCGCGAGGCGAAACGCGAAGCCAAACCCGATACCGATATTTCTCCTTTCCATAAAAGTGTTCGCAGTAGGTCGCGCGCAGGCTAGCCCCTGACATGGCAAGGGATTCAGAAAATGCACTTCGGGACTCACCTTGATTTTGTGGAAATCTAGCGGTTCTAGGATTTGTACCTATGGGGCAGTCCGCATACCCGGATCGGTTTCGTTTGCTACAATTCTCCCTCTCGATGTGTGGAGACACGCGGTCGGATCGCCGGGACACGCGGTCGGGTCGCACGCATGGGCAAGCTATGCACGAACCACAGGGTTTGGGCATAGGATTTGGACGCATAGGGAATTGGACTGGGACGCCTGGGAATGCAACAACATGTTTTTGAACACCGACTCCCCAATGGGTTGGTCGTCCTGGGCGAGGCCATGCCGTGGCTTGAATCGGTCGCCTTCACTCTGATGCTCCCGGGAGGGACGTGCGGCGAAACCAATGATCGGGCTGGTCTCGCAGGTTTGACACTCGAGTTATCGCAGCGCGGAGCTGGGGAATTTTCCAGCCGCCAAGTCGTCGAGCAACTCGATTTTCTCGGAGTCGAACGCTCCAGTTCGGTATCGACATTTCACACCACCATGAGCATGGGCGCCATGGCACATGTGTTGGAGCCCGCACTGGAGATCGCGGCTTCGATTCTTTTGGAACCTCATTTTCCTGAAGAGGAACTCGACGAGGCGCGTCAATCCTCGTTATTGGAACTCTCATCGATCGAAGACGATCCTGCGCAGAAGTGCTTCAAGGAACTGAAACAACTTCGGTTCGGTGAGGTGTTCGGCCGCTCGTCGCTGGGGACTATCGAGGGCCTAACGGCCATAACACACAAGGATTGCATCGACTTCCATCGAAGGCATTGCAATCCGAAAGGAGCGGTACTGTCGCTGGCAGGGAATTTTCAATGGGATACATTCCTGGCCATGGCCGAACGTCTCTTTGGTGATTGGACGGGGGCGGCAGGACCCGAACCCGGACCGGTTGCCTCGAAACGTGGAATTACCCATCTGCATCACGATAGCCAGCAAACTCATATCGCCTTGGCGTATGACTCGGTCCCTTACAACGATCCAGAGTACTACCGCGGACGTGGCATCGTCGGCATTCTCAGCGACGGAATGAGTTCGCGTCTGTTCACCGAAGTCCGCGAGAAGCGCGGCTTGGTGTATGCGGTTTCGGCCTCATCGCATTCACTCAAGAACTGTGGCAGCGTCTTGTGCTATGCGGGCACGACTTCCAACCGCGCCCAGGAAACGCTCGAGGTCACCGTGGAAACGATTCTTGCGATCAAAAACGGGCTCCAGGAAGACGAGTTATCGCGGCTCAAGTCTCGGGTTCGGACCTCGCTGGTCATGGAACAGGAGAGCAGCGCGTCGCGCAGTTCGCAGATCGCCTACGATTGGATTTATCTAGGACGTGTGCCGAGCCGTAAAGAAGTTTTGGCTGAGATCGAAGCCTTGACGTGTGAGAATTTGCTCGATCACTTCCAGCGCCATTCGCCCCGCGAATGGACGTTGGTTACCATTGGCCCAGAACCCTTGGAGTTTGCCGATGCAGTTTCGACATGAAACCCTCGACAACGGTCTTGAGATCATCGCAGAGATCAATCCGGATTCCTTCAGCCAGTCGCTAGGCTATTTTGTAAAGACCGGTTCTCGCGACGAGACGCCCGACGTGGCGGGAGTCAGTCACTTCCTCGAACACATGATGTTCAAAGGAACACCTACACGTACCAGCATGGACGTCAACCGCGAACTCGATGACCTCGGTTCGCAGTCCAACGCGTACACCAGCGAGGAGCAAACGGTCTACTACATGAGCGTTTTGCCCGAACATCAGGTTGCGGCGCTCGACCTACTGTCCGACATGATGCGTCCCACCCTGCGCGATGAGGACTTCGAAACCGAGAAGCAAGTCATCCTCGAAGAGATCGCAATGTACGACGATCAGCCGCCGTACGGCGCCATGGAACGCTCCATGGAGGAGTACTTCGGTGAACACTCCTTATCTATTCGGGTCTTGGGAACGCGTGAAACCGTTAGCGATCTTTCCGCCGAATCGATGCGGGCCTATCACGAACGACGGTATGCGCCCAACAATCTATGCTTGGTAGCTGCCGGGGCTGTCGATTTCGATGCGTTGGTGCGTGAGACGGAGCAACGCACGCGGGCATGGAAACCTGCAACGGTTGGACGTCGCTTAAGCGTACCGCCCGTGGCCACCAAATCGGTCGCCATGCTCCATCCTCCGGCCACACAGCAGTACACCCTGGAATATTCCGCCGGTCCAGGGGCGCTCGATCCAGAACGCTATGTGACTCGCATCCTGGCGTCGATCTTGGGAGACGATTCTGGTAGCCGACTCTTTTGGGCTTTGGTCGATCCTGGTTTGGCCGACATGGCAGTGGCCTACACTCAGGAGTTTGAAGAGTGTGGGTTGTTTGGGATCTATCTCGCGTGCGCTCCTGAACAACAAGACGAAAATTTCTCAGTCATCGAGTCCATCCTCGCTGCCTCTGCGAATCAGCCCGTCACCGAACGCGAATTGGAGTTGGCGAAAAATAAAATTGCAGCCGGCATGATCTTGGCATCTGAGCGACCTGGTAATCGACTTTTTTCGGTTGGCAACTCATGGACCATTCGTGGCAAGTACGAGACTGTGCGTCAAGCCACGGAGAACTATCAGCGCGTTACGCTTGATCAAGTCCAGGAAGCCTTTGGCCGTTTGGTCGATCGCAAAACGGTCCGCGTAACCGTCGGTCCCGAAACCAGCACTTAGTCATTTGGTCTCCGCTTGCCTCAGTTGACTAACGCAACCGAGAATCGAAACCTTCCAACAGTTCTGAGAGCAATCACCATGCTGGACCTGCCATCGATCCGTGCCCAGTTCCCTTCCCTGGCCCGCCTCCACAACGGCAAGCCAATGATCTATCTGGATGGCCCGGCGGGAACCCAGGTTCCAGAAAGCGTCGCTCGTCGCGTTTCCGATTGCTTGATCCACCACTCCGCCAACCGATCCGGACACTTCGACACCAGTCGCGAAGTCGACCAGATCATGTCGGAGGCCCATTGGGCAGCTGCACAACTGCTCAACGCGCCCAATCCAAGTTCGATCGCGTTTGGCCCCAACATGACCACGTTGACCTTCCAAATTTCTCGCGCTTTGGCCCGCGAATGGAAGCCTGGTGACGAAATCGTTGTGACGAATTTGGATCACGATGCCAACCACACGCCTTGGGTTTTGGCGGCCAGGGACTCCGGTGCAACGCTTCGAGTCGTGGATATTGATCCGACCGACGCAACCTTGTGCATGGACTCGCTCTCACGTGTTTTATCGGAACGGACGCGGCTGGTGGCGGTCACAGCCGCCTCCAACGCAGTCGGATCCTTGACCGATGTCAGCCACATCGCCGGTCTGTGTCACGCTGTGGGGGCAGAACTATTTGTCGACGCCGTTCATTTTGCTCCGCACCGACGTATCGATGTCCAAGTCGCGGACTGCGATTACCTAGTCTGTTCGGCGTACAAATTCTTCGGTCCCCACATCGGGATCCTGTACGGCAGACCCGATCGCATGCAGTCGCTGACTCCCTACAAATTGCGCCCTGCTCCGGACGCGATTCCAGGGCGATGGATGACAGGCACGCAAAATCATGCGTGCATTGCGGGTACCACGGCAGCCATCGAATACATGGCATCCCTTTCCGGAATAGATCCCGAGCCTCATCTCTTAAATTTCCGTCTGGATCTTGCTCTGTCCTTCATCCGATCTTGGGAAACGCAGCTTGCCACCAAGTTGATCGAAGGTTTGCAAGCCATCGATGGGATCACCATCTACGGCATCACCGATCCCGCCCGTTTGAATCAACGTGCCCCAACAGTGGCGTTCACGCTCGAAGGGCTAAACTCGTCCGGCGTGGCGAAGCGATTGGGCGAGGTCGGCATCTGCGTGTGGCATGGCAACTACTATGCCCTGCCTTTGACCACAGCCCTAGGGACAGAGCCCGATGGCATGGTCCGCATCGGGTGCATGCACTACAACACCGAAGAAGAAATCGATCGCACGCTGGACGCCATTGCCTCGATCGCGAATTCCCAGCGCAAGCGCGGACGAGGCGAAAGCGAACTGATACCCGGTTGAATCATGCATGCATTTCCACAGCGATGGGATTGATTCGAGTCTTCCAAAGAAGCCAATTCAATGCGGCAAAAAAGGTCTCGCAAAGCTACCGATCCAATCTCAGAAGCATAAAAGAAGTTATTTGAGGAGTTTTTCGATGGACGTGACACTTCTCCGGATCCAGATCGCTTGTCATTGTGATTGACAGAATTTTTCACTGCATTTCAACCACTGAGCCGCGTGTCCGATCCAGCATTAGAACTACTTTACACATGGTTTGACCGATTGGCCGACTTGTCAATCGCAGACCAACAGGCTGCGCTCGAACCACTGCGGGCTGCTGGCGACCCTATGGTTTTGCAATTGGAAGGGTTGCTGCAATCCCATCGCCGTCAAGATCCGACCTCGTCTCCCTTTTCCGTCGACGAGATCCTGGATGCGTGCGCAACGCAATCCCCAATGCGTCTGGCTTCTGATCTGCGAGACCTATCACAGCGGCTGTCCTGGGACGCGACGCGACGCTGTTTTCGGCTAGGAAACTATGCGTTAAAGCAGTGCTTGTCGGTTTCATCCATCGGTGCGACTTACCGCGCTCGCGACGAAGCGCTCGATCGAGAGGTGGTGGTACTGCTGGCATGGCCGCGCTGGAACGCGCAGAGCATGGTGCAAAAACGCATGATCGATTCTTCGCGAGCCGTTGCGAAAGTTTTTCATCCCAACGTTGCCACGATCCTAGGCACGTTTCAGAGCGAAGGTATTTCCGGGGTCGTGCGTCAGTGGATCCCAGGCCAAAACTTAGAGGAATGGCTCGAAACGCACTCGCCGCTTTCCATGCATGACGTCTGCAAAATCGCGATAGGGATCGCTCGAGGATTGCAGGCAATCCATCAAGAAAATGTTTTGCATGGCGATCTCAAACCTTCGAACATCATCGCCCGAAGCAGCGATTTCCACCCGGTCATCACCGACTTCGGGACCGCCCTTTGGCTAGGCCTTGAGGGTAAGACGCGGTGGCAAGGAGGCACGCACGGGTTTGTGGCTCCTGAAATTCTCGTTGGAGAACCGCCAACGATTCAAAGTGATCTCTACAGTCTGGGTGTGGTCTTGTTTTGGTTAGCGACCGGTACTGTCCTGCAGGATATCGACGATCTCGATGCCATGTCGGTTTGGGGCCGACAGGAGCGATTGGAATCGGTAGCCGGTGAACGTGAAGCCAATGTTGCGTTCGCCGAGTTGGTGCTCGAGATGGTTCAGATACAGCCCAGTCTTCGACCTCAGACTGCGGAATCGATCGCCGAGACGCTTGCGGCGATCGAGAAGTATGGAGTACTTTCGAATCGAGAATTGCCTTTCAGCGTTCCCCATCCCACGCTTGATCATTTGCGGCCTTCGCACGGATACTTCCATGGGGGCGCACGCCCGCTCCCATGGGAGCGTCTGCGAAGCCGTCGCAGTTGGATGCTTCACTCCCTCGGCTTCGCCGCCTGTGCTGGGGTATCTGCTTGGGCGGGTCGTGTGGCTGCAAATTTTTGGACCTACGTCTCGCCAACATTCGTGCCCGGGACCGGGCCGAGTTTCGGTTATGAACTGCGCTGGGATGCCTCCCGTTTCGATTCTTCGACCATGCGAATGGATCCGTCAGCCTCCAATCCCGACGGCGTGGGTGACCCCATCGTGGCCGTGAGTCCCAAGCTCGTGGGACGTTGGATTTGGCTGGAATCGGATGACGTTCTTTTGCCGAACGAATCGACACAGGTCGGCTTAGCAGACTTTTGTATCGTCTTCAATGGAGCCCCTCGCTCCACGCGAGTTCGCGCGGAATATGCGGTGGCCGATGACAAGCGTTGGCACAAACTTGTGGAGTATACGAATGACTTCGGAGGCCACTATCGACGGATCTGCCAGGTCGCGCTGCCGAAGTCTCTGCTGCGAGGCGGAGTTTCATTTCGCTTGCGCACCGGGATGATCCTGGACAAGGCTCCCGATCCAAACAAATCATTGCAGCCGTCGGCTCTGCAGTTGAAGGGCACGCCTTCTCAATGCACAATCGGACACCTAGGTCTTTGGAAAGACAAGGACACGTTTTCGATCGAGGGCAAATAGCAAATGCTGATCCTCCTTCGCCACAGATGGCTCCAATACGTTCTTTGCACCGTATTCTTTTTTGCGATCGGTTTCTACTTCTCGCTGCCCTCCAGCAAACTCCCACTCATCGAGTTGATAGCCAGTCCAACGGCCCCAGCCGATCGAGAGTTCCTCATCACATCCAGTCAGCGCGACGACAAAGGGATCGAATCCACAGCGAATGTGAAGTGGACGCGCGAGCGCGGGCCGGATAACAATTTATCGGTTTTCTACTGGTGCCCGGCTGAGGCGGGCGTCTGGGGCGAAGTCGTCGTACGTTGGGAATGGGACGAATCATGGACTCCGGAGTTTGCAATGCTCGAACCCAATTTAATTCTGGCTCCCCTGCACGATTCCTCCGCCGCTGGTGAACTGTATTTGGCGAGCGAAGACACGCGTGGTCAGTGGATTGAATTGGCATCGCTCGATGCTCGCGTCTCAAAGGACAAAGGAGTCACCGAACCAATCGATGTTACGCGGTGGCTTAAGACGAGCCGCTACTTGCAAATCAAATATCGGCTTAAAGCAAACCGACAGCTTTTCCATCCGACGCCCGATGATCCGATCGGCATCGCAGGCGCACAATGCCTGCGTCAATTGGCTGGACAACAATTCGCATCGCGATTGCGGTTATGGCGCATACAACCTACGCAGTAGCCATCGCTAGTTCTGTTCCTCGGATCGACGTATTGCGTCGGCAAGGTAGGCTTTGGCAAACGACCAACGCCTGGCCGAAGTGCGCAACGACCATCCAAGTTTTTCGGTGGCTTGTTCGTGCGTGCAGCCTTCGAAGAATCGCAAACGCACCAAGCTCGCCAATTGAGGATCCAACGACTCGAGTTGTTCGATTGCCGCCAGCACGATCGCGATGCGCGATTGCGACGCCTTGGCTTCAGCAGTGCTATTCTCCCATCGCTGTTCGTAAGCCATTCGCTCCAGATGGCGTTCGCGATGCACGCGACGGCGGCCGCGATCGATCAACGCTTGACGTGCGACGGTGGTCGCCAAAATGCGCAACGAAGCCTCCGTCTCGCCCGACAGATCCCCGCGCCATGAGAGCAAGCGTGCCAGAACTTCGTTGGCCAAGGCAGTGGGTTGGAGGGTGGCACTGGTCCGTTCCTTGGCCATCATGCCTTCGGCGAGCTTCCGAAGCCATGGGTAGAACCAGACCAATTCACGCGAGATAATTTGATGCAACATATTGGGGCGAAGGGTAGAAGGCAAGGAAGAACAGTTTCACATGCTACAGGAGTTTTTGGGTGCGAGTGCCACAAAACTGGATGCACTTCTCACAATGTCCACAATGGAATTGGATACTTTGATTGCTGACTTGCGGAATCAGTTACGCAACCAACTCTCTTAAGAACGTGTTTTAAAATGTGAGCCGCGGGCGCTAGCCGCGTTAAAAAACCAGGTGGTTTTGAGGGTTTCTAAAGTATCTAGCAACTCCTACCCAGGTCGAGACGCCGTTTTCCACATTTTAAAACACGTTCTAAGCTCGGCCACGTCGATGGCCTTGGAGATATATGGGGACGCAAACGTTGCTTTTTCGCTAGGTATAGACGTTCTGCTTGGTGCCGCGTACTCAGTATCACTCACACCGCGACCGGCGCTGGGATGTGCGGGTGCGGGTTGTAGTCGAGCAATTCCAGGTCCTCGTATTGGTAATCAAGGATGCTCTTGCGGGAGGCCCGCACCGTGAGTTGCGGTAATTGCCGGGGTGCTCGAGACAATTGCTCGCGGGCTTGTTCGAAGTGATTGCTGTACAGATGGGCGTCCCCCAAGGTGTGCACAAAGTCACCCGGTTGGAGCCCCGTTGTCTTGGCCATGAGCAAGGTCAGCAGCGCGTACGATGCGATGTTGAATGGCACGCCCAAAAACATGTCGGCGCTGCGCTGATAGAGTTGGCAACTAAGCTTGCCACCCGCCACATAGAACTGGAAGAGCAAGTGACAAGGTGGCAACGCCATCTTGGAAATGTCCGCGACATTCCAAGCGCTAACGATCAACCGGCGTGAATCGGGTTGTGTACGAATCTGATGTTGGACTTGGCTGATCTGGTCAATGCACGATCCGTCGGCGCATTGCCACGAACGCCATTGCTTGCCGTACACCGGCCCCAGTTCGCCATGTTCGTCGGCCCACTCATCCCATATCGTGACCTGATTTGCCTTGAGGTAGCCGATATTGGTATCCCCTCGCAGGAACCAGAACAGTTCGTGCGCGATGTGCCGGAAAGGCAACTTCTTGGTCGTCAACAACGGAAAACCTGTGGACAGATCGAACCGCATTTGGGCTCCGAAACGACTTCGCGTGCCCGTCCCGGTACGGTCGGACTTCTCGTCTCCATGCTCCAAAATCTGCGAGAGCAAGTCCAAGTACTGCTGTTCCATTGTTCGCTCTTCTGGCTTTTGCTTCCGGTGATCGCTTGACTCTGACTATGTATACCTGACGAACTCGGGTTTTCACAATACTCCGACCGTCAACGTATCCTCGCGCGCGTCGCGTTGCCTGCCAATCGACACGCGTAATGCAAAATGATGCCCGCAGCCACGCTGACATTGAGCGAATCGGTACCTAGCTCCATGTCGATCCTCAGACGCTGTGTCGCGGCCGCGACGATCGCATCGGGCAGTCCATAGGCTTCGTTGCCGAGCATCATGAGGGTTGGTCCAGTTCGCTCCCATTCCGACAACTCTAGACTGTCGGGACTTAGACAAGCAGCGATCGATTCCACGCCGCAGGTCCGCAGTTGCTCCAAGCATCGGATCGGATCCGCCACCGCGTGCATCCGCAACTTGAACGCATTGCCCATCGATACCCGCAGGACCCGCCTCGCGTACGGATCGACGCATTGGGGGCCGAGCAAGATGTCTTCGATCCCCAAGGCCGCGCACGAGCGAAGGATCGAACCCATATTTTCTGGATCTTGAACTCCGACCAAAAAAGCGCCCGTCCAATCAGAATCTATCTCAAGGGCTCGCTGGGCTTGATCTCCCCATCCGATGGTGACTGGTCGCAAACCGCAGGCCAGAAACCCGCGGTGGAAATGGAATCCGATGAGCTCGGAAACCGCTTCGGACGGCATTACCAAGACGATCACCCCGTCGGGAAGCCACGTCTTCGCATCGTCTAGGTATTTGATATCGACCAGGATCGATTCGATTTCCAATCCGCTGGCGATCAACCGCAGCACCAACGGCTTGCTCTCGGCGATAAAACGCCCGCTAAAACGAGTCAAATTCGACGTTCGGAGATGCCGGTAAGGGTCCAGCCGAGGATCCGAAAGATCGGTCAGGTGCTGAAGATTCATTTCGGTTTGCGTATCACGATCCGCTCGGATGCGACCGCCCAAGTGCGCTCGCCGTAAACGTAAGCCGAAATCACGCACCTACCTTTGACATCGACCGGAACATCGAGCTCGATTTGAAATTCCCCAGGCGCAATATCTTGTTCGAACCTCGATAGAACCAATTGATTGGACGATTCATACGTGGATTGCATTTGATCTTGTTGGGCGATCCGGCCATCGTAAGCCGCGATGGGCATCACGCCCTCGGGCAATCGATCGCGAACCAAACTCAATTCGACATGCAGTCGCCCGGCGATCGGCGATTTACCTGTCACGCGAAGCCGCGTTCCTGGCTCTGCCTTGGACGGGACGGTCATCGGCAGAACATCGGGATAAGGGATTTTTAAAAGGGGATCACCCAACAGATTCATCAACCGCACATGCTCGCGTCGTTCCTCGAGCAAGGCGTGATTGCCGGGGCTGAGTGCCATGGCCATATCGGTCACGATTTTGCGATAGCGCTTTCGGATGTCGACACGAACTGAACTACTTGCGGTCGCTTCACCCAACACACCTGCGGCCTCCTTCCCCGACAGATTCAGCGAATACTCATCGTCTGCCCAAATCCGCCGCTTGGCCTCCAATACGACTTCTCCCAGCGTTGGAATGCGATCGCGAAAACAACCATTGATCAATTCGCTCGCTAGCTGACTGAGCCCATAGGGCATGGTCACGCGCGAGCCCGCAATGACCGCGATGGGTCCGGACTCCTGGGCCAGTAAGCGTTCGGCAAAGCAATCGACGTTGGCATCGTAGGCGCCGGTAAAGCAGGCGAGCAGGAGGGCGATCGGTGGTCGCGAATGGATACGAAAACGGCCTGCGTCGTCGGCGTTTCCAATCGGCAACCATTCATTGCCCGCAAGCATGTAGTCGAGCTCTGTTACGGCACCGTGCCCAATGTACACCCAGAACAAACCTCCCTGATTGATTCGATCGATGTACGACTCTCGTAGCCGCAATGGACTGGGACAATAGGTACTGGTGCAACTGGCGTACGTCATGTTCAAATGAAAATGATCGGGGACCCCTTCGGTGAGGAAGCGTCGGGTCACGGTTTCGATGGCCGTGTCGGCCAGAACGCCAAAGCCACCGACACCCGCAGTGACGTGTAGTGCGTCGTTCCATGGCCCCGGCGCAGCGGCTTCGTAGACGAGGCTGCGATGGAGCATCCGCTTCAATTCTTCGGGGGATTTGGCCGGGATCCTCCCTACGGCCAGATCGGGGCAACCATCGTCGTCGAGATCGCCAAAGAGTGCGTCGGTGCACAATTCATCGGTGGTACCCTCGCCCAAACGGACGCTGGTATCGAGCACCATGGCCGGGGTCAGTGCCAGGACCGTCCGACGATTGCCGACGGTCTCGATCTTGGCTACGTCGCCGCAGAGCATGACGGCCATAGCTGGTGGCGAACATCCTGCCGCAGCGGCTAGGATCGCGAGTCGCTGCTCATGAGCGTTGGGGCGCGAATCGATCTCGATCACGCGGGCCTCGCCTTTGCGGTAGTCGATCCATTCTTGAAGCGCCCCCTGCCAGCCCTTCGGCCGAACGACGATCACCGTCCCTCGCAGCGACGAACCCACTGCGTTCGGTGGATCAGGATCCGCGCCTGGGCAACGCCCGATGTCGCCTAAGGTCAAAGCGCATGCTACCGCTGCTATTGAGACGATCCGGATCATCATCCATCCTATGGAAATTACTTCGTAGCGCGCTTGGCCACTTGTGCTTTCATGAAGGCGAGCCCTTCCTTGGCCAACTTCAATTCGGTCTCGAACATTCGGCGCCAGATGCGGGTGGCCGCAGCCAGTTCTGGCAATGCCAATCCGAAGGCTTCGATCACCAACCAACCATCGTATCCGATTTCGTGGATCGCATCGAAGTTTTCATCCCAGCGGATATTGCCCGCTCCGGGAGTGCTGCGGTCATTCTCGCTAATGTGAATGTGGCAGACCATATCGCGAATGTCGTGCAACGCTTTACGAATGTTCTTCTCTTCGATGTTGCTATGGAATGTGTCGTACATCATGCGACACGAAGGGTGATCGACTTGTCGACAGAACTCGGCTGCGTCGGCTTGTGCATTGAGGAAATAGCACTCAAAGCGATTGAGAGGCTCGACTCCCAAGAGCACTCCGACCTTGGCCGCATGTTCGGCCGTGGCTCGCATCGATTCGAGGCCCCATTTCCATTCATCATCCGTTCGCCCCGAACCGGTGAAATAACCCAGTGCGGAATGGTAGGGACCAACGACCGTTTGAACCCCCGCCGCGGCGCAGCAGTCGAGCATGCGTTTGTTGCCTTCGATCCCCTTATTTCGCACCGACGCATCGGGGCTGATCGGATTGTCATCTTCGTTTCGGACGGTGACGGCGGTCCGTTGCAAACCAATGCCATCCAACCGCTTGCCCCATGCCGCGTAATCGAGATCCACATTGAAGATGGGGATTTCGACGCCATCGAACCCAAAGCCCTTAAGCTGTTCGAGAACCGGAATCATCCCTTCGTTCAATTCACCGGTCCACAACAGCAGATTCATCCCGTATTTCATGGGCTACTCCAAAGTATCAGGGGGAAATGGGGCGCTAGCTTTTTGCTACATGCTTTTTGGGTTTGTAGATCTCGGTCGCTGTTCCGAAAAAGACCTCACCCGCATTCATCAGTGTTTCGCTCAAGGTTGGGTGGGGGTGGATCGATTCGGTGATGTCGCGAACCTCGCAACCCATCTCAATGGCCAATACGGCTTCGGCGATAAGTTCCCCCGCTCCAGAGCCGACGATACCGCATCCTAAAACACGCTGTGTCTCAGGATCGATCAGCCATTTGGTCAGGCCATCGGTGCAGCCCAAGGCCTGAGCGCGACCGCTGGCAGCCCAAGGATAGATCTCAATTGCGACGGGGATAGATTCCCTTTTGGCACGGTCTTCGGTCAGTCCCGCCCATGCGATCTCGGGATCGGTAAAGACAACGGCCGGAATCGCTTGCTTATCGAACGTGACGTTCTTGCCGAGAATGACTTCCACCGCCACTTTGGCCTCGTGACTGGCTTTGTGGGCCAACATCGGTTCACCTGCGATATCACCGATGGCAAAGATATGCGGATCATCGGTTCGCTGCTGGTCATCGCACACGGCAAAACCGCGCTGATCGAGTTGCACCTGAGTGTTTTCAAGACCGATTCCGCGCGTGGCCGGTCTCCGACCAACGCTGACCAAAACACGATCGAAGCGTTCGTGCCCGAACTTGCCGGGTCCTTCAAAAGTAACCTCGACTTGATCCTGCACCTCAGCCACCGATCCCACCTTGGTATTCAAGAAGATACGGTTTTCAAACAAAGTTTTGAGTCGACGTTGGAGGGGAGCGACCAGATCGCGATCCGCTCCGGGCAGTAAGCCGTCGGTCCATTCGACCACACTGACTTGGGATCCGAGATGGGCGTAAACCGTGCCCATCTCGAGTCCAATATAACCACCGCCGATCACCAGCAGTCGTTTGGGAATGTCGGCCAAATCCAACGCGCCCGTGGAGTCCATCACACGTGACGAGCCGACCTGAAAGCTCGGTGGCATGGCCGGCACGCTGCCCGTCGCTAGAACGCAATGATCGAACGTCAGTTTGCCTCCCTCGGGAATGCTTTTGTCGTCCCCCTCGAGGATCAACGTGGTTGAGTTCTCAAAGGTGCCGCGGGCCCGGATAACACGTACGTTCCGTCGCTTGGCCAGTTGCGCCAAACCGCCGGTCAAGGTATCGATGACTTTCTGTTTGCGCTCTCGGACTTTGTCGATGTCGATCTTGGGCGCAGAAAACTCGACACCCCATCCTTGGGTCAACGCGTGAGCTTCGTCGATGACCTTGGCGACATGCAACAAAGCTTTGGAAGGGATGCATCCGCGCAACAAGCAGGTTCCGCCCAGTTTGGATTCCGATTCGACGATGGCGACTTCGAGGCCTTCATCGGCTGCCAGAAATGCGGCGGCATATCCGCCAGGGCCGCCACCCAAGACGACTAGTGGAACGTGCATGAGAAGATCCAAACGAAAGAGTGGATTGGGGAGCAAAATCAAGCAAGAAGCGGGGCTCTGTCCGCAAGCAGACCGAGCCCCATGCTATCCAAAAAGGACAATCAACCGAACGCTAACGCGACAGGAATTCAACCACGATGTTGGCGTTCACAGGCAGCGAAATGTCGCTTGGCCCGGGTTGCCCTAGAACCGTGGCCTTAAGCCCTTCGGTATCAAAGGCGATCCAATCCAACGGAGTCGGGGTGTTGTTTGCAATAATGCCACGGTACAGATTCCGGATGGCTTCGTTGCCTCGAACTTCGATCACGTCCCCGATGCGGAGCATGATCGACGGGGTCGAAACCTTGACCCCGTTGACCGTGAAGTGACCGTGTACGATGCCTTGACGTGCCTGAGGCCGCGTCTTGGCCAATCCAATGCGACGGATAATATTGTCCAGACGCCGCTCGCACATCAACAACAGCGTTTCCCCGGTGTTGCCCTTCTTGTGCACGGCATCGTCGAAGTAGCGACGCAATTGGCGCTCACCCAACCCATAATAGTACTTGATCTTTTGCTTTTCCGCCAAAGCCGTGCCGTAGTTGCTCGAGCGTCGATTGCGTGGATGCATGCCTGGTGGGCTGTCGCTGCGCTTCTCAAAAGCCCGAACCGCGCCCGCGTTTTCGTACAGCAGTGCGCCGAATCGTCGATTAATGCGGGCTTTGGGGCCGGTATAACGTGCCATAAATGTTACGCTCCTTGGATCGCGGTCGATGCAGCGATCCCATCCGAGGGATTGGGGTGGCTTGGCGAAGCAATCCACCGACCAGTCAACGCACCCGGCAACGTAGCCTGGGGATGCTGGACATATTTTGGAAATCAGTGCGAAATTATGGGAATCGGCACCATTTCAACAAGCCCAAAACCGCCGCAATCCCCCAGCTTTCCCGCCCAAAACCGTCCTCGACGCGACTCTCCTCGACGCCACTCGAAGTAAAACACCGATCGTCTTACGACCTGATCGGACTGACCTGGGTCAATTCCGCTCGCTGGGTGAGGAATTGCAAGTCCACCAGGAATTCCTCAGTTTTTTTGGAAGCTGGCCGCAATAGTAAAGACTCACAGGCCGCTGGACTTGCCCTTGGCCGAAAACAACAGCGGCGCGAATTCTTTCAAACTACGCCGCCAAGTTTGCCATTCGTGGGCTGTCTCAGGAGAAAGGTAGTAGTGAACGTTGATACCGGATTCCTCAAGTGCCTTGGTCGTGGCCTCAGGGTCACCTCCTCGTCGTGGCCCTCCTCGGTCGCCTACTTCCTTGCTTCCATAACTCACGAAAACGAGTTTAATTTTATCCGTGAAGCCTTCGGTCTTTTTGGCGTCTTCTGTCGAGATCGTTGTGCCACTAAACAAACCGATATGCGAAAACTTGTCGAGATTTCGTAGAGCGATCGATTTGGTTTCCATGCTCCCCATCGAGAGACCTGCCATTGCACGGTTGGGTTGATCCGTGAGAGTGCGAAAGTTGGTGTCGATGTAGGGGATGAGTTCCTTGACGAGAACCGTCTCAAAATGGCTGATATCAAAATTGGCCATGCCACCTGGACGGACGTCGTTGGTCATCCCGTAAGTCATCACAATAATAAACGGCTTGACCTTGGCTTCCGCAATTAGGTTGTCCATGATTAGATTCGCGTGCCCTTGAACTGCCCATCCGTATTCGTTCTCGCCCCATCCATGTTGCAGATAGAGTACGGGGTAACGCGTCTCGAATTCGCTATCGTAACCCGGAGGAGTGTAGACAAACGCGCGGCGGTTCGTTTCGGTACTCTTCGAGTAGAAGAGGACTTCGCGAAGTTGCCCATGCGGAACATTCTTGACTGCATAAAATTCCTTGTCCCTGGCCGGCACCTCTACGCCGCTACCCCAACGCATCGCACCGAAAAAGTACTTGCTGTTTGGATCCGGAACTTCGGCACCGTCAATTTTGATCGTGTAGTAGTGGAAGCCTTCATCCAATTTGCGTGTGTAGCCCGTCCAAACGCCCTGTTCGTCCTTCACGAATTCACTGCTTTCGCGAAAGCTACAGGAAACACTTGTCGCTTCGGGTGCAACAATTCGAAAGCGCACGCGGCCTTCCGAATTAACCTGTGGAAACTCTTTGCCGTCTTGGTTCGTGGTGGCCGGTTTCCAGTCATCCGCAGGTGCAGCATCCTGTGCTGTCACCAGCGAGCGGGAGAGCAACACGACGCACAAAAATTTCAATAATCGTGGAATCATATTTTCAAACCTTTAACTTCCCCAACAGCCAAGACACGTGGATCGCATGGAAGAAATTTCCATAAAATCCGTTCCTTACTTCATCGAATAACATCCTGGATCATTCCGCACGCTTTGCGGTGAATTCCTCGGTCGCGATATCGTCTACCTTACGCGTGAGTTTCATTGCGTCACCGATCAAATCAATCGTCGATGTTGCCAATGTCGCCGTTGGCTACAGATGCGACTGTTCGAAGCATCTGCATGTCCGCATGGTAACTGACCATCCGGATCGATCCGTCACATAAAGCTGCGTTCCAGCCCGACGGGTGAGCGCTGCCAAAATCGTGGCAGGCCAGACAACTATCGTTGTGGTCCATGGCGGGGCCGCGGGCAGCGAATCGCACATACGAATTCGCGGCTCCGTGAAATTCTGGAAATCCAGCCACCGGCGTGCGATCTCCATAACAATTGCCCGTCGTATATCGCTTAGAGTTCATTGCTTTTTCGCCGATCATCAAGCTGTTGCTCAGACCATCCTGCACCGCGCTCAGCTTGATCTTCCTCGGCAATTGCCATACCCCCGGTCCCTCCAACGTGATCAACGCGTTGTGGATGTCGGTGTAAGTGGCTGCTCCACCGTTCATCGCGTAATCGGTCCGAGCGCCGCGTTCACCGAACTTGGCGTCGAAAGGTGCAACCAAGGGATACGCTATCGCATCCCTCCGGGAAGGGCAGTTGAACTGCGCCACCGAATAAATGATCGAAGGCTGGTCTGCCAACGGAATGATTGCGACCCCCTGATTGGAATCGCAAATTCGGATCAGATCCCCAGCCAAGCGGCCTTGCTCCATGTACGGCATGATCTGAACCATCCAGGGCACACCTCGCATATCCAACCGAGCGACATTCGCTCCGACTTCGACCGACAAAGGTGCATACTCTCCCGCGTAACCTGGAAAGCGTTTGAACCCGGCCTCGTAATTGAGGGATGCAAGTACGATCTGACGCATGCGATTCATGCATTCAACACGCCGGGCCGCTTCACGCGCCGCTTGGACGGCAGGTAGTAACAAAGCCACCAGGACCCCGATAATGGCAATTACCACCAGCAGTTCGACCAATGTAAATGCCTTGGAACGGCTTCTGCTCAGGTCGGGGTAAGTGCGCACGGCAAGGATCCTGGAAAAGAGATGGGCGAAGTACAATCCAAAAAAGAACAAACCAAAAGGGGCAGATCCATGCGAAGCGTCGTCTCGCTTCTTCGGACTCCGAGATCGCGGACTGCGGAACGTATCTGAATGTAACGACGCCCAGCACTCCACTGCAACGGCCCAAGGGTGCGGAACACCACCTTTTTAGCCAAACGCAGGAGCGCCGTGCGTTACAGTCCCTCAGGACGCTAAAATGGAGGCTTTGACATGCCTTTTACGCTTGGGAGAGAGACGGATGGATTGGTTAGAAACTGGGGCCAAGGCCCCTGCTTTTGCATTGGTCAGTGATTCGGGTACGAAGATTAAGTTGTCCGAATTTTTAGGTAAGCCAGTGGTTGTGTATTTCTATCCAAAAGATGACACCCCCGGATGCACGAAGGAAGCGTGCTCGTTTCGGGACGCCTCCGCCGAACTGAAAAAGCTCGGAGCCGTAGTCATGGGCGTCAGTCCAGATGACAAGGAGTCGCATGGCAAGTTTCGAGACAAGTTTCAACTCAATTTCCCATTGCTGGCCGATGAAGACCACGCGGTGGCAGAAGCCTACGGAGCATGGCGTGAAAAGAACATGTACGGCAAAAAGTCGATGGGGATCCAGCGAAGCACTTTCCTGATCGATCCTCAAGGCAAGATCGCCAAGGTTTGGAAACGTGTTCAAGTCGACGGCCACGATGCGGACGTGCTCGAGGCCTTGCGAGAACTCGCCAATCGCGACTAAGTTACCAATAATACCACGCCACAGGCCGATCCGATCCAGCCCGAAGACGGTTCGTCTGCCGTAGGCAACTTATCCATAATGAGCAGGCTAAATTGCGATCTTGGCCAACTCCTGATCCATCATCCTCCCTCAGAATTTTTGCGGAAGTCGTCTCCTATGCCGAAGAGTCCACCGAATGCATCCTCTCCCGTACGACTGGTCATCTTCGGTGCATCGGGGCGCAATGGAAAACGGCTGGTCGCATTGGGCAGCGTCGATCCATCGTTGCGATTGGTCGGCGCTTTGGTCGGGTCTCCTTCGCAAAGTCTCGGTCAAGACGCGGGGGTGGTGTCGGGCATCGGACCCATTGGTTTAGAGCTGCGGAGCCTGTGGCCGGACCAAGTCGATGCGGCGATCGACTTTTCGACTCCCGAAGGCTGCATGGCAGCCCTCGAACATTGCGTACCCAAAGGTATCCCGCTGGTCATCGCCACGACCGGTTTGACCTCGGAACATATCGATCGCATTCGCCAGGGGGCTGGGCACATCCCGATTTGCTATGCCCCCAACATGAGCGTGGCCGTGAATCTAGCCATGAAACTCGTCGAACACGCGGCCAAAGCCCTGAAGAATGTTCCTGGCGGCGCGGATGTGGAAATCATTGAACGTCATCACCGTTTCAAGGAGGACAGCCCAAGCGGCACGGCCCTCAAGTTTGGTCAAATCGTTTCGGATGCCATGGGTCTTTCTAGCCACATTCATGGCCGACATGGAATGGTTGGCAAACGACCGCATGATGAAATCGGCTACCACGCGGTCCGCGTCGGGGACGATGCCGGCCAGCACACCATCGTGTTCGGAATGATGGGAGAGACGATTGAGGTCCGCGTGGCGGCTTCCAATCGTGATTGTTACGCCAGCGGAGCTATCGCGGCGGCGAAGTTTTTGGTCGGCAAAGCTGCCGGGCTCTATTCGATGGCCGATGTGCTCGACCTGTAACCTAGAACTCTTTTAACGGAGCCGGTGCACACAACCGGTACCTACACTATGGCTCGATGCGATCAAGGATACTTGTGTCGTGTCTGCGGCCTGGAGGTTGAGTACATCACCGACAGCACGCTTTATCTCCGCTACGTCATCGGTGAGATCGATCCGGAGACGTTGCACCTGGCTCCCGAATGCCATCTGCAATGCTATCCAGTCCTCGCCCAATTCATCTGCGACCCACGACTCGGAGCAGTACCTGAAATCGATGGCCCGATGGCACGCGCCCATTTGGATCCTGAGTACGTCGCACAACGCATCGCATTGATCTCCGCCGGCTACCAAAGGTTATGGGATATCCGGTCGTCGCGACACGCTTTCCCCACCGTCCAAGAGTACCCACTCACGCAAGTGATCGAACGATGGCAACAATGAATTTGCGATCCTGCACATGTCCAAATTTTAGCTTGCTTCCCCTCATCGGGCTTTTCGTCCTTGGCGTGCTGGCCATCCGGACCGAGGCTCAACAATCGTTCTCAAGCGAAGAACGCATCGCGGGCTTCGCGCATCGGGATGGCGTGAGTTGGCTGGTGTTCGATCCCGACGTTTACGGGTTGGCACAACCGGAACGGGTGGTGGTGACCGGAGCCTTTCGAGGATGGAGCCAAGACATGGAGGATCCGCAATGGCAGCTAGTGCGAGAGCCCGAGGGCCAGTTGTGGTTCCTTCGGATCGACAATCCAAACTACGCCGTGCTCAGCCCTGCGAGTCCATTTAAGTTCCGGATCAATGCCGGAGCGTGGCTCGACCCACCCGCTGCAGCTGTGAATCTCGAGGCGGGAAATCTCCTCTTTGCGCCTGGCATCGAACCAGTTCGATTGCGGGCCGAGTCGCGAACAATCAATACATTCTGGATGCGATTGACCGGAGAAGGTGTGCAGCGAACGCTCGACCCGAACGACTACCGATTGACGGACGATCAAGGCCGTTCGATTCCAATCGCGCAGATACTACCCAACACAGCCTCCGATGCCATGGTCTGCCTCGCATCTCCCATCGATCCGCGACGTGTTTTCTACTTGGAGTCCTTGCGGCATGGTCTGAAGTCCTTGTGCAAGCGAGATGGCTGGTACCGCACGCTTTACTCGCATAAGCCGCTGGGTGCCAACGTCGCATCCGATGGCCAAACGACGACCTTCCGTATCTTTGCGCCGCGAGCCACACGTGTTGTCCTGTATCTCTACCGTCAGGCCGAAGACAAACCCGATCAAGCCGAGCAAACCGTGGCCATGACCCTTGGAGACCAGGGCGTGTGGGAAGCCACACTGCCCGGCGATCGACACGGACAATACTACGACTTGACCGTCCACGGCCCCACCGAGCGCGGCGACCGATTTTACGAATCGCATCCGGTGCACATCACGGACCCCTACGCTCGAGTAAGTATGGACAGCTTTGGCAAAGCCCGTGTATGGCACGCCACACGCCCCGCGACAGGACTCCAAAGTGGCCGTCCCGCCATGAAAGATGTCATCGCATACGAGGTTCATGTTCAGGACTTTACCGATGCATTGCCCATCCCTGAGTCGAAACGTGGAAAACTTTCGGGCATGACGGTCCGGGGTTTGACCAATGACCGAGGCCAGCCGATCGGCTTCGACCATTTGCTCAGCCTAGGGATCAATGTCGTGCATTTGATGCCGGTCCAGGAGTACCTGCACTATCCCGATGACGAATGGCAAGCTGCCTTTGCTGACGATCCATTCATGCGCGATCGCGGAATCGACCGCGAGAACTATCAATGGGGATACCGAACTACCCATGCCTTTGCGATCGAATCGCGGTACAGAGAAATTGGGACGGAACCCGGTGAAGAACGGGAGCAATTGCGGGATCTTGTCGATGCGTTTCATCGTCATGGAATCGCCGTCATCGTCGACATCGTACCCAACCACACCGGTGAGAACATGGATGGTCGCGATTACCTATTTAATTTTGGAGCGATCGACACCGACTACTACTATCGCACCAACCAATCTTTGGAACACATCGGACCGTACGGCAACGAAGTTAAGTTTGAGGAACGGCCGATGGCCCAACGATGGTTGATCGATCAATGCCGAGGTCTGATCGATGAGTTCGGCATCGACGGCTTTCGCATCGATCTGGCTGGCCAGGTCGACAAGCAGACACTGATCAAGTTGCGTGAAGCCATCGGGGACGACATCTTGATCTATGGTGAACCGTGGATCGCGCCGACCGACCCTGATGTGGCGCGGTCTCCCGACTGGGGTTGGTACAAAAGCGATGCACCGATCACTTTTTTCCAAGACGATGCTAGGAACGCGTTCAAAGGTCCAGTCTCCGATCCGGTCGACAAAGCAACTTCACGCGGTTTTGCAGGTGGCAACACGGAAATGCGAAGCCAAACCATGCGCGCCCTACTCAACGATTTCGAGGAAGAATCGCGACTCGATAAGGGCATCAACTACCTCGACATTCACGATAACTGGACGTTGGCTGATCAATTTGCGCAGCGAGATTGGGACGGCCGTTTCGGAGTCGACGAGGGCCCCTATCGCATAGCCGCCGGACTCTTGATGACCTCCTTGGGACCGATTGTTCTGCACGGGGGCAGCGAGTTTATGCGCAGCAAGGGAGCGGCGGGAACCGAAGAGCGCGTCTTGCAAACTGCCAGTGGACCGTTGGCCTTTCATGGCCGCAGGGATACATACAACGTCCGCATTCCGAACCGCTTTCTTTGGGACGATGTTGGACGCCCCTCAGATCCACAGCGCGGTGGTTGCGACTATGGCCAAATGACGGAATACTGGCGGGGCTTGATCGCGATGCGGTCCAGTCCAGCGGGGGAGGTCTTTCGGATTGCTCAGCGTCCTCCCGCTGATTACTACCGATGGTTGGAACCTGAGGATCCTCATCTGTTGGGCTACGAGGTGGCCCGTCGGTTCTTAGTGTTGGTCAATACCAGTCAAAGGCCGGCTGTCTTCGAAGGGGTGGAGTTGGCGGATGGGCCATGGATGTTGATCTGCGATGGCCAGAGGGTCGATGCCGAGGGCGGCGTGCAGGGTTCCGACGCACAACTATCCGGTGCGCGGCGAATGAATTTGACAGTCCCAGCGGAGTCCATGAAAATTTGGAAACGCGTCGGACCGTAGGCAAGATCCACGGAGGAATAGGTTGAGATCAAAGCGATGGGTGCGATATTTAGATCGCCGCTGGCGATCGGCGCTGCAACGCTCACTGCGCGCAGCTCGCGACAGTCTGCATCGCCGATGGGTTCGTGTGCGATTGAACCATCGCTATCCGCTTCAGGAACATGAGGAATCGCTGGGACAATATGGCGAGCGATTGGCTGGCATCTATTTAGAACGTTGCGGATACCAGTTGCTCGAGCAGTCTTTTCACGCGCGAACCGGTGAAATCGATTGGGTTGCAGCTTGGCGCCGCGAAATGATTGTGTTCGTCGAAGTCAAGACATGGGCAGCCGAGTGGGTCAATGCGGGTGGCCCCGCCGACGCGGTGGATGAGAACAAGCAACGCAAGCTGACGCAGACCGCACTGATCTACATGAAGCGGCATGGATTGCTCGAGTCCCGAGGCAGGATGGATGTGATTGCGGTCACCTTCGATCCCGCCACACGCTCGCCCCGATTTCGGCACTTCGAGAATGCATTCGAAGCCGTTGGAACGTACCAGATGTTTTCGTAACTCGGTCTCGTTCCGCCAAGCTTCGCCTTGAGAAAACGGCTTGCTCTTAATTCGCCACGAGTTTGGAGCGACCTTGGGCGTACAGGTACGGGTTCAAGCTTGGGTCGTTGTACATCTTCATCTGTCGATACGTCCGATGGCGTTTACGACCTGCGTAGATATCGCTGAGCAGTTCCGTTAGCGACTGAGCCAGATCGGCGAATTGCAGACGGCAGACGGCCAATCGATGCGTGACTTTATCGATATGCGACTGGTCGATATCGGCTCGTTCGAGTTGTTCCTCGAGGTGGTAGATCCGAAGCGACATGATCGAGAGTCGATCCGTAACGCTACCCGGCGTTTCGGTGTTCAAACGCGCGTCGTTCGTAGCCGTCACGCCGAGTCGAGTTAGATCGTCGGTGATCCAATCGTCGATGCGTTCGATCCAGTCATTGCGCTGCTGATTGTACTTGTCAATATTTCTTTTAACCCGCGAGATCTCTGCATCGGAAACATCCCGTGAGCGGGCGATGTCCTCTTCGTGCCAAAGCAGATAATTGAATTGGTGCTGTTGGCAGACCACGGGGAGAACATCGTTGGGGCTTTCGAGAGGATTTCCGTACGCGTTATCGACAGACTCATGATCGACAGGCTCATGGTGCCAACGTTCAACGGTCGAGACCTGCAAATTCTGGATGGCTGCGACATCGATCATGGCACTCTCCTGTGGGGATGATCCTACGGATGGGGTACGTCACCTCGCGGCGGATGGACCTGCGGAAGGTGAGGATTGAGGAACGGGGGCTGTTGGGATCGAGCGAGGTCGATCCTTCACGGCTTTTCCTCCATCGAACATGTGCATACCAAATGGCCACAGCCAGGACAACCGCGACCGTACTTCTTTTGGACGGCGGCCGTCAGATCGACACCTGCAACATTGGCGATGGTGGTCAGCCAAGCCAGCACGTCGGCAAATTCCGCCTCGAGGTTGTCGCGATCGTTGTCGGAACGCAAGGCGGCGGCCAGTTCTCCGATTTCTTCCATCAACCACATGAATGTCCCCGAGACCCCGCGTTGGGCGTCTTTTTCGTAGTACATCGCATGGATGAGAGCTTGGAAATCGCTTAGGGAAATCGGAGTGGGTGGGGGGATAATCATGGTACTTGGCAAGGGCCTACAGTTAGTTTCGAAGGGGAATGACGGGAGAACGTTCAGGCAGGAATCATCGGTTTTTTGGGCGAGTTTCCTTTCACCGTGGCGATCGCTTACGTCGCGAATTTAGGCGTAGGATTTCCCCGCGCCCCCGGTCGGTTCGAATTCAACAAAAATTTCAAGTGCATTATGATATCCAATCCTATGAATCATTCCGCTGTTGACGCATCCGCTGAATCCGAAGTCAGCGTACCCGTTGCCAAATCCTCCAGGGCGAGCAAGAACGTGCATTCCAAATCCTCTACGTCAAATTCCGTAGATCACGATCAGCCCGTAGAAAATCAGCGGCCCGTAGAAAGTCAGCGGCCCGTAGATCATCAGCGAATCGAGAACGCCGTGCGTGAAATCTTGATCGCCGTTGGAGAAGACCCCGACCGAGAGGGTTTGCTCGAAACGCCCGCGCGGGTCGCCCGCATGTATGCGGAGGTATTCTCCGGCTTGCACACCGACCCGAGCATCCATCTCAAGCGTGTTTTCACTGAGAATTATGATGAAATCGTGTTGGTTCGGGACATCGAGTTCCACAGCATGTGCGAGCATCACCTGCTTCCTTTTTCCGGCCGGGCGCATGTCGGCTACCTTCCCAATGGCAAAGTGGTAGGGTTGAGCAAATTGGCCCGGGTTGTGGACGAAGTAGCGCGGCGCCCACAGGTTCAAGAGCGGATGACCGAAACCATCGCCAACATGATCGAGGAGTCGTTAGGCGCTCGAGGCGTAGCGGTCATGATCGAGTCGACCCATTCCTGCATGACCATGCGCGGCATACGCAAGGGTGCGGCTTCGTGCACGACCAGCGCCATGCGCGGCGTGTTTCGTGAAAATTTGTCCTCGCGGGCCGAAATCTTGGGTTTGATCATGAACCCATCCCGCTAGAGGGCTTTCTAGTAAGGCAACGAGTTCGTGTCCTCAAAACGTGTCCACCACTTGTCCACCACGTCGAGGTCGAACGGTTTGGTACATTCGACTAGCCCTAGAGCATGTCTCAAATTGCGACTTGAAATGGGTTGCGAGCTGCAAAACTCGCCTTGCGGTGGCCCGGGTCGTTTGTACACTAGTGCGACTCGTTGTCGACCGAGACGAGAAGCGAGCATTCGATGCCTAGCACGGTGCCGGTGTAGCTCAATTGGCAGAGCAGCTGATTTGTAATCAGCAGGTTGCGGGTTCGAGTCCCATCGCCGGCTTTTTGGTTGCCGTGGATGCGGCGGAGGGTTCGAGTTTGAATTAGGGAGGTTGCCCGAGTGGTTAAAGGGGACGGACTGTAAATCCGTTGACTTACGTCTACGTAGGTTCGAATCCTACACCTCCCATTAGTGTGAAATTGGAAATCAGGTGCCAGTGCGGGTGTAGCTCAATGGTAGAGCAGCAGCCTTCCAAGCTGAATACGAGGGTTCGATTCCCTTCACCCGCTCTCGAGTTCCATTGCTGCTGTAGCTCAGTTGGTAGAGCACTTCCTTGGTAAGGAAGAGGTCATGGGTTCAAGTCCCATCAGCAGCTTTGTCCACATCGGAAAGCCGATTCCTGCATTGCATGTTTATCGACTTTGCTTATGCTTTGCGGTAATCCGCAGTTGGATGCATGTGGCGAGGAGTCAATTTTCGCTGCAGCGACTGACGATGGAACGTTAATTTGTGGTTCTGTGGTTGCAAGTGGGTCCGCCTCACTGCGACAGTTTTCAGGGTTTTTTATTGTAGGTGTTGTAGCTAAACATGGCCAAAGAGGTATTTGAACGCAAGAAACCCCACTGCAACGTTGGAACGATCGGTCACATTGACCATGGCAAGACAACCACGACTGGTGCCTTGCTCGCGGTCCAGGCCGCCAAGGGATTGGCCAAACCAAAAACCTACGCGGACATCGCAAAGGGTGGAACGGTCCGGGATGCCACCAAGACGGTGACGATTGCTGCTTCGCACGTGGAGTACGAAACCGAAAACCGACATTACGCGCACATCGATTGCCCCGGTCACGCGGACTTTATTAAGAACATGATCACCGGTGCTGCCCAGATGGACGGCGCGATTTTGGTCGTGAGCGCAGCCGACGGTCCGATGCCGCAAACCAAGGAGCACGTGCTCTTGGCTCGCCAAGTGGACGTCCCAGCCGTTGTGGTATTCCTCAACAAGTGCGACTTGGTCGACGACGAAGAGTTGCTCGAGTTGGTCGAATTGGAAATCCGCGAATTGCTGACCAAGTACGGGTACCCAGGGGAAGAAACCCCCATCACCCGCGGCAACGCCAAGGCAGCTTACGACAACCCAGCCGATCCAGCCTCATCCAAGTGCATCACGGACTTGCTGGCCACCATCGATGCGTTCATCCCACAACCCATCCGGGACGAAGACAAGCCGTTCTTGATGGCTGTTGAAGACGTGTTCAGCATCGAAGGTCGCGGTACCGTGGCCACCGGTCGTATCGAACGCGGTGTCGTCAAGGTCGGTGAAGAAGTCGAAATCATCGGCTTGATGGAAGAAAAGAAAAAGACCACCGTCACCGGCGTTGAGCAGTTCCGCAAGGAAATGAAAGAAGGCCGGGCTGGCGACAACGTCGGATGCTTGCTACGTGGCATGAAGCGTGAAGACATCGAGCGCGGACAAGTGTTGGCCAAGCCGGGCAGCATCACCCCGCACAAGAAATTTGAAGCCGAAGTGTACTGTTTGAGCAAAGACGAAGGGGGCCGTCACACGCCGTTCTTCTCTGGCTACCGACCTCAGTTCTACTTCCGCACCACCGACGTGACCGGAACCGCCAACTTGGTTAATGCAGAAATGTGCATGCCTGGCGACAACGTTCGCGTGACTGTGGAATTGCAGAAAACCGTTGCAATCGATGATGGCGTTCGCTTCGCGATCCGCGAAGGGGGCAAGACCGTCGGTTCTGGCGTTGTTACCAAGATCATCGAGTAATCGAAGATCCGATCGGGTCAAGGCAGATTGCTTTGGCCACCGATCTCGGTTTGACAAGCATCGCAGGGCCGTTCACGGTCCTGCGGTTTTGTCGTAAAGGGGTGTAGCTCAATTGGCAGAGCACCGGTTTCCAAAACCGGGGGTTGCGGGTTCGATTCCCTCCGCCCCTGCTTGCGGTTTGCCATCGCGAGAGAGTCCGTCGTCGATCCGCTGTGCTGCATCGGCTGTGCTATATTTCGTAGCCGATCCTCGAATTCGTAATCCTTACCTGCACGTCATCCCATTTAGGAATCCGCCGTAACGCTATGGCCACGGTTACCAACGATACCCTCAATCGCTCCCTGGTGAGTGAGTTACTGGCCAGCTCGCTGTACAAGCAGAAGCAAGGCCGGATCGTTCGCCAGCTGACCTGCTTGGCGATTTGGCTGACCTGCTGGCTGGGTGGCTGGCAGTTGTTCGAAACCATGGCATCGTGGGGAACAACCGCCGCTTCGGGCGAGGGCGCGGCTTTCTGGCGGACCGCTCGCTATTGGCTTCCGACTTTGCTGGTCGCGTTAGGCATGTGGTTCGGCTATCGCGTCGTGAATTGGCCCAAATTTGCAGACTTTTTGATCTCCGTGGAAGCGGAGATGACGAAGGTCTCCTGGCCTTCGAAAAGTGAGCTTTACAAGGCGTCCATGGTCGTTATATTCACCATGGCATTTCTGGCGGTTCTACTCTTTTGCTACGACGCGCTCTGGCAACTGCTGTTTGAATTGTTGGGAGTGAATTAATTTTTTGGCGTGTTGCGGTCGAAACATTGGGTTTCGTCCCCGCGATCACATAGCCAGGAGATTGACCAGCATCCTTCGATCGCTTGGGGAATCCCCGAGGCATTGGAATGGTGTTTGGTGATTCGTCCGTACTGGCGCTAGGTTTTCGAGTGAATAGTTCCACAACCTCACAAGACAATGATCCCGCTTCGAGCGGACTTCAATGGTATATCCTCAAGGTTTCATTTAACCGGGAGGACACCATCCGCGAAGCCCTTGAGAAGCGGATCAAGCTGTCTGGCTACAAAGAATGCTTCGGCGAGATTCTCGTCCCGACCGAAGACGTGGTGGAATTTACCCGGGCTAACAAGCGACGCGTTGTCAAACGCAAGCTGTACCCAGGGTATCTGATGATCGAGATGATCATTAATGATGACACTTGGTTCCTCGTGCGAGAGACCCCGGGCATTGGTGACTTCACTGGCACCTACGGCAAGCCGACGCCCATGACCGATGTGGACGTCGAACGAATCATCAAGCTTGTTCATCCCGATGTCGACGAGGAGCATGTGCCCAAAACGTCGATTCCGTTCCGACACGGTGACCGTGTCCGGGTCAAGGAAGGTAACTTCCAGAGCCTCGAAGGGGACGTGGATCGTATCGACGAAGCGAACGGGCGCGTGACTGTCATCATCAATATTTTCGGGAGAAGCACTCCGGTCGAGCTGGATCACTGGCAGATCGAAATTCTTTAACGAGCGGCGATCGCTAGCGACGGTTCCTTTCAGGGTCCCGCCGCCGTGCATCGACTGGTATTGTTCCGTACGATCATTAGACTTTGGAATTAGGTTGCGTTTGATATGGCCAAGCAAGTGGTAGGAAAAGCGGCGTTTCAAGTGCCAGGGGGTAAGGCGACGCCAGCTCCGCCGGTCGGAACGTCCCTCGGTAAATTTGGTATCAACCTCGGGCAATTCGTTTCGCAGTTCAACGAACGAACCCGGGATTACAACGGTACCCCAATCCCGGTCGTCGTGACCTGCTATTCGGACCGTAGCTTCGAGTTCATCACAAAGAGCCCGCCAGCGTCCGCCTTGCTTAAAATCGCAGCCGGAATTGCTAGTGGATCTTCCGAACCGCACAAAACAAAAGTGGGCACGGTAACGAGTGCCCAAGTCGATGAGATCTGCAATAAAAAAATGGCAGATCTAAACTCTCGCGACTTGGAACATGCTCGCCGCATGATCGAAGGTACAGCGCGCAGCATGGGCATCGAGATCGTCAGCTAATCGAGGGATAAAACGATGGTAAAACCAACCAAAGCAATGAAATCGATGTTGGCCAAAGCGCCCGGCAAAACTCCTTTGCCGTTGTCGCAGGCTGTGGAATTGCTGAAGCAATTCCCAGGTCGCAAGTTCGACCAGACCGTAGAAATTCACATGAAGCTGGGTATCGACCCATCGCACGCCGACCAAATCGTTCGCGGTTCGGTCGTACTACCCAACGGGATTGGCAAAATCCAACGCGTTGTTGTCTTCGCCAAAGGTGATCTGGCCAAAGTGGCTGAGGAAGCGGGCGCCGATGCGGTCGGAGCCGATGAACTCTCCAAACGTATCAAAGAAGGTTGGCTCGACTTCGATGTCTGCATCGCCACCCCCGACATGATGGGTATGGTCGGTCCACTCGGAAAGATTCTCGGACCTCGCGGGTTGATGCCTTCGCCTCGCGCAGGCACCGTCACCACCGATGTCGCTCGGGTGGTGAAAGAATACAAAGCAGGTAAGGTCGAATTCCGAAATGACAAAGGCGCCAACGTCCATGCCGTAGTCGGCAAGATCAGCTTCGACCCAGGTCAACTGGTCGACAACATCACTGCCTTTGTCACTTACGTACAGTCGCTCAAACCGAACTCCGTCAAGGGTTCGTACATCCGTTCGATCGCGATCTGTGCGACCATGTCCCCTAGCGTTCGCGTGTCGATGTAGGAATAGGTGCACTCATGAGCAAACTAGTTAAGAAACTGATCTCTCGCGACATCGCGACCCGTCTTGCGGGAGTCGACGATGCCATCATCGCCAACATCGTTGGCATGAGTGGCAATGAAAACTATGCGATCCGCAAGAACATGCGCGATCAAGGCATCGGGCTCATGGTCGTCAAGCAATCGTTGGCCGCTCGGGCCACCGAAGGTACGACGCTCCGGCCCGCCTTCGACAACCAGATCGGTAGCCTCGCTGTCATCTGGGGTTGCGAAGACTTTGTGTCGCTCGTCCGAGCCGTCACAAAGCTGTCGAAATCTCCCGAGTTCACCAAGCTCGAGATCAAAGGCGGCGTCATGGACGGCGAAGCCCTCTCAGCCGAAGAGATCGCGAAGGTTTCCAAGTGGCCTAGCCGACAAGAACAAATTTCCATGTTGGTCGGGCAGATCCTGTCGCCCGGTAGCACCCTTTCCGGTCAACTGGTCGGTCCGGCTCGCAAGATCGCTGGTCAAGTCAAGAAGATGATCGAAGACCGAGAAGAAGGTAGCGATGTCAGCGTGGCAATTGGCGAATCCAGCGGAGAAGCCGTCGGGGAAGCCAGCAGCGTCGAAGGCGAAGCCAGTAGCGTCGAAGGCGGAGCGTAGTCCAATCCAAGCGTCTTCCCGTTTGGGCAGATGCAGTGAGGGTCATCGCCACAACCCAAAGTGGCGAACCATTGAAATTCGAAGTGTCGAACAGCCGGTTTTTCATTCTCGCCGGTACGTTTAGTTTAGTGTTTCCATTCCAAGTTGAGGATCGTAAGAAATGTCCGAGTCTGCAACCGCTTACGCGGAAGATATCAAGACCTTAGGCGAGAAGATCGTCGGCCTGACGCTCAAGCAAGCCAAGGAACTCAGTGATTACCTGAAGGATGTGCATGGCATCGAAGCAGCCGCCGGTGGCGCTGTCATGATGGCTGCACCTACCGATGGTGTTGCTGCCGCCCCAGCCGTCCAAACCGAATTCGATGTCGTCATGACCTCGTTCGGCGATAAGAAGCTGGACGTTGTCAAGATTGTCAAGAACTTGACCGGCCTGTCTCTGATGGATGCCAAGAAGTTGGTCGAAGGCGTTCCCGCCAAGATCAAGGAACAGGTTTCCAAAGAAGATGCTGATAAGGTCAAGGCCGAACTCACCGAAGCCGGCGCAACCGTCGAACTCAAGTAGTTCGTAGTCCGAATCGGTTGCCGAATTCGGTCAGCCATTGGATTGAACTCGAAAAAATTACAATAGCTCACGTTTCGCGTGAGCTATTTGTATTGGTAGGTAGGCGAGTCTCTCCGAGACTCGCATGCACACGACAGATCCCACCAGCCTCTCGGAGAGAGGCTGCTACGCCCGCAAATTCAACTGCAGAAACGTCGGCAATCTTCGGACTCGGCCGGTTGCGTCGACGCAACCCACCTCGCTCCGTCCCGTCGCAATTAGAATCTCTTCGGCATTCTCCGTAATTTCCGTCGGCACGCGAACGATGCGGTAATGATGCTCGATCCGCGCCCCATGGCAGTACGCAAGCCGCGTGCAGAGCAACAACTCGTCGTCGAAGACCGCCGGCCAGTGAAAATCGACATGCATCGATCGCACCACCAATAGCAGCCCTGTCTTCTCTAAGTCGCGGTATGAAAAACCAGACGACCGCAGCATCTCAACCCGGCCCCGCTCAAAGTAGTTGAGGTAGTTCGAGTTGTGAACGCGGCCTTGCCCGTCCACCTCGTGGTAATTGACGCGAATCCGTAACTCATGTTCCGCGATCATCGATTCATCACCTAAAAACGAGCATTGGAACGAGAACCGATACGCTGGCTCCATATCCAAACACCATTCTACAACGCATCTTGAATTGACAACGCGTCTTGACGCCCATGATTCGGTTCTGTTAAACGTCTCCAGCAAGCCCGTCGATTCCGGTCGCGGGATCTGGATAAATTTTACCGATTATCCTGTTGTTCCTGATTGCCTGCAGTCGATACACCATTGCAGTCAGTCTTTCATCGCTCAATGGGCAAAAGCTACCAAAGGATTGTTAGCCATGCGCAGCCGTATTCCATCTTGGATCCGTACCGGACTACTTTTGGCCGTCGTCGCAGGCACACAATCAGGCTGCAAGAGCGGTTGGAAAATGCCCGGCTCTGACATGTTCTCGTGGACTAGAAAACCGTCGGCCTCCACACTGGCCGGCAACAGCCCGTCGGTAACCATGCCAACGCCAGTCACCATGGCGACGACGGGCACCACTGCATCCAACGCAAAAGGTCCACAAAGCCCCGCGTTGCGATCGTCACCGACGACGCCCAGCAGCATCGTAAACACCAACACGAATCGAACTCCCGCCGCTCCTTACGGAAGAACAGGTGCCGGCCCCTACGGCATGCCAAATACCAATACGCCTGGTGGTGGTGGAACACCGACTCCTATGAACACTATCGCAACGACTCCACCGGCTAGCGGCGGTGCCGCCCTGAACAATGGCTATTCCACAGGCAACTACGGACCCACCCCGACCCGGCCGATGGCTGGCGCACCAAACAATCCAATTGCCATGACGCCCAACAATCCCTACGGCAACATGCAGCCTTTGGCACCCCTTCCAACGATGCCCAATGGTTTGGCAGGGGGAACACCTCCCGCTCCGCCATCCAACACTCCACCGAGTGGCTATGGCTTTGTACCGCCACCCGGAACGGTTCCCAACATGAACATGGTGAGCACGCCACCTCCGGCCAACTACCCACCGGCAGGTAACTCGATCGTGCCTTCGATGCCGGTCGCGTACGGCGGGTCTGGTAATCTGCCCCCTTCGATTCCACCTCAATCAAGCATGCCCAATGCCTACGGTGGAGCCCAGTCCGCCCCGGCCGCGCCCGCAGTCGTTAACAACGTTGGTACACCAGCGTATCGGCCGGGAAGCATGGCTCGACAGACCTCCTACGATTTCTCCAATCAAGGACCGGGCGCCGTCTCTCCTGCCGGAGGCAGCAGCTATCCACGAACCGCCGATGAGTCTTCCTCGGGTAGCGTGTATCGTTAGGACTCGCTCCTCATCGAAAAATAGCCCATCGACGCACCTCGCCTAGCGAGGTGCGTTTTTTTTAAGGACTGGGCCGATTTTCTTCGATCGATCGCCCTTCACCCTGAAGTTCGTCGTTGGCAATGGCCAACTTTTCGGGAGTATATCCGTACTGCTTCTGCCACGCGTCGCGATGCTTCTTGACTCGGTGCCAACCCCGTCCACTGTCCGAATCGCGCATGCCGGCCACAATCGTCATCTTTGGACAATCGTTTAGGAATTCACCCCGGCGATAAACGAGTATGCCACGCCGGAAGACCATGACTGGGTCGCCGAACATGGCTTCGTAATTGCGATCATTCCGGTACACAACCACATCGGCCAATCCTCCGGCCTGCAACGTACCGCGTCCCTGCAGCCCGAGAGCTGCCGCAGGCCCCGATCGGGTCATTTTCGCGATTTCGTGAAGTGAGTACTCGCGCCGCAACGATGCGAGTGAACTCGTTCGCTTCACGTCCGGATGCAGTTGCTCAAAGATCGACATGCGAAATTCGTAGTCCATCAACAACCGGATCAGATGAGGGTAACCGGTGAATGGGCCGCCATTGGGATGGTCCGTGGTCAGAAAGACACGCATGGGATCTTCGATTCGCAGGAACAACTCCATGCCGATGGCCCACTGCAATCCATGCACGTACTGGCTCTGGCGATAACGAAAAGGCAAAATGCCACAACCGGCTTGGCACTCGAGATCCTGAAAAATGGCCTTGCGCGGCGATGCATGCTGACGATTGGCATACTGATGCATTGTGTCCGCAGACAATGTAACGGTCTGGCCAAAAAGAACCTGACCCACATCGATGGTGAGCCGATCGGAGGTGTTGACGCGATCGACCAGCTGTGCGGCTGCGGAACTGAAACCATGCGGACCTTCGTCGCCATAGCAATGGTACTGCGCATGCGCCAAATGGATGCGCCCCTCGTCCACAGCATCGATCGTGGCGAGTGTGGAGCGAATGTTGCCTGCCATGCCAAGGTTACTGCAATGCACGTGCAAGGGATGCGCCAGCCCGAGCTCACGAGCCGCAGTGGACAACGATCGAAGGATCGAACGTGGCGTAACTCCGTACACCGGATGAGGATGATCGAGATCCATGCTTCGTTCATTGAACTTGAAAGCATCGATACCACCCGCATTGACGACCTTGATCGCGCACGCCGCATGGGCCGCCACCATCCACGCTACATAATCGGTGATCTGCGATTGCGGTACGCCCTGAGCCAACCACTCGAGCAGCATTCGATCGTTTCCGAGCAGCACGTAGCCACCCGTGTCGAGCCACGGTGTGTCCCGCATCTCGGCGTGCGATTGCCGCGCGCCCGCTGGCAACATCGCAGGCTCGAAACACGCGGTGTACCCCATTTGCACGTAGCGGCGTCCGGTCTCCCACGTGTTGGGGGCGGGACAACTCAAAGGCTGCAACCATGGCTTCGTATCGTACTCCCGACGAACATCGCGTTGATCTGTCTGCTGCGCCATCAACAGACGGGCTAAATTCACTTTACCACCACCGATGTGCGTATGGAGATCGATCCCTCCGGCGAAGACCACATGCCCGGGCAAGCTGTATTCGGCATCGACGCGCCGTCCCGCAGGAAGTTCGTACGCAATCCGATCCTCGACCAAGTAGAGTCGATTGCTACTCGTTGACGATGCGATGCCATCGATGATCTGTATGCCTGACAATAGAGTGATCACGGTGCCGTCAACCTCCGCAACCAAGTCGCAACCGATGGCAATTCGACTAGTATTCCCTGCGGATCACACCCGCGTACTTGGACGACTTGATCCCCGCGAAAGAAATCGGCGTTCGCTCCAAAACCAGACCGCTGCGAGGGAAACCAATGCAACGTCTCCCAACGGGAATGAGGTGCTTTGGGTCCAACCACAATCATCGGTATTCCCGATTCGATCACTTCGTTTGGAAGATCGTCCGAGCTCTCATCAATCCAAATCGCAATTGAATCGACGGATTCTCGACCAAGCGATCGGGTCCGTTCCAACCAACGGGATGCACTGTGTCGATACGGATCGTACTCGGCATGGCCGTCACGGAATTGAATGCGGCCGGGGAAACCAGTCAGCCATGTACACACTTGCTGGCATGCTCCTTCGAGTCCCCCCCAAACCATCGCACCGCAGCGATGCGTCTCATTCCTGGTTGCAATCCATTGCTGCATCGAATCGATCCATAAATCGGCATGGAGGAAACCGAGATGCTGGGTCGACCACACAACGCTCGTGTATCGCGAACGTTGCAACCAATCCCCAACGCGGCTATCCCATTCCATCGACTGGGCTGCAACAAAGGACTGCGCCAGCGATCGCGGCAGATGTTCGATCTCCGTAGAGATCGCCAACACATCAAAGCCGGCTTCGACCCAAGCCCCACATGCCCGATCACTCCAATCCCCTAGTAGCAAAACCGGGATTCGCTCTGCTTTGCTCAGCGCGATAGGCAGTCGAGGATAGTCCTCGAGCATAGCATCGCTTCCAATGACAATTATCAATGTGGATAAATCGCGGGCTTCCGTCAAAGACACCGCATACGATCCGCTGCGCTGCATGGACGCGATGCTTTCGAACGTAGCTTCACTCTCCCAAAGATCGATCGTTGCACCATAACATTGCGCCAATCTCACTGCGGACCGGGCCGTCTCGACACTTCGGATTCTGCCAGTCACCAGACGTCGCTGGGCCTTTTGCCAGCGAGTCCTAGCGCCAGCGAATTCGAAACCTTTTTCTACCTCAGAGACCGATAGCGCTGGCAAAGGCGGTGCACTTCGCAATCGGTCAAGTTCGCGATTGCGTCTCGAACAAAACGTTTCCCCGAAGTCCGCATGGCCATCAAGCGGTTCGCACAGAAGCGAACAAAACGAGCATAAACTCCGATTGTCGTTGACATCATTCATGCAGCAGACCAACACGCTTGGCGAACGAAACGCAAAATCGGAAGGAGGATGCAACTTATCCAGTAATCGCACTCAATGCAGCGAGAACTCGTTCGGTCATGGCCGTCGTGCCGATCGACGGTTGCCCGCGCGGGACCAAATCCGCGGTGCGATGCCCCTGGGCCAAAACCGTGCGAACCACTTGCTCGATGACCTCAGATTCCCGATGCAATTTCAACGAATGTCGGCACAGCATGGCGGAGGCCAGAATGGTTGCCAGTGGGTTTGCGATCCCTTTGCCGGCAATGTCGGGTGCCGAACCGTGGATGGGCTCGTAGAGCCCCGGACCCGAATCACCCAGCGATGCACTTGGAAGCATCCCCAACGATCCAGGGAGCATCGAGGCTTCGTCGGTCAGAATGTCGCCAAACATGTTGCTGGTGACCACGACATCAAAACTAGTTGGGCGACTTAACAAATGCATGGCCATGGAGTCGACCAATACCACCTCGTATTCCAAATCCGGGAATTCTGATTTCATGATCGCAGCGCTGACACGTCGCCACAATCGCGACGCCTCAAGCACGTTGGCTTTGTCGACCATGGTCAGTTTCTTGCGGCGTGATCGAGCGGCGAGTGCCGCCATGCGAACGATCCGTTCCACCTCTGAGGTCGTGTACACCGCGGTGCTATAGGCCCTCTCTTGACCATCGGGCAGTGTCTCGCAGCCCGATGGACCAAAGTACAATCCGCCGGTCAGCTCGCGATAAAAAAGGATGTCCGTCCCTTCGATAATCGAACGCTTCAGGGGCGAGGCATCGAGCAGCTCGGGGAAAGTAACGATCGGTCGCAGATTGGCGAACAATCCGAGAACTTTACGGATCTTGAGCAGTCCGGCCTCAGGCCGCGTTCTGGCATTGGGGTCATCCCACTTCGGACCACCCACCGCACCCAGCAAAATAGCATCGGACTTCTGACAAGCCGCAATGGTCGCATCGGTCAGCGGTTCTCCAAAGGTATCAATGGAGATTCCACCAATGGGGTGGCTCGAAAATTCAAACACATGTCCAAACTTTTCCGCAACCACCTGCAACACGCGATGCGCAGCATGCGTGACCTCTGGACCAATCCCGTCACCGGGTAACAAGACGATTTCAGCGCGCAATTCCAACTCCCCTTAGAGTGGCACGACGCTCCGCGTCGTGTTCCCCATCCCCAAAAAAACCTAACCACACTCAATTCACCTACGACGCGGAGCGTCGTATCATACTCAATCCCCACACGACGCGGAGCGTCGTACCACACTGGGGTCGTACCACACTGGGGTCACACCACATTACTTCCGCGCACGCGTGTGACTTAGTGGCAGCCATGCACCATTGTCGGCGCTGCTCGCGACACATTGCTGAATGAACAGCATGCCTTCAACACCATCGTGGACATTCGGATACAACGTATCGACTCGTTCGATCGATTGCTTTTGATCGACTGCAATCATGGCATCAAACGCAGCACAGTAAATGTTTGCAAAGGCCTCGAAGAAGGCTTCCGGATGTCCACTCGGAAGTCGACATGCGGCCCGACCACTGGCGTTCATGAACGGAGCATTGGGATCGCGCGTATAAAGCCGATGCGGTTGGCCATTCTGGCGAACCATCAACACGTTGGGTTCCTCTTGACGCCAGGAAATTGCTCCCTTGGTCCCGTCAATTTCAATCGACAAATCGTTTTCGCGACCGTGACTGATTTGACTGGCGGTCACGGTTCCCAAGCCACCGTTTTGGTATCGGATGATGGCCGTGCCATAATCATCCAGCTTGCGGCCGGGTTCAAACACCTTCAAATGGCAACTGATTTCGGCCGGCAACAAGCCGGTCATGAAACGACCTAGGTTGTAGGCATGGGTAGCGATGTCGCCGAAGCAACCTGCGGCACCGCTCTTGGTCGGGTCCGTTCGCCACGCGGCCTGCTTCTGGTCTTGATCTTCCAAACGCGTCCGCAGCCAACCTTGGATGTAGTTCGAACGGACGGCTTGTATCTCACCCAATTCGCCACTCAAGATCATCTCGCGGGCTTGACGGACCATCGGGTAACCCGTGTAGTTGTGGGTCAACGCGAAGACCGATTTCGAGCCATCGACGACCTTTGCCAAGGCTTCGGCCTGAGCCAGATCAAACGTCATCGGCTTGTCGCACATCACATGGAATCCCGCTTCCATGGCCGCTTTGGCAATTTCGAAGTGCGTAAAATTCGGCGTCGTAACCGATACGAAATCGATCCGTTCTCCGATTGGCTTTTTGGCTTCTTCGGCGAACATGGCCGTGTACGAAGGATAAGCCCGATCGAGTGACACATCGTAGTCCGGTGCCGCCGCCTTGGACCGTTCGGCATCGCTACTGAACGCACCTGCGACCAACGTAGCGCGATTATCCAAACAAGCTGCGATAGAATGGACACGACCGATAAAGGAACCGGGGCCGCCACCGACCAACCCCATCTTGAGTTTGCGATTCAAAGGTCCGTTGGTCATGGGTTTCTCCGTCGGGGTGTTGAGAGGGAAGCAAACGTTCGCAAGGGTGCGGCCGTTCGCACGGCGACGCACCCTTTTTTCCGAACGCATGTTCTACCAAACCACGACGCATTTTCCAGGTCGGGTACGCCCTCCCGATCAGTCCTTGGGCGGAGCAAACTCCGTGTCGGCAATTTTCTCATCATGCACGATCTTGGTGAACTTCATCTCCTGGGTTTGTCCTAAAACCGTCTGCCGGGTCTCGAAGGGCATGGTCAAACCATCCACCTTACGGTAGTCATCGAACTCGATTTCGACTGCAACGTCCCCCATCGGGGAGGTGATTGTCAGATTCATTTTCTTCAGAAGTTTGGTTTTCTTATCGAAGTAATTGGTTTGCAACTTGTCCGATCCGATCGGCTTGAGCTCCACCACCCACACCTCGGCCTCCCCAGCCTTCTCCTCCCGAACCGTCTTGACCGTCTCGAAAATGTCACGCCATTGGGCGTCGGCTGCCATGCCGGTTCGACGCAGCAGCTGTTCACGCTCTTCCCCTTCCAAGACCCTATTTCCAGTAGTCACTGAGTTTTCCCATACGGTCTTCCCATCATAGCCATTCTCGATCACCCCAATTCCAGGCAAATCGATAGTCATGGCGAACAAGTCCGGCTTGGCTTGCAACATCGTCATTTTGCCCGACACGCCGAGGGCCTTCATTTCAAACGTCCCCTCGGAACGCCGTGTACTAAACTTCTCCATCAACTCCTTGCCACCCAGGGCGGCCGCGTATTCATCCATCAACTGCTCACCGCTTGGCATCGCTTTAGCAGCCGACGCCGGAGCAGCCGACGCCGTTCCTTTTTCTTGAGCGACCGCAATGGTCATGGGCAGGCTAAGTGCCGCGAACCCGAGTCCGAGGGCCATCGGTCGAAGCATGCGTGTCTGGAACCAGTAAGTCTTCATAAAAATCTTTCACTTGAATTTAAGGAAACAAAGAATGGAATCATAGAAATGAACGTTAAGATTTGAGCCGCGATGGATGAATACGCCATTGCAGAACAACCGTCGCTAAAAACCGGTGGCCTATTGGCTGCGGATCCAGCGCAACGCAGCTTGCGTGTCCGGGTCATCTTCTCCCAACAACGCGTCTCGCGTCAACTCGATACGCTCGTCCGGTATTACCCCCTGCCCTTCCAGCGGTTGCCCATCGGCCGAGAGATAGTTGGCGTAGGCATACTGAAATCCAGCCCCGTGTGGTAACTTTTCAATGGCCGATGGCAACGCCATGCCCGGTGTTTTGCGACCGAAGACTCGGGCCAATCCGGTGTCTTGAAGGCCACCTGCCAAGATCTCAGAGGTCGACATCGACAACTCATCGACCAGTACCGCAACCTTGCCGCGAAACGCAGGCGTACGTGGATTCAGTGTAAAGTTGAGCGAACCGCTGCGGGTCGTCATCGTACCGAGTTGCTGCCCCTGTGTCTCGGTCAGCCAACTCCCCATGCTCATGGCCATGAATCCCAATCCGCCGATGTTGCCTCGCAAATCGAGAATCATCCCCGGCGCATCGTTGTGTTCGCGAACTAGAGCTTCAAATTGCTTGAGCACTCTGGGTGGATCGAAGAACAGATTCAATCGAAAGACGGGAATATCGCCCTCGATCATGGACGACTGACAATCCACATGCATGGTGGGCAGATTCCCGAATTTGGCTTCTTGGCCACTCGGCGATCTAAACTCCATGTCAATCTCTCGGCGTTGGTCTTCGGCATCCAACCAAACGAATCGCTTCATGTTGCCAACGGCACCTTGCATCATCCGCTGCCCGATGAGTTGCTTCAATAACTCAGGATCGATCAACTCCGAACGCAGCCGTTCCGCAGAGGCCGTTAGCTCAGTCACCGTTTTTCCGCTGACCTCGGTCAGAATCCAACCCGTTCTTATCCCCGCATCGGAAGCGCTCGAACCTGGCTGGAGACGCCACGCTGTCGGTTGGCCTTCGATCCAACGCAGTTCCACGCCGACCGTACCATCCTGGCTGGATTCCGAGTCCCCATCGTCGCCCAGCATCGGCTCGTACGCGGACTTAGGAATGATTCCGAAGTGGGATTGTTCGAGCCGACTGAGCATTTCATTAAGAATCCCATCGAGCTCATCGGCATTCTTCGCTTTTTCAGCCCGAGGACGAAGCTCATCGCGAACCGCATCCCAAGGCACATCGTTGAGTTTGGGGTCCCAGTGTTTGTCGCGAACCGTTGTCCAGACATGATCGAACGATTCCAAACAAACCGCAGTATCCAGTGGCGTCTGCTCTGGGACGGTAAAGGCGGACAGACGCAACGCGCACGTGGCTCCGGCCAGGATTGCGATCCACGCATACGCGTTCTTACGACGACAACAACAATTCATTTTGTGGGTCTCCAAGTTATGGGCCAATACTTCTTGGCCGACAACGCCTCCTTCATCGGGCGCACTCCGAACCCTTATTTTAGAAAATAGTCCTTGGCTCCTCGCGAAGAAAACTTGCGCAACGAACACGACAAGGCAAACACCCCTACAAAACCACCATGCGGGTTCCAGTCAGACGATCGTGCAGCCCTCGACCACTCCACAACAATCCCCAGGCTATGTATACAAACGGAGCCACCACACAGCACGTTCTCATGATGCCCGATACCAACGGCGACGCTAAGCCTAGGTACTCAAGAAAGACCGTGACCGAAATCATGAGTCCGATGGGAGCCCACAACAAAAGTGAACGCCACAACAAGCGAGGACGGCTGGCCAGCTTGCCACGCGCATCCACAACCACCAGTCCTCCCGCCCGCCTGCCAATGCCACCGCGAAACAACATCCCCCATGTCGCCAGAATGCCCCACAGGGCCAATGGGATGATCAAAACGCGCCACTTGCGTGGTGAAGAGCGATGCCCTTCGAATTGCTCCAATCGCTTCATGCATGCGTACAATTCGTCGGCATCAATCTCCCCCGACCCTGCAAACGTAGCTCGCATCACTGGATTCACGTCTACCGATTCGATCTTAGGTCCCAACGCAAACGGAGTCAGACGCACAGGCAGCGTTTCGGGAAGTTGCCACACGAATCGATCTTGGCTTGCAAGCTCATCGGACGGAAGGAGCAATGGCAACAAGTCGGCATTGATGTAAACCTCCTGCGCCGATCGCAGTGTCGTTAAATCGATTTCAGAATTTCTCGAAGCCAAGGCTTCCTGAAGCTTCTCAAAAGTATCGATCTTCCGCGCCAATCGTTCTTGCCAACCCGCATCAACGATCGGTAGCGACGGCCCATCCTTCGCCGCCGCTCGACCAATGGCCGCCAACGAAGCCTCTGCGGTTTCACTTTGAGTAACGTAACGCAAAGTATACAATCGCAATAATTCGTCTTCGATTTCGTCGATTCGGATTAGATGCCCTAAACCGATGATCGCTAACATGGCACCGAATGGTCCCATCCCAAGCGCAATCTGCGTTGCGATCTGAATCGCACGGTTGCGAATCGTGGGGGCTGCTGGCCGATCTTCCACACTTCGCATCGCGGCCAGGAATGCGGACACGGATTCAAAGCCACTCGGATGACTCGCAAGCAGTCGATCCAAAATGCTATGGGCATGAAAAGGTATCGACGGATCCGTCCGATCGAGCTCTCGGTTGTCCGAACCTAGCAACATCGTTGCGACTTGATGCACAAACTGCAGCCGTTCCTGTTGGGTTGAAGTCGTTTTCACAGGACTGTTGATTGGGAATCCATCCAAGCAAACCAAACGGCCATCGAACGTCACGCGAAGCAGCTCGGGCCGCAGCATCAGCTCGACCGGTTCCCCATCCCGCTGCACTTGCTCCAATTCTTCGGCCAGGCGAATGAGTGCGGGCCGCACATGCGCCCATCCCAACGATTCCCCAGCCTTCTGCAGCTCAGCGATGGGTACCGAGTCTACCCCCATAAAGGCATCCCAACGCTGATCCGCATCCATACCGCTGCAGATCCAACGCAAACGCATGGGGCGAACCATCCGCCGTCGCGCATCGGACAGCATCGATCCAGCAGCGTTTCTCCGACAAATCCATACCCTACGGTTCAATCGAGGGTCCGTCGCTGTCAGCCACTCCGCACTCTCGAAGGTTTCCAACACACCGTCGACAGAAAACCTGCCGATCATGAAAGGCTCAATAGGCTGCGTCTGAAACGATCGCACAATAGGCATGGCCAAGCGAACAGCCGAGGAAGCCTTAGCCGACTCGACCTGCGTTCCGCTCGCCAAATCGTGAAGCATCCGCTGATCCGATCGCCACAGCAGCGGCAAGCATATCAATCCATAACCCACTCCATAGCCGATCCAGTGCAGCGGGTCACTGTAACTCGAAACCAACGTTCGGCCCAATCCGTACATGAGCAGATCGCTTGCAGCGCCGCTGAGCAGCCACCATACCCCAACGCGAACCACAATCTGAACGGTGGAAAGCAACCGATTTTGGTCAAACGGGATGACCTTCAGTCCTAAAAAACGCTTACCGAGAGTCGTGCGAAACACGCGTTCGCATACAAAAAAATAGATGGCTTGCATCGCGGATGACAAAATTTGCGACTCGAAACGCACGGTCATTAGCATGGAGTCTGGATCCGCGAACCAGTCAGGGCGCATCATCGCCACAAGGAGAAAGACCAGGGACAGGATCGCGACGTCAACACAGAACGCAGCCAAGCGAATACCCAAACTTGCAAGTCGACGCTTGCCAGGCACGAACTCTTCGAGCGCCTCACGCAATTCCTGCATGTCGCGCGGACGCATCTCCCGATTGCGACTCATCCCTCGTTGCAACAGTTGATCGAGCCCCACCGGTATATCCGGACGTAGCGTTCGTATCGAACCCACGTCCTCGCTCAGCACTTTGGCAATGACCGTCGTCGCATGCGAATGCTCAAAGGGTGCTTTACCGATGAGCAAGTAATACAGCGTGGCGCACGTCGAATACACGTCACTGCGAGGGTCGAGCATTTCGCCTCGCAGTTGCTCAGGGGACGCAAACAAAGGCGTACCGACAATGCTGCCCGTGCGGGTTAAATCGAGATCCGCTTCGATCGACTTGGCTAAGCCGAAGTCGCCTACCTTCGCCCGCCCTTCATCGTCGACGTAGCAATTCGACGGCTTAACGTCGCGATGGATTAAATTGCAGGCGTGCGCTTCGGCCAATCCATCCACGACGTCGATGATTTTCTCGATGGCATCGTCTACTTGCAGCGGGCCTCCCGCCACGACCAGGTCCCGAAGGGTCGTGCCGGACATCAATTCCATGGCGATGAACGGCTGGCCATCGGCTGTGTCGGCTTCGTGCACAAACACGCAGCGCGGATGATTGATGCCGCTGGCCACAATGCCTTCTTGCTTGAACCGCTCCACCGCTTCCGAAGTAGTTGCCATGTGGCCTGCGATCAACTTGATAGCAAACCGATGGCCTTCACCATCGATGGCTTCGTACACTCGGCCCATTCCGCCACTGCCCAACAGTCCCCGCAAGCGGTACCCCCCAACCGACTGGATCGGTTCGAGTGATGCTCGAACGGTCGATTGACGGGTTAGATTGGACGGCGTGAACTCCAACGTGTCGTGCAGTTGGCCTTGGAATGGGGTCCAGCCAGGAATCGGTCGCGGACCCAAAGCATCGGTGGCGCGTTGGTGGTTTTCCAAGAACGATTGCAATCGATCGCGAACGGCCGAATGTTTTTCAAGCCAGACAGGAATATCGAGCGGCTGACGTTCATCCTCCGCCATCAGGTACTCGGCAATCGCCTCCTCGATGCGAGGATCCTCGTCCGCGTGCGAATCCCCCGAATTGGGTGGCAAACTCATTGGCTATCAATCGTCTTTCGAAGAGCTTCCAGCCCGCGTTTAAGCAGTCCAGCCACGGCCGTTACCGAACGTTTCATGCGGAGAGAGATGTCTGCAACCATTAGTCCTTCAATATAACGCATGCGAAGGGCATCACGTTGTGCTTCCGGCAATCCTTCGAGCGCTGCAGCCACTTGGAGCATGGTTTCGATCCGAACCACCTGTCGGCTTGGACTCGATTGATGGGCCGCCACCAATTCCATCAAGCGATCGGAGGATTCGTCCATCGATGCCGAGTCGATGCGAACTTCTCGCGATGTATCCCTTTTGCGACGACCGAGTGAGCGACGCCGATCGATCAGGTTGCAAGTCAGCATTTGTCGCAGCCAGGCTGCCATCGAGACAGCTTCGGAGCCACGGAACTGATCCTGCTTGCGATGGGCTTCGAGGAGCGTTTCTTGAACGATGTCGCTGGCATCCAATTGCGGTTGCCCCGAAGCAGGGATCTTGGCCCGGGCCAGAATCATCAAGTACTCGCGAAAGTCCTCGATCTTCAATGGGACTTCGGGCTCAGGCAGCATCGGTTTGTATCGTGTCCCGTTTGAAAAACCATCGACCGAAACACACCACTCGTGTCTTCGTTTCGTTCCCTCTAGGCGTGAACCCTAGGCATCCTAGGCGCTCGCGCTCGAGGATTCGAACATGCGTCTTGTCCGCAAAATCGCCTTTTAACGTCGAGCAACCCGCCGCCTGAATGGCCGCATGCCTGTTACAACTGTCATGCCCATCAATGCCAATGCTGCAGCACCGGGTTCTGGGACAGACGTCAATGTAACGGAGCCTGGCAGGTAGTTGACCGCGAGCTCATTGCCCAGCGAATCGGTCATGAATGGAAGGACCGCGTTGAGTTCGCTAGGCATCGTGACATCCACGCGATTAGCAACGCTCGGATCCAAGTTGAGGGCCAATTGGAAGAGAAGCGTGCCCCCGGTCAGAAGTGCAGGGTCACCCTGAATGGCGATATCGGTTTGAAAGGCTGGGGAATTGCCGGTGATCAAGATATCCGACGACGTCAAACCGATGCCGACGGCCGTGACGGTGATAAGGAACCAGGATTGAGCATTCACTTCGCCTCCCGAGGCGATGATACTTTTGTCGTCGGGCAGTGCCGCTGGCAGCGTGACCCCCAACGGCAAAGACGCTTGGCCATCGCCCCCAATATCGAAATTCAAATTGAAGCCAGAAAGCTTTAACCCCGGCTCATCGCTGTAGGCGGTGATCGGGATCAGAACGGTTGTCGGCAACGTGCTCCGCAGAATCGTGACGTCCGAGATTTTCAGGACGATTGCCGCATGACAAGGTGCGTTGGGGCATGCAACACAGCCAATCATGCAAGCCAGGATGCAACCGAGGAGGAAGACGATTCGCATGATGCGTCGCTCCTGAGAAGGAATGAAGAACGGTCAGAAGTAAAAAGATGCAGACAGGGGTTCAATCATGCACGGCGACGCATCGACCTCAGCGGCAGACTTTGCCATGCGTTTCGCGGTGCGTTGCGATCGACTAAAAAGTATCCGAAGCCCCTCGGGAATCAAGAAAAAACCGATGATTTTCAAGATTTATGACCTGAACCCAAAGAGTCTTGTGACGAACGGCGGAACGGGTAACACTAGTTGGAAAAGGATCATGCGGAAAAAAGTGTCGCCTTTCGCTCCGCGAAAGTAGCGTCGCAACAAAATGGACATCGCCGCCAAAGTGGCTTAACAAGCCGAACAGGCCTAAAACGTGTTTTAGAATGTCAGCCGCAGGCGCTAGCCGCGTGAGGTAAACCAAGCCATATGAGGATCGTCAAAGTATCTAGCAGCTCCGACCTCGACGGGATTCGGTTTTCCGAATTTTCAAACACGTTCCCAGCGACCCAAATACGCTCAGCAACCCAAGTAACACAGACACTTCGATAGGAACAACATCATGGCATGGCCAGCCTGGGTCGCATCCCCGTACCTACTCGTCGCAGTCGGAGGAGCCTTGGGAAGCGTATTACGATTCGGGGTAGGCCGAATCCTGTCCACGAACTTGCCTGGAGTCACCTCGCTGTGGGCGACGGGGACCGTCAATCTGCTTGGCTCCTTTTTGCTTGGGGCGATTGTTTTGAGTTTCGAAGCCAGCCAGAAGGGGCATCCGATCGTCTTATTAGCCGGCGTGGGCTTGTGCGGCGGATTCACCACTTTCTCCACTCTGTCGATGGAATTAGCAGATTTAATCCAGACGCGTCGTTTTGGATTAGCGTTTGGGTATGGGGTAGGAAGTCTGGTAGTGGGATGGCTAGGGTTTGTGTTAGGTGCATGGGTTGCACTGGGTATACGGGGTGTGAACTCACCCTCGTGAGATGAACTTGGCTTGCCACGCAGCGAAAGAGGCGTTACAGTTTTTCGACGTGAAGGGCAGTTCTTCGAGTCAGGTTGGTATTCGCCAGAAAAGGGCGAACCGTCGGACGTTTCGAGGGCTCTCCACAGCAGAAAACGATTCCCCTGTAGCTCAGTCGGCAGAGCAGTCCGCCGCGGCGGATTAATCCGCGTGAGTTGCCGAGGACCAGAAAACGATTCCCCTGTAGCTCAGTCGGCAGAGCAGTCCGCCGCGGCGGATTAATCCGCGTGAGTTGCAGAGGACCAGAAAACGATTCCCCTGTAGCTCAGTCGGCAGAGCAGCGGACTGTTAATCCGCGTGTCGGAGGTTCGAGCCCTCCCGGGGGAGCTTTCGTCAAAGTCCGAACTTTGGCGACCAAAACGGTTAACTCCCGGCATCGAGAAATCGACCACCGGGAGTTTTTCGTTTCTATGCAGGAAATCACAAGGGGTTTGGGGTTTTTCGCTCTTCAGCCGTCTAAATCGCTGCGCTCTCTGTTTGCCGAGAGATTTCCGAGTTGCGAGCGCAACCTTCAAGTTTGCGCTCGACAGTGCGAAAAATCGGTCCCGAACTCTCTGACTCTCTCTTTTCGGGGCCCTTCAGAGTTAACACAGAGTTCTCGTTCGGAGCCCTAACGCAAACGTATTCGAACAAACTGGCCTAACTGTGACTGACGAGCTTTCCGACCCCCGATAGAATGGTAAATCCGAATTCCAAGATTTTGCCAAAAATCGTTATTCAGCTTCTATGTGTCGCCAATGCCAGTGCTAGATTTCCAGTCAATCATGCTGCCCTTCCTCAAAACGCTTGAGGACGGTGCCGAGCGCTCGATGCGTGAGATGGGAGATCTACTAGCAGAAAAGTTTTCACCCACAGAATCCGAACTCCAAGAGCTGCTACCAAGCGGACAGGCCAAGTTTTTCAGCAACCGCGTCGCCTGGGTAATGACGCACTTGAAGAATGCAGGTTTGGTCGACCATCCGACCCGCGAGGTCGTGTCCGCATCTCGGAAGTGGGGCGAAGCGTGCTTGGACAATCGCCACCCTCGATCGACATGAAGTTCCTGCGTCAGTACGAGAGCTACCAGAGATTCACGGGGCAAATAAAAGAGACTGATGGTGAAACCTCTGACGCGGTAAATCCTGTCTCTGTTATCGACGAAAGAACGCCCCTTGAGCTTTTCGAATCGTCGTACGCCAAGCTGCGGGCAGCGCTTGCGGAGGATCTGCTCAGCAAACTCATCGAATGCTCCCCCCAGTTCTTCGAACGGATAGTCGTCAAACTTTTGCATGCGATGGGTTACGGAGGGCAGTTTGGCGAAGGCCGAGTAACCAACTATTCACATGACGGTGGAATCGACGGAGTAATCAGCGAGGACAAGCTTGGCCTCGACGTTGTTTGCATCCAAGCCAAGCGTTGGCAAGGCACCGTCAGCCGGCCGACGGTCCAGTCGTTCGTGGGCAGTATGGACATGATTCGCGCAAAAAAAGGAGTCGTAATAACAACATCTGACTTCTCTCGCGACGCTTACGAATTCGTCGATCGAATCGAAGGCAAGCGAGTCGTATTGATGAACGGTAAGCAACCAGCCCAGTTCACGATTGACCATGATGTCGGCGTCTCAGAAAGTGGGGTTTACAAAATCAAAGAGGTCTCAAACGACTTCTTTGAGGAGGCATAACCTCGACATTCGTATTTATTCGAAATCAAAGTAAGGGAAGAACTCAGATGGACTCAATTCAGCGGCGCGACGCGAAATCAGGAAAAGTCAGTTTTGCCGATCCTGTGGTTATATCTGAAACAACCAAAAGTCGCGTTGTGATGATTCCTTTTTTTGTTCCTCACACGGATCATACGGAACTAGCGATAAAGATTGTCACTTATAGAAAAGCGCCACCTCCTATGGATTGGGCGATTGTAGAAGAAAAGTCTGTTTCGTTGAAAGAAGATGCATCTCGAAAGTTACTCAAGGCAATGCAGTCGCATCTTGCCGTGTGCGAGGAGAATGATAATGGCAACTATCTCGTGATTCGAGTAACTGAGGGAACTGCCGACATCGGCAAACACGATCCCATGTCCGTGGCCAAGGCGCTGACAAACGTTCTGTCACAAGAAGGGGTTGTCGAGCATCTTGCCAACACTGATCTTTGTGATGAATTACTGACTGCGTTTCGTGGAGCCATACGCCTCAAAGAGATGCGAGCTGCGGTCGCTATGCTTCGTGAACATCTTGAGCAAGGTGATAATGATGAGCAAACATACCAGCGATGGTGTGAACAGCACACATGGGCTTTCGGAAGCTGCTATGTCATTCGCGACAACGTAAGAACCATCTCCGCTGGAGACAAGCTAGACCTCATTCTTCCAACCGTAATGTCAGGCTATCGCGATCTGGTCGAGTTAAAACGCCCAGACATGTGCGTTTTGAATTACGATGGACATCACCAAAACTATTATTTCGCTGCGGATGTCTCAAAGGCACTTGGTCAGTGCCATCGTTATCTAGACATCTTTCACGAAGCAGCAGCTAACGGACTCCGCGATCATCCAGAGGTTATGGCTTACCATCCCCGTGCAACGCTGGTAATTGGGAGATCAAACAACTGGCAAACGGAAATGTTCAAAACTCTCCATGGCCTTAATCGGAGACTTAACGGAATTACGGTTATGACTTATGACCAACTCTTGGCCCAAGGCGAGCGACTAATCGAGATTCTCGCGGCGACTGGTAACACTGAAGGTCAAACAACAGGCTTGGATCAAGAAAACGGCTTTGATGATGAAATGCCGTTTTGAGTTTAGCTTTGATAAATTGCCCATTGCGAGGCGAAATCTATATCGATCGAATTGAGTCGAAAATCGACTCTCGAATGCCTGTGGCTTTTGCAAATTGAAGAGTAATGTCCTTCGCTAGAACAATTGCTTCTATAGGTGACCCATTTGCATTCGGAATGACTACCTCCTGTTTCTTGTGAAGCACGCAGGATACATAAGCGACGCTAATGTATCGGAGCACGTCGCATGCGCCGTTGGGATTGTGAAGCATTCTTCCAAGTAGCTCGATTGTATCTCGCAACCAGGGTGGGTCGAGTTCCTCATTCACGACGCCCAGTTTGCGAATCAAATCGAATGTTCTCTCTTTCTCACGAAGTCCGAATGGTCCACCGTAGAAGTACAGACGAGCGTGAGCTGGGATGTTTTGCATTCCATGCGAATGTATAAACGCTGCAGCCTCTAGAAGACAGTGCGCGAAGCGTTCTGCGCCAACGAAAGCCAAAAGCACGTCGCGATCGTCATCAGGACTGAGAACATGGGCAACTGACTCGAAGCTTCCGACAAGCTGCATGAGCGCTCTGAATCGCTCAATATACCAATAGATGTACGACAAAAATGAGTAAACTCGTTTCTTTTGAAGTTGCTCTTGGGACGGAGAAACACCTTTTGTCGTCCCAATACCCCATCGCTGAAGGGTCGTTTCAAAATCAGCGAAATCGCCGAGCGCCGCGCCGGTCTCTTTCGCGCGCAGACGCAGTTCCAGACCGTCGAGGTGAGCTGCCGGCAGTGCGCACAATCCCATTTTCGGTGCGATCGCTGCGATGTGAGAATCAATATTTGGTCTTAAGTAATACGCTAAATCTGCCCCGAAATAGTCCTTGACTCCTCTTAGCCAAAAAAGGCGATTTGCATCGGACACATTCTTTCCGCTCTTGCAGTCGCCCACCACGCAGGTCCGATTGAATAGCCGATCAAACTTGATCCCTAGTACATCAAGGTCGGTCAGAGACCGGCGTTTTAATGTGTTTCCCAAGTCTTCATAGTTGCTTAGTTCAACTTCTAGTGGCGACCAGTAGCCCTCAGCAAATAGAATTCGGCGAAACTGAAGTTTAAGCGGTAAATCTTTATCCAATGTCTTAGCCATGAGTGTTCATCCCTCGCGTCAGTTTGGTCAGTTCCCGAATGATGTCAGCTCTCGTCACCTCCGAGACAACCGGATCTGAGGTCATTCGTGGGCGAGTGGACGCTGGACCTTGATATTGAGACGGTGACAACAATGCTTTCTGAGCATCTAGATCTATAGAAACCGATGAGCTGGTTCCATACTCGAGCATCTCAATTGCTATGTTGAGAGCTTTCATATTCTCGTCAGTATCATCGATACGAAAGTTCCAACGATTTGTCGATTCCTCAAAGGGATGACCTATAAGCTTCTCCGCTAAAAGTCCATACTGACTCATTAAGTCTGGATGTCCGCGATTAAATTGTTTGTTGTCTCTGAGCACCTCCAGGATTCGGCGTGGGTACTTTATCGCCACCCCTTGCGAGAAGCTTTGTCCATATCGGACGCACGATAAGATTGCTCGCGACTTGTCCAGAATAGTCTTTTCTTCTGGTGCAAGTCCGCCTCGAGGTGCAAAGAGGAAGCGTTGCGCTCCAGTTGCACCACTAACTGTTACTGGCATGATAACTCCTGTTTGAATTGCATCCATTAACGACTTGTTGGAGGCGATTCGACCATCTGACATGGATAGCCCTTGCGACTGTGTCAGCGTTTCTATTGCTGCAGTAACTTCGTTCGGAAACCTTTTCGCCCACTGGAGGTACGCAGATGGATTGCCATCAACCGCTAGGGGAGAATAGGCTGTCGGAGTACCGTCAACTGTCTGAATTGCCAACAATTGTCCACACATCATCACATCACTCATGATCGCAAATTCGTTTGAGTTCAATGAGTACTGTGATTGCAAAACAGGAACAGCAACTGGTCCATGATGCAGGTGTTCAAGCGAAGCAATTCCAGCCTGCTCAAGTTCGTTCGGCCTTAGATCTTGCCAACGCTTTCCTAGCTCGGAGTAGCCGGATCGAAACTCTGGTACCTTTACATCAATTCGTTTTACCTGCTCACCTGATTTGGTGATGCGGATGAAGTCAATTGTCTCTAGCTCACGCAAGACAACTGGCAGCTCTATGCTGTTGATCCCAAGTGAAGCTGCTGCGTACTCGATTTGTTCGTACTGCTCGATATACAGCAATCCGCGTAGGTGCATGGCTAGACTGGAGGCTTTCCCAATGAGCAGCGTATTCTTGAACTTCACTTCTTTTGGACCAAAAGTCGTGACGACTTTCAAGCTTTCATGGAAGTCTTGTGTACGCAGACCAATCAGAGTCGGGTCCATGGGGTTGTCTCGCTGCACTTGGGGATACTGGAAACGACATTATGACATCTACGTCTAAATCGGGGTTCAAAAAAACTGGCTTTACCTTCCAGCTTGCAGCGAGGTCAGTGACTTTTCTTTCGCACCCTAATCCGTCATTTCGAACTCGCGCCGGGTATTCCTACAGACAGACGCGGCTGTTGTGGCTGCGAATGTCTGTCTTCGAGCCGCCAATTATAGCGGCGTTGAGCATGGAGGTACGAGTTGCTCTCTTTTGTTCCCCCTTCTTCCCTTTCCGGGCCGGCTCGGCGATCGGAAATCGCTGCGGTTCTGGCGGCCGGCATCGTGCGAATGAAATCGCGTGTGGCGATCCCGGATTCAGAAATCGACGTCGATCCGGCGGAATTGCCAGCAGCTTGCCTTGAGCTTTCACCGGAAAGCGTGCTCTCTGTGACCAACGTGGTTAACGACCAGTGAGTCCGTTTTCTCAGGGGAAATCAATGCAACTAGACATAGACAAAGAGGTCGCACTACTCCAGCGCCTGCCGGTGGGGCAGCTGCGAGAGAAGTTCGAAGAGACTTGGGGCGAGCCCACCAACACTCGCAACAAGCAGTGGCTCGTCAAACGTATCGCTTGGAAGATGCAGGCCAACATCGAAGGCGATATTTCACAGCGGGCCAGGCGACGCGCAGCAGAACTCGGTCGCGGCACCGACATTCGAACCACAGCGCCGAAAGTGATGAAGCCAACGCCGAAACCTGCCGCCAACACGGTCACAGGCTTAGTTCAGCCGGGGGAAGATAATCGACTCCCGCCGCCGAAATCGGAACTTGAGCGAGTCTACAAGGGCGAGAAGATCGTGGTGCTCGTTCTAGAGAACGGCTTCGAATACCACGGTGCGATCTACAAAACGCTCAGCGCTGTGGCCAAGAAGATCACGGGGCAGCATTGCAACGGCTATCACTTCTTCAACCTCAACAAGAAAGGAGGCAAACGATGAGCAAGCAAGCCAACAACCGTCAACTCAACTGTGCTATCTACACCCGCAAATCGACTGACGAAGGCCTCGACAAGGAGTTCAATTCGCTCGACGCCCAGCGTGAATGTGCTGAAGCGTACATCAAGAGCCAGACGCAAGAGGGATGGCATTGCGTACCAGATCGCTACGACGATGGCGGGTTCACTGGTGGCAACATGGATCGTCCCGCGCTTAGGCAACTGCTGGCGGACATTGAAGCCGGCAAGGTGAATTGCGTTGTGGTCTACAAGGTCGACCGCCTGAGCCGATCGTTGATGGACTTCGCTCGTATGCTCGAAGTCTTCGAACGCAACCAGGTCGCATTCGTCAGCGTGACGCAGCAGTTCAATACGACCAACTCGATGGGCCGGCTGATGCTCAACGTCCTGTTGTCGTTCGCCCAGTTCGAGCGCGAGCTGATCTCGGAGCGAACCCGAGATAAGATCGCGGCGGCCCGGCGCAAGGGCAAATGGTCTGGTGGCATGCCGCTGCTTGGCTACGATATCGACGGCCAAGGCGGTAAGCTGAAGATCAATGAGGTCGAAGCCAATAAGGTGCGAGCCATCTACGATCTATACCTCGAGAAGCAATCGATCATGGCGACGATCGCTGAACTCGACCAGCGTGGGTGGACAAACAAGATTTGGCAGACGCGGAAGGGGACACAACGAGGCGGCTCGCAGTTCACCAAAGCGACGCTTTTCAGGCTCCTCACCAATGTGACCTACATCGGCAAGCTTGGTTACAAGGACGAAGTCAACGAAGGCGAGCAAGATGCCATCATCGACGCAGAAGTTTGGCAGAAGGTCCAGTCACTCCTTCGGCGCAACGGTCGCACTGGTGGCGTTGAAGCAAGAAACAAGTTCGGCGCTTTGTTGAGAGGCATCCTGCGATGTGCCTGCTGCGACTGTTCGATGACGCCGACGCATACGACCAAGAACGGAGTCAAGCGTTACCGCTACTACGTTTGCATTAAGGCACAAAAACGAGGCTGGAAGAACTGCAAGTCCAAATCGGTACCGGCCGCCGAAATCGAGAAGTTTGTGGTCGACAAGATACGCCACGTTGGCCACGACGCGGCGCTCGTTGACGAGGTCGTAGAACAAGCCAAAATCCAATCGGAACGCGAACTGGGGGCGCTGGTGGCCGAACGGGACGGGCTTGTGAAAGAGCTGGAGTATTGGAACGATGCGATTCGAATCGCCGCGCCGACGATCAAGCCCGGTAATCCAAAGTCAACTTCACTTGAGCAACTGGCCGACTGGCAC
>JBGSHV010000048.1:0-23800 GCA_041752005.1 Pirellula sp. | reverse complement strand
TGCGGTCTTCTTGATCAATCGAAACATGAGTTCAACGTAGGGGACCTAGAAAAGTCGTGGTAAAAGGGACCCCTCAATCGTAAGTCCGCCTTCGGTGCCCGACAATGTAAAGACGGCAAGAATTCATCGTTGCAATCGTGCTACTTGGCATAACCGCTCGCGGCTTCCAAGCTGACCCTCAGTTTCTCTCGCCCGATTTCGTCGATTAGGCCATCCCACGCTTGACGGCAAGCCACGAAGTTTTCGTCCGCACGTTGAGGCTCACGCAGCGTTTCGACCAACGCATCCCCGAGCAAGGCAAGGAATCGATCGGAGGAAACGAACCTCGGCGTTAGATCGCTGGTGGCATTTCCAGCCTCGAGTCGTTGCATCGTTTGGTAGTCGCGATAGTCCTCGCGTACACGATTTCGGTCGTTGTCCATTTCGATCAGCTCAATCCGAGCGGTTTTGGGCTGCAACGCCATACGCTGTTCCTCAGCCGCTATCCAGACCATGAATTCCGAAGCGCTCGCGGACTGCCGCGTACGACGTCCGAGAGACGCTACTAGCCCAGAGCCGTCATTCCACAGAATCGGTAGCAGGCTCCAAGGTTTTCCATCCGAGGTTTTGGCGTCCAATCGCTGTTCGTTGTCGGTTCGCGGCCAGCCGATCGCAAAGGGAGCCGAACCCTGGACAACCGAGTCCCAGGCATTGCTCGGCGAATCCAAAACCGCCTGCGGATTCACCAAAGCCAATCGCTGCAGGTACCTCGCTGACCGAGCGAACTCGGGCTGATTGAGTCGCGACTGAATCTTGTACATATCGAATAAGCCTCGATACCGCGATTCGGTGGTCGCCAGAATCCACAGGAATCGAATCACCAAATGTTGTTTGGTTTCCGGCGACACGTTCACGAGCATGGACTCTAGCTCGACTCTCCGCTCATCCCGATCCGAGCGGAATTCGGTTTCAAGACCTTCGAGAAAATCCTCCCACTGCCGCGAGCAGACTTCGGCGGAGTTTTGATTGCTTATGATTTGTTGATGGAGTTTCAGCAGCGGCTGTTCGTCGATGCCTTTGGAGATCGCGAGCAAACTCGGGGCTCCCAAGGGAATCGCCATGAGCTTTCCACCAAACATCGCCAGCCCGCGCCAGCGCGAGGGCCAAGCCGAGGTCGGCACCTCGTCGAATGCCTCCCGAGTCGTGGATCCAAGGGTTGCGGCCCCTGTCCGCTTTTTGACCTGTTCCGGAACCGGAGCAATCCAATCGCGGTCGACTAGAGTACCGATGAAGTTCGCGGGGTAGATGAGGACATCGACGGTCGACACCGATTGGGTCGCAAATTCTTCGCGACTCATGTTGATGATTTCCAGTTTCTGGTCGGAATAGGACTGCCAACGCAGCGCTAGGTCTTGAGCCAAGCCGTCTGATTCAACCAAAGCCAATTTGAGAGGCGGTGCATTTGCGATGTCCACAGCCTTCGTTTCGGGATTGGGAACGGGCTCGGCCGGATTGCATCCTACGAAGCAGATAGGGATGCAGGCGAGGAAAACGAAGAGACACGGAGAGGCGAGTCCGAACCAGACCTTTTGACACCGCAGGGTGCGCATCGCAGAAATCATGGAGTTACTCATTCGGCCAACGGCTTCGTGTAGGATTCTCGACCCAATCGGAACGTATTATGATGGACAGGGTATTTCAACCGTATTTCTCTTTCATGGCAACAGCATGGCATACTATCTCGGCATCGACATTGGAACCTCAGGCACGAAAAGTCTTCTGATCGATGAAGCAGGGAATCCCATCGCCGAAGCCACCGCTACCTACGCATTGGCCACTCCCAAGCCTTTGTGGACGGAACAAAACCCAGACGATTGGTGGATAGCCACCAAGACGACGATTCAAAAAGTCATGCGGAGTGCCAAGCTGAAACCAGGCGACGTCCGGGCCATTGGACTGTCGGGTCAAATGCACGGCTCCGTTTTCCTCAATGCACGCGGCAATGTCATCCGTCCAGCGCTCCTGTGGAACGATCAACGCACCAGTGCAGAGTGCGACGAAATCACCAAACGGGCCGGCGGTCGCGAAGCCTTGATCCGCATGGTTGCCAATCCTGCACTCACCGGCTTTACGGCACCCAAGCTGCTTTGGTTGAGAAATAACGAGCCAAAAAACTTCGCAGCTTTGAAACATCTGTTGCTCCCCAAGGATGAGATTCGCCGCCGCTTGACTGGCGAATTTGCGACCGACGTGAGCGATGCCAGCGGGATGCTGTTGTTGGACGTATGCAAACGCCAATGGTCCAAGGAACTGCTTGGAAAACTCGACTTGGACCCGAGTCTATTGGCCACGGTGTATGAGTCCGAACAGGTTACCGGGACGCTGCGAGCGGACGTGGCCAAAGAGTTGGGATTGTCGCCGGAGTGCAAGGTGGTGGCCGGTGCAGGTGATTGCGCCGCAGGTGCCGTTGGCAATGGTATTGTGAAGCAAGGCATTGTCACCACGAGCTTGGGAACCTCGGGCGTCGTGTTCTGCCATAGCGACACGCCCCAGTACGATGCGCTTGGAAGATTGCATACGTTCTGCCATGCCGTGCACGGTAAGTGGCACATGATGGGTGTGACCCTCTCGGCCGCTGGTTCGTTTCAATGGTTCGCGACGCAGTTGTGCCAAGAGCTTTTCAAGAAAAAGGGAATCGATCCTTACGAGGTGCTCAATCGCGAAGCCGCAGACGTACCCCCGGGCTCAGAAGGATTGTTCTTCCTGCCTTACCTTGCAGGCGAACGGACCCCGCATGCGGACCCCAACGCCCGCGCGTGCTTCATCGGTCTCACCAACAAGCACGGCCGTGGCCATCTCGCACGGGCAGTCATGGAAGGCGTGGCCTATTCGCTCCGGGAGAGCCTGACGATCATCGGCGACTTGGGCGTTCCCATAAAAGAGATTCGACTCAGTGGCGGCGGCGCGAAGAGCGACCTGTGGAAACAAATTCTGGCCGATAGTTTCGGGAAAACCGTGTGCTCGATCAATGCGGAACAAGGGCCCGCATTTGGTGTCGCTCTGCTGGCCGCCGTTGGTGACGGAGCCTACAAAAACATCGAGGAAGCCTGCAAAGCGACTATTTCTGTGGTGGAAAAGGTCCCTCCCGCCAAATCTGCGCAAAAGTCGTACAACAAGGCCTTTCCGATTTACCAACACCTCTACCAGTCACTTCGTCAAAGCTTTATGGACATCAGCAAGTTATGATTGCAGTCAACCTCTCCGCAATCCCACCTCTCCTACCCCTCCAGGAGCAACGCTCTATGTACGCATCTTCGCATTGGATGACCACGGCCGTAACAACCTTACTGGTGGTCGCTGGAAGCATGCTCAACGCGCCATTGGCAATGGCCGAAGATACGACCTGGCGATCCCAGAAAATCAGTTCGCTATTCCATGGCGAGGGAGGCACATTGGCCGATCTCGATGGGGATGGCCACATGGATATTGCGGCCGGCTACATGCTGTTCTTCGGTCCTGAGTTCGCTCAAGGTGTTCCGATCCATCCGGCCCAGCCGTACAACATCAACGGTTACTCGGAGTACTTCTTCGACTACGACTACGATATCGATGGCGATGGAGACCGCGACATTCTCATCATCGGTTTTCCTGGTGCTGCGGCCCATTGGTATCGCAATCCCGGCAAAGACAAATGCCGCGCGGGCGCTTGGGAGCGATTTGTAGTGATGGATGTCGTGGACAACGAATCTCCGACCTTCGCAGACATCACGGGCGATGGTCGACCTGAAGTCATCTGTTGCACCGGTGGCAAGTACGGGTTCGCGGAAATCCCTGCCGATCCAACCCAGCCCTGGAACTTTCATCCGACCAGTGAACCTGGCCCTTATCAACGCTTCACTCACGGCATGGGTGTGGGCGATGTCAACGACGATGGCCACTCCGACTTGATGGCCAAAAATGGCTGGTGGGAAAATCCTGGCAAGCCACAAGATGCGGCATGGACATTCCACGAGTTCGAATTCTCCGGCCCCGGCGGCGCCCAGATGTACGCCGTGGATCTCGATCGCGATGGCAAGACGGAGATCGTGACTTCGCTGGCGGCGCATGGATTTGGTTTGGTGGTCTACAAGAAGTCAACATCCACAACCGGGCCCGCATGGATCCGTCAGGACATCATGACCGACAAAGCAGATACATCGCCGACGGGGTTGGCCATCTCGCAACTTCATGCCATCGACATCGCGGACATGGACGGAGATTCGCATCCGGATATCGTGACGGGCAAGCGATTTTGGGCGCACAATGGCAACGACGCAGGTGAGAATGAGCCGCCGATGTTGGTTTGGTTCAAGCCTGTCGTGGTCGCGGGAGGTCTGAAGTTCGAACCAAATATCATCGACGACGACTCGGGCGTAGGCACGCAAATTTTGGTCCGCGATGCGGACGGCGATGGTCGTATGGACGTGCTGTCGGTGAGCAAGCGGGGCGTGCACCTGTTGACTCAAATCGCTGATGATTCCGCGAGTAAACCGGCCCATCCCCGCGACGTCGCGGGCTCGGTGGCCACGGCATCGGTTTCGATTGACGATGCGCTCGGCGGATTTCGACCGGCGTGGAGTGTTTCGAGCAAAGGCTCTGCTCCGGCAAACTCGGATCCGGCGATCATTGAATTGGAAGCCATGAACGTGGACTTTGAAACCGGAGATTTGCGCGATTGGACTGCCCGAGGCGGAGCCTTCTTCAATCAACCCATCCAAGGCGATGCGGTGCGGGCCAGACGCAAGGACATGGCCAGTAACCATCAAGGTCAGTATTGGATCGGATCCTACGAAGTCGGTGGGGATGTGGCCATGGGGACCATGACCAGCCGGCCCTTTCGAGTCACGCACCCTTGGATTTCGTTCCTGCTCGCAGGTGGTTCGGGCAACGCGACCGGATGCGAACTCATCGACGTGTCGGATGGTTTGGTTCTCCAAACGATGCGCGGCGGGGATACCGAGACGTTGAAACGCGCGGTGATCAACGCCCAAGAGTGGATGAACAAAACGATCGCGATCCGCTTGATAGATAACGGCCGCGAAGGTTGGGGCCACGTCAATTTTGACGATTTTCGAATGCACGACACCGAGCCGAATATACCCGCCGCCGATCGCATTCCGGTAGTCGATGTGCTTCAGCACAGTTCTCTGCCAGCCAACCGTGTGGCGGAGTCCATGACGCTGCCCGATGGTTTTCGTGTACAAGTCATGGCCAGTGAGCCTGATGTGCGACAACCCATTGCCATGACCATCGATCATCGCAATCGCGTCTGGATCGCCGAGGCGTACACGTATCCGAATCGAGCCGAAGGGGACGTGGGCAAGGATCGGGTGTTGATCTTTGAAGACACCGATCTCGATGGAGTACTTGATTCTCACAAAGTGTTTGCCGAAGGGCTCAATCTCGTCAGTGGCATTGAGGTTGGGTTCGGAGGGCTTTGGGTCGGCGCAGCCCCGTACCTACTGTTCATCCCTGACAAAAACGGGGATGACATCCCAGACGGACCACCCGTTCGCAAGCTCGATGGTTGGGGGTATCAGGACACGCACGAGACATTGAACTCCTTCATATGGGGTCCCGATGGATGGCTCTATGGATGCCATGGTGTCTTCACTCACTCACGGGTCGGCATCGTCGGCAGCGATGGTTCCACACAACCCGATAACGCCCGAATTGGGATCAATGCCGGTATTTGGCGATACCATCCCGTTCACGAACGTTTTGAGGTCTTCGCGCATGGGACCAGCAACCCATGGGGAGTTGATTTTGATGATGTCGGTCAAGCCTTTTTGACCGCATGTGTGATTCCGCACCTTTACCACATCATTCCCAACGCTCGGTACCAACGCCAGGCTGGCTCGCACTTCAATCGATTCACCTACGACGACATCCAGACCATTGCTTTGCATCGCCATTGGATCGGTGACAATCCGCACGCTGGCAATAATCGCAGTGATTCCGCTGGCGGTGGACATGCCCATAGCGGCGCCATGATTTATCTGGGTGGTGCGTGGCCCGATCGCTATCGCAATCAGCTCTTCATGAACAACATCCATGGCGCACGACTCAATCAAGATCAACTCAAGCGCCGCGGAAGTGGTTATGTCGGAGACCGCGCTCCCGATTTTCTGCTCGCCAATGATCGTAGCAGCCAAATCCTGTACTTCAGGTGTGCCGCGGATGGACAAGTTGTCGCGATTGATTGGTACGATGCGCAACAATGCCATACCAATGATCCTGCAAATCACGACACTAGCAACGGCCGTGTTTACCGCATCAGTTACAACCATGCGAAGCCTGTAGCGGTCGATTTGAGCCATGCCACCGATTTGGAGTTGGCGGAATACCAAACGCATACCAACGATTGGTACTGTCGAACCGCTCGACGACTCTTGGCTGAGAGGGCCGCAATCGAGCCGCTCGCATCCGAAGCAGTGCAACGTCTGGAAGCCATCGCAAGTACCGGGGAAACGCGAGTCCGATTGCGCGGCATGTGGACGTTAGCCGCATGCGGTGTATTGAACCCAGCATTGCATCAAGCATTGTTGCGAGATCGTGATGAGGACATCCTGGGTTGGGCCATCCGTTGGGCATCACCACGTTCGGTGGCCAGCAGGCCGCTGCGAACGAAGACCAGCAGCCAGACTTCCGCAACTGTTCCAACAACCCTGTTGGATTCCGTTTCCGCACTGCGTGATACGGCCAGTCCGCGCGTTCGCTTGGCATTGGCCAGCGTCTGCCAAGACCTAACGGTCGAGCAAGCCCTGCCGATCTTGAAGGGCCTCTTGAAACATACCGAAGATGAGCAAGACCACAATTTGCCGTTGATGGTTTGGTACGCCGCGTCTCGATGCCTGGAACTGGAGCCGAACTGTTATCGAGAGCTTTTGGCCGAATCGAAGATGCCTTCGGTATCGCGCAGGTTGGTTCGTCAACGGACGGAAATGGCAATCGAAGCATCGGAAAGTGACGTCCCTGCTCAACTTCAGGCGTTGCTCGTCGGCATTCGCGGCGCCGATCCGTTGGCTGCGGCCTCGTTGATGGACGAAGTCCTCAAGGGCTTGGAGAAGAAACGCACCCTCCCAACTCCCAAGGATTGGACGGCGTTCCGAAACGCAACACTGGACCAAGGCGACGCGGACCAAGCCGAGCGCGTGCTGTTGTTGGCTGCGAAGTTCAATGACACAGAGGCTTTGGATACCATCGCCAAGAATGTGGCCCGAACGGAGTTGCCCGAGCAAGCCCGCATGGACGCACTCCGAATTCTGCGACAAGTCAAAGCGCCGCAGGTACGCGAATTGGCCATGAAGTTGCTCGCACAGCCCGCCATGCGTTCGGCAGCAGTGGCCGCACTAGGCGATGGATTGGACCGAAAAACGGGAGAGCAAATCTTAGCAATGGCACTGAAATGGGAGCAACCACAAGACCGCCGAGCGGCTTGGTACGTTCTCGTGCGCCGTGCCGATACGGCGGGGATGTTGCTCCAAGCCATCGGTAACAAAACGATTCCGGCCAACGAATTGTCAGCCGATATGGTCCAACAGATTCAACGACTGGATGCTCCCGATTTGGTCGATACGGTGCGCAAGGTTTGGGGGACCGTTCGAACCCGTTCCGAGGATCGCACCAAGGATGCCGAGAAGATCCAACGGATTGTCTCGGTCACCAATCCTGAATCGGATATCGCCAACGGCAAAGCGTTGTATGCCAAGTCGTGTGGACAATGCCATATCCTGTTCGGCGAAGGGGGCAAGATCGGACCAGAGTTGACGGGCTCCAATCGCCGGGACCTCAATTACCTTCTCGAAAACATCCTCGATCCGAGCGCCGTGATGGCTCGAGAGTACCAACCGATGATCGTGCTGACCACCGAAGGGCAAACGCTCACAGGATTGCTTCGAGCCGAAAACGCCGATTCCATCCGATTGCAAACCGCGACAGAGGAATTGGTCGTGTATCGCGAGGACATCGAACAGATGAAACAGAGCGAACTGTCCATGATGCCCGCCGATCTGCTCTCACCCATGAACGAGAATGAGATCCGAGACTTGATCGCCTATCTGCGTTCCAATGCAGGTCGATCATCCAATCCGTGAGACGATGCTGATGCGATGGCGATCGGCCAAGCGGAGCGTCCGCTGCCGATCGATTAGGATGGTCTTATTCGCTTCGATCGCGATTGCACCGCCACCCGCACGTACCAATCGTTCGATGGTTTGCGGCCCGATGGTCGGCAGATCGAAACGCATGTCTTGATGCGGTTTCGCAACTTTGACGAGCGTCCAGTGCCCGCGGGGACATAACGCTCCGCTGCGTTCGATGCAGGCGTCGGTCCCTTCGATGGCTTCCACCGCCAGGACCGTGCGATCCTTGATCGTAACCGACTGGCCAATATCCAGACCGCCCATTTGCTTGGCCATGTTCCAACCGAACTCGATATCCGCCATCACCGCTCGCGAAGGACGCGTGGCTGTTAAAATGCCAGGCTCGGCCAAGAGGTCAGTGGCGTAGTCGGTGCCGGGTACGATCTTCATGCCTCGTCGTTCGAAGGATTGGACGATGGCACCCAGGAGAGAATCGTCAGAAGTAGAGCCATTGCGAGCGAACCATGGGTGGATCATGGTCCGAACGCACTCTGCGTCCGGCAAGTGCTGGATCCAGCCCCAGCCGTGAAAGAGGATTCGATTCTTGAAGAGTTTGCCAGCCAAGCAAATTTCGTGGACTGCTTGGGATTGAAAGTAGCGTTGTATACCGCCAAGCTTGGCCACACCGAACCATTGAAAGTGGTCGGCGAGTTCCTCCAGTTTGGGATCCGCATGATCCTTGACCGCCGCAATCGCAATCGATGCGCCGCGCTTCTTGAGCGCCTCGGCAACGCGGCGCGGATACTCACCCCACCCCGCAACGATCCCAACGGTGGGAACATCGCTGCGAACCAAAGCTAACTTGGGTGTTGCAGCGGCCTGAGTGAACGCAGAGGTGCTGGGTAAAGCAGACATAAGTCAACGATCCGAAGATCAAGCCGCTTTCTTTTGAACAAGTAGTTGCACCTGAGTCTCGAGTCGCTTGAGCGCCTTGCGCATCTCAGGGAGTTTGCTGATAGCCGCGAACTGCATCGCCTGTTCGTAACGCGGGATGGCTGGGCTACCGAGAACGATTTGGTTTTCTTCGATATCGTTGGCCACTCCGGCCTGAGCGCCCACCATCGTACGGTGACCGATGTGGATGTGGTCCCGCAACCCAACTTGGCCAGCCAGTACGACGTAGTCGCCAGTGCTGGTGCTGCCTGCGATCCCGACTTGGGAACAGATCATATTGTGGCGACCGATTTTGCAGTTGTGTCCGATCTGGACCAGATTGTCGATCTTGGTTCCTGCACCAATCCGGGTCGCACCGTACGTGCCCCGATCGATGGTCGTATTGGCACCGATCTCGACATCGTCTTCGATTTCCACCCAGCCCAACTGTGACGTTGGACGATGTTGGCCTTCGATCGTCTTGTAACCGAAGCCATGCGAACCCAGGACGACCCCTGCGTGCAAGGTGACTCGATCGCCCAACGTGGTTCCAGGATACAGCACGACACCCGGGAGCAGAACGCAATCGCAACCGATGCTGCAGCCGTTCATGACGGTCGCGCCCCGATGGATGTGAGTCCCCTTTCCGATACGGCAATCTTCATCGATCGAAGCCAAGGCATCGATGATGCAATCCTCGGCCACGCTCGCACTCGAATCCACCACGGCTGTAGGATGGATGCCTGCAGGCCTACGGGTTGTCAACGCTGGTCGGAAATGCAGACAGAGGGTCGCAAAAGCAGTGTGGGGTTGGGGGACGACCAACTGTGGGAGCGACAAATGTTCGAAGTATTTTGGGGTAACCACGGCGCTGGCGGATGTGCTGCGGAGTCGGTCGAGATGCTTCTCATCATCGATCAAGGTGATATCGCCTATGGCCGCGTCGGCAAGCGGAGCAGCACCTCGAACCTGTACCTTCGCGTGCTGCGGCTGCAATTCTCCGTGGACGAGTGCCGTCAGAGTCGAGAGATCGATTGCTGTCATTACCGGAATCCTTTCCGCGTCGGGTTCGGCCGCGAGCGTTCGCTGCAGCGTCAGTATTAGTTCAGAGAGTCTACCGCGAGCATCCTAGGTAAATCAACTCCGATTGACGTGGCACTTTGATACGGCAGTCGCTATTGTCCGGATGCAATGAAACGCGGCAAACCCTTAGCTATCCAAACGTAGATCGCAATGGCTTCGTCAGACACGCAGACAAAACCATCGACTTCCCCCCTGTTTTGGAGCCATCTATGGCGGGGCTTGCAGGCCATACCGAGGGCCGCGATTTTAAGCCTCATCGGGCCGTCGATTCTGTTGCTGGTCGGATACATGGGATGGCGGTATTACGGAGCCAAGGCGCTCGACAGTACGTTTTATGCGCTCAAGCAGGAGAACGTGCATTTGACCAACACCCCTACTTGGTTGAGAACGAACATCGTCGAAGAGGTGTACCAAGGGAGTGGCTTGGGACGCATGTCGCTGCTCGACGATCAAACGGCCGCCGTCGTAGCGCGGGCCTTCGACGCTCACCCTTGGATCCGTAAAACGTACCGCGTTCAAAAGATGGCAGGTGGACAACTACTCGTGAATGTCGAATACCGTGTGCCCGTGGCCATGGTGTACTGCCAATCGGAACCCGACGAAACGACGGGCAACGCCGCGCGGGAGAGCTTTTTGCCGATCGATAGCCAAGGCGTCCTCCTGCCGACCAAGGATTTTACTCAGAGCGATGTTCCTAACTACCTATTGATCTACGCCCGGAACATTCGGGCGGCGGATCATCGTCGCGTCGGCACCCCCATGGGGGATTCGCAGATTGAGGAAGCGGTGCTGCTGTGCCGAGAACTGCAATCGATCCGAACCGAAGCCAATATCGTCGGCGTCTATGTGTACCCGTCCCGACGTGCTGGCAAGGCGAAATGGGCATTGGAAATCACTACCCGCGGCGGTCCGCGGATCATGTGGGGAAGTGCGCCGGGATTGGAAGGGATCGGAGAACCGCACGCGGCATTGAAGATGAGACGCCTTCTCGAGATCACGTCCAACAAAGAGTTGTGGACGCAGCCCGAGTTTGATTTGTCGGAATCGATCAATCTGGAAGAGAGTGCTGCACCCATCATTCCGCGCCTGAGCCGCCTCAAGTTCTAGCGGGGCTTCAAGTCGAGATTTAGGATCTGTTGAAGTTGGCCCATTCACGTCCGCCGTCATTCACGTCCGCCATTTCGAGAACGGCACCGACAAATTGCATTATCAAAAAAGCCAGCGGAATGAACTCCCGCTGGCTGCGCGCTTTTGCCAAAAATGGCATAGGACGTGTTCTTAAAACGCGTTTTCAACTGCTAGCTGCAGGCGATAGCCGCGTGAGGCAAGACAGGCCATACAAGAATCTTCGAAGTACTTAGCAAATCCCACATTAGATGGGATGGTATCCGTTCACACTCCGATTAGCCGGAACGCGTTAGCGTCCGGTTTCCGTAACAATTCGAAGAAACCGGACGCTAACGCGTACCGGCTGATTTAGCTGCAAAAATGCACAATGAATATCGGGGTGTGAACGGTTACATGGGATGTGATTTCCCGAATTTTAAAACACGTTCTTATGCTTAGTCTCGCTTAGGCGTCGTTGGTGTCATTTCAATGGATTCGATTCCGTGGTCTGTTCGTCGGCAGACGACTTCTTGGGGACAGAGCCTGTGGAAAGAACAGGTAGCTGGGAAGAAGGTCTGATCGACGGTGCGGTCGGGAGTGCTTGCCCAGGGGGAAGAGGGAGTGGCTGCGAAGGTGCGGAAAATCCGCTCGATAGGTTGGAGGGAAAGGCATACGGCAAATTCACGGAACCTTCTGCCAGCCCCCACCCGGGTTCGTTCCCCCAGCCCAGACCATCTGCATTGTTCAACAATTGCTGCACGCGATCACTTACGATTTTGTCTTTCATCGATTCACGCTTGGAATGCGTTTCCTTAAGTTCATTCAATCTCTGTTCGAGTTGTTGCAATTCTTCGCTGCGAGCCTTCTGCTTTTTATCGAATTGGTTGATGACCAGTTGGTTAATCGCGTCGACAGCCTCCTTGCGTTTTGCCTCATCCGCTTCCGATTGGTAGTTCACCAAAAGCCGTTGGATTTGTTGTTCTTCCCTTTGAATCTCGACCACATGTGCTAAAGGCATTGCCGGTTGCACGGCGTACCGTCTTCCAACACCACCTGCCGATGTTGACGAAACCTGGCCGGGCTCGGGTGCCTGCGCATACCCCGAAACAGTGGGGGCTCCCATTACCTCGCTGACGTTGGTTACCCCGAAACCTCCTGAGGTCGCGTTAATCGTCCTGCTATTCAAGGCACGGCTAGGTGTCGCTGGTACCGAAGCAATGGGACTTGCGCTGGGAACCAGATCGTCTTGGATCCATGCCTGCGAAGTATTGTTGGAAGCCAATGCTCCAACACCGGTGATCAGTCCCACTCCCAACATCCAAACCCAATAACGCTTCATAGTACTATCTCCTGTTCCATATCACTTTCGCATTGAGCATCGACCGATACTCAACTGTTCCTCTGTCGCTCAAAGACAATTTGAGCAATCACTGTTCCAAGGACTCCAAACGCATTATCTCGCGTTGAATTTCCCGAACCTCATTCCACCAGCCTTCAACCATCTCGGTAGATGTTGTTTCCGGAAGTCGATTCTGACGGTCGAACTCACGTGCCAATTCGTCGTATCCATCGTCTGCCCAGAGCGGCATTCGCGGCCTGGTCGGCACCGGCGAAACCATGCCAGTGACCGATTGAATTTCAGACCGGACCGTGGACGATGGTAGGGAGTTGCCAAGCCAGGACGATACGCTCCAGATCACCATACCAGCGACCGCCGAAGCAATGACGAATCGGCCGAGCCATCGCGAGCTTCGTCGTTTAGCCAAGTTGCCATTCAACGCGTTCGAAGGCTTTCGGAATTGCAGATGCGGTTCCAACCACGCGCGCTGGATGAATCCACCCGCTTGCGGACTTTGCAGGTGGACCAGTTCTGTTTCGAGTAGTTCCGCTACCTTTGCCGCGCTCTCGAAGCGGTCCTCTGGTTTTTTGGCTTGCAGCTTTTCGATGAACGACGCGAGCCATTCGGGAACGTCACTGCGCGATTCCCGAAGCGGACGAGGATCCTCGTGCACGATACGAAGCATGGCCGCGTAAGGTGTTTCCGCGCGAAAGGGAGCATGGCCTGCTAACAACGTGTACATCAGCGAACCGAGCGAAAACAAATCCGAACGCGCATCGCAGGCTTCCCCACGCACTTGTTCTGGTGCCATGTACATCGGTGTACCGGCGATGATTCCACTGCGCGTCATGCTGGCATCGTCGGAGATGCGAACCAATCCAAAGTCGGCGACGCGGACGCGATCGACACCCCGGTCGAGCAGGATGTTCGCCGGCTTAATGTCGCGATGCACCAACCCACATTCGTGGGCCGCTTGCAGTGCCGAGGCGATCTGCTGGGCGATGCGAAGGACAGAGATCAACTCGAGCGGACCATTGCTTTTTAATCGAGCTTCCAAGTTGCCACCTGGGACATACTCCATGGCCATGTACGGGAGTCCACCATGCTCATCCACGGCATGGATCGGCACCACATGCGGATGCGCAATGGATGCCATGGCTCGGGCCTCGAGCGCGAAGCGGCGACGTGCCGAACCAATCGACGCCAAGTCGGGCTTCAATACTTTGATCGCAACGGTTCGGCCAAGCACCGGATCGGTGGCTTTGTAGACCGTTCCCATTCCTCCCCGACCGATGATGGCTCGGGCTTCGTACAAGCCGATGCGGCCGAGTGAATTCGGATCATCCGAAGGAGCCAGACTCGCCAAGTCCGATGCAAACGACCGCTCGCGATCGATGACTGGCGTCTGATCTGGAGCGGAGTGCCACGTTGGGACATCGTGCGAGAGTGCTAAACGGCTTTGCAAATTGAGTGACTCCGCCACACTGCTCGCTTGCTCATCGAGGTACTTGCGACACACTTCGCATTGCTCGAGATGATCTTCGAAACTTTGCTGATCGTCGTGCGAGAGTTCATCCTGCAAAAATTGTTGGCTGAGCTGAGGAGAGCAGTTCATGATTCCACCTCCGAGGAAGCTTCACAGGCATATTGAGAAATGCAGGATTTAATGCGGGCTAATACTCGCGATTTGATGGAGTACGCAGTCCCTAATCGGAGACCGAATCGGTCTGCGACCGTTTTTGGATCGAGCCCTTCGATCGCCATGCACCAGAACGCTTGCCAATGCTCAGGACTCGTTTCCCGCTCGACCATCGCTACAGCGCGGTAGAAGAGCCAGTCCTGCGTGTCGCGATCGGATGCATGCGATTCATGGATCGTGGGTTCATCAATTTCGATCAACGACCGGCCGTTCTTTGCTCGAAATCGCAAACTAGCGAACGCTTGCCGCCGTGTGGTTTCGGCCAACCAGGCTCGAAAACTACCGCGATGCCCGCTGGGTTTCCATTGCATGGCCTGGCGATGGACCGCCAGCATGACTTCTTGAACCACATCTCGGGCCTCGTCCGGTTGAAGTCCACGAGCCCGCGCCAATCGATAGATCGTCGATTGATAGCAATCCTGAAAAAACTCCCAAGCACTCGCGTCCTCCGCGTCGCCCAGGCGTCCGATCAAACTGTATTGAGTGTCTGGCCAAGAATTCATACCGCCCGTCCTTCCGAGAAAGAATGCGTGTCGCCTTCGAATCCTTGCACGATTTTAAAACACGTTCTTAATGCACGTAATACGGAGAGATCATCCAGTAGGCCAGAACGCCGGTGACGGAAACATACAGCCAGATTGGAAGTGCGAATCTGGCGATCCGGCGGTGGGCGTTAAATCGCCGCAAGATCGCAAAGAGAAATGCCCGCAGTACCAAGGGCAAAACCACTAGCGACAACGCGATGTGCGAGATGAGTACGAAGTAGTACACGTAACGAATGGGGCCTTCACCGCCGAATCGGGTGGAAGGATTGGTCAAGTGATAGATCACGTAACAGACCAAAAAGACCGCACCCAAGCCAAAGGCGAAACTCATGCATGCGCGGTGAACCGTGATCTTCTTATTCAACACGGCCACCCATCCGACCACCAGCACGAGCGAGGTCAACGCGTTGATCCCTCCGATAACGTGTGGCAATGTCTGTGTCCAAACGCCGAGGTCCAGCTTGCGAGGCAGACCCAAGAGGACGGCGACGACCACCGGAATCAGTATCGAAAGAATATTGACTCCCAAAAGAAAGGGCCGTGAAAGCGCTGCCTCCGGCGGGGCAGCGTGCTGCGTATCCGTGCCAGAATGGGGTGAAGATGCGTTGGAGGCCGATTGTCCATCCATCAGAAAATTTCCAGGTGCCGATGCTTGAGGGCCGTAGTGCGAACGATCACATCGACTGTTCCACCGCCGAAACACGATAACCGGGAGGGTGGATTGGACAAGTCCCTATGCTCGACGGCATGCCAGTGGCTGGTCTCATGCCCTGCCCTTGGGGGTAATTACCCGTAGCGAGAATCGGTTTCGGGTTTTATGACCCGAATCAGATCGGCTTTGAGACTTTCGTCAAAGGCTTGGGCCAGCAGGTAGCATTGCAAGGCTTGCATCAATCGAGCGCTTTGAGCAGCGCTGGCGTCTTCGCGTCGATCGCGAGCGTAGATCGGAGTCATGATCACCTTGACCAACGCTGCCTGCCGGATTTGGGTTTTATCTGGACCAGCCTTGAGTTCGATATCTTGGAGGGCGACGTGGACACGATACTTGCCCAAGCGTTCGTTGGCGCGGCGAGGCATCGGGGTGTTGCGGCAGTCGATTTCGAAAATCGCGTAGTCGGCGTCAAGGTTGGTCACGGCAGCCTTGAATTCCTGGACAAAGCCCTTGAGTTTCTCGCAGGCGATACTCTTTGGAACGTCGGTGATGAGTTCTGCTTCGAGTTTCGACTTGTTGTTTGCGAGTTCCACCCAATCCATCCAAGTGTTGGCTTGAATACCAGTCGTTGGAGAAGCAGTATTGGTGGGTTCGACAGGCATGCAGATGACGCGATCCCGTCCGTTTTGCTTGGCGGTGATCAACCCGCGATCCGCCCGGCCGATCGCTGACTCATCGGTATCCCCGGACTTGACCACGGTCACGCCAAAACTGGCGGTGATGCAGGCTCCGCGCAAGGCCGGCATGGGCGTCCTCTGCAGCTTGGATCGAAGCGATTCGGCCAGTTGTCGAGCCTCTTCTAAGTCGCACTGAGGGCAGAGCATCACAAACTCCTCGCCACCGTAGCGAGCCACGAGGTCGGTGGTTCGACAGGAGTCGCGAAGCAGAGTTGCGAATGCCTTGAGGGCTTCGTCGCCAGCTTGGTGGGAGAAATTATCGTTGATGCGTTTGAAATAATCGATGTCGCAGATGATGATCGCTCCTTCGATATCGTCGCCGCTGTGGGTTTCAATGAACGCAGGAAGCTGTCGGTTCAACTCGCCGCGATTGGCGATTTTCGTCAATTGATCCTGGGACGCCCGCTCATTCAAATGGATGAGCTTCTGCTCCAAGGCCGTTTGTTCGCTGACATCGTTCATGATTACCGCGCCGCCGGTCAGCTTGCCACGGTCGTTGATGACCGGCACCACTTCCAACTCGGCATCCAGGATCTTACCATCGAGGCGTTTGATACTAAGTTTTCGCTGCGAGCGTTCCCCCGAAATGATCATCGACAGGAACGGGCATTGATGATCGGGGATGGGAAAACCCGATCGATCGCAAAAGCCGACCAAGGACGGTTTCCAAAAGTGGTGGAGCACTGCGTCGGCCGCTTGTCCGGTCATCCGCTCCGCCTCCCGATTCCATTGCAGGATTCGAAACTCATTGTCGACAAAGATGACCGCTTGTTGGATGTGATTGAGCATATGGCGATAGAAACTATCGCTGAGCGAATGCATCAGGGGTCCGCCTGCAGCGGGTCCACACCGCGCGGCGACTTGATCGAATTCAAAGGGGGTCTGTTCGGCTTGCATGGGCAAGAGTTTTCCCCATCGCTTCTGGACGCGTTCCTCGAGTTTGCGCTGCGGGCGCAGCACCATCTGGGCGAACGAGCGAGCCAGTTTGGGATCGAACTGCGAGCCCGCGTTGCGAATGAGTTCTGCGATAGCATCCTTGCGACTAAGTGGATCGCGGTAGGCTGACCAAGACGTCATGGAATCGTACGCATCGACAATCCGGATCAACCGAGCCGACATCGATGCCGAATCATTGGTATCGGGATCGGGCAAGGTCGAATAGTCCATTCCGACATTGACCACGCATTTCAAGAGTGTTTTCGAGACGCCTGCCGCCCGAAGTATTTCCACCCCTACCTGGGGATGCAAATCCATCATCGCTTGCTCATGGTCATTGAGGCCATCGGCTTTTTGCAGGACGCGATCCGGAATTCCGATCTTGCCAATCTCGTGCAGAAGCCCCGAGAACTCGAATAATTGCAAGTGATCGTCGCGCAAACCGTACGTGAATCCCCAGGCCGTTGTCCACATGGCCACCCGCAGAGAGTGACTGGCGGCCGTCAGATGCTTCGCCCGCAGCGCCATATGCAACCCGGCTGCGATGTTCAAAGGTACGTGGATCAAGTCTTTGGGGTCATCGACATCCGAAGGCGCGGAAATCTCACCCGTTGACACGTAGCTCGGCAGCCCCACGTCCCGGTGGGGAACGAGGTTTACCTCGAAAATTTCGTTGGATGTTTCCGTCGCCTGTGCCATGTACCTGAACGTCACGCGGTAGCAGAAAGTGTCAATCGATCTCGGCCTGGCGAGATCTGAAAACGCACTATTCGTCCTCTTAGTTGGAGGAAAAATAGGTCCGGAATTGACGGCACAGACTGGGCGAACAGCGCCGTGTCCCGCATTTTGGAGAGTCCTTAGCGATCTGGAACGATGGTGTGGATTGCAACGATTCGACGGAGGGAACCGCCTCTAGGGAGTATCCCCTGGGCGTCCGCTAAGGTACGATGAACAGACTTGAATCGGGCGTGATCGCTAACTGTACAAACCCCATTTCGACGCCTTGTCGCAACACCATGAAGCCAATCGTCTTTGCCATCAGTATCCTTTTGGCAGCCCTCGCTTTTATCGTCGCCCTCGTCTTTCTTGCCATCTTCTCTCGCTATTTCTGGCTTTGGATCCAGTCGGTGATGACCGGTGCCAAAGTCGGCGTAATCGATTTGATCGGCATGCTTTTCCGAAGAGTCGACGCTCGAACCATTGTTCGCAGTAAGATCATGGCAGTTCAAGCTGGGATCGTGGATCCCGATCTGACGACCAAAGCACTTGAAGCCCACTACCTGGCTCGGGGCAACGTACCTCAAGTCATCCGAGCCTTGATCGCTGCCCACAAAAGCCGACAGATTACGCTGACCTTTCGAGCTGCCACCGCCATCGACCTCGCAGGTCGCGATGTCCTCGATGCGGTTCAAACCAGTGTCTATCCCAAAGTCATCGACTGCCCACCGCGCAACAGCTCCTCTGCCTTCTTGGATGCGATTGCCAAAGACGGTATTCAACTGAAAGTCAAAGCCCGTGTTACGGTCCGTGCTAACCTGCAACGCTTGATCGGCGGCGCTACCGAGGAAACGATTATCGCGCGGGTCGGTCAAGGCATCGTGTCGGCCATCGGTTCCGCCGATAGCCATAAGGTCGTGCTCGAAAACCCCGACATGATCTCCAAAGCCGTGCTCGCGAGCCGACTCGATGATCAAACCGCTTTCGAAATCGTTTCGATCGACATCGCCGATATCGATGTTGGAGAGAACATTGGCGCACGGCTTCAAGCCGATCGCGCCGAGGCCGACACACGCGTGGCCCGCGCCAAAGCCGAAGGCCGACGAGCCGAGGCCGTTGCGATCGAACAAGAAATGATCGCCAAGATCGAAGAAAGCCGAGCCGTGGTCGTGGCCTCCGAAGCCTTCGTGCCGATCGCCATCGCCGAGGCACTCAAACAAGGCAAACTGAACGTCATGGATTACTACCGATTGCGCAATATCACCGCCGATACGGAAATGCGTCAAAGCATCGCAGGCACCAGCACCACCGGCCCTGCGGCTGCTGCCCGTCCCATCAGCAATTAAGTAACAAACCATCGATGTGCGTCTTCGGTCATCGATCGTCCCTTTCATTCGAGGCATACCATGAGCGAAGATCTCGATGATTTCTTAAGGCAAGCCGCTGAGCGACGCCAAAAACGTCAACAGCAGCAACAGAATCGTTCCTCGCCTGCCCCCGCCCCTCAGGTCCCGCCGAAACCGCCGCGGTCTGCTGCTCCGCGTCCACAAGCGCCCGTTAGTCCCTACGCGACGCCGACTCCCCAACGAAACACAAGGCCCAAGATGGCCGAGGTTGTTTCCGACGAGCCAACCGTGGTTGGCCATCATCTTGCCGGTGGACTAGCAAATCGGACCGTGGCAAGCGATTTGTCGCAGTCGGACGAACGCATGGAGGAGCATCTCAAGCAGGTCTTTGGCAGCAATGCGAATGACGTACGGGCTGCGAAAAATCGCAGGTCGGGTAGCAAGCATGCAGTCGACGACATGTCTGCTTATGCCCCTATAGGAGCGGTTCAGTCGTCGGCCATGGTCACGTCCATGGATCTCAAACAACAGCTTCGCGACCCCCAGACCCTGCGATTGGCTGTTATCGCTTTCGAAATTCTGCGCCGCCCCTATCAATAGAACTTTTTATCCTCCAGGACTCGTTGTTTGGAACGGGACCGAGATAGTCTCTCTATGGCCATCAGCGAACCTGATTTTTCACGTGGACTCGATGGACTACTGCCAGTCATCGCTCAGGACGCTCAAACGCAAGCCGTCCTGATGCTGGCTTGGATGAACCGTGAAGCTTATTTGGAAACCGTTCGTACCGGAGCGGCTACTTACTACAGTCGTTCGCGTCAGAAGCTTTGGCGCAAAGGGGAAGAGAGCGGGCATCGCCAAAAAGTTCTCGAGCTACGCGTCGATTGCGATGCCGATGCGATTCTGCTGATCGTCGAACAAACAGGGGCGGCATGCCACGAAGGCTTTGCAAGCTGTTTCTTCCGCACCTTGGATGCCCGTGAAGGAAATGCCTTCACCTTCAATCAAGAACGATTGGTCGATCCGAACTCCGTGTACCGCGCGTCGAGTTGAGGTCGTTGCGGACATGCCGGAACTGCCCGAAGTTGAAACGATGCGACGGGGATTACTCCCCGCCCTTGGGGCATGCATCGAACGGGTCGAGTTTCCTGATATTCCCTATCGACCCATTCAAATGACACCACCTCGAGCCGCTTTCATCGCGCGCACGGTTGGACAACGTATCTCGGCCATCGATCGGATTGCTAAACGCGTTTTGGTGCGTTTAGACAATACCGACTGCATCGTCATGCAGCCCAAGATGGCCGGCTTGACCCTCGTTGCCGATCCCCCGAGCCCTCAGCATGTTCGATTGATATTACACTTGAGCGGCGCCGCCTGCGATCGCATCCTGTACTGGGATCGTCGCGGTTTAGGCACGGTGCATCTTTGGTCGGCTGAGGAATGCGAAGTGTTCCTCGGACCGTCGGTGCTCGGCCCAGATGCGCTGGTGATTCAGGCCAATGAGTTTGCAGCGCGGCTGCGTGGGCTGAGACGGCCGATCAAACCGACACTGCTGGATCAAAGACTTGTAGCAGGCGTGGGGAATCTTTACGCGTCGGAGATCCTCCATCGATCGCGCGTGCACCCAGCGGAACTGTGTTGCGATCTATCGGTCCAGCGCTGGAAAACCATCCACCAATCGATGCGAGAAATTCTGCTAACTGCGATCGAAAACGAGGGCTCCACATTGAGCGATGGTACGTATAGAAACGCAATCAATGGTGAGGGGAGCTACCAAAACCATCATCAGGTTTATGGCCGCGCCGATCAGCCTTGCAATCGTTGTGGGAAAGCGATCATCGTTCGGACCGTACAAGCCCAGCGGAGTACGTTTCACTGCCCGCGATGTCAAAAACTACGCGCGTAATACGCTGTCCATGATTCGAGACGTTGCGTATCAAGGTTCATTCCGCGGGAACTGGTTCGTTTTCCATCACACGTGTTTCGATTGGGCAATGACCGCGACCGAGGGGGTGAGTGTTGTGGATCGCGATTACGACTTGGCGAATGGCCCGATGCACGATGTCCTTGAGATCGCTCTGTCCCAAAGCGATCATGGCCGTGATCGAGGCCGATAGCACGCATCCGGCCCCATGCGTATGCATCGTATCGAAACGGTTGGAATGGACCGCGAAATTCTCTTGCCCCGAGCCGAGGATATGTTCGGACATGCCTTCGACTTCTCCCATCTTGGCCAAAACGAACTTGGCGCCCATGGCGTGCAAGTCATGGATTGCTTGTGCCACTTCATCGGGTCCGGTGAGGGCGATGCCCGAGAGTTGCTCCAATTCAAATCGATTGGGAGTCGCGAGAAAGGCGTGTGGTAGCAGACGGCGATAGGCCTCAACAGCATCCGGTTCGACCAAGCGATGACCGTGTTTGCTCACCATCACCGGATCGACGATCAAAGGGAACTCGAATTTTGCGGCTCGTTCCGCCACTGCATCGATAATTTCGGCGGTTCCCAGTGCACCCGTTTTGGCTGCGACAGGTTTCAAATCGTCGAGCACGGCATCGATTTGATCGATCACCAACGCGACAGGCATTGTTTCGATGTGACGCACGCCGAGCGTGTTTTGCACCGTGATCATGGTTACGGCTGACGCACCATAAACACCGAACTGCTGAAACGTCTTCAAATCCGCTTGCAAACCTGCCCCGCCACTGGAGTCGGAGCCAGCAATAGTCAAGGCCACCGCGTTGGGTGAAAAAGTTCGATTCGAGATGATGAATTTCCTTATTCCGATGGGAACCGAGCACAGCTTCAGTTAGTGTCCCGATTTTCAGGGTAGGGATCAAGGCTGGATCAACCGGCCCCTGCGTCTACCAGTACCCGCTCGTTTAGCGACGAGCCGCTAGGCGTAGGTGTTCGCAAAGCTTCCATCTCCCCACCGGGGCTATTGCCATCCAAGGAGAACATGCCAATCGGTGACTTGAGTGCAGCAACAGGGAATAGGTACGAATGGCGCTGCCGCGAAGGAGGGGTGGCCCCGGGGTGTCACTGAAAAAGATGGGTGGCTCTGGGGTAGCCGATTTCTCAACCGGTTTATGTTACCGTTGTTCTGGGGAATTTTTGTTGACATGGAAAGAAATGATCGATAGCATTCGGAATATTGGACTCCATCAGTTTGGTCCTAGGACGGAATGGCACTGGCGTAAGCTTAAGCTGCTGTGGCATAACGGTTTCGGTTCGGGTTGCGAGGGCACTGCATGAGTTTGTAGGACTTCGGTCGCCGTTTGACTTCCCTTTTCTCCTGCCGCCCAGGACGATTCCCGACTGCCAGTTCGGAGATGATTAGTAGTAGGTTCTCCCACTGCTCAGTCTGCAGCGGCGAGTCGTTGCGAAGCGATGAAGCAAACTCTTCTATCGCTTGCATCGCTCCGGTAAAGCTCAGGCGTGATGGATGCAATTCGAATTTCAATGCGGATGCGAGAATCAGGCAACGCACTAAATTGTACCCGATCATGTGACAATGAATTTCTTTACGCACCATCTGCGGAGTCTTGCATCGAAGGTGTTCCATCTGCATCTGCGTCTTTAAACTTCTAATGTGCAATTCAACACTCCAGCGTTGATGGTACAGCTCCGCCAAGTCTTCGGCGGGATAGTCCTCGGACCCGATCAAGCTGGTCGCCAACGTGATCTCGCTTGTTCGGAATCCCTTTTGTTCGATCTTGTATTTCAAGTGACGCACAAAGATCTCGCTGGGGTAACTCTCATATTCTCGTGCGCTCATCCACTTCGGGCGTAGTGGTTTCTTATACGCGACCAGCTGATCCAAGTAGCCTTGTTTGAGTCCGCGACGGAAGTCGACATTGCGAAGATGATGAACGCGCGCAACCAAGTCAATGCCTCGCATCTCACCGGCGGCGAGCAACCAGAAACTGGCGTAGTAACGATCCGCCAGCAGGATTCGGCCTGGCAAAATGCGGTCTAAAATCGTTCGCAGCAGAGAAGTTTCACCCGTCTGCTTGCCTTTGTAAGCTCCAATGGCCATGTGGTTGATTGCGCCGGTGGCCAACGAAAACACACCGATCATCCGGGCGATCGGAAAGCCACAGCCAGGTTTCTGATTACTCATCTGCCGATACTCCTTCTGGTTCGCCTTGGTGTCTGCCATCGTCACGGTCCAGCCGTCAACCATCTCGACGATCCGGTGATGAAACAGCCAAGCCTCGCTGCTGACTTCTTCGCAGCGCATGGATGTCCAGCGGAGCAAGCGTTCGAAAAGCACCTCGGGCAGTCGACATCGCGCCTTGCAATATGCTGTCGTTTTACTGCTAACTTTCTTCAGGCCGCGTGCAATGCGATAAGCATTTAGCCGAGTGACCGCTTGCTGGCAACTATGATCGGCCGAAAGGACCTGGGAGATGAACATCCAAATGACGACCATTGGGTTGTAGGTTCGATTGCGAAACTTGTATCCGATGTCGGCGCAGATTTCCAAGACAGCGGACTTAGGTAACAGCAGATCCAAGCACAAAGACTTGGCTGATTGCAATTTGCTTTGAAGTTCAGTGGCGGACTTGTTAAGATGACTGTTCACGGTGGCGACTCCTTG
>JBGSHV010000047.1:0-47655 GCA_041752005.1 Pirellula sp. | reverse complement strand
CTGACCCTGCAACGACGGTCGTGTCGTACAAAAACATCTAGGGAAAAACGCAGGGAAACGCATTTACTTCCTGCTGTCTACTGCAAACTGACGACTGCCAACTCTCGCCTCCCCTCATCGCTCTGGCGGACCATCGTCACTAGAATCAGTCGCGTTGTTCTTTAGGTGAACGAACTGACCCCTTTCCCTTCATTCGATTTTTCGAAACGCAGCATCCACTTGCCGATGACCCGTAATTGGTTCAAACCATTTTTCTTCTTTACTCTGTTTTAGTAGAATAAGGTAAGTCGTCGATTCTCGATTAGTTAGCAATTCGTTCATCTCAAGATCTACTTCAATTTTGTTTGCCTCTGCCAATCCGCTAAATAGCTTTGGAACGTTACTTAGGAAAATATCGCTTTTCCATCGATAGTGGCGCACCAAAACTTTGTTGTGTGAGTTCAGCGGTCCTTTCAATGTTCCCAGTACCTCGATTTCGCTCTCAACACACTCGATCGAATGAGAAAATGCCAACAACTCTTCCGGAATGGCTTCTGTATCGATCAACTTGGTTTTTTGAATAGTGCCCACAATCACGAGATCCGAAATCTGGATTAGTTCTGAGATTCGTCGAGTATCACTCAATGATTCCCAGGGGTTTGTCGCAGCTACAACGCCCCCGATGCCAGTATAAACAGTCATTCTTAGCAGGAGCAAAATCAAAACATATCCAATTATCGGCGATGCCATTAATTTGCGACCCATATTTTACTCCAGGGAGGAAATCGATTTCCATTCGAAACTACGTTCTGAGTATTGAAGTTGCTACAGCAATCCCAAGTGACAGAAGCCCCACTCGATACCGGGTCATCGAGTTGATTGTCTTTGTCCGCAAACCAGTCTGGCTCATTGTTACCGTCCAGCTGCAAATGAGGTCCCAAGCCTACGGTTGTTATCCCACAACCAGAATCGCATTGCTTCTGACCTTCGCCATCGAGTTTGTCGATGGCATTGATTACCTTACTGTTTAATCGAAGAAATCGCACTTCAGCAGTTATAGCCCTTGAGCCTTTGGAAGCACAACCTGGACCGGAATATGGGGGCATTGAGTAACTATCTTCCGCTGACATCTTACCTCCTTGTGGCGCTCCACCTCCTCCAATTACTTCCAAGAAGCAACACATCTTGCATACTTTTGGCCAAGTCTTTTCACTGCAGTAGCATCCAGATTTTTCACAGTCGATGACGCTTCCACTTGGAAGGCATATTTTCTGAACTACGACATACGGTTCTGGGGCGGCCCCTGCTTGCTGACTTCCCTCGTAACGAATTTTTGTTGTAAATCCACCACAGGGTTGATGGCTATGAATTCCTTTTCCCAATGGGGTAACAGCTTTAGAATAACCATTCGGATCAACAAAGGTGATTGGAGCACCACCAACAAACTCTGACAGGTTCATTCCGTCCCAATACCCGATCGGATCCCTCCCCAAGAACCTCCCCGCGAAGGGGCTCATCCACCGAGCCCTAAAGTGATGTAGCGCCAACGTTGTATCCCATTCGCGTCCCGTGTAGCCGTAGCGATTCGAGATCGCCGAGGAGCTGAGCACCGACGCCGAGGCGTCGAGAATCGTAGGCAGTCCATACGCCGTGTACGCATAGCGTTCCGTTACAGCACCTGCCGAAGTGGTTATAGCGGTGATGGAGTACTGTTGGTTGCGGTGGAAGTAGTAGAGCGTACCGCCCGTACCGGCGGCTTCGCGAACCACGGGTTCATCGATGTAGCTTGCGTTGGGTAGGCTTGGGGCTTGAGGCGGTTGGCTGGAGAAAGAGACAAAATCTTCGAAGTCGTAGGTCGTCCCGGCCGATGTGTACTTGTAGCCATTCATCACGTCAGCGATCGTCTCGCTACCGAGTTTCTCGGTCGTAAGGCGGCGACTTACGGCGTAGGCGCGAGTACTGACCGTGTTCCCATCGCGACCTATAGCGCAGGTCACGATGTCCGACCTCGGATTTTCCTCTGCAGCTCGGCGGTGATCGCCTGCAACGGTTCCGGCGATTGGTTGCGCAAACTCTCCTCCTCGCTGATTGGTTCGCCCAGGATGTCTTGAAGAGTTTGAATGAGCCGGATTTCGCCCTTCTCGAGGCCTCTCTCGAGGCCTTCCTCACGGCTGGCGTTCAATGCCCATTGCCGGTCGCGAATGGCTCTTTCTCGGGTATCGTACATGGCCTTATCCTCAGTGATTTCCGCGATGCGGGTGATCGTATCGGTCGCTTGCTGGAACGCGGGTTGGGGAAACAATCCCGCGAGCGACTTCGAATCGTACTCGTGTGCATGAAGCAACCAATACAACCAGCGATCCAGCATGCTCGCTGTACCTAGGTCGCTCTCCCTTAGATTATAGCATCCGAGCTCTTTCGCAGTCGATCGACTCAGGATTCATCCCAGTCACGCTTCGAGCAACGTGCTCGACCCGACTTCGCTTCCAGCTTCCCGGTGGTACGAGGCTAGCTGTGCTCGCCACCGATACGGGAACGAGTGCCATGATCTTGGATCATGATCGACGAGGCTCGCGGACACGTGATGGCGGATTGTTATTCAGGCAATTTAAGTGTGACCTTTGCCCCATCGAGTTCAATGACTCAAATGGCTTATTGGGCGAATGGGCGGCGGAAGATGTTTGAGGCCAAAGACCATAATCGAACGGCGTCTGCGCTTCCCCTTGCGCTGTTGGGCCAGCGTTACGATATCGAACGTCGAGGCGCTACGATGACCGCCGAGGAACGGACACAGCTGCGCGTATCGAAACGATCCCCGAGTACCGGGCGGAAGAGCGCTGCGACCAGGCGGAGCTAGCCCGCATGCAGACTCTCAAGCGGAAGGCTGGCATCTAAACCGCCCTGCAGCGAGTACCTCAATGCCTGCAACGCAATGCCCGGGCTCTGTACGCTTACCTTGCAACGGAATAGGACCATTCGCTGCCACCGAGATCAAGGTGGATCGTAGCCGCCGCGACTGAAGGGGTGGCAACGCAGAATGCGCCAGATGCCCTTGAGGAGCCCTTGCAGAACGCCGTGTTTTTCGATGGCTTCGATCATGTAGTGCGAGCAAGTCGGCGTGAATCGGCAATGACTCCAAAGCAATGGGCTGATCGCTCGTTGATAAAACTTGACGCATTGGATCAACGCGAAACGGATCATGACGGCGATGCCTTAGGCGACCAGTCCCTTGGTTACCATCATGAACACGTCCTCGAGCGTCGGATCCTTGTCGCTGAACGAACGCATCTTGATTCCTGCGGCCACCAATTTTTCAAGCAGTTGCGACAGTCCTGCATCGTCCGATTCCAATTCAGCAGTGACGCGATTGCCGTCGATGTCGATGCCTCTCAAGGCGGGATCGCTACGTAGAATCGAAATCCCTGCCTCCTGATGTTCCAGGAAACGAATTTCAACAATGCGATTTCGGCGAATCTGTCGGTAGACCGAATCGATCGTGCCGTGCAGGAGCAGTTGCCCACGCTCGATGATTCCGATCGACGTGCAACAATCGGCCAATTCGGAAAGGATGTGGCTGCTGATCAAAATCGTTTTGCCCATTCTCCGCAGTTCTTTCAGCAAGGCCTTGACCTCAATCCGAGCCCGGGGATCGAGTCCGCTCGTGGGTTCATCGAGGATGAGTACGGGTGGATCATGGACCAAAGTTTTGGCAAGGCACAGTCGCTGCTTCATCCCGCGCGATAAACCGTTGACATAATCGTCTCGCTTGTGCGTCAGGTCGAGCAGCTCAAGAACATCCCCGATGACTTGTTTGCGCTGCGTGCGACCGATCTTGTACGCGACCGCGAAGAAATCCAGAAACTCCCAAACCTTCATTCCATCGTAAACGCCGAAGTCGTCGGGCATGTATCCGATACTTCGTCGGACATCCATTGGGTTCTTGTTAACGCTGAAGCCATTGACCGATCCATCGCCATGCGTGGCTTTGAGCAACGTAGCCAGAAATCGAATGGACGTGCTCTTGCCAGCACCATTCGGCCCGATGAAGCCAAAGAGTTCACCGGCGCCGATTTTCATGTTCAAATTCTCGACTGCGGTGAACTCGCCGTAGTCTTTGCCGAAGTCAGTGAATTCGATCATAGGCTTTTCAAAAATGAGCAAGAAAATCGCACGGAGGGTACTTCAGCTCTTACTAAGTGTACCTTGTCGGGATCGAACGGGGTCGGGATCGAACAGGAATTCAGGGCGCCTAGTCTCCCGAAAGGATGGCTAAAAATTCTTCTTCGCTGAGCACCTTCACGCCCAGTTTCGCGGCCTTGTCCAATTTACTCCCCGCCGCTTCGCCGGCTACCACGAACGCAGTACTTTTCGAGACGCTACCTGACGCCCGACCACCATGTTTGGCAATCATCCGCTCGATTTCATCGCGCGAGAAACGTTTGAGCGTGCCCGTTACCACGACGGTTTTGTCCGCCAAGACACCACCCGAGTCGACCGCATCCTCGTCCGTAGTTTCCAGCGAGACACCAGCGGCTCGCAATTGATCGATGATGGCTCTGCCCTCTTCGCTTGTGCAGAAATCCGCGACGCTCTTTGCGATCACAGGTCCTATTTCCTCCACGTTGGCCAGTTCTTCTTCGGTGGCTTGCATCAAGCGATCGATGTTTCCAAAGCGGACCGCCAGCAGGTATGCAACCCGCTGCCCTACGTGCCGAATGGAGATAGCATTGAGCACGCGGGCTAGGCCTCGACCGCGGCTCTGCGCGATTCCTTTTAGCAAATTCTCTGCCGACTTTTTGCCCATCCTCTCGAGCTGCAATAAATCATCGAGCGTCAGCGCGAAAAGGTCCGCGAATGAGTTGACTCGTTGAGCATCGACTAATTGGTTGACCAATTTTTCCCCGAGCCCCTCGATGTCCATGCAGTCGCGAGTGGCGAAGTACCGGAGTCGCTGCCGCCACTGTGCAGGACAGGTTTTTGAAGTGCAACGGATGTAGACGCCGTCGGCATCGCGTTGCAGCAGCTCGCCGCATTCAGGGCAATGGGTGGGGAATTCAAACTCCGGTAACTCGGATTCTCGCCGATGCTTTTCAACGCGGACAATGTGCGGGATGATTTTCCCGGCCTTCTCGACCACCACCCAGTCGTTGACGCGTATGTCTTTGCGGCGAATTTCGTCCAGATTGTGGAGTGAAGCGCGGCTGACGGTGGTGCCAGCCAACTGGACGGGCTCGAGCTCAGCGACCGGTGTTACCGTACCGGTCTTCCCAATTTGGGTTTTGATCTCGAGTATCCGCGTTATCGCCTCGTACTTTTCGATCTTGTACGCGATGGCCCATCGCGGAGATTTGGACGTGCTACCCAATGTTTCGCGTTGATCAAATGCGTTGACCTTGATCACCAACCCATCCACTTCGAAATCCAACGCATGCAACTGAGTCGTAGTCAGGTTGCAGAACTCCACCACGGCATCCGGAGAATCGAACAGAGCGACGCCGGGGGTGGTCGGGATACCGAGTTCGCGCACACGTTCGAGGAACTCGAAATGGTTGGTGGCGTTGATACCTTCGGAGAAGCCCAAGCCATGGCAAAGAAATCGCAATCGTCTTTGAGCACACAGTCGCGAGTCCAGAAGACGTATGGCTCCTGCAGTCGCGTTGCGTGGATTCTTGAATTCGGATTCTCCTCGATCGGCGCGTTGCTGGTTGAGGGCGACCAAATCGGAGTTGGTCATGTACACTTCGCCTCTGACTTCGAGGGAAGTCGGCACTTGGGAACCCAGCAAATATTGGGGGAGTCCTCGGAGTGTTTTGGCGTTGTGGGTGACATCATCACCGATCGAGCCATTGCCGCGTGTCACCGCTTGGGCGAGCACACCGTTGTCGTATCGGATCGAGGCCGCTACCCCATCGACTTTCAATTCGACCACCCACTCGATCGATTCCCCGGGCAAAGAGCGCTGGGTTCTGGCCATGAAGTCACGAAGTTCCGCTTCGGTGTAGGTGTTGTCGATCGACAGCATCGGAGTGCGATGCGCGACGTTGGCCAAGCCTTCGAGCGGCGCGTCTCCGATGCGTTGGGTGGGACTGTCCGGAGTGATAAGCTCCGGGTGTTGCCGTTCAAGTTCGGAGAGTCTTTTTAGCAAGCCATCGTATTGAAGGTCCGAGATCGTGGGAGCAGCCGCGACGTAGTAAGCATGATCGTGGGTCCGTAGTTCGGTTCTCAAAGCGTCGATGCTGGAACGGATGCGTGCCAACTCTTCTTCGGACGGCTTGGGTGCGTTCATGTCTGGGTCGGTGACGGAAGGAGCGAGGTCGTTTTGCTAAAAGATACCAGACGTGGAAACGAAAAAACCCTTGGTGCAGAGCACCAAAGGTTTTGTCGTGATTTCAGTGGAACCTGCGGGTAGGTTACACGAGTTCTTTCTTCGCTCCGATCAAAGTCCTGAGCCGTTCTGCGAGCAAGCGGGCATCGAAGGGCTTCTTGAACGTCTCGTTGATACTCGAACGGTCAAAGCTCATCGTGTTTCCGTCGTCGGGAAGCAGAGCAATCAGGATAATCTCGGAAAAGTCGGCATTCTTTCGCAGATTTTGGCAGATCTGAAGGGCTTCCAGTTTTCCAACTGAGAAGTCCACGATCATGCAATCTGGGTGAAAGCTTTCCGCTTGAATTCCGGCCTCAAAACCGCTTGCAGCGACTTGAACCTTGAAGCTTCGCTCTTGGGGCAGCTCTCGCTTAAGATTCTCAATCAAGACCTGATCTTGCGCAACGATCAGGACTTTGGCCATGGCCTCATCTTCCAAGTCTCCTAACGGCATGCCATGCTCTTTCAGGAACTTGATCAGATACTCTCGGGGAATGCGTCGGTCTTGTGAACCGGGGATGCGGTACCCTTTAAGTCGGCCGGAGTCGAACCATTTGCTGACGGTTCTCGGGGCCACCTTGCAGATCTTCGCGACCTGGCCTGTGGTGAACACCTTCATATTATTGGTCTCCGTTACCTTCCAATTATGAGTCGAGTCAGAGCCCCGCACGGTGTCGGGGACTCAAGACAGTGGTTGCCCTTGTTGGTTGATCTGCTGTACAAGCGGGAACATCGAGGAGCTCCCGTTCGTACCGTCAAACGCAAACAACTGGGTCTGGGCACAAACATTGCGGACGGATTTGCACGCCGGTGACGATCAGCTCCTTCGTCACGTCTCCGACATACAGACCTAACCTGCTCGCACCATTGAAACGGTTGGTCAGTCTGGTTCATCCTGCAGCGAACTCCGCACCCCTACGACGCAGCGCTACGCTCCGAACCAAACTACCGCTCAACGGTTGCCTTCGGAATCTGATACAGGCGGACGAACAGCATCCAGCATAGAGATGTGCTTGCATTCAATGCATGCGCACCCCTATTCCAGTATCCACGGCTAGAAACCGTGAACTGCTAGCGAATCCCCCCTACAACCATCTCCCTGCCGGCTCGCTCAGAACTGGTATTGACCCTCTCGAGTCATCCAGCGCAGATCAGGCCGTCCTGCACCTAGTTTCGATTCAAACCGGGTGATTACTTTAGGAAGAATTCTCGGTTGCTCGTGCACGAATCGTTTTTTGCTATTTCAAGCCGCAATAGGATATGGATTTTCGGAAAGTCGATCCATTCTTCGAAAATGTATCATCCGTCGCTCGCGAGCAACCGATCCAGCGGCCCCGATTACTGACGGACGACCCGCCGCATCAAAAGAGTTCCCAAGAATAGGAGGACCGCATTCCCCAACCACAGACTCATCGCTGGCCACGATCCATCCTTGGCACGATCCAGCGCCAGGCCGAACAGTGGGTAGTAAATCAAGAGGATCGGCACGAAGCACAATCCAAATGTCCATGCGTAGTCCGCGCTGCGAATCAGGATGGACATCGGGACTCCCATCCAGACAAAGAAGAAGCAGCTGAAGCCCAAGGCCCAGCGGCGGGCCGGTTCGAGCCGCAATCGAATCAATCGCCGTTGTCCCTCCTGGACTTGAAACTGGAGATTCTGAATTCTCGGGTCATTGAGTTGCGAGTAGCGGCCAAGACCCAGACCGACGGCGACCTGAACCGACATCGACTCGCGATGCCGATCGTTGGCGGACGTCTGCGCCGCCATTTCCTCAGGAATTTCGCGAATCGAGAACTGCGATGGACTCTCCACCTTGGTCCCGTTCCTCGATGCTTGGGTCAACGGCATGGTGATCCGTTCGGTACCCGGCATGCGAAACCGCGTGGAAGACGAATCGTTGATTTCGCCATACGAATCGACCAGCTCGATGATCAGACGATCGTTCTCCGTGTCGATCGAGATTTTTGCTTTCTCGGCGTTGATCGTCATCGGATCTCCGGTCGTCTCATTGAACAGGAAGATCGTGGGTTGAATCAGCCAGCGATCCTGGACATCGAGGACATGAATCGTAAAGCCCTTGTCGTTTTCATAGGACCGCCGTGTTCGCAATGTCCCGTACACAATCTCTTCGAACGAACGCAGAACAACTCGCTCCATACCCGGTCGGCCCCATGAGACCGCCAAGTCATTGATCCAAACGGCTGGGATACTGATCAGTAGTCCCAGCAACAGCATCGGTCGGATGATGCGAAACGGGGAGATCCCTGCACTCTTGAGGGCAATGATCTCGTTGTCCGCTGATACCCGACCGTAGACGCAACAGACGGAAAATAACAATGTCGCCGGGAGGGAAAACTGCATGGCGATCAAACAGATGTACGGCAGCAGTTTCAAAACCGCCAGCCAGCCTATCCCCTGCATGATCAACTGCTGTCCAACCAAACCCAACGAAATCACCAGTGTCATGGCCATCGCGGTCGACAGAAACAGTTTGAAAACATCCCACAGGATGGTTCGGTTGAATTTTCCAGGAAACATAAGGGCCGCAGTTTACCCAGAACCTGCATTCGGTTTCGACATCAATTTCCCTAAATGCAGACCCTGCGGGTCATTCCGATTATGCCGCTGTCCGATGATACGTATCAGCGTTTCAGGTAGTGATGTTTGCCTGAGTCTCGGACAGACCGGCCCAAAGCGATTGAGATAACCTGAATGGCTGCAATGCCATATCGCGACCTATCGCCCAACACTACGTCGCGACTCTGCCTCTGCGTGCCTGCCATGGCGTTGCCTGAGCGAAAGGGCTGGAGCCAACTCGATTTTTCGGAATTTGCCGCTCGAAGCCTTCGCCGAGTAGCCGCTGTTCTCATTGCGGGATGTCTCCTAACGATTCACGCGGGACAAGTGGTGGCGCAAGTGCCTCCGGATTCGGCGCTCGATGTCTCCCCGTCCTTGGAAAGGGACGCGGGAAAAGAATCGGATGCACAGGCAGAACACGAAGAGATAGCAAACCTGAAACAACGCATCGCGGACTTGGAAGCAGCATTTGATCGCGCGTTGAACGCGGGAACGCTCATTCCCGCGGTGGACGTAGGAGCCATGACTGTTCCCGACGCTAGTTCGGTGAACGCCCTATTGCCGGATCAAAGAAAAAAGGATGCTCCCGAGGCCAAATCCGATCCCAAAAAACCCGAGGGATGGAAACTCAGGATGGGGGGCCATGTTCAGATGGACTACGTGACGTGGGCCGATGCGGATCCTTCGATACCCGATACCTCGGACTATTTCTTGTTCCGTCGACTGAGGCTATTGGCCGAGGGGACGGGTTATGAGAATTTCGATTTCCGCTTCCAAATGACGTTGGAACCGGATAACGCACTCGACAATCCGCAAACCGCAGTCCTGACGCCGCTGGTCAAAGACGCCTACTTTTCGGTGAATGATATTCCGTGGTTGGGACGGTTCCGCATCGGAAACTTCTTCGTGCCCTACGGTTTGGAGCAGGTCACCAACGACACGTTCAACATTTTCTCGGAGCGATCGATTCCGACCCAAGGTATTTTTACGGCTGACCGCGAAGTGGGCATGGCTTTGTACAACAAAGTCCCGTCGGAACGCATCAGTTGGGCGACAGGTGTGTTTTTGGACAGCATCAGCGAAGGAACAAAAAAGCGAATCGATGACAATCAAGGGTTGCGCGTGAGTGGACGCGTGAACTGGTTGCCTTACTATGATGAACCAAGTGAGGGACGATACCTGATCCACACCGGTTTAGGAATTCTTTACACCAATGATCAGGACGATCGCGTTCGTTTTCGAGCCAGGCCGCAAGTTTTCGAAGGACCTCGCTTGATCGATTCCGGCGTATTGTTCGCGGACTCGTACACGACCGGCAACTTCGAGGCCGCGATCGTTTACGAACGCTTCACCGTTCAAGCCGAAGGATATCTTTGTGGGATTGATTTCAAGGATGGTGAATCCAAGCGAGCCAATGGTGCCTACGTCCACTTCAGTTGGTTCCTGACGGGTGAAAGTCGCAAGTACGAACGGTTCGGACAACATGGCGCCCAGTTTGGTCGCAACACTCCGTTCCGAAATTTTTCCGTCACGAAGAACGGATTCAGTCCGGGCGCGATCGAGCTCAAGGCGCGTTGGTCCCACTTTGGCTTGAACGATTTGAACGCCGGGCAGTACAACGATGCAACCTTCGGTTTCAATTGGTACTGGACCGATCGAACGCGCGTCATGTTCGACTGGATTCATCCCATCACCAGCGCCACAACGCTCTACGGTGCCACCTCATCGGATCTGATCGCAACCCGTTTCGACTTCAACTGGTAGTTGACCTCTTCTTTGCCGGTGGTGGGTGTGAACCAACGCAGTCGCAGCGCGTTGAAGACCACGAAAAGACTCGAACCACTCATGGCGATGGCGGCCATCATTGGGGTCAAGTACCAACCGGTCACGGGCACCAGCGCGCCGGCTGCGATTGGAATCAACAAAACGTTATAGCCGAAAGCCCACAGCAAATTCTGGCGAATATTCCGCATGAGCGCACGGGCCAAGAGGATGGCGTTAGGAATGCCGTACAGATGACCGGAGATCAAGACGACGTCGGCAGCTGAAACGGCGACCTCAGTTCCGGTACCGATGGCGATTCCGACCTCTGCCGCAGCAAGTGCCGGCGCGTCGTTGATTCCATCTCCGACGAACGCGATGGCAATGCCGTTCCGTTGCCATTCCCGGATCCGGTTCTCTTTCGTCTCTGGTAGCATCTCGGCCTCGTACCCATCCAGATCCAGTGCCTTCGCTAGTCCGCGGACGGTGGCAGTATTGTCCCCGGACAAAATCCAGCACTCCAATCCCAATTCATGGAGTCGCGCGAGCGCAGCGGCGCTTTCGCTTTTGATGGGGTCGGAAACTGCGATCACACCTTCGAGTCTTTCGTCGATCCCGATGCAAGCGATGCTCTTGCCTTTTTTAAGCCATTGCTCGATGCGTTGTGTTTCGGATGGGGACGCGATGCCCAAGCGTTTCATCCAAGTCAACGAACCGATCCGAAGAAGTCGCCCGTTGTCGAGCGTACATTCAATGCCGCTGCCGGGCACCGTTTTGGAGTCATTGGCTCCGAGCAAATTCTCATCGCTCGACCAGGCGGTCACGATGGCTTGTGAGATCGGATGCTGCGATGTCCGCGAAGCCGAGGCGGCCATGCGATGCAATTCGTGGTCCGAATACGAACCCAGCGATTCAATGGCTTCTACATCGGGACGACCCAAAGTCAACGTGCCCGTTTTGTCCAACACAATCCTGCGAACAGACTCCAATTGCTGGAGCGATTCACCCGAACGAAACAGGATACCGAGTTCAGCACCGCGGCCAGTACCGACCATCATACTGATCGGTGTGGCCAAGCCCATCGCGCATGGACATGCCACGATCAAAACCGAAACGCTGTGCACCAACGCCATGGCAATCCGTGATTCGCCACCCATCCACCACCAGGTCACCGCAGTCACAGCCGCGATGACTAAGATGACTGGGGCAAACCAAGCCACCACGCCATCAACCATATGCTGAATCGGTGGCTTGTTGGCTTGAGCATCCTGAACCATCGTTGCGATGCGCGACAGGAATGTAGAGGAACCAATGGCTGTTACACGGACCCGCAGCAACCCGTGCTGGTTTACCGTACCACCGATCACAGGCTCCCCCGGAGCCTTCGAGACCGGGATGGGTTCCCCGGTGACTAAGCTTTCGTCGACAAAGCTCTCACCTAGTTCGACCGTGCCATCGATCGGAATCGATTCACCCGAGTGTATTTCAATCAGGTCTCCAACTTGCAATTTTTCGATAGCGACGACTTCAACAGCGTTACCGGAAACCCGATGGGCGGTACGTGGTTGCAGTTTGACGAGCGAGTTCAAAACATCACGCGTGCGACCTTTGGAAATCGATTCCAACGTTTTTCCCAGAAGGACAAACGCGATCACGACTGCAGACGACTCGAAGTAAACATGGCGGGCTTGGATCGGCAGTGACGATGGAAACCATGTCACAACCGTGCTGTAGGCATAGGCGGCTGTACTACCCAATGCGACCAACAGATTCATATCGGGACTTGCGGAACGCAGACTTGCGTAGGCATGCCTATAAAATCGCCAGCCTGGACCGAATTGCACGGGGGTGGCCAGCAGCCACAGCAACATATTCCATTGGTCCATGGTCATCCATGTCATCATCCAGTCCATGCCACCGGGAACTAGCATCGGACCCATGGACACAATAAAGATTGGTAGGGCCAATGCAAATGCCCAAAGGGTCGACCGTTTCAACGACGCCAGTTCGCGGCCTGTCGTTGGTTCCGTGGAATCCAAGTCATTGAGCGTGGCATGTTCGAAGGCTGCGTGCGTCAGAGCACGAGCGGGATAACCAGCCCGTTCGATTGCTTGCCGCACCGATTCGAGACGCTCGGGGCTGAGCTCGTTGAAGGAGACTGTGGCTCTCTCGGTCGCAAGATTGACGCTGGCCGATTGGACACCTTCGACGTTTGTCGCTGCGCGTTCAACGCGGCGCACGCACGCAGCGCACGTCATACCGGCAATAGAATAATCGACTCGCGATGAAGCGTTATCGGCAATGGTCTGGGCCGAAGGGGTCATCGCCCTGTGTGAGTCGGCGCGTGGATCACACGGGCATCGTAGCCTTCGTTCTGAAGTGTTCGGATCAGCGATTGTTCGGGCACGACACCCTGGATCGTGGCTTTCCCCAGTTCAAGATCCACCTCGACGCCTTCAACGCCGGGCAAAGCCGCAATTGCATTTTCGACGGCCAGCTTGCAATGCGAGCACGTCATCCCATCTACTTTGACTTCCATCAAGGCGACATTCATGGTTCTTCTCCGAGTCGACAATCACTGAACGGACTTAGCTAGCTGACTAATCTATTGATTAGTATCCGCCGTCGGGTCTTCATCGTCCACTCCCGCAATCGTCCAAGAACTCGAAAACATCGTCGAGCGCGGCTTGGACAATCACCATGTGCTCGACGTTGTCATAGGTCCGGTACTCGACCGTAGCACCGATCTCTCGTAGATCGTTGGCCAGCTTGACCGCGCCGCGGCGTCCGAAGTCTTGGTCTCCAGCCGCCACCCAAAAAGGGATTTCGCGGAGCAAATCCCTTTGGGAGGGATCGACACGTTCTCCCAGATTGCCGCCGCCCCCCAGAGCCACAACGGCCTGCACTTGATCTGGATGCGCAGAGACCTGCGCGATGGCTTGTGCCGCGCCCATGGAATGTCCGACCAGACCGATGCGTTGGCGATCGATCGGTAGGAATTCTTCGAGCGCATCGAGTATTTGCGGGACGTTCATGGCCAATCCGCCTAGCGTTTGCCGCGGAGAGACGACCAACCAGGATCGATTTCGGGCGAGTTCGATCAAGCGACCGGCACCGTAGGTTTCGAAGAACATGTTTTCGCTCCCGCCTGCGCCATGCAACGCAATGAGCACGGGCCACGGCCCCTGGCCGCCCTGTGGAATTGCCAAGCGCACACTCTGATTCCGTTGACCGTCGCTCAATGTCATCCAGCGGGATTCCGCTTCGGTCGACGCAATCCATTCCTCTAGACTGGTTCCACCCGGTCCAAGGACTTCCCAGTCTCGTAGCCATTTGCTCCACGGTAGATCGATTTCGGTGGCGTTGCCTTTGGCCGTGAGCAACAACTGTTTGGCTAAGGATCTCGCGGTCGCGATGCGTGTGGTACCACGGTCGCGTCGATGCGTTTCGTACCACAACTCGACCTTGGCCAAACGATTCTTAAGATCAGGAATTACCGAAAGACGCGGGGCAATCATGTCGACAGCAACCGAACCCACCATCGCTTGGGTGTGGGCCTGGATCGAGAAATCTCCTGGATGAAGCGAGTTCAGTTGCCATTCCTGCCATTCGAGGGCATCGGTCATCGGAAGACTGAGTGAGCCCATGCCGCCATCCCCGAGCACCAACCGGAGCTGAGTTTCGCTGGGAATGGATGCTGCGGTGTATGGGCCCGAGTTAGGGCCTGATTCGCTGAATGCGGGCTTTATGCGAAATCGAATTCGTGCATCATTAGGATCAATCCAAGGCGTTTCGATTTCCATGGACCATGCATTTGTCGCGATCCATGCGTCATGAACCTCCGGTGAGAACACTTGTGTTTTTAGAAATGCAATGTCTAGAAGACGGGTGGCAGCGTCCAGCTTGAGGCTGAAAAAGCTGGATACGGCTTGCTCCATCGGCTCGACGCAACTCTTGCGTCTTTCGGGTGTTGCGGATTGCCAACCGCGCTCAAATCGAGCGAGACGTTTGCCGAGTTGATAGCGTTGGTCGGTGAACTGTCCATGGGCAACCTCAGGGCTGATACCTCCGATTTCCAGCACCATCATCAGAATGAAAATGCCTGAAATCCATGGGAATTGCTGTTTCATGGTGGGAGGATTTGCCATCGGGCTTAAAATTGGGAACAAAAAGTGGTTGAAACGCCTCTCAAAAGGTGTCAGCATTGGATACATTAATGGGTTCACTGACAACACTGCCCCCTTTTCATGCGATGATCGTCGCGGCCCGTCGACGAAGAACGTAGAACACTATGCCCGAGCTCCATCGGAACCACCGCCTTCGATCGCAGATTGGAACGCGACGAGCACAGCGAAGAACTTTGCAATTCGATCGGCTCGAAGAGAGACGGTTGTTCGCAGGTTTAGTAGGTGGAACATTGGATGTCGTTTTGTTCGACGACCCACAATCCGCACGTCAAATGAGTGCGGATTCGCGAGTAGTCCCCGAACGAGTGGTCTATTTGGATCTCAATGGGGACGGAGCCTATCAAGACAGTGAGCCGTTCGGAATCACCGATGCGCGAGGCAATGCTCGGTTTGACGGACTAGAGCCCGGTTCGTACGCGGTCCGTCTGTTAGGCGGCGATCGCACGACGCTGATGACGACGGGGACCCAACCAGCACCGGCCGGTGAATGGCTAGCCAATTTGGATGCATCGCACCTATTGAAATGGGAAACCGATTCGATCGCTTGGTTGGTGACTAGCGACACGATCGAACAATGGAATTTGGATACCCTCGAACAGCTTCAAAGCATTCCTTTCCGCGGAGAGATTCTTTCGACGGCCATGGTAGGAGAGGAACGAGGAATGGCCGTCGTCCGTCGTGGTACCGTTAACGAGCTGGTTGCCTTCTCCTGGGCGTCCGACGCTAGGAATGAGTCCATGAACGTGCGGACGTTGCCGATAGCCATTCGCAACATGGATCAACTCTTGGCGATCGGGGATTCGGTTTGGGTACACGGCGCTACGGCGAATGGCAGCGGATTGTACCGCGTGCAAATGGATCGAGATCAATGGAATTCATCGGCTCCGAGTGTGGATGCTTTGCCTGCCATCGATGGTTTTGTCGATGGCGTCGATCTGCGAGTCATTGGAGACGACGTTTTGATCGCTTCCGAACCTTCTCAAGGAGGAACACGGATCTCGTCGTACAAACTCAGCCAAGGTCGCTGGGAATTGGTCGCAGAGCGATCGTTTGAAGGGCGAGTCCAATACTCCAGTGGCCGAGACGATGGGATGGTTTTTGCGGTCGAGACTCTCGATGGCGTATTGATACTGAGCAATACGACCGGATTGCCGAACATAGAATTGTTGGGAGCCGCAGCCGGTCCAACGGTTTTCGATGCGAGTCGAGGCCTGCTCATGACACGATCCGCACGCGACCCCTCCAGAATCATGGGTTGGTCGACGGGCGATGGGGCATTGACCTTTGACGTGCTCTTTACCCGAGGGGCTTCGGGCAATGCGACCATTCCTATGACCTGGTCGATGGGTTTTCGAAACGATGCGTTGATCGGGATTCGCGATGGTGCGGTTTACCGTCATCGACTGAATATCGCATCGCCCACCGAAGCAATCATTAGCGAAGGCGTGTTGCGTCAAGTAGCGATCGGGATCCGATCGATTGGGACCAATCGAAGTCCATCCCTTCAAGCGCTGCCTGACTTTACGATGGATGAAGATGGGTCTTTGGCAATTCCTCGCGAAACGTTTTTGAATGCTAGTCGCGACGAAGACAATGACTCACTCTATTACTTCGTCCGTCGGCAAGGATCGTTGGGCGAACTCGTTTGGTCCGAATCCTTCGCGACGTACGTACCTAGCCCGGATGCCAACGGGATTGATCGTTGGACAATTCAAGCCTTCGATGGCTCAGACTGGTCGTCACCCCAAGTTTTGACGGTCAACGTCACGCCGGTCAACGATTTGCCCTCAGGGATAAGGCTGCAGGAAACCGTGTCGGTCGCCGAAATGCAATCAGGGGCCGATCTCACCGGTATCTCGGTGATTGATTCGGATTCGGACGCGGAATACCGCTATGTCATCTCGGATGGTCGATTCTATGTATCCGGTGGAGTGTTGCGTTTGCAACCGGGCGTTTCGCTCGATTACGAAGCGACCCCGCTCATGGTTCTTTCGATCACTGCCTTGGATGTCAAGTCTGGGGATTCAGTCCGTGGTCAAGTCACCGTGCAGGTTCTCGATCGGAATGATGCCCCCATCGGTATGGTCTTGACCGGCAGCGGCGCGGTACCGGAAAACGTTGCTGGTTATGTCGTAGGCAACGTCAATGTGATTGATCCAGATCGTTCCGAAGTCTACGACGTTAGCGTATCCGACCCGCGATTCGAAGTGGCTGGGAATGTCGTCCGGGTCAAACCTGGTAACAGCATTCAGTACGTAGAACCGGGCTGGATTGATTTGAGCTTCTTAGGGGTTTCCCGCACCACGGGTGATACGGTTGAACGTACCGAACGCGTGCGAGTCATCAAGGACGAGACACCTTATCACAACGATCAGAACCCGATGGACGTCGACGGCGATGGATATGTGACGCCTCTCGATCCATTGATCATCATTAATTACATCAATTCTCACGGTTCGGGACCAATAACACAGGGTGAAGGTGAGTCGGGCATCGATCTCGACGTCGATGGCGACGGGCATGTCTCCCCTCTAGACATTCTGATCGTGATCAATGCGATCAATGAGCAGCGCAGCAACGGTGGGAATAACGGTGGCAACAACGGATCGGGCGAAGGAGGGACATCGGGTGGCGGAAGCAACCCGCTACCTCCAGGCGAGGGAGAAGGGCGATCGGCGGCCCCGGTGGTTGTGCCCCCGCTCTTTCAGGACGATTTGGATCCACGTCGCAAACGCATTCGTGGCTAGATCGATATCGGATTTCTCCGCACACGCGACTTGCTAAACGGTTTTGCCACGTATCAGAATGCGTGGCGATGTTGGCGGTGCATCCATAAACCCAATCCCGGGTTGCGAACGAAGTAAAATCGTTCGTCCGATCGCGAAGTGTGCCATCCATCGCGCAGGTTTTCGATGGCGTACTCCTCCATGGCAGTCTGCCAGTCACTGTACTCATAACCGACGCTGATCATCTCCTCTCGGGATAGACCGCCGGGGCAGTACTCGACCGTGAAGCGCTCTTCGGTTGAACCGTGGACGAGGTGTGCAGCCGCGGAAAGGTTGGCTGCGAGATCGCTGTTGTTCGCCACGGCCTGCATGATTTCGGGTGTGGTTCGATAGCCATACGTGCGGATGAGGTGATCAACATCGTCATGCTCGCCGAAACGGCAGACTCCGGGAGCAACCACGACCAATCGGCCACCGTCGGCGATCGCCATACGTGTTCGGTAGATGGCTTTGTTGCCGACCCATGTCTTTTTGTATTTTTTGGGGTCCATCCATACGACGATTTTTTTGGGGGCCTCGTCGAGCCGAAAGCAGTTGACTTGGGCCGCCAGTTCACCGGCTTGAAAGAATACCGAATGGTCGTCGCCAATAAAAAGTCCGCGGACGACGGGTCCCTGATCGACCGTCGATTCGACCACAGTCAAAACATAGACAATCGGAAAATCATTGAGAAAGAGATCAGCTCCGCGGTTGAGGATGCGCCGGAGCGGGTTGTCGCATCGACCCATGATCCTCTCGCAGCCATAGAGGGCGCTGAGATAATGGCTGTCATCGATCCCAGCTGCACCTCCGGTGCCAACAAATATGTTTTTGGTGTAATTGGCCATGCCGATCACCTCGTGTGGCACAACTTGACCAATGGACAGGATTAAATCGTGGCCTCCATGGGCCAGCAAGCGATTGACCTGGGCTGGCCACGGTTTGCGATAGATCCCTTCTGTGGCGTGTTCAACGAACTCAGCATCGACATACCCGAGAGTGTCGACATCGGTTCTGTAGCGGTGGACACGTATCAATGATCGAGGCAAATCCCCAAACATCTTTTCCAGTTCGTCTTCGCTCATGGCCACATGCGTGCCGAGGGCGGGCATGACATCGCGCAACCGGTCCCCGAGCAGACGGTGCGCGATGCGTGTGATCTCACCGGCCCGCGAATCCATGCGTGTATGATCTGGAGGCACGGCCAACACACGTTGCGGTTGCCCGAGTTCCTGCAACGTGTGGCAGAGTGCCTCTTCAAAGTCCTGCGGGCCGAGGACTGCGTTCGGACCGCCCGCCATCCAGTACAGGGTCATGCCAATTTTAGCGATCGTGAGAAAGGTTAAATGACGCAACCGCACGTGTATTCCACGCGCGGTAAGCGTTTCGTTGCTACCCATCTCAGTGTAGCGAAAATCGGAAGATTGTCCTGCTCGTTAGACAATGGAACAACGAGGTTGAACGTTCTGGGTGTATTAAGCGACTGGGGCAGCGAAGTAAGCTGCGAGTGGCTTCTCCGGCTTGGGCAAGTTCAAAATCGGAGCGAAACCTTCCATTGACTCATCCACATGGGCCAAAAGCTCCGGCAACGCGACCGAGCTGTTAGGATCGATGCTCGCCATTCCGGCCAGGAATTCGGATTCCTCAGTCCAGTCTTGATCGCCACATGCGGGTAGTAGGGCTGCCAAGGCGACACAGGCGGCTGACAATTGAGGTTTGCTACCACCCATCAGCTCGTTGAAGGACGGATGTCGTTCGACCAGGACTGCAAAGTCTTCGGGCAAGTGCCAGCGACGGCAAAGATGGGCTGCTGCTTGTGCATGATCCCAACCGAACGCTTCACGTTCCAGGCAGGAGAGTCGCAATCGCTCGTTCGACCGCCGCGCGAGCAAGTGTTCGTATTGACTGGGCAAGGCTTTGAGCAGGAATGGAATGGCCATGTCTTGAAGCAAGGCCGCGGCGAACAATTCTTCCGAGTTAGGCAACTTCAGCAAACGTCCCAACGCACGAGCGAACAAGGCGCGGCGAAGGGAGTCTTGCCAAAGGCGACGCAGATCGAAAGGGCCGATTTTTGGATTGGGGACAATCGAGAACACCGCGCTCCAAAGAGCGAAGTTCTTGATGGTTCGAATCCCGACCAATGTCAACGCTTGTTGCACGGAAGAGATTTCGCGTGAGAAGCCGAAATAAGACGAATTGACGAATCGCAAAACTTGCCCCATCAATCCGACGTCTGCTTCAATCGGCAGCGCGTAATCCGCCGGACCCTTGTTGGGATCCTGGGACAGTTCGAGCAGTTTTATCGCACTGGTGGGCAGAGCTGGAATCTGAGTATTCGCCAGAACGTCCGCGAGCGATGGTTTGGTTTTCAGAGTCGACATAGATGAAACTTCCGAGCGGTGGATACAGGTGTTGCGAAAAGATTGCCATGAGATAGCAGTTGCGGTCTCGCTGGAAGCATAGGATCAGGTTTGTGCACGAGCAAATTCTATGAAAGCTATTCTGTCAAAACTTTCTGTGCCGATTGACCTGCGGAAATCCAATCGTAACGATTCTGACGTCTCGGCTTGGTCAGTTGGCAGTGAGTCAAGAAATATCGTCCGCCACCGAGTCCTACTTTCAGATCGGAAGCGAATGCTGAGTTATCTCTAAAGAGCGTTCCTCATTTCGCGTTCGGTTCAATCGCATACATACACCGATGGATTGATGGATCTAGTACAAGTCAAAAACCTTCGAAAGACCTATTCGGACCATGCAAGGGAACCCTACGTCGCGGTCGATCGATTGACGTTCTCAGCCCGCGCAGGAGAGGTTTTCGGACTCTTAGGTCCTAACGGAGCTGGCAAAACCACTGCCTTGCGCATCTTGGCAACGGTGCTGCAGCCCAGTTCTGGAAGCGCGTTCATTTCAAGCTTCGACGTGACCACGCAGGCGGAGATGGTTCGCTACTCCATCGGCTTTGTGTCCAACAATACCGCAATTTACGATCGCATGACTCCTTGGGAATTCGTCCAGTTCTTCGGGCGACTCTACGGCGTTAGCCGAGAAGTGCTCGACGAACGCATAGAGCGTCTCTTCGTCCAACTGAACATGAATGAGTTTCGCGATGTGCCCGGCGCGCGGCTCTCGACCGGCATGAAACAAAAAGTCTCCATTGCTAGGGCCTTGGTCCACGATCCGCCCGTATTGATTTTCGACGAGCCGACGTTGGGGCTGGATGTTTTGGTGACCCGTTCGTTGCACAACATCATTTTGGAACTGCGTGCGTTGGGTAAGTGCATCCTGTTTTCGACACATATCATGCGCGAGGTCGAACGACTTTGCGATCGCGTAGCGATCATGCATCGTGGCATAGTATTGGACTCTGGATCGCTTGAAGAGCTCGCAGTTCGCCATGGGACATCTGACTTCGAGGAGATGTTCTATCGGTTGATTATGGATAGTGAGCAAAATCAGCCGGGTCATCTTCCCGTGCAGGAGCTGGCATCGACCATCGTTCATTCCGGCGTCCTGGATTCAGAACGGACGAGCTTATGAACTGGTCGCACATCCAACTCGTCTTCACGCGAGAAATGCGTGATCAACTCCGAGATCGGCGGACCATGTTCACGATCTGCGTACTCCCGTTGTTGCTCTATCCCTTGATGGGGCTGCTGATGCTGCAGTTGGCCCAAGTCAAAACGCCGCAGCGATTCACGATCGCGGTGGTGGAGCAAATCGATAAGGATGCGTTTGAGGATATTGTACGAGATCCGACGACCGCTTCAGATAATTCGCTGCGCTGGAGCCGCTGGCCTTCGGAATCGGAGTTGGGGGCGGAAATCCTGGCGAGTCTCCCCGGCAGGGAGGAACCGAAAGAACCGACGGACCAGGACGGGCCATCGCAACAGGTGCCTGGGTCCGTGGATCATGCACGGGTTGAGGGGCTACTGCGCAAGACCCAGGCCGACGCGATTCTGTGCGTGTCGGAACCACGGGACGAGACGTCGGACCTTTCTGTTTCTTCCTTGCCCTTGCGATTTCCTCACTTCCTTATCCTCAGCAATCAACGGCTCGAACGTTCACGTTTGGCGGTGCTCCAACTACAAAAACATATCGACGCCATGCACGGTGCTTGGGCCCGCGCGCATCTTCTGGCCCAGCATATCGATTCCTCGGTTTGGAATGGTCCGCGCATCGTTCACTTGGACGTCGCGACGTCGGCCGATCGGCAAGCGTTGGTATGGTCCAAACTGTTGCCGTTCATCATGCTCGTGTGGGCATTGACCGGTGCATTCTATCCGGCCGTCGATTTGTGCGCCGGTGAGAAAGAGCGAGGAACTCTCGAAACACTTTTGAGCAGTCCCGCCAGTCGCCGTGAAATTGTTTGGGGCAAATTGCTCACGATCATGTGCTTTAGCATCGCCACCGCGCTCCTCAATCTAATGAGCATGGTGGTCACGACCTCCTTCGTCATGCGGCACTGGGCAACATCCAATAGCAACGGTGCATGGGGCGCTGTCGGACCTATCTCCTTCGACCTGATCGTCTGGTTGGTCCTGCTGGTCGTTCCAATGTCCGCTATGTTTAGCGCTCTGGCATTGGCGGTTGCTAGTTTGGCGCGGAGTACGAAGGAAGGTCAGTACTACCTCATGCCCCTCATGCTGGTTGGTTTTCCGCTCGTGATGCTCCCGGCGCTGCCGGGAATTACTCTGTCTTCGGGTACCAGCATCGTACCGGTGACCGGCGCGGTGTTGCTCTCCAGAGCCTTGATGGATGGCGAGTACGCAACGGCACTGGCCTACCTGCCATCGGTGCTTTGCGTCACCACTCTGTGTTGCCTATTGGCCACTCGATGGGCGGTGCGACAGTTTGAGAACGAATCGGTGCTGTTCTCTGAAACTGAAAAAGGTTCGATGAAGAACTGGCTGATCCGCATGTGGATCCATCGCAGCAGCCATCCCAGCGCCACCGAATCAGTCCTGTGTGGTTTGGCTATCTTGGTGGGCTTGTTCTTCGGTCGATTGGCCATGGGGGCACAACCATTCTCTTGGGATACGTTCGCCACGTCGACCGTCGTGATTCAAATCGGATTGATGCTCGGCCCCACCTTGATCATGGCCGTCATGCTGACCCGTTCGGTGCGTGTGGCGCTGCGATTGAATCTCCCCCGCATTGACGATTTGATCGCTTGCACGCTTTTGGCGGTATGTTTGCATCCAACGTACGTTCGATTGGCCAATCTGGTCAATCGTGAGTACCCGTTGGGGCCGGAGACCATCGAGGCACTTCAGCAATTCGATGGCGTCCTGGCGAGCGTACCGTTCCTGAGTATCCTGCTCGTACTGGCACTATTGCCAGCGGTCTGCGAAGAGCTCGTTTTCCGAGGGTTTGTTTTCTCGGGTCTCTTGGAGAACAAGGGAGTGCTTCGCGCAGTGATCGGCTCTGCTGTTCTTTTCGGATTGTCGCATGGTGTGTTGCAACAGACCATTTGCGCCACCATCATGGGGCTGCTCATGGGTTGGATGGCCTATCGGACCGGCTCTGTGGTGTGCACGATCCTATTCCATTTTCTTCACAAAGCATTGACCATGACCATCACGGCATGGTCGAGTTCCAAGCAATCTTTTCCCGAAGCATTGGATTGGTTCATCGGTGCATCGTCTGAGTCATTTGAATACTCGCAGCAGTGGACCAATGCCAGCGTTGCCGTGTCGCTGATCCTCATTTTTTGGCTGTCGTTCCGAAGTCAACGAAGCCTTGGACGTGTCTCCGTCCCAGTTGCAGAGCCAGGCTGCGGGACCCTAACCGCCGGGTGACCTTGTTCAATGGGTGCCCCTCAAAATTGGGTGCCCCTTAAAATCGGGTGACTCTGAGATCAGAAAGAGTCGGCGACTTCAACGATCAAGCTGGAGAGACGATCTCTAGCAGTTCGATAGCGGGTTCACCGTCGCAATGGATTAAGGCCGTTCGGCCATACGTCAGGGTACCTGGATCCACGTCAAAAAGTTGACCCAGGATTTCGCCGCATTGCACTTCCCACAGATCGAACAACTCGATTTCGCGAAGGACTTGGCGTTCGATGAGCACCCGACCAAGTGGTTTTTGTTCCTCCATGATTTCGCGGCGTGGGCCTTCGGCCAAGACGTCTAAGTTTAACCGAACGATGCCGTACTGCACGACTTGTCCGACTGCATGCGTCTTGAGCAAAATCTCACGGCAGTAGTCTTTGGGTGTGCGAGTCGACTGCAGCACTTGCACATCAACCGCGTCTCCATGAAATGCCTCGACAGTGACCGTCATGTGGCAAGCATGCGCCAACAGTCCGCGGTAAGGCGACGGTACGTCGTCCTCAGGCACGCTCCGGAACGATCCCAGGCGAGCGGCATCGGGGTAGTAGATACTGACGAGCGAACGCAACGATACGCTGGCACCATCGTCGAACTTTTGAATCTGGACATCATTGCTCACTGGTCGTCTCCCGAATCAAGTGTTTGCATGCCGGTTTAGTATAGAGAGTTGTCAAATTTGGGAGAACCTCGAATCGAGACAACTCCCGTGGCGGACAATTCCATAAACGATCCAACATTGCCGGCCGCATTCACTGCGGAGGCGGTATGTGGGCCTGTACCTCTTCTAGATTCTTCAAAAGCATCTCGTATTCGCCCTGACTACGTCCCACATTGAGACCTTCATCGATCATCTTTCTGCTCGTCGCAATTGCGGAACGAAGATGTCCCTCAGCCTCATCCCATCGGGATTGAGCTAAGGAAATATTTGCCAATTGAACGTGGGTAACCATGACGTCCCTTTGCGCTGTTGCAGATTTTGGATATTGCCGCGCAAGTTCATCCCGGATCGCAAGTGATTCTCGTTGTGAGGACTCAGCCTGTTCATACTTTTCAAGAAATAGCAATGCGGAACCGATTTTTTCGTGCGACAGAGCCAGCTCACGTTTCATTCGCTGATTTTCATTATCCACGTCGAGTAGTATACGCCGATGATTTCGCCCTTCTTCATACGCCAGCATCGCTACTGGATACTGTTCCAAAATCATGTACGTATCTCCGAGGCGGTCGAGGGTAGCGACCAACGAACGTCGAAAGGTCCAATTTTCCGATTCTTCAAGATGCATTTTTTCGCGAGTTTCGTGAGCTCGGTTGAGTGTCGCCAACGAATCCTCGGTTCTCTTCAGGGCTCCGTAAACTTCACCGAGCGCGTCCAGTAAATTCGCCATGCCATACCTCATGAGTAGGTCGTCAGGCATCATTTGGAGCAAGGATTCTCGCCGTTGCAAAGCGTTCTCTAGTTCCTGCAAAGCGATCGGAAAATCTTGAAGAAAAGTGTGGATCATTCCAAGACGCTCATGGGCAATTGCCAGTGCATCGAGAACTTCTGGCGACGATTCTTCCCTGAGTAATTTGTCCGCGACCACGATGGCATTTTGGGTCGTTTGGATCGCTTGCTCGCTATCGCCCATTTGCAGATGTAGCTGTCCGAGTTGGGTAATGTCGATCACGAGATCTCGCCGCATTTCTGGACTTTTCAGCACACCCGAAGACTGCTTGATTTGGATCGCCTCTGCGATGCTTACGACCGCAGCTGGAAGATCACCGAGACGCAACTGAACACTTGAAAGATCAGAAAGCGAGGTAGCGCACCTCAATCGATCGGGCGACTTGTCGATGGCCTGACTCTCCAATGAGCGTGCAATCTCGATTGCGCGGCGAAACAAGCCTTCCGCCATCCGCAAGGCTGATTTCGCACTCACCTCTGGTTCGGATTCTTTGGCGATTGACCGGACCTCTTCTATTCCGAATTCCAGGACGAGCGAACCCATCTCTTGTAGAGCCTGCCAAGTGTTGAGATCGATTTGGCTATGACTGACGTAATCGTTTGCCACACGAGTCAGTTGCTCCAAGGACGTCGTCAGCAATCGTTGGCGCAACCGATTGCTTCCTGGCAATTCTTTCACGGACGATTGGATCTCTCGCACCACGCCTTGTAAGGTTTCTAAGGCCAATTGGCTTTGCTCTTGCGCCAGGTGCGCACTGGCGAGGGCGGCCTCGGTCGCCTGTTTCTCCCTTTCGATACTGGCTTGTAGTTCGAAGTTCTTTACGTCGAGATTGGAATTTACTGTCCTCAGTTCCTGATTCTTGCGTCCCACGATCGATGTGAAAACGACCATACCAACGGACGCGACTGCGATCGCAGACACGACCGCCGCTGTGGTTGTGGGGCGTTTTCGGATCCAGCGCGACACTTTCGCTGACCAAGACTCCTTCATCGACGACACAGGTTCGTCGCCGAGATAGCGCTCGACGTCTTCTGCCAATTGACGTGCGGTTGAATATCGATCGATTGGTTCGAGCGCCATTGCTTTTAAGCAAATGGCCTCGAGTGGTTTCGGGATATCAGCGATTCGAGATCGCGGTGGAGGAAAATGACCGTTGCGAACCGATTCTAAAATCTTTGCCAAGTCACGTCCGTCGAACGGGGGCTGGCCTGTCAACAGATGGTAGAGAGTTGCACCTAACGAGTAGATGTCTGAGGCTGGACCAAGTCGTTCAACTTCCCCCTTGGCTTGTTCCGGCGGCATGTAGGCGGGAGTGCCGACGGCAGTTCCTGCCATCGTAGGCATATGGTCACCGCTTGAGCTCAATGAGATCGAACCAGCCTGCGTCTCGGGATCGTTGACTCCGGATAGTTTAGCCAATCCCCAGTCGACGACCAAGGTTTCTCCATATTTGCCGAGCATGATGTTCCCGGGCTTGATATCACGGTGCAGGACGCCACGGGAATGGGCAAATTCGATCGCGTCGCAAACATCGACAAAGCGCTGCAGAAGCTGACGTTGTGCCAAGCGTTTTTCACTGGCCGACTGTTCTTTGCAATCCACTGCGTGAAATGCGGTGATCGCTTCCTTCAGGCTATCACCTTGGATGAAACGCATCGCGTAAAAAGGCCGGCCATCGCTGTAGCTGCCCAGTCCATAAACCGGAACGATGCCAGGGTGTTCTAGTCGCCCTGTTACTTCGGCTTCCATCATGAATCGAGCTCGGCTACCCGGGTCATGGACGAATCGACTTTGGATCTCTTTCAGCGCAACCTCGCGATTCAGCTCGATGTCTCTCGCAACGCTGACCTCTCCAAGTCCACCTTTTGCGTGAGGCCTCAGCACGCGAAATCGGGGTGAAGTATCAAGATCGGACTGGCTGCTCGCGTTACCCAAGCGAGTGGAATTCGAGCGATGATTCGTCGCGCGCCAGGCCAGTGTGGCGGAGTCGCCATTGTCTGTCTTGAGGGCATCGAGTAATTCTGTGACCATCGAACCCAACGCGCTTAACTCGTCCACGCTCTTCTGTGCGTCCCCTTGGTTCCTGGCGATCCATGCCGCGTGTAGAGGTTGCAAAAGATCTCGATCTAACGCGCTCAGGATCTTCTGTTCAACGAGATAAGAAGCGAAGGATCCAGAGCGATTTTTTGACCAGTGGCGGTACCCGTCAACGACCTGCGTTCGATCCGAGAAGTGATGCTGGACGACCAGGATCGCAAACAATACATCATTGTCCATCGGGAATCACCATCCAAAGGCCAGTCATGCGCATGCAGAACCCGTTTGCCAAGTCAAACGCCCCAAGGTGAGCGGAAACGGTGGACAATGGAATAAGTAAACCTATCGTCGAAGGGATTGGCGTCTAGCGACTGCGTTCGACGACCGGCAGAACGCGGTCATCGGTCCGATTGTAGACAACGTTGCCGTTGACGAGCGCCTTGTCGACATACGTCCGGTAATCCAGAGGCGGACCATTGAGAATCAAAACATCCGCATCCTTGCCGACCTCAAGCGACCCGAGTCGGTCTTGGAGGCCGAGCATGGTGGCTGGCACGATGGTTATTGCGGCCAAAGCCTTGGCCTCGGTGGCGCCGCCGCGGACAGCAAAGGCTGCCTCGAGAGGCAAACTGGTCAAGTCACGGCCGGCAAGGCCGCCCAAACTGACCGAACCACTGAGCGCGTCGACTGCGAAGGGGACGCCTGCCGCTTCCAGCACGCGTGGCAATTCGATCCAACTCCCGGATGTATCTTCCTCGCCGAAACGCGCTTCGCGCCGAGTTCTTGGGGTGATGGTCAGTCCAACACTTGCTTCGGCAAGTTCCTGAGGAATGACCCAGGCTTCCAAAGCTCCGCTGAGAATAAGTCGGTAGCCAAGCTCCTTCGCTAATTGAATTTGTTCTCGAATTTCGCTTACCCGGTTGGCTGGTATGCGCAGGGCGATCTCATTTTTAACCAAGCTCAAAAGTTCATCACTCACGGGTTTACGCGGTGGTTGTTCTCGTTTGCCTTCGCGTGTAGCTTGCTCATGCGCAGCCTGATCTTTGATGTATTTCTTCGCCTTCGCAATCTGATCTCGCCAAGCGGCTTGATTGGTCGAACCGGTCAACGCGCCAGGTGTCAGGTCCAAGAATGCCAAGTCCTTAACAAACATTCCTTCTAACACGCCATACGACATCTTGATAACACTGCTCTTTTGCGGAGCAATCTCGGTTGGCGGTGGAGCGGTGATGGGTTCGGTTGGCAGGATCGGCAGCGAGCAACAGGGGCACAACTTTACGGCTTCACCGTAGGCACGTATCTCGCGGTCTTCGAGCCCTTCCAGTTCGGCGTCGGTAGGATCGAAGCCAGGAAAGCGTTCATCGAATTCGAACGATTCGTCCGGCGATCGACGTCCGCGTCCTCCTCCACCGGTACGAATTTGGATACAACCCGAAGTGATTCCAACCGCCAGTGACAATTGGACATTGCGATCGAAGGGATTGAGCTCATCGGACAATTTGCTACTGGAGCGTCCACCTTGGGGTGGTGCACCAGCGCCTGACGAGGTGACACCCACTCCGGTCATATTCAATGCCATGAAGCCTGGTGTGACTATTTTTCCAGTCGCATCAATCCGCGTCGCGTCTTCTGGTACCTCGAGATCCTTGCCGATGGCCTTGATCTTGCCATCTTCGATCAGAAGCGTACCCTTGCGAATAGTTTCTCGCGTAACCGTGAGGATGTCTCCACCAACGATTGCGACGATTTTCTTGTCCGATTTTTTGACGCTCGCGTCTTTCTTGCTATCGCCTACCTTCTTTTCTTCCTCTGGTTTCTTAGTGGACTTTTCGACTGGCTTGTCGGCCGGTGGCGGGTCCTGAGCGCGCGCGGTCTGAAGTGTCAGTCCCAATCCAAAGACTCCGACCATCAACAAAGTCGGCCATTCACGGTGAGGCAGAATCATTCTTGCAATCTCAGTTTTCATAGACGGACTTCCCTTCCAAGAACACTTGGCTGATGGAGGTAGTGGTTTCAAAGGGCGAACCATCGAACAGTATTAAGTTTGCCAACTTGCCGGTTTCAATCGAACCCATTTGTGCGTCCATTCCAATCAGCTTGGCGGGTGCGAGGGTGGCTGCACGCAATGCGTCTTCTTCTCCCAACCCTGTCTTGGCCAAGATAGCCAACGCGAAGGTAGGCGCTGACTGGGCTTCGACCAATTCTGCTTGGCGGGATCCCAATGAAAATGCGAACGGTACCTTCGCTTCCTTCAGCATCGCGGGAACGTTCATCCGATTCCGCGAATTGGGGACCAAATCAATGCGCGGGTTCAGAACCAGTTGCGTTCGTTCCTTCGGAAACTCTTGTATGGTTTGGTAGGCATCGGTACCACTGACGATCCAGGCAGCCTTGACCTTGGGGTAATCGCTTAGAACACGAAGGGCATGCAGGATGGTGGCAGAATTGTTGACGGCGATCCAAAGTGTTCGGTTCCCTTCGCGTACTTCGTTCCACAACTTTTGTTCCGCTGTCGGCTCTGAGGCACTGCCAGTACTGGTCGTGCTCGGCGATGCAGCCGGAGTAGACGCACCTGTGCCGCCTCCTTCACGACGCTGGGATGGACCACCCGAACCGCGTCGACCACCGCCGCCGCCGGCAGCGGCCGATGCTCCGGAGGATCCTCCACCACCGCGTTCGTTCGTTTTCAGATTGTTGCGCAATAGGTCCAAACTTTGGCTGCTGTTGGTGAGCGTCACGAGCAGTTGCCCATTGGGTTCCATGACGACAGATGTATACGGGTCGGAGCCTCGTTTGATGACCGCCGATTGTGAATAGCCAGGAGCCAAAAGGTTCATGACGGTTACACCTGACCGAGTCGCTGCGCGCCAATCCAATGCATCCAATGAGAAGGCATCCGATACCTTTTGAAAGCTTGTATTCGTCGCTGGCGATCTGCCACTGACAGGAAACGACCGGCCACGCACCGTCACGGTCCTTGTTTCACCTTCGGAAGCCTGTTGCAGGTCGATAGGTCGAAAGACAGCGATGAAGCTCGGGGTCAGGGATTTGCCGCGGCCATCGATCACCTTGGCGGCGATTGGAATCGCGACGTTTTCACCAACCTCGGCGATCTTACCATCACGGATGACGACGGTCCCTTTTTCCAGCACGCCCCCCTGGGCCTGTGTGTGGACTTTGACGTCCCGGATCGCGATCACATCCTGAGGAACAGCCCGAGCCATGGGGCAAAGAAAGCCCACTCCGCACCATCCGGCCAGGGTGGCTGAGACCAAAAGTCGCCGATACATAGTTGGCTGGTACATGTTGGATTCTATTTCCTATTCGCAGAGAGTCCGGTGATTCGAACCCCTTTATCAATCGTTATGTGGAGCGGTTGAACGGTGAGCCTCGCAAACCAACCTGGAGGGCAGGTCTACGACGGGCAACACTTCAAAAACGGCGGCGGTCCTTTTGAATGTCGTAGACACTTTTGCCATTGATGAAGACCTGTTGGACATAATTTCTAGGGTCGATGATGGAACCAGTCGCGATAACGACATCTGCGTCCTTGCCCGCTTCGAGCGAACCGACGCGATCACCGATCATTAGAGCTCGGGCGGGTTCGATTGTGACGCCTCGGATGGCCTTTTCCTCGTCCCATCCGTAGCGGACGGCCATCGTGGCTTGGAACAAGAGTTCTTCCTGAGGAATCACGGGCGCATCGGTGTTAACGCCGAGCATCAACGTCCCACGCTTTGCGTACTCGGCAACGATGCCCTTGATTTGGCCGTCTGAGGGATCCAACCAGAAACCACGCGGACCCGCCATGACGGGTATGTTCCGCGCATTGACTTCATCGGCGATCTTGAAGGCATCAAAGGTTCCGTGGTCGATCACGATCTTGAGATTCATTTCGTCGACCAACATTCGTAACGTCGACTGAACAACTTGGTACTGCTGTGTGTGGACCACGACTGGGATTTCGTGATGAAACAGAGGCTTGAAGTACTCCAGCCGCAAATTGACATCGGGTTTCGTGTCCAGTTTCCCGGCCTCGTAGGCATCCCATTGCTGCACATACAAGCGTCCTTCCATCAATTGTTCTCGAATGACGTGGTTCATACCCATTCGTCCTGAGCCAACCTCACCCCCCGTTCGCTCCGGATTGCCGGCCTGCGCGATTTTCAAAACCCCTGGTGCCTTCAAAATCACCTCGGATAGTTTCCCTGGCCCGGTCTTCATGAGCGTGCCCCATCCACCCATGTTGGTACCACTACCCGGGATAAAGCAAATCGTGGTGACCCCTCCGGCGATAGCAACTTTGAGCTGATCGTTGTGTGGAATGGCCTGGTCCCAATTTCGAAGTTCCGGATTGGTTTGGTAAACCATCTCATTCAAATCACCGGTTCCACCGACGTGTGAATGCGCTTCGACCAAACCTGGCATCGCGAACGAGTTCGGATGATGCACGAGTTCGTAACCCTCGGGAATGGGCACTTCGGCAACCGTCCCGACCGCTTCAATTTTTCCCGCGTTGATCAAGATCACACCATCGATGATCGGAGCATCGGCGCAGGTGATGATTTTTCCAACGCGAATCGCTACCTTCGATGGCGCCGGAGGATCGGTAACAACGATTGGATCGGCAACGACGTTCGTCGACGCGACCTTCGATTCGGAGGTTTCTTGGGCGTGAGTCAGGCTCCCTGCGAAAGCCGTGATCAACGAAAAGATCGCCACACAACGCTGCCAATTTGTATCGATCACCGGCTCACCTCGTCCTTTTCAAATACCATGACACCGTCGATGAAGACCGCAAGCACTTCGGTTGCTAAGTCCAATGGATCGCCGCTCAAGACCACGAAGTCTGCATCCTTGCCCACCGACAATGAACCGATGCTATTGAGTTGAAAATACGTTGCTGGATTGGACGTTAATCCAGCCAGCGCGTCATCGCGTCCCAGCCCTTTGAAGACCGAGTATGCGATCGCTTCGGGCAGTCGTCGGGAACCTGTCGCCGCCGAAGATTGAAACACGAAGGGCACACCTGCAATCGCCATGGACACGGGTATGTTGCTTTCGTCCCCGCGCGTCTCCTGAATCAGTCCAGGGCCAACCACAGCTTGAATCCCATGCTTGGCCAACAGCTGCGGCTGCTTTGCAATCGCTTCTCCACCCGCAATCAATGTCGGTAACTTGTACTCCTCGCGAAACACACGTGCGACGATTTCAATTGCACGTTCGTCCTCCACATTCACGATCGCGACAATGTTGCCAGCGAAGAGCGCACGGTACGGCTCCAAACTCGGATTGGATTTTGGCTTCTCCGGCTCCTTTGGCTTCTCCGGTTCCTTCAACTCCGTGTTCGAATCGTCCTTAGTCGCTGGCTGGCTCTCGGCTGGCTTGTTCTCATTGACGGTGGCTGGAGGCGTCGTCTTGTTCTCCACTCCTTGGCCGCCCTCGGTGGCCTTGGACCCGTCCGGTTTCGGCCCAGAATCTTTTTTAGCCTCTTCAGCCTTTTTAGCCTCTTCGGCTTTTTTGGCTTCGTCTGCTTTCTTGGCCTCAGCGGCTTTGACAGCGTCGTCGTACTTCTTCTTGGCGGTCTCGAAGTCCTTCAGTTTGCCCTGGTACTCCGACATGGCTGCATCGTACTTGTTCCAAACATCGACATACTGTTTGGCAGCCCCCAGAGTTCGTTTCAAACCCGACTCGGCCGAGCTTAGATTGCCACTAACGTCGAAGCGAATGGCGACTGGATCCTTTAAGACCCGCGGCTTGTCCCCCAGTTTGAAGGCGACGACTGGACTAGGAAGTCGGCTGGAGCTCATCAAGGCCGTGGTCAAGCCACCGCGACGGGCATAGCGGATTGATTCATCGTCGAATGCGAGCATCGAACCCAGTTTTGTTTCCAATGGGATGCTTTCGGACAGAGGCAAACCTAAACCGAGATTGGATCCGACGTCGACGAAGCCAGGCACGATCACTGCTTTGGGAAAGTGTTTTCGCGTCGTATTCGGAGGGACGGAAACGTTGCTCCCCAAGCCCTGGATCTTGCCATTGACGATCGACAATGAAGCGTCTTTGAGTACTCCGGATGATGCATAGATGCGGTCGGCTTCGATCAGCATGGCAGGCGTGACCGATCGGCTAGTGAAGACTTTCTCGCCGCCCACAAATGTCGAGTCGACGAAGACGCCGTCATCGAAAGGTTGACCGGATAGGACGACGAAGTCAGCATCCATGCCTGCTCTCAATTGACCGACGCGATCCCCTACCCCCATCATCTTGGCAGGATTGCTGGTTAGCATCCGCAGGACTTGTTCGCGACTGATCCCCGAACGCAAGAATACTTTCGACAAAAATAAGAGCTCCGAAAGTTCGCTATCCGACGCCGGTTGAATCGCAAGTTTGTCTCCGATACCTCGATCAATCAGGAGCTTGGCTTGTTTCCAAACAGGCGTCGGTTTCGGTTCGGATTCCTTTGGAATCGCGACATCGGCGATCTCACCTGGCTTCAGTTCCGCTTTAAGTACGACACCTCGCAACTGAGGATTCTTCCAATCGATCTCCCCGACGATCGCATCGAGAAATTCTGGGCCGACGAGCATCCATGGCAGTTGGAATTGCGCCGCGAATTTGGCCGCGGCTTGTATTTCCGGCACCGTTTCCGCTGTGAAGCGGAAGGTTGTTTTTTTCTTCAGCATCTCAGCCAAACTACTCAATCGGAGGTCGTTCGAATTGACGCCCCCTTCGAGGCTTTGCATGAGGACACGCAATCCCGCGATGGCCTCGACCAAACTGGCTCCGATCTGCGGTCGGGTGGGTTCCAGTGGCCGATCGACCGAGACCGCACCGATGGGCGGTTCATAAACCGTGCCAGGGTTGAGAGCGCTCTGGTTGAGCATGACTTTGACACTTTCGGAGGCCGACAATGTCCGCAAGGACACGTTGCTCCCGGCGAGCGTGACGACTGCGCCTTGGCCTGGCATCAATCGAGCCCGTGCGGCAGAGATTTGAACCGTTGTGATCCCACCCGACAGAAGCGATTGATAATCCGCAAAGAAATCGAAACCATCGAGAGCTCGGTTCTCCGGCGTGACGTTCTTTTCATCTTGCGCATTGGCTTCGGCCAAATTGGATTCGACAGCGATCAAGCCAGGGATCATGACCATGGCACCGAGCGCATGCTCACGGGCTTGCGGAGGAATGGTAACCTCGGAGCGAGGACCGATCTGAACGATCTTGCCATCGCGAACCACCATGGCTGCTTCATGGATCGCGGGACCGTTTCCAGGCCAGATCCAATCCACCAAAAACACTTCGGTTCGTTCCTGAGCGTTGGCACGGGACTCGAGGTTTACACCCACTCCCAACGCGACGGTCCAGGCCGTCGCGAGCAAGCCGAACGCAGATAACTTGGAAATCAATTTCATTGCACTAGTCCGCTTCATCGCACTACTCCGCTTTCGGTGAGAGGAGTCGTTCGAGCTTGGTGTCTTCGCTGCGATCGTATACGACCTTGCCATTGACAATCGTCTTGTCGACCCAGGTATCCAAGCGGAGTGGATCGCCGGTGAGAATGACCAAATCCGCATCCTTGCCTGGTTCGATCGAACCGACGACGTCTTGAATCCCCAGCAATTCCGCAGGCGTCAATGCCATGCTGCGCAATACCTCGGACTCCGGTGTTCCAAACTTGACCGCCACCGCGGCTTGGTACCAAAGGAAACTGGAGCTGGAGGTGGTTCGAACCGTTCCTTCCCCGGCTTGGAAAACGAAAGGCACCTTGGCTTTGCGAAAGACCTCTGGCAGTACAATCTTTTTGTCCTCGCGGGTTCTCGGATCGGTTTCCCAGAAAATCAGATTGCGATCGATCACCACCGGTTGCTTGCGATCGGCCAGTTGTCCGGCTGCTTTGTAGGTGTTCTGTCCCAACACAAAAATCGCGTTGAGTTTGTATTCGTCGACCAGTTGCTTCGCGGCTGTCACGTCCATGGCTTTGTCACAATACAAGAAGACCGGTAGTTTGCCTTCGATGATCTCAATCATGGCGTCGAGACCCTTTGCCGCATTGCCTGCATCGGTGGTCGGTGTCGCTGCCGGTGCTTCCTCATCAGCAGGTTTGGCTTCTTCGGACTTGGTTTCTTCAGGTTTGGCTTCCGGCTCCGTCTTCTCTGGAGCAGCCTTGACCTCTTCGCCCGCCTTCCTCTTTTCGAGGGCTGCACGCGCTTTGTCCAGTTCCCGCCGTAGTTTCGCCATTTGGCTCATCCGGCCGCCGGAAGTAGGCAGCAACGAAATCTTCATCCCCGCATTTCGTTTGACGAGCATGTCGTTGATGTAGCTACCAGCCGTTTTCAGGATCACGGCTTGGCCGCCGATCAAGGTATTGTTGCCCGGGACCATGGCGGCTGTCGTGATTCCATTTCGCCGCGACTCTTCGAAGTAGTCATTGGATGGATCGATTGAATCGATCACGGATAGGAAAGGCACGATTTCGTTTCGTTCGTTGGGCTGTCCCATCCCTTCCGAGGAATGCGGATCGACAAAGCCAGGCATAATCACCATGCCTTTGGCGTCGATCACGTGGGCTTCGATCGGGATTGGAATCCCAGCCCCGACCGCTTCGATCTTGCCATCGCTGATGACGATGATGCCGTTTTCGATCGGCTCTCCCGCGAGCGTAATAACTTTGGCTCCTCGGATGGCCAGTGTATCCGCGGCATTCAAAGAACTTGCGTTCCAGCTGGACAACGCCAGAGCCATGCAAGTCCATGACCAAAGGAGACGGGCTGTGGGTCGCGAGGGTGCGAAGGAAAGGTTCTTTTCATCAAGTTGCATCATCGGTTTCAAAACTCTCAACAATGGGATGTTTCGTTGATCTCGGTTCATCTAGCGACTCGTCTGCGTCACGCGCTCGTGGCCTTGGACCATCGTCCAAACAATTGGGGAGGTAAACTCCAGGGGATCACCTTGGAATGCGATCAGGTCCGCGTCCTTGCCGACGGCGATGGATCCGATCTGCGGGTCGAGTTTCAGTATCTTGGCTGGCTCAATGGTCACACTCTCCAACGCGCTTTGTCGCTCCAATCCAAAACGCACGGCAAACCTCATTTGGTCCAGCAAGTTTTCGCCTGCCAAACAGAATGGGATGTCGGCTGTCTGCAACGGACCGGCCACATTCCAGCGTCGTTCGGTGCCTTCGGGGCCTCGCAACGCGCGAAGGCTGGATCCGGTCGCTAAACCCGTGAAAATGAGAGTCGGCTTACGCTTACTGAGTGTGTCGAGGATTCGATAGGCTTCGTCACCACCGACGATCGTTGATTTTAGACCGAATTCGTCCTGCAGTTTGAAGCAACTCTCGATATCGACTTGGCTGCGGCTGACCGTGAACAAGGGCAACTCGCCACGGAGTGCTCGTTGAAGAATAGGACTTGTTTTCGCTGTCAAGTCGGGCGTTAGTCTATTGTCCTGTGCTTTTTGAAACGAGCTTCTCAAAATCCACATCACCCCCATGCGATTGGTCGGTTGACGCATGAAGATGGACTCCGGTCGATTGCGGGCTTGGTTGCGACTGGTCGGATCGCTGCACAAAGCAATGGCCAAACCATGTTCGGGGACCAATACAAAAGGCTCACTCGCATTGGATCCTTGACCCGATGTCTTGACGATACAGGTGTAGCCCGAAAATACAGACTGCGTACCCGGCAGGACGTGTGCGGTGGTGATGCCATCGTCAAGGGCTTCAAGGAAGTCACGAGAATGGATGTCGATGGCCGAGGCCGTGTCGAAATCGGGTGTGACTTCCGAAGAAATTTCGGACGATCCACCGGAAATGCCGAGCGACGTTGCCGCATTGACCAAACCGGGCATGACCCAATCGGCCTCGACAACACGCGCACCCGCCGCGTCGATTGATTCTGCGACCGCCGTAATCTTGCCAGCCTCAATGAGGATAGCGCCTGGCTCTAGTGTCTTGCCCTCGAGCGTGATCACGTGCTTGGCTCGGATCAATACGGTATCTGTCGCTCGGGCATAGTCACTCCGAGCAACCAAGACAGAGAACGCGACCAAGACCGTTAAGACTTGTCGGTGGTGACGAAATCGAATCACGGATGTACCTCCGAGGAAAGGGGTTTCCCATTGCGGATCAAGGCGACCGGCCCCCCCGACAAATTCAGCGGTGTATCGGTCCATACGATGAGATCCGCGGCCGTGTTCACGCTCAATCCAGCGGATTCGGCAGGCAAAGAAAAGAGTTGAGCAGGGCCATAGGTCATTGCGTTCATGGCAAGGGTTGCAGACATGCCTGAGTGCACACAGCTACTGGCGGTGGTTCGGAGTTGCTCAGCGGTATTTGCCGCGAAGAAAACTGGGATGCCTTGCTGGGAACAGGCCACCAACTCATCGATCCCCCACGCATAATCGTCGCCGGAAATCGGCATCGCAATGATGGACGCTCCCGAAGCAAGGATCCGTGATGCATACGGTTTCCATTCCCGAGCCCCCATCAACGCGGCTTTGAGATGGTAGCGCTCGATCAAATTCAGCGCCGAGTTCAGTTCCGCATCGTCAGCAATTTGGAACAATGCCACCTGTTCGCCCCCCACTAACCGCTTGGCCGCTTCCTTCTTGGCTTGCGTCAGTTGATCCAACGTGACGTCGGGAATGAACAATCGACTGCGTGCAATATCGCCGTCCAACACATCGCGAACCAGTTTAAGTTGCCCAGCCAGACTGGACGGAAAACGCTCTGCGGTGCGTGAAGCCTCGCTCAAAACGATCTTTGTCGCGATGGATTTTTTAAGGACGCTTCCTCGATGATCAGTAGCCACCATGCTTACTTCACCGGAAAACGTATTGGTGGGTGCATTCGCCAATGCCAACGTGTAAACGCCGCCAGCTTCGAGCAGCGACTGCTGTTGCGTGCCGCGGATCGTGATATCTGAGGAATTCAGAAACAACGAATCCGAGTCCGCTCCGCCTCTGGTCAAGGCGTCCAAGCCAAGGGTCGCGTGGCTGGATACCAAGCCAGGTGTGATCATTGAAGTCCCAACGTCGAATCGGGGAATCGCCACATCCACAGCCAACGCTTCGCCCGGTTGTACGGAAGTGATTTTGCCGTCTTCGATTCTTAGTGTCGCCGGTACCACACCATCGGCCAAGTGAACGCGCTGCGAACGCAATTCGTAACGAGCAGGCAACGTCGATGGGAACTCTACCGGCGTTGCACGGGAGGCAATCGTTGGAGCGGTTTTCATGGGTTCTGATTTTTTGTGAAACACGCCTCCAACCATCACGAGAGTGACCGGAGCCGAAGTATCGAGGGGATCGCCCGCTATGCCAATTAAATCTGCCCGCTTGCCCGGCGCGATCGAGCCCAGGCGATCTGCGATGCCTAGCAGTCTGGCTGCTGCGATGGTGACTCCCTCTAGCACCACCTTTGGATCAAGTCCGTTTGCGACTGCAATTGCCATGTGTTCGCGAAGTGTTCGAGAGGACCGGGCACCGTTTTGAAACGTCCCTAGGGTCACAACCCCTTGGTAATGCTCCGTTAAAGCTCGCCAGTTCTTGCAGCGTTCCTTGGCGTCCGAAGGGTTGGACGAGAGATCTAGCCAAGGACCCAGCACCAGCGGCAATCCTTTGTCGGCCATCGTCTCGCGGGCCGAATCCAATGCGTCTGCCCCTTCGATGATCCATTGCACGTTCTCGAAATCTTTCCAGAGTTTTGATGCAAAGTGGTAGTCGTTCGCATCGTGCAACTCAAGTCGGACAGGAATTGCGCCCGACAGCACACCCAACAAACGCTCTTTAACAGCATCCAGTTCCGGCTTTGTTGGAGCCTTTTCCTTGTCTTTATCTTTTTCCTTATCCTTATCCGATTCTTTTTCGTCCTGCACGGGCTTCTCTTCACCCACTGAAGACCTGTCACCTGCCGCAGGCCTACCACGCCCGGATCGGGGTCGGGCTGACTCGGGTTTGTTTACTTCTTTTCCCTTGTCGCTGTTTCCCTTGTCGCCGTCCTTCGTTTCGCCGTCCTTCGTTTCGCTGTCCTTAGCGTCTTTGTCCTTGGCTTCGCTGCCCTTGCTCTTGTCTGCTTTCTCTTCGCTGTCTGCTTTTTTCTTTTGGAACGCTTCGTACTCGTCCTTTTTTTTCTTGTACTCGACCAACCCTTGTAGCGATTTCTTCAGCGCTTCAAAACGTTGCATGCGTTCTCGGTTGGATCGCGACGTACCTAGCGACATCTGCAATCCTGCTGCAGGGGAGTGAATGCTCAAACTGCCATCGGCCTTGGGCACGACGCTGACCGCAGCCCCGAGTCCGCTTAAGCTGCCGCGGCGCGAGGGCTGCACGTAAACCGTCGTGATCCCCTCGGAAACCACGTCGTTCCAATCACTCGCAAACGGGTCCAAGCCGTCGACGGCCGACTGTGAGCCGTCCGACGCGCCACTGTCCTCTGGGCTATCCGACATCCATAATTTGCTTTGCATGTCGATTAAGCCGGGCAGGATCACCAATCCCGATGCGTCGTACTGTGGGACTCCGTCAGGGATGGGGAGATCCATACCGCCGACGGCTTGGATCTGCTCACCCGCGATCACGATTCGACCGTTCTCGATCGAATCCCCGTCCATGGTCATGATCTTTGCGTTGATCACAATCCATGTTGGGACGGCAACAGCCGGCTTGTCTTCGCTGACGTCTTGGGTCGACTCCTGGGCAAGTAAATGAGCCGGCCAGGTCACTCCGATCAGCACCGCACCAACCAATAGAACGCCGAAAACGAACGGGTAACCGAGACGAAGCCGGGCGACTGGAAGCGTGGGATTGCAGTCCACGCTCATGTTGCGGGTGGATCGAAAGGTCCGTTGAACGCAACGGCAACCCGAATTCTCTGTGCAAGCCATCATGGTGTCATTCGTAGGAGGAGACGGTAGGGGAGCCACCGAAGTCGCTTCCCGAATCGAATCTAGGCCGGACGATTTGAGGAGGGCAGAGAGGGAACCGTCCAAGCGGGCCTGGCCAAAGACCTGAATGCAGCCTTTGGTTCGCCCAAGAGATCAAGAGTAATTGCATCCGGCCCGCGCCACAACCAGAACATGCGGCACAACGTCGAAGATCCTTCAATCCCGATCTCCTCAAACCCGCGACGCGCGAGAAGTTCCGAAAGTTTTGGAATGAAAATCCAACTGGGCTAAAAAGGGGTAGCGCTCGTCTTAGCAAATCACTGCGCCGAAGTCCTTCGCCGCCCAACACGGCATTTGCTCTCCCGTCTGGATCCAAAGGCTTTTCATCTCTTTCGAAAAAAAACTCGGTATTGCTTCGGGATTCGATTAATGCTATTTCAAGTATTGTTCGAAAATCGAATCATTCGAAACGGGAGGCAGTCTTGGACGCACTGGAGCAACGGGCGATCGCATTTGGGGATATCGTCCGCGACATTCTCAAGCAATTTCAACATTTGCACGATGCAGCAGCCGGTGGCCAGCAAGGCAACTTGGGCCTGCAGGATCTGAAGGTACTTGAGCAATTGGGCGAACACGGTCCTCAAATGATGCGGCAAATCGCCGAACATTTAGGGCTAGCCGTGAACTCGATGACCTCGGTCATCGACCAGCTTGAGAGCAAGGGACTGGTGGCGCGCTCCCGGTCCGAAATCGATCGCCGCGTGGTGAACGTGGATCTGACCGACGACGGCCGACGCATCTTCGACATGTTTTCTCGAGCTCGCGTCGATTTTCACAGGGCTATTTTCTCGGCCTTGACTGACGACGAACAAGAAATCCTCCTAGTCCTCTTTCGCAAGATCGCTCGCGAAGGTTGGAAGCAAGTCCAGGGACTCGCGCACGGCGACGTGGCATGACGGAACCTATAACGATGAACACGCACACTTCTGTACCTGTTTTAAATCCTCCTTCGTCGCTAGCGCCGCAGCACGCGCCGGTCGAACCAACGCGTATTTCTACCGAGCCGCCTCGCGCATCGGACGTCGTAAGCACCGAGCCGTTGCGATCGCCGTCCAAGACGCACCGCAGCTGGGCGATGTGGGGATCAGTCTTCTTGATCGCGGTGGGCTTCCTGGCCGGCCGCTATTTCTTGCCCGGCGAAGGCCATTCGGCAAATCGAATTGGACTTGCGCCAGAAGATCCCACCGCTACCCATGACGGAGACGCGATTGTGGTGACGGCCGAGTCGATCATGCGTCGCCCCATCCTGCGTACCATTCATGCCGTCGGCACACTGAACGCATTCGAGGACTTGGTCCTGAGCTCCAAAGTCGAGGGGCGCGTATTGCGCGTCCACCATGATCTAGCCAACGAGGTCCAGCCGGGCGAGCTGCTTCTCGAACTCGACCCAACCGACGCGGAGCTAGCGGTTGTCCAAGCTCAGCGAAGTCTGCAAACGGAGTTGGCCAAATGGGGGTTCGACGATGTCCCAGTCGAGGACGAGGATCTAACCCATTTGCCTGCCGTTGTTTCCGCGCGCACCAAACACGAATTGGCGATCCTTCGCTTTGAACGCATGAGTCAGTTGCGTTCCGGCCGCGCTATCAGCGCCGATGATTTCGAACAGGCTCGGTCCGATGCCCAAGTCCAGGAGGCGGAATGGAAGAATCAGCAATTGCTCGCCAACGCTGCGGCCTCGACGGCCAGACTGCGCGCCGCCGATCTGGCGATTGCCCAGCAGCGATTGGCGGATTGCAACATTCGTGTCCCGGAACCCACGTTGATCGATGGCCAGGGCGTGCAGCACTACGTCATCTCCGAGCGCATGGTATCCGAGGGCACGCTTCTCCGCCCAGGTACGGAGGTCTTTCGATTGGTGCTGGGCAAGACATTAAAACTGCGACTATCGGTTCCCGAAGCCTATTCGGAAGCGGTCCGAGTCGGTCAATTGGTTAGCGTTCTGCCGAGCGCATCCACAGAATACGTGACCGGGCATGTGGCTCGTATTGGTCCTTCGGTCGATCGCGCCACGCGGACCTTTATGGTCGAGGTCGAAGTGCCCAACGATGACGGGCGGCTCAAGCCCGGGGGCTTTGCCAAAGCTAATATTCAGATCGGCCAGTCGAACAGCGCGACGACGGTTTCCCCGTCGAGTATCTACTCACTGGCCGGCATTCAAAAGATTTTCGTGTTCGACAAGGGTGTGGTCCATGAACATCACGTCGAACTGGGCGAACAAACCAACGATTGGGTGGAGATCCGATCGCCGGAGTTGCCCGATGGAGCCAAGGTCATCACCAGTGGCCAACGGCTTCTTTCCGACGGCATTGCGGTCAGCCTGCGCGATGCTCCCATCTCCATGGATTCGGAATCGACTTCGATGTCCACTCAAAGTAGCGAGGGCCGCGAATGAATATCTCCGAACTTTGCATTCGCCGGCCTGTCTTTACATGGGTGTTAGTGCTTGTGCCCGTCGTGCTGGGCATTGTGTCCTACATGGAACTGGGTGTTGATCTTTTTCCAAAGGTCGATTTTCCAGTGATTTCAATCTCCGCCGCGTTGCCGGGCGCGAGCGCCGAAGAGATGGAAAGTTCGGTGACCAAACCACTTGAAGAAGCCATCAATACCATTGCAGGTATCGACGAGCTTCGATCGACCACACGTGAAGGCAGCACGACGCTCGTCGTACGATTTCTTCTTGAAAAGAACGGTGACGTCGGAGCTCAGGAGGCGCGCGATAAGATCTCTTCCATCATGAGGCAATTGCCTCAGGGGATGGAGACCCCACTGGTCAACAAGTTCGATTTGGATGCGGCTCCTATCATCACCCTCGGTGTCTCCGGCAATCGCGACATCCGCGAGGTTACCGAGATCGCCAAGCATCAGATTCAGGAACTCCTGCAAACGGTCCCAGGGGTCGGAAATGTGTTCATGACCGGAGGTCGCAGCCGGGCCATCAATGTCCGCATGGATACCGACCGCATGCGGGCCTACGGCATCACCATTGAAGAGGTTCGCTTAGCGTTGGTATCGCAGAACCTGGAAGTGCCAGGCGGGATCGTCGATCAAGGGGCCAAGGAGATGGTGCTCCGCACACTTGGTCGCATTGTCAGCTCCGATAAGTTTAACGATTTGATCGTCGCGAATCGCAAGGGTTACCCCATTCGTATCCGAGACATCGGTTACGCGGAGGACTCGATTGAGGAACCGCGCGGTCTCAGTCGATTGGACGATCAAAACGCCGTCAGTCTCTTCGTTCAAAAGCAATCGGGGACCAACACCGTCGCCATCTCGGACGCCGTCCAAGAACGCTTGGAACGCATCCGAAAAGCGTTGCCCAGGGATGTCCAAGTCGAAATCACTCAGGATCAATCGCGCTTCATCCGCGAATCGATGCAGGAAGTCAAATTCCATTTGATTCTGGCTGCGGGTTTGGTGGCGATCACGATCCTACTGTTCATCCGCGACTGGCGCACCACAGTCATTGCAACGTTGGCTATTCCGACCTCAATTGTCCCCACGTTCCTGTTCATGCAGGTCATGGGCTTCTCACTCAACAACATCACCATGCTCGGTTTGATTTTGGCAATCGGGATCGTGATCGATGACGCTGTCGTGGTCCACGAAAACATCTTCCGGCACATGGAAGAAAACGGACTGGATGCCATGCAAGCGGCTCTCGTCGGCACGCGCGAAATTGCCATGGCCGTGTTGGCCACGAGCTTGTCGCTGGTCGTGATCTTCGTTCCGGTCGCTTTCATGGGTGGTATGGTAGGCCGCTTCTTCAGCAGCTTTGGTTTGACGGTCGCCTTTGCGATCATGATGAGCCTCTTTGTGTCCTTTACCTTGACACCGATGCTGTGCTCGCGATTCTTAAAACTTGAGCCAACGGGCGCCGGCCACACGTCCTCGAAGTCCGGTCGAATCTATCGCGCTGTCGAAGCGCTTTATGGAATTGTACTGCGGTGGTCGATGCGCCACCGATGGGCGACTCTCGGGATCAGTCTACTCGTCGTCTGCTCGACCGTACCCATCGGTATGAATCTCGGGGTCAACATGATTCCGCGCGATGATCAGAGCGAGATGCAGGTGAGCTTCATCACCCCTGAAGGCTACACGCTCGAACGTACGGACAAGGTTGTTCGCGAAATTGAATCGCGACTCGCCGCCTTGCCTGGCGTCGTGCATCGCTTCACGTCCATCGGTCAAAGTGGCGCAGCCAAAGGCCAAGGAGACGTGACCCGGGGTTCGATTTACTTGCGATTGGTCGAGCTGGAGGAACGAACTTTCAGTCAGTTCGATTTGATGCAGCGGGCACGCCAGATATTGACCGAGTATCCCGACCTTCGCACGGCGGTGTCCGACGTTTCCGCATTGGGCGGGGGCCCGAACGGAGACAGCCGAATTTTTCAAATCAGCCTCCAAGGACCCGATGTTGGTCAACTGGCCAATTACGCCGAAACCCTAAGGTCCAAACTGCAGCAGCTCGATGGATTGGTCGACATCGATTCGACCCTGTCGATGCGTAAGCCGGAATTGCAGGTGGAGATCGACCGCGAGCGTGCCATGGATCTGGGCATCCCCGTGCAGACCATCGCCAATACGCTGAATGTCCTCGTCGGGGGACAGATCGTGTCGAGTTTTAAGGACGGTATCGAACAGTACGACGTATGGCTGAGAGCGGACAAGAAGTTTCGAGCCGACTCAAAAGACCTATTGGCATTGGCCATTCCGTCTCCGATTGTTGGGCCAGTGGAGCTGGCCAGTTTGGCGCAGCTCCAGGAGAAGCAAGGTCCCAGCCAGATCGATCGCTTGAATCGACAACGCACGGTTACTCTCATGGCCCACCCCGATCGCGTGTCGCTCAATGAAGCCGTCCAATACGCCAACCGCTGCGTGGCTGAGATGAAGCTACCGCCCGAGTACTCCATCGTTTTCGGCGGCCAAGCAGATATGTTGAACGAGACTGCCTACTACTTTATGGTGGCTCTCGCCTTGAGCGTGACCTTCATGTACCTCATTCTGGCAGCGCAATTTGAAAGTTGGCTGCATCCCATCAGCATTTTAGCTGGATTGCCGGTTACCATTCCGTTCGGACTACTCTCGTTGTTGCTGTTCCAAACTCCGCTTGATTTGTACGCCATGTTCGGACTGTTCATGTTGATCGGCATTGTCAAAAAGAACGGTATCTTACAAGTCGATAAGACAAACGAGTTAAGGCGGAGCGGGATGAATCGAACCCAAGCCATCCTCGAGGCCAACAACACGCGGCTGCGTCCAATTCTGATGACAACGGTCATGCTAATGGCGGCCATGTTTCCAATCGCGCTGGGACAAGGACCCGGGGCCAGCGCGCGAGCCAGCATGGCTAAGGTTATCATCGGCGGACAAGCTCTGTCGCTGTTGCTAAGCCTAGTTGCAACCCCGGTTGTGTACTCACTGCTCGACGACTTGAAAGAGTATTTATCGCGCGTCGTGCGAAGCGGTGCTGCCCGAGGTGAGCCATTACCCGCCTGCGGTTTCATCAGTCCAGTACCTCACCCCGAGTAGTCCTCACTGCGAGTTACCCACTGCCCCATGAGCTCTCCGTGTTCTTTCTCCATCCCGTCGTTCTTTGCCTGCCACCCTGCTCGCCAGGGTGGAGACTTCAATTGGAAACCAGTAACCGTTTAGCCACACCCCCTCCTCCATTCTGCATTCGCGGCCGCAAGCTGAGAATGCAGAATCATTTGGGTTTCGGCGCGTTGTAGCTGATCAGTCATCCTTCCACCGAGCAAGCTCGGTGGTGAGGGGAATCCTTTTGGGCCGGAGCGTGTGCTGGTAGCTAATCATTCAGGCATCCCCCGAGACGAGCTCGGCGGTGTGCCCTGAAGACAATAGAAGTTTTCAACGCGGGGATGGTTTACAATGGAGCCCATGTCCTCGAACATCATTCAAAGCACCGTTAATGAACCGCATCCTGCGCATGCCCGCGCGGGAGGCTTCGACGTGCATGCCGGGTTCTTGATGGACTCATGCGATCGCCAAGACATCGGCGCTGTGAAGTGGACCCAGCCAATGCAAGGCGATTCGTGTTCACGATCTCCAAACGACAGTAGTCGGATCTGTTGCAACCAACAGTTCAGCATCACCGCTGTTACCACTTCGGCTGGCGCGGTCACCGAACGCTATGCGTACACGGCGTATGGTCTGCCTACGATCCTCGATGCCTCGGCGTCGGTGCTCAGCGCCTCGGCAATCTCGAATCGGTACAGCTACACTGGACGCGAGTGGGATGCGACGCTGGTCCTGCATCACTTTCGAGCGAGATGGATGAGTCCCATTGCAGGGAGATTCTTGGGGAGGGATCCTATCGGGTTTCATGGTGTCGAACAAAATGCCTATTCTGCAAACGGATTACCTCTCTCAAAGGCAGACCCAAGCGGCCATTTCGAAGTAAACCCCCATCAACCGCACAGAAATCGGTGCATATTTATCTTTGATTCAAATCCTGTAAATTTATTAATCGAACGAGCAGCAAAAGAACTTCAAGATTTTTTTCCGAAAACAACATTCATTTTCAACCCAAAAGCTGGACATATTTCTCGCAGCGAAATTCTTGATTTTATTGCGAAGAATAAATGTTGCGAAGCAGTGTTCTTCGGTCATCAAGGGGGCGTGAGGAATCCCGGTGGAGTTATGGACGGGAACGAGGTAATGCTCCCAAATTTTGAATTTGAATCCCAGCTTAACACAACACTGACTGAATCTTGTGGCAATCGAAAATATGATATCTATTTGTACGCATGTGGGTCGCTAAAAAGGGGCGCGAATGAATCTGAAGGTAAATTTGCGGAACGGTGTGCGTACCATCGCCAACAAGCGAGAAGCCGTCGCCAGAGGATGAGAATATTTACTGGATGCAACCGAATTTGGGCTATCGATGGAGAGCAACTAGAGTTTCCCGCCCTTTTTCCAGAGAACAGCGATCCCTATCCGACGCCTTGCGACAAACTGATTGGTAAGAAGGGTCCAACAGGTGGATTTTACGTTCCAATCAATCTCTCACCATTTTGGTGAAGAATTACTCGAGCAAACGCGGTCAAAATTGAAAAGCGATTACAGAAGGTTTCTCAAGCCGATTCTTGCCGCGATGATCGTTTTCGCGGCAATCATATTCATCGTGAAGAAGGTAAACGTTTGGCCATTTTCGCGAGGTAGCATACAACTGTTGTCTCCATCTCAGCGATTTTGGGCGGATTCGCACAATGTTTTTATTTGGGACGAAAAGCGTATCTTTGTAGAACGAATTCAGAAGCAATCAACCGTGGCCGAATCGTTTTTCGGCCAAACAACTTTTTTGTCATCGGGTGCCGGTCTAGTGGAGATTCATAGATACGGCGATAATTATAACGTCTTCGTCAGGATCTGGCAACGAAATCAAGATAAGATTGAACCGTCATCTGTGATCGAATTGCCTCTGAAATGAATGGCACTGGCTTTATCGAGTTGGATCAACATGTAGTTGCTTGACGTTGGGCGGAGTCTACCAGTAGTGCTAGCAATTTGCATTCATCAATCGATAGCATTTGGCGTACCGTTTTGCATTTGAAATCACGGTGGAACTCCGTTGAAATGGTGTTTGTCTACATCACCTTTCCAAGGAGTCGCCACCGTGAACAGTCATCTTAACAAGTCCGCCACTGAACTTCAAAGCAAATTGCAATCAGCCAAGTCTTTGTGCTTGGATCTGCTGTTACCTAAGTCCGCTGTCTTGGAAATCTGCGCCGACATCGGATAC
>JBGSHV010000046.1:0-2677 GCA_041752005.1 Pirellula sp. | reverse complement strand
GAGTCCCGTTCCCATCGGCCAGCCAGGGACGCACGTCCGCTAGGTATTTCTCCAACCACTCCAGCGCCCGGACCCCGATCGGGACCACCCGATCCTTCTTCCCCTTCCCTTGCCGGATCGCCAGCAGGCGGCGAGGACGGTTTAAGGGAGGCGGGAGACCGGAGGCGAGAGGCCGGAGGAAGAAGTAGAATTTCAGTCAAGAGTCTGATAGTTAGTCTTAGTCGGTAAGCGAGAGGATGCGATGCGTGACCCAAAGAAACTCCGGGCCTTTGAACTAACGGTTCAGTGATCGACTCGGTTTTTCGACACAGGATGCGATCGTTCCGATAATCGCTCAGGCTGATGAGACGGCGAGAGTTTTAACTGGGCTGATACGTTCATTGCGAAGCAAGCAGGACACCTAAGGCAATGAGAGGTATCGGCAAGAACCACCGCGTCGCCGTTACCCCCGAAACGACTATCAGCAGCAAATTGAGCGATTGGTTTTCCCCTTCCGCCTCAAGCCTCCGGCCTCCCGCCTCCCACGCGTTCATGCTCCACATCGTACCGCCAACGATCCACCGGGTTCGTTACGCAGGGTGTTTTAACGCCCGGTCGCGCAAGACAAGACTCGATAGCATCCGATCGATGATTGAGAAACATAATCAATCGCTCAAGATCGATTCGCCTAACGCATGGAAACGCACACGGAGGTTGGCCCTCGGTGAAACTGAATCCGAGGACGCGAAAACCGATCGCTTGATGCGAACGCCGACCTGCCTGAAGTGCGGAACTCTTGGGATGAGGTCTCAGGGGCACCGCAATCGCAAAGAGACCTTGGCCTACGTAGCAAGGCTGAAATACTTCATTGCATTCTACGCGGTGTGCCTGACCACGCTCGATCACCTCATGAAGCGTGATTGGCGAGATGCGATGAAGGAGCGATTGAATCTACCACCGACATTCAGTGACTGGCTCTCACGCGTCCGGTTCGAGCAGTCGCACTGTGTATTCGAAGTACGAGCAATCGGTGACAAGCTTGACTTCGGCGCATTGGGTTGCACGCAAACCATCCTAGCAACTAGCTCTTTACCACTCCCGGACATATGACACGAACTCCCGAGGTCGTAATTACCGAGAATGCTGGGAGCAACTTGCAAACGACACGCGAGCTGATCGAAGGACTGCACACAGTGCGTCAATTAGCTCCAAAAGATCATCAACACCATCTGCGAGAGCCGCAAATCGGCGTCGCCACTTCAGTGCAATGCCATGTTCAAAGCACATCTGCCCCTGCAACGACGGTCGTGTCGCACAAAAACCTCTAGGGAAAAACGCAGGGAATCATCAAGAAAGCATGCCGGTGCATGTCGTGGTCGCCTCATAGCTCTGGCGGACCATCGTCACTAGAATCAATCGCGTTGTTCTTTGGGTGAACGGTGCCTTTGTCAAATACCATGGTACCATTCCATGATTGCGAAAATCGCAAGAGACACAACTGCCAGAGCGAAATGAGTCGTACGAAAGAAAATACCTTCCAGATTAGTCGAGGACAACATAAGCTCTTTTGTCGCAATTTCAAGGAGTGCAACCTCTAGAAACACGAATCCGATTCCAAGTGGCAAAACTAAAATCAGCATTGAAAAAGCAAAATCGCCCGACAGTATGACTGCGAGAGTGTAACCTACCAAAGGCAAACTCCGAACCAGAAAACTTGGAAAAATGTCATCTGTCTTTCCTCGTAATATGATCATAAATAATGGTATTGCAAAACTTACTACGACCAGTCTCGTAGTGATTGTTGAATAGTAGAATGGATGAATGAGCCAAGCAAATGCTGCAATGAGGGCTACCAAAGATAATGTCCTAGCATGAAACGCAACAAGCAAGTTCTTGTGCCATGTTTTCACATTGTCATTCTGCATTTTTATATTCCAGCACACTTCTCCGCGATAGTCTTCATCCCCTCGTGATGGGAACGAATTGCATACCAAGCGATTCGCACTGCTGCGTCAGCACAGTACAAACAGGCTAGTGACATTGATGCTTGATTTACGCCACCCAACATACGACATTCGCGTTGCATGCATCGACTGAAGCCTGGCCATAGTGGTCCATTGGGGTCTGGGGCGCGAGGTCCTTGGCCTGGGACGTTCATTTGATCAGAACAAATTGACATAATCGCCCCAAGGTATGTGAGGCAAGCGTAACATCCAACACTGCGAGTGACTACAAAAATTATTCGATGTGTTCCCGTCGGATCGCCTTTGCACAAAGGTGCCGAGGAGCAGTATTCGTACAATCCCCACTCGCTTCCCTCAAACCCAATCGGATCCCTCCCAAGGAATCTCCCCGCAATCGGGCTCATCCACCTCGCTCTGAAGTGATGCAGTGCGAGGGTTACATCCCATTCACGCGCGGTGTACGTGTATCGATTCGAAATCGACGAAGTGCTGAGTACTGAAGCCGAAGCATCGAGAATGGTCGGCAGTCCGTAGGCCGTGTACGCGTAGCGTTCCGTTACAGCGCCAGCCGAAGTGGTAACAGCGGTGATCGAGTACTGTTGGTTGCGGTGGAAGTAATGGAACGCACCGCCCGTACCGGCGGCTTTGCGAACCACGGGTTCATCGATGTAGCTTGCGTTGGGCAGGCTTGGGGCTTGAGGCGGGAAGCTGGAGAAAAAGACAAGATCTTCGAG
>JBGSHV010000045.1:0-32809 GCA_041752005.1 Pirellula sp. | reverse complement strand
ACGAGTATCCTGTTGAGTTCGAACCTCCCGTTTTCCAAATGGGAACAGATATTCAAAGACCCTATGACGACTGCCGCGGCGATCGATCGCTTGGTTCATCACAGCTCGATTGTCGAGCTGAACGTGCCGAGTATCCGCTTGGAGGAGGCCAAGGCCAATCAAGAGAAACAACTCTCTCAAGACCAAGCCAATCATGCATCACTCACGGAGGATCTACCGATTTCTACCGGGGAAATTTAATTGTCGCTAATGTGGAAATATGACTGTCGCCGAACAGCCAGTGGCCGCTTTAAAAGGGGCCACTGACACCACCGCCATTCCACCGAACTTTGAGTTTCCTTTTCGATAAACGGGCCGCTGTTCTGGTGACGGTAAACGAATAGCGTTAATCCACTGCGAAAAAATCAATTGAGCAACGCGTTCTCTCGACACACGCAATGCCACATTACGCATTCATACAGTGATCTGCTTTCGTTTGGTTTCGCCATAACCAATCAAGTGTACCGGTCACTGGATTGTCGAAACTAACCAGCGACTAAAACGGATATACAAATGACCCACCCCATAACACCTTTGCTGCGAGCAAAGGTGCGTACACACTATCGGTCCTCCGGTAGGAATTGGCCGTTTATTCGTCGCCGAGGGATTGCGAGTCCGTGATTTCCGCAACTCCATCCAACGGTTTGTGTACGGTGATAATTACGGCATAATTCGGCCGATCTGGACCGGGTACTTTCGCATTACAAAAGTACCGGTAGTTCTTCCCAGCTACCGTTTGTTCGGCAACCGCAATCAAGGAGTAGTTTACACCAATCATCCTTGCTACTGCTTCATCAAACGCCACTTGTGCTTCAACGGAAATCTGAGTTCGATACTCAGACCATCCACCAGGAATCGTCATCGTTCTTTCCCTTTCAATTAATTATTTACGACACAACTGCAAAACCCCTCTGCGAATTGGCATAGCATGATTCTCAGAGAATCACACATTCAATAGCGCAAGAGCATCTGCGTACCAATGCAAATATAGCAATGCGCGCTATCATGCGTCTACCCATCGCGGAGTTTTTTCCGTTCTGTGTGCGCTTTTAAAGTAATGGCCGATGTACATTCCATACGATTGATCGAACTAAAGATTTGCCTCCGAAATTCTTGACAGATCTAAGCGTTCAACGTTTATTTAGAAATCGCAACACCCATTAACACGACCGTTTGCGAGTCGCGGTATTTAGGAGCTGGCTTCCATGAATGTTGGGCTTGAAGGAGGCGCTCAACGATAGCTTAGCTGTTGGAGCAAAAAAAAGAGTTCATTGCTACTGAATTGCCTCTCGTCAAATCGACTGCTGGAATCGAACTGAGCTCCAAAGTAGAGCTTTCGATCGATCACCTGCACCCGTAGAGCTCGCTCCGAGGCATTGTTGATGGGTTCGATCCCTTCGTTACCTTGGAATCGTCAGAGATTCTGGTGATGTGCATGCAATGACAGTCATTGATTGCGCCGTTTTCGGTCGTAGCATCCGCCGCCTTGGTAGAGCAGTTCATTGAACCTCACGTCGATCGAAAACGCTGGAATCGATTATCGCCTGAAGGTCGCGGATCAGATACGACCAGCAATACTGACATATGTTTGAGCGGGAGGTACATTCATTGCTCGATGACAGTCAACGATCCCTTGCAATCCCACGGGAAGCCGGTGCGGGATCGTGGCAGATCGCGATGAGTGAGTTGCGATGACGACCAGACGGCTGGCTGCCGCTACCCACTCCCAGGCTTTGTTGTTTTCTATGTTCGGTGCGTTGCTCCAGCTGACGATGCGTTTGTACTCGGGGCAGCCCCAACGTCATCGTGCAGTACGACCAGGGTATCCGAGACCACGATTTGCAAATTGACCAAACTGTCGCTACCAAATTCCTTATTGGGAGAGCGATTCTGTCCGAACCGTTTTTTCTGAAAGATTGCACCGTTCTACATGGCAGAGAGGGGTCCTTGGGTGAACACGGATGGCATGCGAAGTTGTTTAGCCAAGGGGCACTCAGAAACTAGGAGGTCCAATTAATATCGGAATACATGTGGAGAGTGTGTTTTGGCCCATCGATTCTTTCGGGGTCGGAGGAGTCTTTTGATTGTGCGCCGCAGGCCGTATCTCGGTCGAGTTACAAAGTTGCAAGGACGGTATTTGAATTTGGTCCAGCAGTTTGGGTGTCGTGCGAGAAGCACGGCCGAGGCGACATTCGACATTGCTGGATGAATCGGGCGTTGCCACTCGCGATTGTACGCAAAACCAATCGTCAGAAACTCTGTGCGATCGGATCACTTCTGCGCGGCTCGAATACAAGAGAGGAATCAAAGACACCAAATTCCGGTATCAGTGCATGTGAAAAAGCACATTCGTGCTTTGCCCATGCGGTCATGCTTGCGCAAGTTGTTTTGCGCATAGCAGTCATTGGCACTCCGACATCGGGGTGTATGGTCCACTCTTCGCATCGTCCAGTCCCCACCGTCTTGGTGGCTTTTCATGTCCACACGTCACGGTGGGTTCGCGGTATGAGCTTGGTAACCCGCAGGATAGCCCTCGGATAACTTACTCGTGTTTTGTTGATTTTTCATCTAGGAGTAGTTCATGAATTGCGCAGCCCGTTTTCTTTTCACGCTCTCGATCGGTTGCATCTCCGTTTTGCCCAGCGTAGTCGCGCACGCACAGCAAGGATTTCGGATATCGAATCGCGCAGCAGTCGCACAACAGCAGATCTCGAAGACACCAACCGTATCCTCAGCATCAGGATGCAACTGTGGCTGTGGAAGTTCATCAGGTTGTACGACGCATCCGAAGTGCGAGCTAAAAATTACAAAGTCCTCGAGCGTTGGCGTAACGAAATGCACCAAGTTTCAGTGGACGCCACCATCTGACGATTGCGATTGCGAGGAACAGAAAATAGACTTCTACGACTCTGATATCGATGCAGATATAACGATAGACCTTCCCAAAAGGATCAAGAAGTGCGTCGAAGTATTTAAGTTTGAGCGAATGCACTTCGATGTTTGCGGATGCAAAATCGAGGTGTGTGTACCATGCGAAATCTGCTGCACGGAAAGCACTGAATGTGTCCCCACGTCCACAGTGGTACATGCGAAGTTTCGTCGAAGAACGACGCCAGTTGCTGGACAGCGGGTCTATGACGTATGGGTGGAAAACGTCAAAGGCCTTCCGAACCCTGCGGTGCTCGGTCTCGAACTGACTTCAGACCAGGCAAGAGCAAAATATGGGGTCACGCTTCCCTGAGAGTTACGAGACGTTGCTGGACTGTCAAAATCGTTGATGTCAAAACCAGAATCGAATGATTCGGGCGAGCACGAGAATCCCGCAGCGCCAACTCCTGTCACCAGGTTATGTGCTGACGGCCAGACCCCAGAATTGGTTGCAAAGATCTACGATCGAGTGATGGGGATCTGCACGTCGGGCGAGGTGATCCAGTACATGGCAGTGCAATCGAAACCGATCGCAAGTTTCTCACCGGATTGTGTGGTGATCACGAACAAACGCTTCATCATCCTGGAAAACGGCAACTTCATGCGAGGGCAAGCAACGCAAAAGCCTTCGTATTCCCCGCATTTTCTCGATGTATTGCGGATCGGATGGGCCAACGATCGGGCGAGGTCTTCGCCAGACAAACCCGAGACGGTGCATCCATCGACGAATCGTTTCGCCACTACAGTTGGCGATCTCTTCGTCCATCAAGACTTCGGACAGGATTTCACACGACCAACGTGTTCGAAAGTAACCGAAGTCCTGAGGAGTCGAGTTGACCACCCATGTGCAAATCGTATCCGACCATTCCGGTTCCGTGGCAGCCTTTTCGCCGATGCCGAGTGCAGCCTCAAGTCCATCCTCCAGAAACCTGTGTTTCACATCGGAAACAAGATCCGACCCACAAAGCATTACATCCATGATTGCACGGTACGCCCAACCTCGATCCAACAGTATCAGAATGTGTGCGCGCCGCGAGATGCGAGCATTCGCACCAAATCGGAAATGTTCCAGAGCGGACTTGCGTTGCTCGTCGGTCAATCGAATAATGCCATCCATGGCTTGGCTCCTTAGGGGACTGTTGTGGTAAACAAATCCTAACGGCCAAGCCATTTTCATTGGAACATCAGTTCTCCTGAGCGCACCTGTCTCGGTGTGGAGCTATTTAGCTCCGGTTTGATGCCAGTGGAACGCCCTAGCTCAAGCGATGATCCGGGCGTAAATGAATAGATCCTCAACGCAGTGAGCAAGATCAACAAAGACAGTCATTGCGTTTTGGGGCGTAATGCGACTAGCAAGGGCCGTTTTCATTTCGCCGGTCCGCGGTTGATCGAAGCGTGAACGAGCATTCTTGATCCGTTTTCTATTCAATGGAGACGGTCACTGGACTTTTTGTACCGTTTTCTTGCGAGCGATATCGGACCTTCCCCGCAGAAGGGCTTACGTGATGGCTCGAGTTGTCAGGTTCGGAACACTCGCGGCATTCTAGGCGGTGCTTACTAGTCGCTTCACCCCTAGCTTTTGCGCGACGTTGCGTAACGTGGCTCGCGTGGCGGACATGAAGCTGCCATAGAGGCGATGGCTGGTCTGTAACTTGGACACTCACGCCAGAGAGCGATGGGCATCCATTTCCAGTCGGTCAAAAATCGACTGAACATCGTGCGTGATATTGGCTTTGATGGGCGTCCAGGCTTGGGCGACATCGGGATCGATGCGCAGCACGAGGTGGAGTTGGTTGGCCATCAAACTGAAACCAGTGACGGAGACGGCGAAGTTGGCGCCTTAGTTCCTTGAGCCGACTTTTGAGCCAGTCCTTTCGGTCGAACTCATGGTTCTCGGCGAACAAGAACGCGCTGCGAACGCAGCGAGAGATGCAGTGGTACCAGCGGGTAAGGCTAGGATCGACGAACTTTGAGCGTGGTCGGGTCACGGTGAAAACCTCCCTTCGGGCAAAAGTGGTTTTGAGAACCCCATCAACCTAGCAAATGCCGTTTGCATCGGCAACAATGCAATGCATGTCCTTGTTTTTGTCCAACTTGCTGCGGTGAGGACGTAGTCATTTCAGATGCAGATCGAACCCAAGGACGAACCGTAGGAAACGAGGGGTGTGCTCGAGTGAAGTCTCGAGTTTTGACCTTGGCGACCTGGAAAGAACACTGAAAAAGAACGTAACGCGTGAAACGAGACAATCAATCCCTGTCAAGAAAATGCGTTATTCCCTATGATTCTTGATTGCAAAATAGGCTTCTCTGTTATCAAACGTCAAAACAGCTCGTATGAAAAATATTCGAAACTTCTGCATTATCGCACACATCGATCACGGCAAGTCGACATTGGCGGATCGATTGATACAGGCTTGCGGAGGTGTCAATCAGCGTGAGTTCCATGATCAGATGCTCGATTCGATGGACATCGAACGCGAGCGAGGAATTACGATCAAGAGCAACTCCATCGCGTTGTCCTATCGCGCAGCAGATGGACAAGACTATCTGTTGAACCTCATCGACACGCCTGGCCACGTTGACTTTTCTCACGAAGTGAGACGTTCTTTAATGGCCTGCGACGGAGCACTTATTGTTGTGGATGCATCTCAGGGCGTTGAGGCGCAGACTGTGGCCAATCTCTACCTTGCGCTGGAATACAACCTCACCTTGTTGCCCGTGATCAACAAGATCGATTTGCCTGCGGCTGACGTCGAGAAAGTCCGCGAAGAGATCGATACAGATTTGGGGCTTGATCCGTTCGTTGCGATCCCTGTTTCTGCAAAAACTGGACTTGGGATTGGTGACTTGCTGGAGGGAATCGTATCGCATTTACCCTGCCCGAAGGGCGATCCTCAAGCTCCGCTCAAGGCCTTGGTGTTCGACGCACACTTCGATACCTATCGCGGCGTTATCCTTCAAGTACGCGTCGTCGAAGGAACGCTAATTAGTGGCGAGACGATCCACTTTATGCACGCTGGCCGCGACTATAAAGTCGACGAGTTGGGTTACAACCAAATTAAGCTGATTCCCAGAAAACAGCTTAGTGTTGGTGAAGTGGGTTACGTCGTTGCTGGCGTGAAAAGCGTCAAGGATATAGAGATTGGTGACACGCTGACCCATTTGGAACGACAAGCGGCTGAACCGATCGCCGGTTACAAGAAAGCTAAGCAAGTGGTCTTTTCGTCGCTTTATCCTATGAGTACCGACGAGTATCCAGACCTGACCAAGGCGTTGGAGAAACTGGCGATCAATGACGCGGCTCTAACTTTCGAAAAAGATAGCTCGGCAGCATTGGGGTTTGGTTTTCGTTGCGGCTTTTTAGGATTGCTGCACCTAGATGTCATTCAAGAGCGATTGCAACGCGAGTTCGATTTGGGACTTGTAATCTCGGCTCCGTCGGTCAAGTACAAGATCGAATTGAAGGACGGGACGACGGTTGATGTTGACAATCCAAGTAATTGGCCTGATCCGATATCGATTCAGTCGACCACCGAGCCTTTTATCAAAGCATCTATCCTCATTCCCGAAGAATACGTTGGGCCAGTCATGGAGCTTTGTCGGGAGCATCGTTCGGACAGCCAGACCATGAACTATCTGTCGGCCGGTAGAGTTGAAGTGTCAAGCGAGATGCCGCTGGGTGAAGTGCTATTCGAATTCTACAGCAAACTCAAGATGATTACCCGCGGGTACGGTTCGTTCGATTACGTCCCAATTGAATATCGCGCTACGGATATTGTGAAAGTAGATATTCTGGTCAATCACGAGCCGGTCGATGCTTTGTCCTATCTTGTTCACCGCGATAAGGCGCGAACCCGAGCGTTGCACTATTGTGAACAATTGGCCGAAGCGATCCCCCGCCATCAGTTCAAGATTCCGATTCAGGGAGCCATCGGTGGCGAAATCATCGCACGCGCTACAATTCAGCCCTATCGCAAAGACGTGACGGCAAAATTATACGGTGGTGACGTGACCCGCAAGAATAAGTTGCTTGACAAGCAGAAAAAAGGCAAAGCTAAAATGAAGCAATTCGGCAGCGTCAATATTCCGCAAAAAGCGTTCATCTCCGTACTTCGATCCGATAACGACTAAGAGCCTATCCGAAAACCCCCGAGCGATTGAATGTGATATAAGCACATGCAAGATGCAGACCGCCAATGTGATTGAGTGTTTTCTTGTCCCATTGCACGAGGATGGCTCTGAAACGATTCATCCAACTGTGGGTTCGTTTAACAACCCATCGCCGGGCGCGTTGTCGACGGTTGCGCCGCCACTTTCGCTCCTCGCCTCGCGAACGGACGTGAGGGATATAGCCAAACACGTTTTCAACCATTTTCCTGACCGCAGCGGAGTCGTACCCCTTATCCATGCACGCGATCCGTTGGGTTTTTCCCAGTCGTTTCGCTACCCACTCTTGGAAATAGTCATGAGCAGTACTTCCTGGGGCAAGTGAAGTGGACCCCAAGACAGCATCGCGAATTCTCAAGGGAGAAGACCCTCCTCGAGACAAAGGCCCACGTAGCTATCGAACGCATCCGGATAGACTCGCGCCCTTTTGGCCCGAGATCGAGGCGCTGCTCCAGCAAGACTCGGGGCCCAAGGCCTACATCCTTTTCGAAGAAATGCGAACCCGGCATCCTGAAACCTTCTTGGCAACATGGAAACGGACTTTGGAGCGACGTGTTCGCGACTGGAAAATCGATCATCGAGTCGAGCAGGAGGAACCTTTGACCAGGAGCAATTGGCAGGCGATATTCTGGCGATCGACTTCACCAACATGAACGACTTGATGATCACTATTCCCGGGGAACGACTTGACCATCTGGTATTCCATGGCGTTTTGACGTTCTCCAATTGGGAGCATGCCGAGGTTTGTTTAAGGAGCACATCGGAACCATCGAGCTGCCCATTACCTTGGAACGTCCAGGTGTTGGTAGGATTGCCAAGCCCAGGATTGGACAGCACAACAATCGGTGCTTTCGATCCTGCACCATTCGTCTAACTTCAAATACTGGCCCGATAGGAACTCGTGGTCCGGCAACTTCAGTACTTCAATGAAACCCAGATCGGTGGTGCTACGCTTTCAGGCTTGTCACGGCCAGCGTTCCAAGCAATGAGTAGTGACATGAGCATTCGAACCCTATCTTTTGGATTCGGTTATCAGTGGTGAAGCGTGAAGTTTGGAAGATCGGTTGTGCCTTCCCGAACATAGCCAATCGCGTTAGGTTTCACCTAGGATTACGGTAAGTAAAGATTCAAGCGGCGGCAGTAGACAATAAACGGTTTCTTGAAAGTCTCGCGGTTGTAACATCCCGTAGTAAGTCGCCTGACCTACAGTGCCATTCGTGTCAGTCACCTGTTGTGCTGGGGCGCGATTTGGATCCTCATGTTATGTGCGGGTACGATCACGACACGTAATGTGACAAACGGGTCCAGCCAATAATCAACGGGAGATACGTTCCTTAGAAGCCAAGACATGCACTACGGCTTGGACCACCACGTCGTTCTTTCGCGATTAGCATATTTCATGTAAACACTTTTACGAGTCGGCGTACCGAACGGTTCGAAGCTCCGAAACTCACGATGGCAACTTCGAGGCCAGAGTCTGAGTACAATTCCAATGACCGACGAATACCTCCCATGATCCAATCAGGATCATTGCCAAAGGCACCGCCACCGAGGAGGGTCAGAAATAGTCGGTTGTTGCCCTTCCCTTGGCGGTTTGCTATCGCAGTACAAATGGTGGCCTCGTAAGCCGCTTCAAGGACGAGTGATGCTATAGGCGCCCAAATCTCCATGGGGTGACTTGTATACGCCACGGGCATTGCGGAGCAGTAAACCTGGGTGACAGAATGGGACGCCTGCTCGAGCGTAACTTGTGTATCCCATTGAATCCCGACTTGAAGTGCTTGGCGAATTTCATCTCGCTCTGCACCATCCATGTGCGCCAGTTTTTGGCTGATTTCCTCCAAACCGGCAACGGAAGGTAAAGCGTAGCCGTTTACCATTTCCCAGAGTCGCTGATTTGAGTTGTCGAGCGAGCGTCCGATCCCAGATAGGCAATCGATTTGGTCAGTGGCCGACTGACCGACCTGACCGTTGACGTTGGCGAAGTAGTTGCGAAAGATCGTGCCAGCCCCCGCCGCGATAGCGCAGGCAGGCCCTTGTGTATAATCATCTTCATAGATGCCAACACCCCACTCGGGAGTTACCCCAGGTGAAGTCATTTCCAACAGATTGAATTGAGAGGCGACCTGGAAAACTGCATTCTCGTTCGTTTGGTCACAGTGAAGGTGCTGCACGTTCGCGACAACTTCGCTAACAGAGATCGGCCCTCGAATACAGTCGACGCGACGGACGCGTTCACGCAATTCGGCAAGCGTCGGAGTTTCTAGATTGCCGCACAACCAAGACTTGCCGTTGATACGAGAGTGCAAACGATGACCCTCAACCATGAGATGCTTCCGCACTACTTCCGGCGATACCTCCGAACAACTTGTTAAATTCTCGAACCAAGTCATGAATATGCTGAGAACGTGTCTTGAAATTGCTGCCGAAACCCGCATCGCGTGGCCTGAGAACCATCGATCGCAAGGCGAATATGGACGTCATACTATTCAGGTGTCTGACTGATTGCCAGTGGCGATCTAGCCCCACGGTGCTTGCTGCCCTAAAACAAGTTCAAAGCAAAACCATCTGTCAGCTCGTCCACTCAGGACCAACCAGTCGAATCCGAGCGCGGCAACTGATTTGCTTGTTCTTGTCGCTCGCGCACGACTTAGGAATATCTGCGAAAATTTGCGACTGATACCTGCTTATTTGGAATGAGTCCGCGACTTCTTAGTGGCGGAAACGCTGCTCGACCCGCGATCGGTCGATGCATCTCACCCCTTCAGCATAGGCAAACCTTCATCCGCTGGCGTCAGGATGCGGTCCGAGACTGGATCGATCGAGGCTGTCCCGGATTGAACGAAATCCCACCCATCGCTAGCCCCAATGATCAACGAATTTCGGAAGAAGGGACCCATTAGGTTATGCTCACGATCAAACAAGTCGCCGAGAAACTCTCCATCAGTCGCTCACTCGCGTATCGCATGGTCCGACGTGGGAGATTCCAAGCTACCGTATCGGGACCTGCAGTCGAGTCAGTGAAGACGATCTCATGGCATACCTGGAGCGGACTCGATTTGAGAGGGACCCAGAGCTGCCGAAGTCGAAGGGCAAGCATTTTTAATCTGGTACTCCGCTCGGTGACCTACAGGGTGACCTCCAGAGTTACGGTAAGATGCAACCAGTGGCTGTAATTTAGGATATGCCGGCAAGCAATCTGGCTTTCGTTTGGTTTTCTGTGATAATATAACATTATGGCTACAACAACCTATCTCGATCGATTTCTTGAACCAATGACAGAGGCGTTGACACCCGAGGTCGCGCGAGTCATCGCCAACCTTCGTGTCGATTCAGAAACAGAAGTCGAAGTGCAAAAACTTCGGGAGAGAGCGAACGAAGGCACGTTGACGAGCGCGGAGGAGGAGGCTTACAAAGACTTTGTCGAAGCGGTCGATGTGATATCCATCATCCAATCAAAGGCTCGACGCTTCTTGGCGCGTCATCGTTCCTGACATGGATGAAACGACCAAAGACTTGGTTCCTCAAAGAGCGGGCGATCGGTGCGAATATTGTCACCTTCCTCAGGATGCAACTCCGTTCGTCACCTTCCATATCGAACGTCTGATCGCGAAACAGCACACGCCGGATGATGATAATTTGGACGATCTGAAACGACTCGCACTTGCATGTGACCGTTGCAACCTCTTCAAAGGCCCCAACCTTTCAAGCATTGACCCCGACTCTGGTCAAATCGTCAACCTCTTCAACCCCCGCACGAACAATTGGAACGATCATTTTGCAAGTCGTGGCGGCAAGATAGTTCGGCTAACTCCTATGGGCCGCGCAACGGCACGGCTACTCAACATGAACGACAGTCGCCGAGTGGACCTCCGCGAACAGTGGCTCGATGAAGGCGGTCAAATTTAGGACCGCTTCGGAGATGATTAGTCGACCTCAACAGCGGGGTGATCAGCGGGTTAACCATCGATTCGCGACAGAACATCGAAGTGCGGATACTATCGATACTTTTGGGAGCCAACGAAAAAAGTCTCCCAACTTCCTCGACTTAGACTCGCCGGAGCGGCTTGTTGGTGTCTCGAAACGTCCCTTGGCTGCCCCGATGATGAGCTCATTTCTTATCCGTGGCGGTTGCGCCTTGCGGAGGAACGGTAGTTGCCGGTGCCGAAGGGCAAGCATTAATTGCTTGCTTCTTCAGGAACTCGTGATTCTGGGAGAGATGGATGTAGACTTGAGCCACCATGGCGGGCGATCGGTGACCCATCAGGTGCGCAACTGAAATCGGATCGACTCCGATTGGCAGTGCGTTGGTGGCATGGCCGTGCCTGGCACCGTACGCGATGACGGCTAATTGGGGCAACGAAGACTGCCCCAGGCCTTGAAGTACATGCGTACCTCGACGAACGCGAGTGATTGGATGCGATTCATTCTGAGTCTGGACCTTGCCGAACATGTACAACTGCAGCTTTTCGCGTTCCAGCACGGGTAGGGAAACAGACCACTATGTGCTGCCACTTCCCGATACCTTGAACATCACCGCTGTTTGAGATGCTGCAGACACGCCCTTCGAAGACTCAGGGACGTGCCACCCATGTTCGAGATGTGAACCTCTGCGCACCTAGGGGGAACAAAAAGAATGGTTTTCGTAAAGAAAACCGTAGTGGGCGGTACAGAACTCGAATCTGTGACCTCAACGATGTCAACGTCCGAGTCGCTCCTCGAAAACCCTGCAAAACATGGAAAAAAAGGGGAGGACACCGAACGCTTGCACCAATGCTTGCACCAGATTTCAGAATCGATCGAACGCGATGAACTCGAAACGTTGGTCGAATCGATTGCGGATTCACTCGGACAGGACGCATTCGGGCGGCTTGCCGATACTTTGATCCAGCGAGCAAAAAGGGATTGATTATGGGTTGGTTTGGAGATTCCTGGTTACACTCTTTTTCTTTCGTCGGCTTCGTTTTTAATTGGATGCGGTCGCTTGTCCTCGGCACAACTCAACTCAACCCGCCATTGGCTGAAAATAACCCTCCAAACCAATCAAACCCACCCGATTCCATTTGTGTGACGGATTTCCATTTGCCCCGTTCCGAGATGGGGGTTAACCAGTGAGCTGGGAAACGAGAGCGAACGGAAAAAGATACTACACCCGTAGTTATCGCGAACGGGGCCGGATTCGACGGGAATACGTCGGCGGTGGGGCTTTGGGAGAATTGGTAGCAAGACTTGACGAAATTGACCGTGAATCGCGAAAGCAAGAGGCCGAGTCAATTCGCGCAGCGAGACGACAAGCCGAACAGTTTGACGAGACATTGGCAGATTTTGAAGAACTGGCCGAAATTATCGGTCGCGGGTTATTAATCGTGGCAGGGTATCATCAACACAACCGAAGCGAATGGAGGAAACGGATGGAGCTGGAATGAGGATTGGATGATGTTTGGGACCGGCGAGACGGATCTTTGGAGCACCATTTGGAGTGCAATAAAGGTTGGCATCAACACTGATCTGATGCCAGTCCAAGTTTGCTGCGCGGTCTTCGAGTCGTACCTTCAGCGGATTATTTGCAATTTCGGTGGTGCAGAAATGACATGCAACGCTGCGTTTGCTGTCGTCTAGCAAGACCTGGAGTGACTCTTTCCTCTTAGAGATCGGTGCCCCTGGGTGGTGTTTCCGGGGGCCAAGAGCGATGCGGGCGATATGAAGATTTCAGCCGTTCCCGGCTAGTTTTTCGATAGCATTCAACTTAAGCCTCATGATGCAAACGCTTTATGGAATTCACGACTCTTAAAACATCGCGTGGCGCTAGCATTTGCTCACCAATGAAAACATTGGGTTTTCTCGCTCACCGGGAATGGCTGTGAAGATTTGGAGATCCGAGCGTTGACAATCTGCGCGGTGATAGATACCTCCAGGTTGCTGCGACTGGGCGAATTCTCAAACGCAAACGAGCACAATGTTCTGGCTCGGAGCATTGCAATTTGCTAGCACTACTAGCAGGATCCGCCCAACGTCAAACAACTACATGTTGATCCAACTCGATAAAGCCAGTGCCATTCACTCCTGGAACCTTTGTTTGTCTTCGGTAAGGATCGAAAAAACTACAGCGAGCAATTTTTAACAATGGCGTCATAGACGCCCGATGAGCCGGTAACACCCGAACTGAACCCGTCGCTGATTAATTCTATTTGCCCATTTGTACAGTGCTATTCGTCGGTGACTCTTAAAATTGATAATCAGTTATTCGGTCGTATTTGGTCCCTCACCAATTTGTCATATTGCCTCCTGTATAGCTCAAAGTTAGATCTTGTCGGATCACCAATTGCCACAATAGCTTTGTATTCCTCGAACGTTGGCGGGACTGAAACTGTCCAGTTATAGTAACGCCCCATGGCTCCATCAACCACGTTCAATTGAAAAAACTCGCGGGTCCTCGCCAATGCATGAAGTTCCATCCTGACTAATTTATCCGCGTACTCTTCCCGACCAATTCTTCGAGCTTTCGCATTCCTGGCAATTTCAATCATCTCACTTGAGTTCTCGACATTGTGCAGCTCGAATACTACCAAGGCGAGTCTATCGAAGGAAGTAAGTTGTGCATCGGACGTAACCAATACATGGGCTGGATAGGAATTAACGGGTAACAAGAAACATGATGGAGATTCATTCGCTGGCTCGTTGGAACACCAATAAATCCTTTTGCCAAGATACTTTCCTTCAAAGGCATCCACGAGCCATTCATGTATTGGGTCTCCGAGCACGATTACCTGCCTCAGATCGGCGCGATCATCGAGCAATTGCTGAACCTGCCGGTGCCCAAAGGTCATACCGCTGATTTGAGTTGTGCAAGGACTCAGCTGGACGAAAACAAAGAGAATTGATACTGCATGCAACGTTGATCGCATCACGGTTACTCCTCACTGTTGTTGCGAAATTGAAAATCGACTACGAATTTTGTTGGTGATCAATTGATTTTGCGTAGGCCTCATAATCAAATGCCCATGGACCCGATTCTTTGGGCCTGGGTGGAAGTCCTGGCGGAGGTGGTGGGATCCACCCTGGAGGCGGCCCCGGAATATTTGGGAATCGTCGGTCCCATTGCTCAATTCGATAAACTTCGTGTTGAAGTTTTTTTAATAATTCCAAAATCTGGCGATTCAGACCGTCGTAACCAAAGTTCGTTGTGTTGTTGACCGGATCCTTCAGCGACGTCAAATTCGATGCGGCATCGTATGTGTATTGGGTGACTCCCCCTTTGGCATCGGTCTTGCTAGTGACCCGATCCACCGAGTCGAACACATAGGTCGTGACCGGGCGAGCCAGTGGACCGGCACCATCGGCGTCCGGTTCGGTCTGCGTTAGGAGATTGCCGTAGAAATCATAGGTATAGTTGGTGGTATTTCCAGCCGGATCGGTGACTCCTGACACACGGCCCTTGTTGTCACGTGCGTAGGTTGTCACAAGGGACATGGCATCGGTGACTGTCACAAGGCCTTTCATATTGTAGGCCAGGGTCGTTACTGGGGCTGGGAGTCCGCCTGCGCCATCCGGGTCCGGATCCGTTTGCGTGAGCATCCTGCCCAAGTTATCGAAGGTGATGCTGGTCACGCCACCGCGGGCGTCGGTAGTGCTGGTAACCCAGCCCATGACGTTATACGCCCAGTTGGTTTCCGCACTCGTTAACGGTCCAGCACCATCGGCATCTGGATCGGTCCGCTTGGTGACTCGTTGTTCATTGTCGAACGTATAGGAGGTCACGCGATTGAGTGGGTCGGTGACACTGGTCTGGTCGCCCCGGACGTTGTATCCGACGAGAACGACAGGCGATGCAAGTGCCCCCGCACCATCCGGGTCGGGCTTGATGATCTTGTTCACCCACGATCGATTGTTGTACTCCAGCGTGGTGACACGGCCAAAACCGCGATCGATGCTGGTTTCGCGGCCCATGTTGTCGTAGGCGTGGCTGACGATGAGGCTGAACTGCGGACCGATGCCATCTGGATTCGGAAGGGTTTCCGATGAAAGAAGTCCTCGTGAGTTGTAGCTGTACTGCGTGGTGTTGCCGCGACCATCGGTGACTGAGATCAACTCCCCTGCGGCGTTGTACGCCATGGACTCAGTGGCGTAGATTACCTGCTGTTGGATGGAGGGATGGGATTGAACCGTCTTCGAAACGATGCGATTGGCAGCGTCGTAAGTCAGCAATGTCCGGTCAGGGTAGCCACCGGAACTGGCGCGGTACGCGTTTTTCAGTCTGCCTGCGTTGTCGTAGTCCCAGTTCTCGTAAAGTCCGGGGTTCCCAGCGCTTCCGCGCGAGAGGAGCAAGTTGTCGGCATTGAAGGTTGAGGGGGTGGAGCCTTGGTAGTAGCCCGACGGGTCCCCTTGTGCCGTCATGTTACCGACGCCATCGTAGCTGCGATTGTCCTCAGCCCGGGTCAGTGGCCCCGCGCCGTCGGCATCGGGATATGTAACCTTCGAAACCCAGCCACGATTGTTGTATTCAACGTCGGTGACGTTCCCTAATGCGTCGGTTTGCTTGATAATGCGCGATAGGGAATCGTACGCGAACTGGGTCATGGCGGCGACTCGATCGGTGACTGATGTCATACGTCCCAAACTGTCAAACACGAACGTCGTTGTCTTGCTCAACTCGTCCACGCTAGTCAGCCTTTGATCGGCGGTGTTGTACGTGAACGTTTGCGTTGAACTGTCGGGATAGGTGATTGTGATCAAACGGCCATAGGAATCGTACGCGAGATTCGTAACGGGGGACGTGAGGGGACCAGCACTATCGGGATCCGGTGGAGTGATGCTCGTAGGCAAGCCACGCGAATTGACTGCATACGCGGTCGTGTATCCGGCACCGTCGACGCTGGTCAACTGATTTCCTGAGGCATCGTACGTGCTCGATGTAGTACGTCCCACGGGATCCGTTACCGAAAGCAATCGGTGCAGAGTGCTTGAATAGGTTAGGGTGGTTACCCCACCGTCGGGTGCGATGGCGTGGGTCAAGTCCGAATACGTGTTGTACCCAATCAAGGTTACGGAACTGACTAAGGGGCCTGTGCCATCGGGATCGGGCTCATTGACAACGTAAGGATTTCCATCCGCGTCCCGCAGGGCCGTGCGTAGGTAGCCCAAGGCCGTGATCGATTCCGTGATCCCTCCGAAGCGATCCGTACGAAACTTCCAAGTATTGCTGCGCTGGTCGGTGACGGTCGCTTGAACATCGATCGGCTTCTTCAGTGTATTGCCCGACGTTCCTGTCGGTAGGCCGATCGTCTCTGCAGGAACCAATTGCCATGTCTTTGAGTCGGGATAGGTGACGGTCCTTAGCCGTCCATCATTGGTCCCATAGGCATAACTTGTCGTTTGAGAAAGAGGATTGGTTCGGCTGGTGAGTTGGCCGGAGGTATAGGCAAACGCAACCACCGGGGCAGCTAGCGGCCCGCCGCCGTCTGGGTCGGGTAGGGTGTACCCGGTCAAGTTCGCGCCGGTATACGAAAGCGTTGTTGTTCGCCCTGAAAAGTGCGCGATGCTGGAGACTTTGTTGGATGTGTAGTTGATATTCGTAACGCGGCCAAAGGGGTCTGTGACCGAGATTAGCTCGTTGGCGATCCCATCGCTGTTGCGATCCGCATAGGCCAGGGTGGTTGTGTTCCCATTGGAATCGGCGACGCTGGTCAGCAGCCCGAGGGTCGAGAAGTTCGAGACGGTACCTGTCTTCGAAGTGACGGTGAACGTTCCATTTCCGTTCTTGACGAAGGAGTGGTACTGGACGTCTCCGGCTGCATGCAGATAGTTGGAACCTGACTTGGGAAACCACAGGCTATCGCCATTCCCCTTGACCAGTAACGCTCCGGCGGTGCTATCGACGACGCTGTCGAGCCCGTCGAGCCACCAGCCGCTGCCGTAGACGCTGGCGCTGCGGTTAACGATTGGCTGTTTGCCAGTGAAGTTCTGGGTGTAGTTGATTCCCGAGATGGTCAAAGTCACCGCTAGGGTGTAGTCGTAAACTCCCGTGGCGAGGGCCGAGCCGTCGGCCTGGAGGGCGAACCTCATGGCTTGGCCGGTGGTCATGCCGGAGGTGGAATAGGAGTAGCTCGTTCCTGCAACACCATTCAACGTCAATTGGGCGGAAACGGCCGATGGAACGGAGACTCCGGTAGCGAGTTGGGTATCGACTGCGATAACGGGTTTGACGAGGGAGTTCGATCGATAGACGAGTGACTGATCGGGGCTGAGGGCTTCGAGCAACTGCAGGCTGCCACTTGCGGCGAGCGATCCATCAATGTCTTGCGAGGTACCCAATGGAATATTCGATTGGCCTTGGCCATCGGCGGTTTCGTCTTGCCTGGAGAACAAATCCATCGATGGGCCTGCGTTCGACGGGCCAAGCGGTGAACGATAAAACGTATCGAGGTTTTGACGGGCGAGCAGTTTGGAGCCAACGCCGATCGCGATGGAGGCGATGTTGCTGTCGTTGGTCCCGTCGTTGACTTTGTAGGTAATCGTGTCTATGCCAACGAAGGCCACATTGGGCCGATACGAAAAGGTGCCGTTGGTATTGAAGGCCAGAATCGTTCCGTTGGTTGGTCCTGCAACGACACTGTAGGTCAGCGACGTGCTATCAACGTCGAGATCGTTAACGGCGGGATAGGCGGGCGAGGACGAGGTGGTGACCACAAGATCGGTTCCCACGGGGGTGTAGTAGGCCGTATCGTCGCGAGCGACGGGGTTGGCAGCCATGAGGGCACGCATCTCTAGCGATTCAAGGAGCAGGGCGCGAAACCGTCGTTTTTTGGCTTACACCCCGGGTTTCGAGTTGGTTCCCGGCAAAAAGGAGCCCAATCGATTGAAAGAAGCGCTGATAGACGAAGACAGCTTGAGAAATGCGGAACGCGACATCGAATACCTCCCGAGAGAATGGAGACGACGCATCACTTGAACCGAATGATTCGGATTGTGGCGTCAGGAGGTGAAGCGTTCACTCCGCCGATGGCGTCGCAAGGCGATCGACCACGAGTAGACCAGATCAAAACAATAAGTCAAGAAAAATGTGCGGACAGAACGAAGGACTGATCCTTGATGGGAACCTTTCCGCAAAACCAGCATATGGGGATCCCCAACTTCTCCGCAACGATAAGTTCAAAAATGATTGACGGATGATATTCGAATCACAAACGCCAAGTGTCGATGACCGGTTTGCAAGTCCTATGGTCTGAGTTTCGGTGTTCGTGCCCCCCAGTAATTGCGGTGTTGGCTCACTCCCTTGAGTTCCGTTCACCCACCTCTCTTCTGATGCCGACCTAAACCACAACGTGATCGATTTTATCGCCTACAATAAGGTCTGGAGAAGAGCCCCCGGGGCTTTTCGTCAGGCGCTACACATGGGTCGGGAAACCCGATCTGCTGAATGGAGACGACGATGAGTAAGTCTGGAACTAGGTTGGTGACCAACGGTGAAATCGAATTAGCGGAACTTGTGCGGAATGCCAATAAGGGCGACAAGCAATCGTTGGCGGTTCTGCGGCGAGAACTCGTCGGAGACAACGCTCAATCTTTGATCGATATGGCAGGTGATCTAGCGGGCAACCTTGAACGAGCGACGGTGATCGCCATGCTGGGTGACCAGCAACAAGGGGTAGAACTGGTTCTATTGAAAAAATTGAACCAGATGCGAGCTGAGCTTGATTGGGATACGTCGCCTAAACTCGAACGGATTCTGATTGAGCGCGTCTGTCAAACATGGCTTTACCTTCATTGGTTAGAAACGCTTGACACGCAAGCAAAAGACCGGTCTCTTGATTTGGCAAAACACCAATCCGCGAAGATTGAACAGGCCGAACGTAGGCATTTGAGAGCAGTGAAAATGCTGGCGACTGTGCGCAAAATGGTACTGCCACTTAGAATCGAGCTGAAAGCCAAGGTGCACGTGTCAGAGAAGCAGTCGTCCAGGGGAAGTCGGGGGAGGTTTGATCGTTTGGGTTCGGTCAACTGAGGCGCACGATCGACGTCTCGATTCTGGTCGAGAAAACGTGTTAATCTGAGAGATGGGACGATGATGCCGGGTGGCCACCCGACACGTCAAGCGATCACAAGCCGATGAGGGGACCGTCTTTCACCCCGATCGGCTGTGGTCGGCCCGCTAAAAGAAAGACATTTTCATGACAGAGCCATTACGGGATGGTGCGTTCGAACACACCCACGGATCGAGCGAGAGTACCACTTTGGACTCCTGGTCTAGGGTCGACTTTTTGCATCGTGCTCAGGTGCTAGCGAGGCGACTGGCGGGTTGGCATTTTGATGATGGAGGCCCAGTCTGGACTCCCGAGGGAGTCGATTTTTTGCGCGAAGTGGAGCGATCTTTTCGACATCGTGTATTGAGAGGGCGTCACGATCCGAAACCACCGTTTGGGGCACCGATTCGATTGCTACCGACCGATTCGGATGGTAGTGGCGTTGGGCAAGCAATCCCATTGCACCCCAATGAATATCGCAAGGACGAAACCATTTGGTTGTTGCGAGATTACTACGAGCACTTGGCCCAATTGGGCGACAGTGACGTTGAAAAGCTGCTGCGATGGAAGGTAGACCAATTGCTTGATTCTCGTATGTATCGAAGCGCCCATTCAGAGGCTCTCGGTGATTACATTGGCGGAAATCGAGTAGATCAAGTGTTGCTGGACGAGCTCGTTGATGCTGCAAGAATCCTGGCATTCCCGGTTGGGGGGGCGTTACCCCACACCGGAATCACCGTTGACGAACGCTCCAAGCAAACGCCAAAGACACTAGCGGGGGCACCTGCTCCACTCGGGGGACACCCTGGATCGGCAAATGCTGGCGAACCAGACGATGCGATGCCGAAGGCATTACGTGCGAACTCACGATCACGAATCAAAGCTAAGTCGGCTTACGAGTATGCAATGGAGCGAATCCCGGATGCGAATGAGATGACTGCCACTGAATTGTTCGACGCAATCAAGCAGGATGGAGAAGCAGCCGAGATGCTTCCGCCTAGTGCAGAGTCCTTCACAAAGTATTTGAACGACTGCCATATCAGATTGAAGAAAAGCGACTCAAAAACCATCGGGGGCTCGGTCGTCCGGAAATCTGATTTATAGAAATCGGACCAAATCGGACCACCGTGGAAATTTTCCCGATCTTATTGACCCTATAAAACCTGGGTATCCCGCAATTCTTGCCTATGGTCCGGTGGTCCGATTTGTGGTTCATGTATGGCAAACGCTGACAGTCACAATTCGTGACGGTGTTTGCCTGGCACTGGACCCCAGGTACGAAAGATGCCCCACGAAAACGCAAACGCCGATGCGATCACGGACGGTCGCGGGCGGGCGATGTTATCCGTCGATGACGTCGCAAAATTCTATTTGAGTTGTTCGATTCGACATGTCTACCGTCTGGCGGACTCGGGCAGGATGCCGAGGCCGATCAAGCTCGGTTCCCTGGTGCGATGGCCACGTGCGGTCATCGAGCAATGGATTGCAGACGGCTGCCCCAATGTTCGTAGCATCGCGAAAGGGGGCCGAAAGTGAACCAAGAAGAAGTAAGACTGCTTTTCTCAGGAAGCGAAGATCTTCCTGATGCTGCTGGCGTCGCCAGCCACGAGATCGAGGGGGGCCCGATCATCAGCCCGCCTCCAAAGAATCGACAAACTCATTCTAGCAATCGCGTTTCTTTTTCGGATCTCAAAGCCGCTGCCCGCGGAGAGTGGATTCGCATTTTGAACGACGCGGGACTACCGGCTGAATGCCTGGAGAGTCGAGGACAACCATGCCCAAGGTGTGGCGGCACGGATCGCTACGGCGCGGCAAAAGATGTTGCCGCCACTGGAGCGGTGTTTTGTCGGAATTGCTTCAACAAGGATTCGCGTATCAGGCCCGGTGACGGCATCGCCACAGTCGCCTGGTTAATGGACACATCCTTTGAAGATGCGGCAAAGTGGACCGCAGATCGACTTGGTTTGAATAATCGACCATCAACATCCCCGGTGGATATTATCACGGCGACTTGCCGCGATAAACGAATGCCAGTTGAAGCATTTAGGATTTTCGGCGCGAAGGAAGCTATTCGTGGGAGGGATCGACTCGCAGTCTGCCGGGTCGATCTTTACAACGACGCGGGTGTCGTTCATTCGCACTTCGATTTGTGGCCGGGTGATAAGGGAAGGGTGAAATCGGGCGAAGGGAATAGCGGTCTTTTCTTTCCAGGTCGCTTGCCGGTAGCGGGCGAAACCTGGTTGGCTGTCGAAGGCGTGAAGGATGCCGCGGCACTGGTTGGCCTTGGCTACAACGCCTTCGGCTATTGCGGTAACAAACTGGCGTCGAAATACGCTCGTTTGTTTGAGGGCGTGGACGTCGTTGTCGTGCCGGATTTGGATATGGCTGGGATGCTCGGGGCCGATCACACCGCGAGCGTTTTGGCAGGGATTGCCGCATCGATTGCTATCGCCCGAATTCCGGGCGAGGTGAAGGAACGACACGGTAATGATGTTCGCGATTGCCTTCGGAATCAGGGTGGACAAACGCTTATTCGGGAAGCAATTGATTCGGCGATCCCGTGGAAGCCCCGTCCGAGCGAACACGACTCCAAAGATAAGCCCGAGGTCATCGTTTCAATGAACGAAGCATCCACGGCGGAACAAGTCATCCAATGTCTTGGTGATCTCGGCTGGAAATCGCCATGGATCAGCGACGAGAATTCGGAAGCGGTTCGGCTGTACGTTCGTGGTGGCGTACTCGTTCATGCAATCGAGAACGACGACATTGACTCCCGAGGGTGTTTGACCGTTCGTGATTTGCCACCTTGTTTAGTGCGAGAACGCATAACCCAAGCGTGCAATCTGGTTACAGAGAAGGAAACTGAGAACGAAGTTGAGGTTCATCCCTCGAGGCCACCTAGCTGGTTGATCGACGCGGTTTACCGGCGGGGAAGCTTTGGCGGCGTGATTCGTCCCTTGTCCGGCGTTGTCGAATCACCGACCATTCGCGTCGACGGATCCGTCGTGCAATCTCCTGGTTACGATTCGCGAACAGGATTGATCTTTCGACCCAACGCCTCGTTTCCGAAGGTCCCGGAGTCACCTACGAGAGAGGATGCTGCCAAGGCGTTATCGGTCCTCTTGGAAGTGTTGGCAGACTTCCCAATGTTCCAAGCAGCCGATTCGAGCGCCTGGGTATCGATGGTTCTATCCATGATTGGTCGTTCGTCGATCGATGGCTACGTCCCCTTATTCGCAGTCACCGCAAACGTTCGCGGGGCTGGCAAGTCGTTATTGGTCGATGCCGCAACGCTCATCGCATACGGACGCCGGGCGGCTCGCAAAGCGTTCACCCGCGATGACGATGAAATGCGCAAGACGATCACTGCGGTCGCCATTGGTGCTACTCCCAGTGTGCTGTTTGACAATCTCGATGTGCAGCTAGGCGGTGCGGCACTCGATGCGGCTATCACATCGGCGATGTGGTCAGATCGACTGTTAGGACAGTCTCGCATGACTGGTGATTTGCCGATGCGTACGATTTGGTCGGCGACGGGTAATAATATGGCTTTTGGGTCGGACGTTGGCCGACGTGTTTTGCCGATCCGATTGCAATCGCCGTTAGAGACGCCTGAAATCCGTTCCGGGTTCGACCATCCCGATTTGCTGCATTGGATTGAGGAACAACGACCGTTTTTAGCCGTTGCCGCACTAACGATGCTTCGAGCGTACTTTGTCGCGGGTTGTCCGAAACAAACAGGAGACGAGTGGGGATCCTTTGAATCGTGGTCGGCCAAGATTCGTGGTGCGATTGTTTGGGCTGGCGGTGCGGATCCGATGTTAACTCGAGCGACGGCCCTTGCGGGCGACGACACCGCCGCACTGCTCGCCAAGTTGATCGCAGGTATCGAGCTGGCTGACCCGTCTGGGATCGGACTGACAACGAAAGAAATTCAGCGAAAGACATTTGGAAGCCATGGAGAACTGGACGAAAACGAGGCGTTAGCTGAAGCGGTGTTTGAGATTTGCGGTGAGCATTTCAATGGCAAACAATTCGGTCGGCGAATGCGTGGATTTGCTGGTCGCGTCCAGGGTGGCAAATTTCTGGAGTCTGTCTCAGCCCGTGGTGGCGTATGTCGCTGGCGCGTTCGCTCGGCTGCGGGAGGATTTGCTGATGGTGGGTTTGGTGGGTCTGGTGGGTTAGATTCGGCTTACTCGGACTTGGATTCGGGTTTGTCGCAACCATTGTGCGAACCCTGCAACGAATCCGAGGGGGTGTTATTTTGAGCGGATACCCAATTTTTAATGCCTTATGCCGGTTCGGACTAACCGTATCGCTTCGTCAAAACGGATTGTGGGTTACCCCGTCCCATCGTGTGACCCCGGATGCTTCGGCATTTGTCCGAGGGAGCAAACGGGATTTGATGACAATGCTGGAACGCTCCGTTGAGCTACCCACCTGCCGACGATGCCATTTGCCTTTGCTAGCGGTCCCGACCTTTGACGGTTTTGAAAACTTCGAATGCCAAAATTGTGGCAAGAGTTCTGGTTGTCGCCGGGTAGGACCGGCAATGCCAATCGCTGCACAAAAGGCGTGCACTCCAGCATTGGTTCAGGCGGAGCTATTCGATCGGAGGGCATCCGCATGAGCAAGCACACACTACCCGCGACTCTATTACCGGAAAACGTTGTTGCGATAACGGATAGTCGCGAACAATGCCCCTTGGACTTATCGCCCCTTCGATCAGAACGGGGCACGCTGGACACGGGTGACTATGCTCTCGCCTCTTGCCCTGACGTCGTGCGGATCGAACGTAAGAGCCTTGGCGACTTGATGGGTTGCATTGGCTCGGATCGCGACCGCTTCGAGCGTGAAGTTCAACGCTTGTTGTCTTACCCAATTCGTGTACTGGTCATTGAGAGCACTTGGGAGACGATCGAGTCACACGAACCCTCAATGCCTCAATGGAGAGGCAAGGTAACCAAGGAAGCTGTCATCGGCTCGCTTCTCGGGTGGCAGGCGACTGGACTAAGCATTCACATGGCGGGCGATCATGCGAGAGCTGGACGCCATGTGGCGAGGCTTTTATTCACGGTGGCCAAAAGGCGCTATCGGGAACTTCGATCCCTCGTCGAAATAGGAACACAGTAAATGATGATCGAATTGGTGCGCGGGATTCGGTATACTTTGGTCGCGACGGCTAGGACCGTACATCCGAAATCGGGCTTCATCACCCGCCCGCCGTCGCGTTTTTTTCCTTGGATGAACATGGAGTGATGATCATGGCAACGCTCTTCAAAAAGCAATTCACAAAACCGATTCCCCACGATGCCATCATGGTGACGCGCACCGTGAAAGGAGAGGTCAAACGGTTCGCTCAATGGACCGATCGAACAGGGAAACGCCGCACGTCGGAGTTGACCGCTGACGGAGATCGGATCAAAGAGGAAGCGACCACATACACGGCAAAGTATCGCGACGGCGAAGGCGTGGTTCGCGAAGTGGCAACCGGATGCACCGATAAATCCGCAGCCGCTGCGGTTTTGGCCGATTTACAAAAGCGAGCGGAACATGTGAAAGCCAAGATCCTCTCGCCCGAGCAAGACCGGATTGCCGACCACGCTGGTGTGCCGATCGAAGAACATTTTGAAGTGTTTTTGGAATATCAGCGCCGAAAGGGAACGCACCCCGAACGAGTGAAGCACTACGCAACCAAACTGCGGGAAACAGCCGCCGCTTGCAAGATTCGCACCCTCGCGGATTTATCCGTCGATCGGCTCGAACGGTGGTTGTCGGATCAACGTCAGGGCGATCGCAAATTAGGGGCCGCGGTTTACAACGGCTATCGCGAATCGTGGCTAGCGTTTGGTAATTGGTGTGTCGGCAAGCGGGTAAACGGAAAGCAGACGCACTTCAATGGAGAAAAGAGGCTGATCGCAAATCCATTCGATGGGATGGCTCGGATGAATGAGCAATCCGAACGACGCCGCAGGGCACGTGCCTTGACCGAGGACGAATTGACGCGACTGCTCGATGCTGCCCGTCGTCGCCCCCTCGAACACGCGATGACCGTTTATCGAGGACCGAACAAAGGGAAGTTGCTCGCAAGTGTCACTGACGACCGCCGTCGCGAACTAGAACGGCTTGGGAAGGAACGAGCGTTGATCTACAAGACCGCGGTGCTAACCGGATTGCGGTTGAACGAGTTGCGAACGCTGACGTGTCGGGATATCTCGTTCGGCGACGTTCCTTTCATCAAACTCGATCATTCGAACGAGAAGAACCGACAGGGATCGTCGCTCGCGATCCGATCGGACCTGGCTGCTGAATTGAAAGCTTGGATTTCCGGGAAGGAAAGGGGCGATCGGGTGTTCGTGGTTCCCGCCGGGTTGCTGCGGATTATGGATCGCGACTTGAAGGCCGCTGGAATTGCCAAGAAGGACGCCGACGGTTGTGTCGTTCATGTCCATGCACTCCGACACAGCTTCGGAACGCACCTGTCCAAAGCCGGGGTCGCTCCGCGGGTTGCACAGGCCGCGATGCGTCACAGCAACATCGCATTGACGATGGGTGCTTACACGGACGCGCGGCTACTGGACACAGCCGAAGCAATCGAAGGGTTAACGCTGGTCCGAACGCTTGCACCAAATGGTGTCCAAGAGGGTCAAAACCAGTCCATTCCTGACAATCCTGAGATTGTGGACATCGACTCTACAAAAGAAGAAAACCCCAAGGAAAACAAGGGTTTCCGTGGAGTTTTGATAGTGGGCGGTACAGAACTCGAATCTGTGACCTCAACGATGTCAACGTTGCGCTCTAACCAACTGAGCTAACCGCCCGACGAAATCCGGGGTGTCCGGAGGACTCGACAAGAGAATCCTGAACCCAACCCCATCAAAAGGTCGATCCTAGGTTTTACCAGCCGAGCCGCAATTGTTGAGGATGGATTCGGATTGTCAAGTCCAGCCTTACGGGTAACGCCATGCTTGGTTGCTCAAGAACGGACGACCGTGTATTCTTTTTCCTTGCTAGTCATTGGATTTTAGGCCGATCCGGCTGTCCGACCGCCTTCCTTCCAGCCCGTTGCCACCACCGAACCCGCTTTCCTTATGTCCCAATCTAGCCAACGAGTTGTCATTACTGGCCTTGGAGTGGTCGGCCCCCTGGGACGCGATCTCGATACCTTTTGGCAAAATTTAGCGACTGGGCAATCTGGAATCATGGAGCTGGATTGCCTCCCGGCAGGTATCCTTCGCGCGTCCCATGGTGGACAAGCGAAATGCTTTACAGGGGACATCGGTGACTTCGGTCCATTGGAAAAGGGCCTGCAGCGAGCCATCAAAAAGAATCAGAAGGTCATGTGCCGCGAGATTGAGATGGGCGTCGCGGCTTGTCAATTGGCCCTCCATCACGCGGGTTTGGGAGATGCCGCGAGTCGGAATCCCGACCGCTTTGGGATCGTGTACGGTAGCGACTATATCCTGACGCGACCTGAAGAATTCGCCGATGGCGTGACCGCTTGCCTGGATGACAAGCACGAATTCGACATGGCCAAATGGCCGATGACCGGTCGGCCTCAGGTCAATCCGCTGTGGCTCCTGAAGTACTTGCCCAACATGCCCGCCAGCCACGTGGCTATCTACAACGACCTTCGTGGCCCCAGCAATTCCGTCACCATTAGGGAGGCCAGCAGTGGTGCTTCGATTGCCGAAGCCGTATCAACGATCCGTCGCGGTGCAGCCGACGCCATGCTCGCCGGCGCGACTGGATCACGTCTCGAACCGTTGCGAGCTTTGCACTTCGATGCTGCCGAACCACTTGCCAGCCCTCGCGACAATCCGGCGGAGATGTCGCGGCCATTCGATGCGACACGCGACGGTTCGATCATCGGCGAAGGAGCCGGTGCCTTGGTTCTGGAATCGCTCGAACGGGCGGTGGCTCGCGGTGCCAAGATTTGGGGAGAGGTAATCTCCGGAGCTAGTTCGTCGGTGGGACCTGCCGGCGGAACACGCGACAACATTCGTATCGCCATCGGCAACGTCACTCGCCAACTTCTCGAACGCGCTCGCGATCGCGGGCACGCACTGGCCGACGGTACGTGGCACATCCACGGTTGCGGAAAAAGCGAAATCGATGGGGACGCTTCCGAAGCGGCCGGGTTGCGGGACGCGCTGGGCGATCGGGATGTCCCGGTCACCGCCGCGAAAAGCTTCTTTGGCAGCTTGGGCGCCGGCAGTGGCACGATCGAGATCGTGGCCAGTTGCTTGGCTCTAGAACACGGGAAACTATTCCCGGTCCTGAACTCCCGGGTTGCGGATCCGAAGTGCCCGATCCGACTCGCCAAGGACTCCGATGGGCCGGGCGAGGCCTTCGCACATGTAGCCTATTCAGCGCAGGGGCAAGCCTGCGGGGTGATGATCCGGCGCCTGGTTTCGGCTTGACAGGATCTCCTCAAGGCCATAATCTTGCCGTCCCAAATTACGGATGTGACTCAGAAATTCCGATCCTCGCGTTTTCGGGGCTCGCGGACGCCTGTCATGAATCGCATGGCGTTCCGAATCAGTCCCTTTGTTTTGTGAGACAGTACCATGGCAGTTCCCAAGCGACGACACTCAAATTCCCGCACTGGCAAACGCCGTGCACACCACGCTAAGAAGCCTCGACAACTGCAGGTCTGCAGTCGCTGCAGCACGTCCGTCCCAACCCATTCGGTTTGTCCGAAGTGTGGTTTTTATATGGGTCGAGTCGTAGTGGACACGGGCGAAGTCGCACAGTAACCGCCTCAAAAACCACCCGCTTGGCGGTTTGGTGATGCCCTGCCGCAGGGCTCAATAAGGGGCGTGTTCGATGCCAAAGTCTGCCTTGATTTTCCCTGGTCAGGGAGCACAAACCGTCGGGATGGGATCTGGCCTGCTCCAACGCAGTCAGTCTGCCCGCGAGCTCTTCGCACAGGCCTCGCAAATCCTTGGTTACGATCTCTCGGCGCTTTGCATTTCAGGTCCAGAGTCCGAGTTGAATCTGACCGTCCACAGCCAGCCGGCACTTTTTGTTCACTCCGTCGCTGCTCTCACCGATTTTCTGGAACAACGCCCCGAAGTGGGCGACTCCATCGCAACCGTCGCCGGATTGAGTCTGGGCGAGTATAGCGCCCTTTACGCTGCCGGTGCTTTGAGCTTCGAAAACGGTGTGCGATTGGTCGCAGCCCGCGGAACGGCGATGCAGTCGGCCGCGACCGCGGTCCCCAGCGGAATGGGCAGCCTTCTAGGACTGGATCGCGAACAAGTCGAAGCGCTTTGCGATGCCACACGCGTGCCTGGAGAAATCCTGCAAGTGGCCAATCTGCTGTGCCCAGGCAATATCGCCATCTCCGGCCATCTGGCTTCACTCGACCGATGCGAAGCTGCGGCCGCCGAGGCCGGCGCTAAGTTCATTCGCTTGAGCGTGGCCGGTGCCTTTCATACCGACATCATGAGCCCTGCCATTGCACCGCTCGCTTCCGCGGTCGAACAAGCCAACTTGACCGATGCTCGAATCCCATTGGTTTCTAATGTGGATGCCCTGTCGCATCAGTCATCGAGCGAGTTTGCAACGTTGCTCGCCCGTCAAATTGTGTCTCCGGTTCTCTGGGAACGCTCCCTGCGAGCTATGATCGCAGAGGGCGTTGAACAGTTTTACGAGATCGGCGCTGGCCGCGTATTGACCAGCACCCTCAAACGCGTCGATCGTAAAATACCCTGCGAAGCGTTTGGCGATTGATCCCGGCTAAGTCGGTTGTTGCGGCCTGGATCGTTACCCCTTACTTCAGTATTTCAGTCCTCTGATTTTTTCAGTCCTTTGACTTCCTCCACCTTTACTTAGTTTCCATCACCACTCCTATCGAAGATTCGAAGCATGTCGACACCCTTGGGTATATCTGCTGATTTGAATGGGCAAATTGCGCTCGTCACGGGAGCCTCGCAAGGCTTGGGGCAAACTGTCGCAATCCGCCTGGCAGAGAACGGGGCCAAGGTCCTATGCGTAGCACGCAATGAGGCAAAGCTGGCGGAGACTGTGGCTGCGATCCAAGCTGCCGGAGGCGAAGCTGTCGCGATCGCTTGTGACATGACCGATCGCTCGGCAGTTGAAAAGCTGTTTGAGACGGTTGAAACCGAATACAAACGACTCGACATTCTCGTCAACAACGCAGGCATCACGCGCGACACACTGCTGCCGCGGATGACGGACGAACAGTGGGATGACATCATCGCTGCGAACCTCACCAGTTGCTTCCTATGCTGCCGGGCTGCGACCCGGATCATGATGGGCCAGCGGTACGGTCGGGTCATCAACATGTCTAGCGTTTCGGGGGTCATTGGAAATGCGGGCCAGACGAATTATTCGGCGACCAAGGCAGGCATGATCGGCTTCACCCGTTCCATGTCCAAGGAGTTGGCCAAGCGCAAGATCACCGTCAATGCCGTCGCCCCAGGATTCATCGAAAGCGACATGACCAAAGCGTTGGGCGATGCGGTGGTCGATGAAGTCAAGAAGCGGGTCCCCGCCAATCGATTGGGAACACCCGACGACGTGGCCGCATGCGTGCTGTTCTTGGCGAGTCGCGCAGCGAGTTACATCACAGGCCAAACCTTGGTCGTCGACGGCGGAATGACGGGTTGAGCGAAGGAGCTCGCAGTGGCCGATACATCACCTCCAAAGCGCGGGACAGAAGTCGCACCAGTATCGGTTGGCACGACGCGCTGCGGCGATCCCGAACAGATGTTTTTGATCGCCGGTCCTTGCGTTATCCAATCGCTCGACCTGTGCCTGAACATTGCCGAGGCCGTGGCTCAGGCCTGCAGTCCACTGGGTATCCAATACGTCTTCAAAGCCTCGTTCGATAAAGCCAACCGAACCAGCGGCGGCAGCTATCGGGGTCCGGGCATCGACGACGGTCTCGAGGTATTGGCCGCCGTAAAGTCGAAGATCGGCTGCCCGGTTACCACCGATATTCACTTGCCCGAACAGGCCAGCGCGGCAGCTCAGGTGTGCGATCTGCTGCAAATACCTGCCTTCCTCGCTCGCCAGACCGATTTGCTGGTGGCTTGTGCGAGTACAGGAAAACCTCTCAACGTAAAGAAGGGCCAGTTCATGGCGCCCTCCGATATGGCGTATGTGGTCGACAAAGTCCGCGGCGCGGGGAGCGGTGGGCTGATGCTGTGCGAGCGAGGCACGTTTTTTGGTTATGGTCGGTTGGTCAATGACATGGCAGGCTTGACAACCATGCGCGGATTGGGAGTCCCGGTCGTGTTCGACGCAACTCATTCGGTACAGCAACCCGGTGGATTGGGTGGCACAACGGGCGGCAATCGTGCGATGGTGGAACCTTTGGCACGGGCGGCAGCGGCCGTCGGGGTCGATGGATTCTTTTTCGAAACCCACCCGGATCCGGACACCAGTCCGAGCGATGGACCGAACATGGTCCCGCTCGATGCCTTTCCTGGCGTTCTACAGCGAGTGCATCAGATTTGGCGAACCGTGAGCGCTTGGAATACGTAAATCGCCCAGTATTGGAATAGCATGAAACACGTTATGCCGCCTCGGTAGACTCAATGCAAGCTGTGGGAGCCATGAACACCAACCCAGGGAGAGCAAGGCTTTCGCCATCTTCGTATACGACGCAGTTCCGTCGAATCATACTTGGTCGAATCTTACCTAGTCGATTCTTAGGTCGTCGATTATTCTCCATCGGTCTATCGCTGGCATTCGCAATTGCGGGGCTGACTGGCTGCGTCGACCCAAAACAAAAAGCGGCCGAGACCATTCAGTTGAAATCTGCGGTGGCCAAAGAGAATCGCGATTCGCTTCGCGAAGCCTTTCGCTATCTGCCCCAGTTGATCCGTTTGGATCGAACAGCGGCCATGCAGGAAATCAACTACCAGCTCAATAGTTGGTCCAAGAGTGTGAGCAATCCTCCGGAATGGTCACCGTCGGGATTGCTCGAATCGATCCCTGCCTCTCTTCGCACCGTCGACTTTTCGGAACGAATGAGCAAGCTCGAATTCGGTGAACCCGAGTGCGAATTCATGCTGCAGTGCCAGATGATGAAGGAGCTCTCCGCATGGGTTCTCGATCGGCCGTATCGAGATCAGCTCTTTTCCGGATGGCTCGAATCGCAACGCCAAGTTCTCACACCTGAGGACTGGACCCGCTTGGAGACGACCCTCAAGCTCTTCGATTGGAGCATTTGCAACGTAGCCTTGGAAGGCAACCCCGAGGACGTGGAGCGGTTGGTCAGCAATCCCGACGTTCCGTTGAGCGACTCGGCTCCTGTGTACCGTCAACTGCCGTGGCAGACATTGATGTTCGCGCGGGGTGACGCTTGGCAGCGGGCTCGGCTTTTCACTCAGCTTTGCTTTTCGCGAGGTATCGACTGTGTCGTGCTGGCCCTGCCGAGTTTGACCGGCGCCACCGAAAACGCAGCCTTGCGATTGTGGTGCATCGGTGTACCGCTGGGAAATGAGATCTATCTGTTCGAACCTCGGTGGGGTCTCCCTATCCCCAATCCGAACGGGCCGGGCATCGCCACGTTGTCCCAAGCCAAAGCGGACCCCAACGTGCTCCGTCGCGCGAAACTTCCCGGCCGTTTTGATTATCCGGTCGAGAGCAAAGATCTGGCCCAATTGGTCGCCTTAATCGATGTTGAACCGTTTGCGATCGGACGGACCATGTACACCCTCGAGCGCTCACTGACCGGCGAGAACCGGCAACGCTTGAGTTTGGATGCTGACCAATTTGAAAAGCAGATTGCTGCGATCGATCCCACGCTGCAGGTCCGGATATGGAACGCCCCATGGCTAGCGCACATCTACAATCTTTCGGTTAGGACACGCTTGGATGACATGTCCCCTTTCTCGATGCAGTACATGGAACAGTTCGGAATTTTCGTGACCGATACGCCCATCAGCCGGGCCCGTGTCCTGCATTTCCAAGGAGACTTCGAGAGCACCATCGAAGCCGTCGGCGCGCTCCGGACCTACATGGATTTCCGAGTCGACGAAGAGACCTTGCGCGATTTGCAATACGACCGCGAAATACAACGATCTCTCGGGGTTGTGAAACGCCCAAGTGAATCGATGGAGTTGTTTGGTGCACGCGTCCAGCAGGCTCAATCTTTTTTTCGAAAATCCAAATACGACATTGGAATTTTCTTGGCCATGGCGAACATGGATATGAACAAACCGGAGACTGCTATCGATTGGTTGACCAAACGGTTGTTAGAAATCCGAGGGACAGAACGCTGGCATGCCCACGCGCATTACTTGCTGGGTCGGAACTACGAACAACTAGGAAAGAACGACCAGGCCATCGAAGAGTACAAATTCGAGGCATCTCCGCAAGCCGCAGGCAATCGGATTCGCATCCGTCGCTTGGAAGCTGGTTCAGATCCATCGTCGGCGTCGGAAGAAAATCAGTAGAAGCGAGAATACAAAGGCCATCAGACCTAGCGCGACGAAGTATCCGAATCTCCAGTGCAACTCCGGCATATTCCAAGGGGAGTCAGTGCTGAAGTTCATGCCATAAACACCTGCGATGAACGACAGCGGCATGAAGATCGTCGAGATGATGGTTAGCACCTTGATGATCTCATTCATGTTGTTGCTGACACTCGACAGGTAAAAGTCCCGGAGATCGGA
>JBGSHV010000044.1:0-92657 GCA_041752005.1 Pirellula sp. | reverse complement strand
CGGTTGAGTATGGGCCGTTTGATCATCGGCGTATTTGCGTGCGGTTTTACGATCCACGTGGCATTCCTTTGCACAACGAGTGATGGAGTAGTTGGATTGACGAAGGCGTCTGAGTTTCGAAATCTTCCACTGACTGATCACGGCAAGCTCCTCCTTGTTTGAGCGAGCCGTAACAGAATACAAATCGACGGACTGGGGAATTCTAGTTGTCGCAGAATCCCATCAAAAGCAACGCTAGCATTTCAACTCATGCCGGGGATTTTTCATGTCGCCAGCTGAGGAAAAGCAGTTGTCGCTAGACACACTGGCAGGGAAGTTCGGCAATACCCATACCCGCGAACCTCTTTTTTCATCGATAGAATGTTTGCTCCGAGACACCCATGAAAACTCCTTCCGCTTCACGAGCCCTTTCCTCCAGTAAAAATGTTAGCAAACAGCTAACATCCCTCTTGGATCGAGAAACGGGGTGAAAGTCAGAAGATACGCATCGCTGCTGGTGCCGAGTTCTAGTACAAAGAAGTGCACTATGTTCTGGTTCGTAGCAAGGCGGCTAATTATTAACGCACCTGTCTCAGTGCGTCGCTCTTGTCACATTCGTACCAAATGAACAACCATTTTGGGGAGAAGACCATACACCTCAACCATGAAGGCACCGATCACAAAATTGAATCAGGAACGCGACGCAGCGGTAATGAAGGCTATGCTTCAAGGCGTGCAATTGCTTGCTCCAATTAATCAATAAACGCTCCCTTGCCAATTTGAAAGAAGTTGAACTCCTGCTGCACCCAGGCTTCGATTGCTGAACTTGGGATTACTTGGATGTGTCCATCGTAGTAAAGATAGTTAGCACAATTTGACCAATGCCGCTTGTAGTCGACATACTTCTGCATCGAATAGAGCCTCGTACTTACGTCTCCGCCGTCGTTGTTAAACCAGGACTCGATATTCAACTCCGGGGAACGAATATCGCCACCAGCATATTCGAAGAATGCAATAGTTCCGCTTTTGTTTTCCTTTGCTTCCGTGGGGACGGCAATCAGGTTTTGCAAATAGCCAAAATTCTGCGAAGACGATGGGCAGCGATTGACCTTTTCCATTTCCCGGAAGTTCCTTTTCCTGAAATCGTCCCTCGAAAAGAAATCTGAGTGGAACTGCCTCAGATTACTCGCACATTCAGTTCGCCGAGCGGCTTCCCTTGCAGCTTGAATCGCTGGCAAGGCAAGCCCGGCCAGCAATGCGATGATCGCAAAACACACAAGAAACTCGATCATTGTCACAGCGTTGCGAGTAAGAGAACTCGATGGCCGGGACAGGGGCATTGATCGCATCGTCGATTATCCTTTTAAACCTCGGAGACTATATGTTTTTCTTTTCGTTTCCTGGCATGCTCAAAGTAAGTGATTACCCAAAACAGTGTAAAGCAAAGTGCGGCGGCGGCAGGCCAAATCGAAAAATATGTCCTTTGACCGACGGATGGAGCGATTTTAGCCAAAGAACCTACTGCGGTCGAAGAAATTCCGTAAAATTCTGGTGAAAAAGATTTCAAATCCGGTGAGTACGAACACCAATGAATGTTGCTCACTAATCGCAATTGGCTATCAGGAGTCCCCGCTCTATTTGAACGGAATTCAATTCGACTAGGCACGAGCGTATGCCCCGAGTTTTCGTCAAATATTACCTTTCGAGAAATCTGTAATTGCGAATCTTCGGGACCAAATTCAGTTTCCGTTCTGACGATTCGGGAAAGAGAATCAAATTCGATCATGCATATTTGCCCAGGGAGCAATAGCTTCGATGGCGTCCCGTCATAGCGCAATTTGATGAAATAGTTTTCTCCATTCATCCCACTCTCTTCCAGCCTGAGCCCGTCGTAGGACAGGAATCTTTCTAACGAAATGCCGTTAAACACCTCTGTGCACGCGTCTAAGATCGGCATAGTATCGTAGTTGTTCGCGTCGTTCACACAGTTGCTTTTGACTAGCACAAAACCACTCTCTTTTTTTTCTAGCACGTACAAAAACGAATCGTTTCTGACGGTGACCGTTCCTAAATCGGGCATCAGCTCTTCGCGAGGTTTAACACTTCTTGTAGATGTCTCGACCCACTTCCTGTCGAGCAACCGGGTAACACTTGATTTTTTCATACCTAATTCGGATAAGTTTTGTTCGACAAATCCGACGTACTCGATCGATTCGACATAAGCGATCTCTCCATTCAAGCGAAGCGTTTTTAGTTCTGATCTGAGAGCTTTGTTTCGATTAACGAGGTCGTCGTAGTCATTTGCGAAGACATTGATGGTCGGCAATGCCAGTATTGCAAATGTCAACAACAGGAAAACACACGCTACGAGTTTCACAACTAATTCTCCAGGGCGCAAGTAAAAGGCAGACAAACTTGTGTTTGGTTAGCGAAGCGAAATTCCCAATAGCTACTCGAAGGAAAATGAGCGACGGCAATGAGAAATTGGATTTGCCGAGCGATATCCGGCAAATCCGAAATCGATAATCAAAGCTACCTAGACTAACAAGCTATATACAACTGCAAACCCAGTTGCCTACTCCCGAAATGATGCACGAGCACGTGGGATGTACACCATTAGTTTCCGAATTACACCAAGAGTTTGAGCCCCAGCACCAGCCCAACATGCCGCATCCACCGTCGCATGTCGTACCAAGCCCTTGAGCAGACGCCGGCTGATCAAAACTGAGTATCAAACAGAATATTCCCGTCACAAGCAATAACCGTTTCAACATCTAACACCTCCAAAAATAGATTTAGTATCGCAACACCAAACGAATGCTCAGCCCACCTTGGCTCTCATTATGGATGACAACAATCCTTTTTTCATCCATTGTACTTTTGCTTTGATTGTTTCCTGAAGCGATGCGCACCAACAATTCTGATTTTGAATGCGGGGGAACAACTATCGGTAACTGTGCTTGGGTGCAGCTGCAGTCTGATTTCATAGCAACAACGTGAATGGCTTTGTCCGTTCTGTTCTCTAGAGGCACGTTTATGACCAATTGTGAATTGGGTGCTAACGAAGCCTTGACCTCGAGCTTGCTAACCGAGACAAGGCCATTGTCACCATTTTTGTAAGAGATGGATTCTTCTGGATTGGAAGCAAAACCACATCCAGAAAACATCAAGAATACTCCGCAGAATACAACTTCAGGTAGCTCGAGATTTGCTAGGCGCCTTGGCATTCCCACAAGGAATTTGGTTCGACAAAGGGAAACGCGTTCGAGACGGATCGCGACCGGCAAGAATTGCACACGTCGGAGATGAGAGTCGGGCATATCGGAAGTCCTCTAGCAGGTAGGCAACTCTGAAACCTGCATGGGCATAAAGCGAACTACCATCAAGCACCGGTTTGCATAATCAAATCTGCCGTTTTTTCGAGTATACATGACTGTGAGTTGTTTCGATTTATTCTAATGAGGCCGACCGAATGGAATTGCGACGTATGGTGGGTAGTAGGCGAGACAATCGACCCTTCGATGAGCTTCTTTCGAAATCAATGCCCACGGTGCAAGTCAATTGCGGGTCTGCGACCTGGGCTAATTGTCCGCGTACGGATAAATACTGGGTGAGTGCGTAGTTCACGGTTGACATTCGCAGGAAATTTCATGGGGTTCTTTGCTTTGGGTCGGATTTGGCCAAGGGCCGCCGCCGGTAACTCTTACCCTACGACTAACGAAGTTTATTGTTATCGACCGTTTCATGATTCCCTCCCGCCTCGTTGAACGATCCTATCTTTCAGGAAACGGCTGCAATTCGGAGTCATACCTGTACTTTTGCGCGGCCGTAGGAGAATCCGAACCTCTCCAAGGGAAGTGCATTCAGTAACTATCAGAATCTTGATAGCCAGCAATGCGCTTGGGTCGGTTTCCAGGGCGTGGAGACCAGAGCGGTGACAGCGACCTCGAAAAGTCGCTTTTCGTTTTTGATCCAGAGCGCCAGTACGTCGAAGCTGTTGATCACCTTGTTGAGCAAGTGTCCTCGGCTGATCTTTGGGAGTCGAATGACTTACGGCTGGGGTGCAACCAAATCTAGGCAAGGGTACTCGGGAATTGGAGGCAGTCAGCGCGACAACAACCGATGCGGCAACATGGAAATCAAAATTGGGAAGATCGATTGTAGCCGGGGTGGCTGAAGTGACTGCGTTGGCCCCACGAATCGAACGTTCGTGGACGACGCTGTGGACAATCACGGGTCGTTGCGGGAGAGGATTAGCCTTGTCACGCTGCCGAACAAATTTTGTCTGAACGTTGCTCAACCGAACACAGCGAAACTTCATTCACAATTCACTTCGCGAATGATCTTGTTCCAGCAACGAGCATTTTGCCTTCATCGTTGGCGATTGGCTTGATCGCAAAACAACGTCTTGGAGATCTGCCCATGCCTTAGGGGCTACTGGGGAGCGACACAAAGTATGTTTGAGGAATTTGGTGCTGTCTTGCCTCCCATTCGGTAAACTGCGGGGGTAGCAGGCAGGCCCCCCAGGGTACCGGAATGATTCCAGCGAAGAGCTAGAAACAAGTTCATTTGCAAGCAGATGGCACGCTGGCTAAATTGGATTGCGAATACACGAGTTTGCGTTAGAATCTCACCCTAAGGGAATCAGTAGCTATGGCAGAATCCCGAAATCCAATGCATGTCGTCGAGGATTGGATTTCGAGTAGAACCTGGTCATTTTTTGAGCCGGTTGTGGTTCCGTCCGCTGAGAAATTACATTCCACATCCGTATTGTTGACTTAGGGTGAAGGGGCCCTAGTGTTGTCGTTTTGTCCAGTAGTTCAGGCCTCTTCGAAAAGGTGCAATTTCTTGAAAGACGAATCCGTTCCGCGAATTAGGGATTTCGAGCAGACCGTATCGTCGACCGTTTTGGAGCAAGCGCGTCGCGGCGACTGTCACGCGTTTCGGCGAATCGTTGGGTTGTACGCTGGGTTGGTGTACCATTGGTGTCGGAAGTCGGGGCTCAGTCCAGAAGACGCTGAAGATGTGGGGCAGCAGGTCTTTATGACCGTTAGCAAGAATCTGCAAAGTTTCCGACGCGTTAGACCGGTGGATAGTTTTCGGGCGTGGATTCGGGTGATTACGCGATCTCGCATCGCGGATCATTTCCGTTGGAAGCAATGCAGACCCAATGAGTACTGCTCAGAGAAGCAGATTGCTGTCGCTCGAGTGAATGACGAAGATGGTTTGGAATGCTTGCATGAGGATACTATCGTTCTTTACGACCAAGCTGTGAAGTTGATGCAATCGGAGTTTTCAGAGCAAGATTGTACCGCATTTCTTTTGCTTGTCGTCGAAGGGATGCCTCCCAGTGATGTTGGTAAACAATTGGGCGTATCCGCCAACTCGGTTTACATTGCCAAGTCGCGAATCCTGAAGCGACTGAGGGCGGAGTTCGATGGTTTGCTTGACGGTTAGTTCTGCCTATTTTGGATAGTCTTCATTCATGGTGAAGTTGTTCAGGTCTTCCAAGTCTTCTTGTCCATCCGCATCTCAACTCGCTGCGTTCGATGAAGGGATGGTGTCCGACGGACAATTCCTGAGTGTTTCTTTGCATTTGGCGTCATGCGGGCGGTGTGTCGCCTTGCTCGAGCAAAGTCATGGAAACGCTACAGGTGGGAGAGCTTACTCCCGTTCCCCGTACCTCGGAGAAGAGAACTTCGCTCGGTTTGCCCATCAGGTCGCTGATTTGACGATATCGTCGGAGGAAGAACTTGCTGCTTCGCCAATTGCGAATTCGCTTTCCGAATTAGAAGACCGTTTCATGTCCGATGGTTCGATTCGCTACAAGATCCTAAAAATTCTTGGGCACGGAAGTTTTGGTGAGGTTTTTCTTGCAGAAGACGCATTGCTTGAAAGAAAGGTTGCCATCAAAGCGCCTCGATTATCAGAGTTCGCATCGGATACTTCGATCGAGGCGTTCTTAGAGGAAGCCCGTTTAGCCGCGGCGCTTGAGCATCCCAACATTGTTCCCATTTACGATGTTTGTCGAATCGAGCCAGATCGTGCGATGATTGTGATGCAGTACATCGAGGGATCGACCTTGGCGTCGCTTATCCAATCAAGGAAGCTGCCTATCGATCGATCAGTTTCTCTGGTGATAGAGATTGCCAACGCAATTCACTTCGCGCACGATCGCGGCGTTGTTCATCGCGATCTGAAGCCCTCAAACATTCTTATGGACGAAAACGACCAAGTTCACATTTCTGATTTTGGATTGGGTGTGTGTCTTTCCAAATCACAGAGTGAAGATGTAATACATGGCGGCTCCCCCCCGTATATGGCGCCCGAGCAAGTGCGTCGAGAAACTTGGCGAATTGACCGGCGCACTGATGTTTGGTCTCTAGGAATCATTTTGGCAGAGTTGATCAGTGATGAGCGACCATTTTCTGGCGATGATCGGAATCAGGTCTATTCTGCGATCCTGTATGATCCACCGAGAATTGAGTGCGAATCTAGCGGACCCTCGCTCTCCTCAATTGTCGTACGATGTTTGGAAAAAGACCCTGGTAAGCGTCCACAGTCGGCTGCCGAACTTGCGGAAGAACTTTCTAATTGGCTGCAAAGGTACTTTCCGAATTCAAATGAGCGAAAGATCCATCGCCTAAAGATGACGATTGTCGCAACTGCAGTTGCGATTTTCATCTTGGCTGCTCTAACGGGCTTCGCCATCAGAAACTACAGCATTAGTCGTGATACCAAGGATGCCGTTGACGATCTCGCGTCGTGTAGAGCTTCGGAAGTTCCTGAACTCACCGATCGGCTCAAGGCGAATCGAGCGTACGCAAAGAAACTTCTTGATGAGTCGTATGCGGTAACTACGTCCAAATCGGTGAAGTTTCATCTCTTGTGCGGTTTATCGAGTATCGGTGAATTGCATCCTGAGGAATTACTGGACTGCCTGCCGGATCTGCCGCAGGATGGAATTGTGAATCTTGTTGGAGCATTATCGGCCGACAAAATAAACTCGCTTGCATGCATTCGTGACCGAATTGAGAAATCTAAACAGGTAGGTGTAATCGATGCAAAGCTTCGAATCATTGCAATGGAATTGGGTGAGCCGGAGCATTTGTGGCAGATGTCGGAATTCGGAGTCGACCCCACGATGCACTATCAGTTACGTTCTATCTGGCGGCATTTCCACGGGAGTGTGAAGAACCTTCAATCTGCAATCGCTTGCAGTGACGCTGACGATTTCGCAATGCTCGCAACGTACGTTCTTGGAGAGTTGTTCCGTGATGCGTCAATTGATGACCGGTCTCGCATCAGGGAGGCGCTGAACGATCTTTACTGTACGAATCCGTCTGGCAAAGTGCATTCTTCAGCTGCGTGGGCTCTCAAAGTAAACGGCCTCGATTTACCAAGGTTGCGTGATGAAGAGCGACAAGGACAAGGTTGGGTAGTTTTAGATCAGGATGACGGACAGGAGTTTTGTCTCGTTCGTATTCCCTCGACGCGCACAGATTCGAGTGCTTTGGCCGGCAAAAGTTCATGGGAATTTTTCATTTCGACAACTGAAGTTTCGAATGGCGTGTACGGGGAATTTGATCCGGAGCATCAAGTCCGCTTGAGAGATCGTTACGGTGATACCTTTGACCATGCGTCTTCTCATTCCGTTCGGTTTGTTTCCGCGTTACAAGCAATGCAATTCTGCAATTGGTTAAGCGAAAGAAATGGACTTGAAAAATGCTACTCGGGCTTAGATGGAGGCGCGACGAGTTGGCATGTCAATCGCGATGCAAATGGCTTTAGGCTCCCTGATGAAGAAGAGTGGGTACACGCGAATTTGGCAATGAGCCAACATAAATTCTTTTTTGGCGACGATTATAGTCGGGTTTCCCTTCACGCACGAATCTCGTCGCTTGACGGGACAACCAAGCAAATGCACTTCCCCCCCAATGGATTTGGCGTTTTCGACACACTCGGAAATGTAAGCGAGTTCTGTCATGATCGCGCGAAAAGGGATGCAATTTCGGTTTTGGGAGGGAGTATCTATTCTCTGCCAGTCGAATTCGGACGCGAATTGAAATTCCAAAGGGACGTGGGCTTTAATGCGGTTGATGTAGGATTTCGAGTTGTTTCTAGGCTGGTATATAAGGAGATGTGATAGCATGACCGTTCAGCAGGTGAAAACAGGGCTTCGTTGTCCCTTTGATGCATGTTTGTTTGTAGGTGTCGTCGGGGGAGGATGGGATGTGTTTGATAATTGCGTCACTTCAGGTTGCTCCTGCCCTGGGCCACCTTCGTTCCCAAGCACCCCAGGTCTAGTGATCAGGCAGGCATGTGTTGATACGCTCCAGCAATCTGGATTGAGTAACTACCTGCAAGGAATGTGTCTGCCTATTTCTGCGGATCATCAGCCATCACCAAGTAAGCTCGAAGTTTGTTCGATTTTTGTAGGGAAGTCAGATGGTTTCCCAGACGGTTGGATGTACTTTCGCAAGGATGGTGGACCAGAGAATAAGGGACATATGGACGGATTCGATCCGGGGGTAAAGAACCTGTTAATCATTCAGGCGATTGGAGAAGACGGCAAACCGAGCACAACGGTTGCGGTCGGGTATATCGATCTTGGTGGAAACTGAATTTTGGTTCGATAGGTGATTTGGAAAACAGAACGACGCGTTCGCAGATGAGCGTTAGGCTTTTGGATTCCATAACGCGACCTTTGGCTGCGATATCCAATGACTCGATGAACGGTGAAGTTGGAGCTAATGCGTTCGTGGGGAAGGCCCCTGCGAACGCGTTTCCTTATGCCTCATCTTTGATGCGGAGCGTGACAAATCGACTTTGAAGTCCGGCATTTGCGAGATATGGCCGGTTTTTCCTGGTGTGTTCCGTGAGGTGCACCCCAAGTTCGGTCCACGATCAGTGTTTTTTCCCGGTCCTCGGTGCTTTTAGGTTCATTCTGAGTGCCGAGAAACTCGGACGTGCAAGACTTAGAACGTGTTTTAAAATTAGGTTTTCGCACTTGCGAGGCGTCGGCTCATCAGATTGACCATGGCGATTTCCACGACCGTTTCGCTGGATTCAACAAGACGTTCGTAGTCCTTGCTCAGACGTCGGTATCGACCAAGCCAACTGAACGTTCTTTCCACGATCCAGCGTTTCGGTAGAACTGTGAATCCTCGTGTTTGAACGGGTCGCAATACCGTCTGTAATTTGAGTCGACAGTTGTCGTGCATCCATTGTGGAAGCCCCATCTTTCCGTAAGCGCTGTCGGCAAAAACGATCTTTAGTCTTCGATACCGTTCGCCCAAACCAAGCGAGACGAATTTCGCACCATCGTAGTCTTGAACGCACGCGGAATGAACGACGTCGTTGAGGACCAAACCAAGCGTATCGACGGCGATGTGCCGCTTCCTACCAACAATGCGTTTTCCTCCGTCAAATCCCAGCATTTCTCCGCCTTCCGCGGATTTTACCGACTGGCTGTCGATGATGGCTACCGTAGGCGTTGGTTTCTTCCCAGCAGCTTTGCGTACCATCTCGCGAAGAGCGTCGTGGATCTTCGACCATGCTCCATCCAGCTTCCACTTTCGAAACACTCCGTACACCGTACACCAGTTAGGAAACTCTTTCGGAAGGTACCGCCACTGGCAACCAGTCCGACACCAGTACAGGATGGCATTCATGATCGTCCTGCGATCGATCGGTTTTCGACCAACCCGAGCCGATTTTGGCAACAATCGTCTGATGATCTGCCATTGATTCTCGGACACGTCGCTGGGATAATTCTGTGCATCTTGAATCGCTATGGCTCCTTGCGTGGACGTTGTGGTAAACCCCACCTGGAGCCATAGCGATTTTTTTAGCTCAGGGCAATTTCAAAACACGTTCTTAGCTCGCCTCCGGTCACTATCGCTAAATTGCCAAGCAGTCTCTGCACTTGCCCCAGCTGCGCGGGCAGCGCGAAAGCCTAGCGTACACTTCTCCTGGGCGTCCCAGGCTGCTTGGGTGCAAGCGGCACTATCGTCGTATGACAATGCAGCCTCGGCTGCAATTCCAAACTTCGCGGCAGACGCGATGGCATCTTGATTTGCCCCTAAGAAAACGAACTGCCAAGAATATTGGTCTCTCTGATGCGCGATCATTGAATTGATCTGTGCACCTGAATACCTGCGGCTTGCATTTTCGAAACCATCTGTCTGAATCACGAAGATGACGCTGCCGGGTCGCTGCGATTCTGGCAATAGGGCAAGGCGTTCGCCCGAATCCCGAATCGTTCTTCCGATTGCATCGAATAGGGCCGTACTGCCGCGTGGTTGATACGTTTCGCGGGTCAGCTCGGCGGCGTGCGAAATCGGCCTCGCCAAAAACAAGGGTTCATATTGATCGTCAAATTGAATCAGACTCATCACCACGTCTCCAACGCCACCGCGTTGAGATCTCAAATAACCGTTGAAGGCCTCGATGGTCGCGTCTTGAACGGACGCCATCGAACCGGAGCGATCGAGAACGACGGTGATTTCTGTCAGGTTTGCGCGTGTCATGGCTAGGGCTCCTAAAGGATTAGGCGGATTGCCATCGCCAAAGCGACGTCGGTCAATCTCGCTACTACCTAAACGGAGAGTCGATCTTTAGCCGGACAATTTTTTGAACTTTTCGCGATTTGCTCGAAATCACTCTGGAATCGGCGATCATGCTTCGGGAAGCGGATTGATGAAGACGGTGAACGGCGAAGGACCGTTTGCCCGGCTGGCCTGAGAAGTCGAGGTCACGGTTGTCATTGACGCAACACGCAGGAGATATCCAATTGCAGCAGAACAATTCGCGTTGCTGCAATAAATTTAATGGTGCGCGATCCGTCACTGCTTATGCCTGAGACGGATGCGTAGCCAACCAAGTGTCCAGCGGAGTGCGACCTCTACTATGAGCAGTTGGTGTCGCAAAAGTCGTGCACGATTGTGCACGAAATGGGGTGGAAAAGGGTGCTATTTCGTGCATTTTGTGCACGCTATGGAACGACCTCTTTTTCGCAAGTCATTGCGCAGCTTTAGATTGCAACGCAGGCGGGAGTTGGAAGCAAGCGTTGACATTGTTGAGGTCACAGATTTGAGTTCTGTACCGCCCACTACGGTTTTCTTTACGAAAACCAATCTTTTTATTCCGCCTCGGTGCGCAGAGGGGCACATCTCGAACATGGGTGGCACGTCCCTGAGTCTTCGAAGGGCGTGTGTGCAGCATCTCAAACAGAGGTGATGCAAATGGTGTCGGGAAGCGGCTGTACATGGTAACCTGTTTCCGTACCCGTGCTGGACCGCGGAAAGCTGCTGTTGTATATGTTCGGCAAAGTCCGGACTCCGAATGAATCGCAACCAATCATGAACCGAACCGCACTGTATCGATGGCTCTTTTGCTTCGTTGTTTTGTTTTTGACTGCATTGCCTGCGTGGGCTCAAAACGACAGTTCCGCGCACGAGATGATTTTTGATCTCGAACGCTTGTCGCAGGCTCCCGAGTACGTCAACGCAGAAGACATCCCGTCCAATGGCCTGAACGCAATTTTTTATGAAGGAGTTCCCTACCAGGGCAATCCCACCAAAGTCTTTGCGTACTATGGACTTCCCGATGCAAACTCACCGACGCTGCGAAACGGCAAGGTGCCTGGGGTTGTGTTGATCCATGGCGGTGGAGGCACGGCCTTTGCCGAATGGGTCAAGCTATGGAACCAACGTGGATTCGCCGCTATCGCGATGGATGTCTGCGGGTGCGTGCCCGTTCGTATCGATGGCAGATGGCAGCGGCACCCAGAAGGTGGCCCTCCGGGCTGGGATGCAAGCTTCGATCAAATCGATGGACCGGTCGAGGATCAATGGCAAACGCATGCCGTGTCGGCGGCAATGCTCGCGCATTCATTACTGCGATCCTTGCCGGAGGTCGACTCGGATCGCATCGGAGTGACAGGCATTTCTTGGGGAGGTTACTTAACCTGTATCGTCGCGGGGATCGATGATCGCTTTCGTTGCGCCGTTCCCGTCTATGGTTGTGGCTACTTGGGGGACAATTCGGTGTGGGTTCCACGTCTGGACTCCATGGGCAAAGCACGCGCGGACAAATGGCTCGGACGTTGGGACCCTTCTGTCTTTCTATCCAGAACCCAAACACCCATGCTATGGGTCAATGGCACGAATGATTTCGCATATCCGATGGACTCATGGCAGCGATCGGCCCAGCTTCATGAACCCTCGTTGCTTTGCTTGAGGATTCGCATGCCGCACGGCCATGGCGGTGCGGGCGAAAACCCTGAAGAGATCCATGCGTTCATGAATTCGATCTTGTGCGAAGGAAAACCACTTCCAGAATTCATCGAGGTGCAAAGCGACGATCTACAAGCGTCGGCACGCTTTCGAAGCGAGGTGAACATCGCGAAGGCGGAACTGTGTTACACCATCGATGAAGGGGCATGGCAGGAACGCAATTGGCAGTCCCTTCCCATGGTGATCGAGGGGGACACGGTATCCGCCCAGATCCCACCAAATACCAAGGTTTGGTATATCAATCTTTTCGATGAACGGGACTGCGTTATCAGCACGCGGTACTTCGTGACCGAACCACGGTAATCGTAGAATTAATCCAATGAGCACGTTGGATTGCCCGTCATTGCCATGCTTGTTTTTTTGCGCTCCGTTCGATGTATCGGATCCGCCTGCCAGCGCGCGTGAGTGTCGTGCCCCTCATCCCGCCTTCGGCACCCTTCTCCCCTGGCAACAGGGGAGAAGGGGCAGCGCGTTTCAGGGTGGATACGCAGCCGGTGAATGTCTTAAATCCCTTCGGGATGAAATCGGGAGGCGAACTTAGTGGCATTTGTGCTTGGCACCGATCGACCTTCCATGTCCTCTCGGAGAAGAAAAATAAAAAAGGCGAGGGATGAACCTCGCCTTTTTTTAAATCGATAGCGATCGCTGACGGCAGACTACGCCTTGGCCAATGCGGCCAATTGCTTTTTGCGTTCGGAGATGATGTCGTCCTGCAGGTTGCGTGGCACGGGCGAGTAACGGGCCAATTCCATGGCAAACGTTCCTTGACCCTTCGTCATGCTTCGCAGGTCCGTGGCGTATCCGAACACGTTGGCCAAAGGGACTTCGGCTGTGATGTAGGAAACACCGTCGCGAGCGTCGGTGTTGTTGACCAATCCACGTCGCGAAATGATGTCACCCACCACCGACCCTTGGTCGTTCTCTGGGCATTCGAGGTCGCATTTCATGATCGGCTCGAGCAACAGCGGGCTGGATGCCCGAAGCGTTTCGCGGAAACAGTCGCAGGCAGCAATGTAGAACGCGCGTTCGCTCGAGTCGACATCGTGGTAGCTGCCGTCGTCCAATTCCATTTTGACTCCGACCACAGGGAAGTCGGCCAGCGGTCCCTTGGCCATCGAATCGCGGAAGCCTTTTTCCACAGGTGGAATGAACTGCTTGGGAATACGGCCGCCGGTCACATTGTCTTCAAATTCGAAAGTCTTTTCGCCTTCAGGATCCATCGGAATTAGTTTTCCGACAATGTGTGCGAACTGACCCGAACCACCCGTCTGCTTCTTGTGCTTGTAGTTGAATTCCTGAGCCATACCCGGAGTCTCGCGGTAACTGACCCTGGGGGCACCCACCTGGACTTCGACTTTGTACTCGCGACGCATGCGTTCGACGTAGATTTCGAGGTGCAGCTCACCCATCCCGCAGATGATCGTCTCGCTGGTTTCTTCGTCGTTGTAGACTTGGAACGTCGGATCTTCTTTGCGGAAGCGGTTGAGGGCCTTGCTCATCTTGTCAGCATCCGCCCGACTGGCAGGGGTTACTGCGACCTTGATGACCGGTTGGGGGATGAACATGCTCTCGAGCGTGCAGTAGTTGCGGTCGTTGCTGTAGGTCTCACCGCTGGCGCAATCGATCCCCATGATGGCAACGATATCGCCCGCTTCGGCGGTGTCGATTTCTTCACGCTTGTCGGCGTGCATGCGTACGATACGGCTGAAGCGTTCCTTTTTCAAAGTCCGCTGGTTGATGTACATCTCACCCTTGGCGATTTTGCCTTGATAGATGCGCACGAAGGTTAGCTGACCGAACGGATCTTCTACGATCTTAAAGGCCATTCCCACGAACGGCAGTTCAGGGTCCGGCTTCAAGTCCAATTTGATCGATTCGTCCAAGACCTTTCGGGCTTTGATTTCTCGCTCCAGTGGACTGGGCAGATAACGAATCACGGCGTCGAGCAGCAGTTGCACACCTTTGTTTTTGTATGCGGATCCGCAGAACACCGGCGTCATGCGCAGCTGCTGCGTGGCATTGTGGCAAACGTTGTAGATCAATTCCGAGGGTACTGCCTCTTCGCTGAGGAGCAACTCCATCAGTTCGTCGCTGTACATGGCCAGGCTCTCGAGCATCTTCTGACGCATCTCGGTGGCCTTGGCCGTGTAACCTGCCGGGATTTCTTCCTCGCGGACCATTTCGCCGTCGTTGCCATCGAAGTAGAACGCCTTCAACGTCACCAAATCGATCACCCCTTCGAAGGTTTCGCCGGCTCCGATCGGGATTTGCATCATGATCGCATCGGCATGCAATTTGTCGCGAACCTGTTGGGTGACACGGTACGCGTCGGCGCCGGTGCGGTCCATCTTGTTGATAAACGCCAAACGCGGAACGCCATAGCGACGCATCTGACGATCGACTGTCAGCGATTGACTTTGAACGCCGCCGACTGAGCACAGCACGAGAACAGCCCCATCGAGAACGCGCAAGGATCGCTCGACTTCGATCGTAAAATCGACGTGGCCCGGGGTGTCGATGAGATTGATGATGTGGTCTTTCCACTGTAGCTGCGTGGCAGCACTCGTGATGGTGATCCCGCGCTCTCGCTCGAGATCCATGTAGTCCATCGTCGCTCCGTCGCCGTCTCCCTTGACTTCCTCGATCTTGTGGATTCGGCCAGCATAGAAAAGAACACGTTCACTCAACGTGGTCTTGCCCGAGTCGATGTGAGCGCTGATACCGATGTTTCGAAGTTTGCTAAGGTCCATAACTCCACTTTTTGCCAATGCGATTCCCCCTCGCCGATAGTTGGATCGGGCAGGGAAATCTCTTCACGAGGGAAACGATCCGCCATCCGCCTCCCCAATAATTGCCGAGGGCTGCGTTTTTCAACGGATTTCTAAAGACATAGATCCACAAAAGTTTATCCATTGGCACCGTTTGGGGAAGACCAAAAACCCAGGGTTGGATGGCTGTTTCGGCCTCTCTCGCTTCGCCATTTGGGGGTGCGGAGTTTAGAACCCGCACCATCGTCCCTTCGGATCGGACTTTCACGCGCCCCTTCCGCCCTCCCATCTGAACTTTCGCACCCCCTCGAATTACGCTGTAATACCGGGACAAAAGTCAAAAATCCCGACGAGTGTACGAGCGACAATCGCTTCCGACTCGGTTGGGTAAACGCGGCGATCGGGGAGCCAATGAGTCAAGTCATCGAATGGGTTTTGCACGTCGACCGCCATCTCAGGGAGTTGATGGAGGCTATCGGCCCCGGCTGGCTCTATCTGGTTTTGTTTGCCATTATCTTCTGTGAAACCGGCTTGGTCTTGCTCCCGTTCCTGCCTGGCGACTCGCTGCTCTTCGCCGTGGGGGCCCTGTGCGCCCTGCCTGATAGCCCCATCAGCCTATGGGTGCTCATTCCCCTGCTGTCGGTGGCGGCAGTCCTGGGTGACGCGGTCAACTACTGGATCGGCTATCAAGTTGGACCGCGCGTCTTTCGCAGCGAAACTTCGCGCTGGCTCAACCGCAACCATCTGCTGCGGGCCCAAGCCTTCTACGTTCGTTACGGCGCCAAAACGATCATCCTGGCCCGATTCATTCCCATCGTACGGACATTTGCTCCCTTTGTAGCTGGTATCGGCCGCATGAACTTTTTCAGATTTTGGTTTTACAACATCCTGGGTGGTGTCGTCTGGGTCAGCCTGTTTCTCGTGGCGGGTTACTGGATGGGGACATGGGAGATCGTCCAAAAGAACTTCTTTTTGGTCACCATCGGTATCATTATCGTCAGCGTGATTCCAATCCTCTGGGAATGGTGGCTCACTCGCCGGCGAGCCCACACCGCCCCTACGCACGATCTCCCCTCCTCCTGAGCAAATCATTCCCGATCATGCAAATCACCCACCATGGCGGCAATGAAGGAGTCACCGGCTCCTGCCATCAGTTGCACTTCAGCGATGAAAATTCCGTACTGATCGATTGTGGTTCGTTCCAAGGGCGGGATGCGCGACGCGTCGACGGTCGCGAAATACACTTCCCCCTCGACGGGATCGAGGCACTCGTTCTGACCCATGTGCACATCGATCATGTCGGTCGTATCCCCTACTTGCTCGAAGCCGGATTTCACAAACCAATCTATTGCACACCGCCCACGGCTCGTTTCTTGTCCATCATGCTCGAGGATTCGATCCGACTCGGGATCACCCGAAACAAGAAAGTGATCACTCAAATCCTCAAGGAGGTCAAAGAACTGGTGCGGCCTGTCCCTTATGAGAAATGGCAAAAGCTCTCGCATGGCGCATCCTTCCAATTTCGACCAGCAGGACACATCCTTGGTTCGGCCTACGTCGAATTCGACCACGGGGACGAACGCTACGTTTTCAGCGGTGACCTAGGCTCACGCTGCACCCCCATTCTAAAACAGCCCGCCAGTCCCGATCGGGCCGATGTACTCGTACTCGAAAGCACCTACGGTGATCGACTGCATGAGGGACGTGAGACCCGTCGCAGCCGCCTCGAATCTATCCTGTGCGAAACCATGAAGAACCGCGGGGTCACCATCATCCCTGCATTCAGTTTGGGCAGAACCCAAGAACTGCTATGGGAACTCAACCAAATCATGGAAGGCATCGGGCATCGCACTCAATGCACGATGCTCAAAGCCATCGACATCATCGTCGACTCACCGATGGCGCTCAAACTGACGGACATTTACGAACAGATGCAGGAGTACTGGAGCGAGGAAGCAAACGAAACACTCACCGTCGACAATCAACCCATGGTCTTCGAGAACCTAGTTGAAATTGATGATGCGGGTGAGTCGCGCGGCACCATCGAATACCTGAAACGCTCCGGACGACCAGCCATCGTGATCGCCGGCAGCGGCATGTGCACAGGCGGTCGCGTGGTGGAATACCTCAAACAGTTCATCGAACGGCCCACGACCGATATCGTCTTCGTGGGCTACCAAGCCATCGGAACCCTCGGACGCAAAATCCAGGACTGCCACGGCGGAAAGTGTAGTGTCTCCATCGACCACCAATCGTGCAAAGTTCTGGCCAAAACCCACACGCTGACCGGCTATTCCGCCCATGCCGATCAAGAAGATCTCATTCGATTCGTTCAAGGCATGGCGCAGAAGCCTGGCGAAATTCGTTTGGTTCACGGCGAGTATGAAGCGAGATTGGTTTTGGCCGATCGACTCAATGCCCTTGGCTACAAGACGATTGCCTGCACCAACCCCAATGAAAAACCGCCGCCACCACTCCCAATGCGCGAAGAACCCACCTCCGAGTGACTCGCCGCCCACCCTCGGTCCCAGCGCGTGGCGAGGTCTCTAGCGCCGCGACACCATGCGAACAATGAACGAGTCGTTGAATGTGGTGACCAAGGGACTGGTCTCGAACTCCACTTGTCGACCGAAGATGTACCCCAACTCAAAGGCAGTACTTCGCCCGTTTTCCGTTATTCGCTCATGCCCGAAGAGCATGCGAAAGTCGCGATACGTCATGACATCGTTGACCTCGCCCGGTTGCTCAATGTCCCACGTGTCTCCCCCGAGCAGTCCGGACAGATACAACCTCTGCGTGGCGTTGATCGCGACTGCGACGCGTGGCCGCGGAAAGACGGCGTCGAACTGCAGATTGGGATGTTCTTCGGGATGCCAAGAAAAACCGATCACCGGCAGAATTTTGTAGTCACCACGGTCCAGATAATCGACGCCGGCGACCCAATCCCAAGAATCGCTCATGTGCAACATACCAACCGCATGCCCCAGGTAACGGACGCCATCGCGGGCGCTGTCTTCGAAGTCACTGTAGACCCCGACGCTCGTGGCCATGTCGTAACTAAACCAATCGCACAACGTATCGCGATTTTGATACCCACCGACGAAGTCCCATAATCGTGGTGGAAGGTCCGGCTGGACGGGTCCTGACAAAAAATGCAACCCGATGCCCGAGGTAAACCCGGAATGCTCGTCGCGGTCGAGATAAGGCGTATTGACGAGATCGGTCCATCCAAATTGCTGACCTTCCCCCGGCATGTACGACATGATCCCTTCATTCTCGCGATAGACGGTGTAACGACGACTTCGAGGTTGGCACGCGTCCTCCACGCAAATTCCCCCCTCAAAACCATCGATCGATTTGAGCGACCCAGTGTCGATCCACTCGGGTAGTTCAATGCCTTCTGACTTGGGCTCAGGATCGACGTCGATAACGACCCCAGGACCGTACGGATGGGAGCGATAGGATTCGGGCAACATGGACTCGGCCGATGGGGCTCCAGCCGATGAGGCTCCAGACGAGGATGGAGGCGGGATCCGATCGAATTGCTGATAAACCGCGGAGGCTGTTGATGTCAGACCGCTGAATCCTAGCAAAACCATCACAACCAAGTTCGCGCTAAATAAGCCTCGAGTGCGGTAGTGCATACGATCCTTGGCGAGACGAATGTTTGACGAGGAGCGAGCGATGAGAATCCGAACGGATACCACCTTCTTCGACCAGCTTCAATAGGATTCTGAAGTCCAGTCGTTCCGATTTGGCAGACGTGTGGGACTGGGTAAACTGGGATGGCCTCAGCTTTTTTCGACGGAACGGAACTTGGGCAGACCGTCCGGCGGTTAGAGTGGAGGACGGAGTGGGTGTTGGGTTCTTAGTTATTTCATACGATGCGGCAAGCGGATGTGCGGTATTGCAGGCGGGGTTTGGTCGTCGACGTCCACAGGCTTATCGCTCGAGGCCTTAAGGCGCATGACCGATGCCATCGCGCACCGTGGACCGGATGATCAAGGCCAATGGTTAGCCCCGCCACATATTCGCTCCGATCGCGCCCAAGGCTCCAACACGCCTGGCGTGGCTTTGGGCTTTCGCCGATTGGCAATCATCGACCTGGAATCGGGCAATCAACCGATGAGCAACGAGGACGGAACGATCCACCTCGTTTTCAACGGAGAGATCTACAACTATCGCGAACTCCGCCGGCGGCTCGAAGGCGCAGGGCATCGTTTTGCTACCCACAGCGATACCGAGACGATTGTCCACCTCTACGAGGATCTGGGCACGGAATGCTTCGCCCATCTCAACGGAATGTTCTCGATCGCGATCTGGGACTCGACCCGCGATCGATTGATTCTGGCCCGCGATCGCATGGGCAAAAAACCGTTGGTCTATTGGCAAACCGCCGACCACCTGCTGTTCGCGAGTGAACTGAAGGCGCTGTGTACAGTCCCCGGTTTCCCAAAGCAGCTAGATCACGGCGCAATCGATGCCTACCTGACCTATCAATACATTCCCCACCCACAGACGATCTATCAAGGAGTCCATAAACTCGAACCTGGTCACATTTTGATCTACGAACAGGGCCAATCGAGAACGGAACCCTTTTGGAATATCGACTGGTCGACGGAGTCGCCGGTTTCAGAGACCGAGGCTAGCGCCCAGCTCCGAACACTTCTCGACGATGCGATCGGGCTGCGGCTGCGAAGCGACGTGCCACTGGGCGCATTTCTCTCAGGTGGAATCGACTCGTCGCTCATTGTCGCCCTCGCGCAGCGACAGTTGTCGCAACCGATTCGAACCTTCTCGATTGGGTTTTCCGAAGCGGACCACGACGAGACAGGCTTCGCACAAATGGTCGCTAGCCACGTGGGAACGAAGCACGAACGCTTTGAGGTCCACCCCGACGCTTTGGGGATCATCGATCGATTGGTCGAGTCGTACGATGAGCCCTTCAGCGACTCGAGCGCCGTTCCGACATGGTACCTATGCGAGATGACCCGCCGGCATGTGACCGTCGCCTTGAGCGGCGACGGAGGGGACGAGCTGTTCGGTGGCTACGACCGGTACCGCGCCTTGCGTCTGAGCGAGCAACTGCAACGTTGGTTCCCGATCGGATGGATCAACCAATCGTGGTGGCTCAAACGTTTGCCGGATTCGACGGCGCGTCGCTCGCTTCTCAGGCGAGTACGACGCTTTTGTGAAGCGCTGGGCCAGCCTGCTCCGGACCGCTACATGAATTGGATCCAAATTTTCGGCGAGGCCAATCGATTGGAACTGTATCAAGAATCGTTCGTGGCGACACTCCCCGATCGCGACCCAGCAGACTTTCTTCGCAACGCATGGAGTCGCTGTCGAAGCGCGGACCAGAATCCTGCAAAACGTATCGCTCGCGATCCGATGAGCTGCGCGATGGCGGCCGATCTCCAAACCTACTTGCCTTGCGATCTGATGACCAAGGTGGATATCGCTTCGATGGCTCACTCGCTCGAAGCCCGACAACCGATGCTTGATTACCGACTGATCGAATGGGCTGCTGCCCTGCCGGTCCACCTCAAGATGCGTGGCAACCGAGGCAAATGGCTACTGCATCAAACCTACCGCGATGTGTTGCCACAAGCCATTTGGGACCGACCAAAAATGGGCTTCGGCGTCCCGATCGCTAAATGGCTTCGCACGTCACTACGCGATCGAACCTACGACGCATTGTTGGGTCCCGATGCCCGCTGCCACACGATTCTGCGCGCCAGCGCGATTCAACCCCTGGTCGATGACCACATGTCGGGCCGTGCCAACCATGCTTACCGACTGTGGAACTTGCTCATCCTGGAACTCTGGCTCCGTAGATGGACGTGAATCTAGGAACTACACGAGAGCATCGAACAACCTGGACGGTGACGCGCCCACTCCGGCCGCTTCTCGGAAAATCGTTCCCGGCCCGGTTGCTCCTCATACGGTCGGCGCAGCACGTCGAGCAGCGCATGGATCTCGCTCGGGTCACCTGCCTCCGCCGCATCAATGGCCTGTTGAGCCAAATAGTTACGAAGGACGTACTTCGGATTGACGCGATTCATCCGTGCGCTGCGTTCCTGATCTTCTATGCCTGCCGATAGCACTCGCTGCCGATACGAAGACAACCACTCCTCGAGCTTGGCCAACATAGGTGCATCGAGTTGTTCAATACGATAGAAGGCATATTCGAAATGCTTCCTAGCGGACGACTCCGTGGAATTCCCCGTGGAATTCCCATTCGAATCGCTCGGTCCATTTCGAGTACCCATAGGGAAACTTGCAAGCAACCGATAGAACCAGGTCATGTCGATCTCGGCTGCACGCAACAGTGCAAATAGTTCGTCGACCAATGCATCGTCGGTAGCGTCGTGCCATGCTTCCAAGCCCAGCTTGTCCGCCATCGCAATATGCCAACGCGATTTGAGCGTGTCTGCGTAGGCGGCCAAGCCGCGATCCAACAACGCATGATCTTCGATGATGGGATAAATCGCGTTGGCCAGTTGAGCCAGGTTCCAATAGGCGATTTGAGGTTGTTGGCCATAACAGTACCGCTTGCCTTCCGCATCGGTCGTGTTGGGAGTCCATCCAGGGTCGTAGTCCTCCAACCATCCATACGGACCGTAGTCGATGGTCAGTCCCAAAATCGACATGTTGTCGGTGTTCATGACTCCGTGCACGAATCCGACGCGCATCCAATCGACGATCATGACGGCGGTGCGCTCGCATACCTCTTGAAACCAATTGCCTATCACGGCTGTGGTCGGTTCTCCCAAGTGCGGAAAGTCGGTTTCGATCACGTACTCGATGAGTTGTCGCAGCAGCTGGAACTCCTGGCGAGCTACAAAAATTTGGAAATTACCAAACCGGACGAAGGACGGGGCCACGCGGCAAACGACAGCCCCGATTTCTCGCCGAGGACGACCGTCGTAGAACATGTCGCGCACGACCTGTCGGCCGGTCGTGACCAAGGATAAAGCACGCGTGGTCGGTACGCCCAAATGGTGCATGGCTTCGCTGCATAGGAATTCGCGCACGCTTGAACGAAGCACCGCGAACCCATCGGCCTGCCGCGAATAAGGGGTAGGACCCGCACCTTTGAGCTGCAGCATCCAACGCTCGCCTGTCGCATTGACGATTTCTCCGAGATTGATCGCTCGACCGTCACCGAGTTGACCGGCCCAATGTCCAAACTGATGCCCGCCATAGCACATGGCAAAGGGTTCCATACCCGGCAACAGGGTATGGCCGGAGAAGGCTTTTAAGAAGGCTTCCGAGTTTACGAAGTCGGCATCCAGTCCGAGTCGCTCGGCCATCTCAGAGGACCAAGCTAGGAGTTTTGGATCGCTCGGTACTACCGGCTGAACCAAGGAATAGCATGCCCCGGTGACTTGCCGTGACTGGGAATCGGTTTTGGAGTCGCCGGGCAGCAGTCGTACAAATCGGTTGTCAAATTGCATCTTCAGCAATCCTAGCCGACGCCCGAGACGGCTCGCCGAACACCATGGACGAAGGCATCGACTTCCTCGAGTGTGTTGTAGAAATAGAACGACGCGCGACAGCTAACGCCCAGTCCAAATCTGGCGTGCAATGGCATGGCACAGTGATGCCCCACGCGGATGGCGATGCCTGCGGCATTGAGATACTGCCCGATCTGGTCCGAGTGCATCCCATCGACGACGAACGATACGATGCCTGTTTTGCGTTCCATCGCTGGGCCGAGAATCCTCAGTTTGGGAATGGAGGACAAGCCGTCGATGGCTCGCTGCGCCAAGACCCGTTCGTGCGCGAGGATGGCAGACGAACCGACACGCGTCAAATATTCGATGGCGGGTGCCATGGCGATGGCTTCGGCGATCGGAGCCGTTCCGGCTTCGAAGCGGTGGGGTAAATTGGCTGCGACAAAACCATCGAGGCTGACGGATTGAATCATGTTTCCCCCTCCGAGGAAAGGAGGCATCGATTCGAGGACGGCCCGCTTGCCATACAAGACCCCAATGCCTGTCGGACCCAGCATTTTGTGACCGCTGAATGCAATCCAATCCGCATCCCAATCGGCTACATGAACCGAACCATGTGGCACGCTCTGGGCGGCATCGACCAACACCTTGGCTCCGACATCATGCGCGGCATCGACGATCGCGCGGACCGGATTGATGGTCCCCAGCACATTGGAAACTGCGGTCACCGACACCAATCGGGTTCGATCGTTGAGCAGTTGGGGCAGCGAATCGAGGTCCAACAAGAAATCGTCGCGGACTCGCAGCCAACGCACTCGGGCTCCGGTGCGCTCTGCCAACTGCTGCCATGGAACGATATTGGAATGGTGCTCCATTTCGGTGAGCAAGATTTCATCACCGCTCTTGAGATTTGCATCGCCCCAACTTCTAGCCACCAGGTTGATCGCTGCGGTGGTGCCCGGTGTGAACAGTATCTCATCGGTCGATTCCGCTCCGATCCAATCGCGCAAGGCTGCGCGAGACTTCTCCATGCCCAGCGTTGATTCGATCGCCAAGTCATGGCCTGAGCGATGGACATTGGCGTAGTACGATTCGTACACGCGACTCATGCAATCGATGACGCTCGAGGGGCGTTGGGAGGAGGCTGCGTTATCGAGATAGATCAGTGGCGAACCGTTCGTCATCCGTTTGGCGAGAATCGGAAAATCAGCTCGGCATTCGGCGATGGAGATGGAGGGCGGTTGTGTTTGCGATTTTTGGGGTTTGGGAGTGCCGTTTGCCTTTTCGCTCAACCCGTCAATCACCACCTCTTCGACCGCCTTTGCAATGCTTTGGATTCTCTGCACCATGGAGTGCAGTCCATTGCTGCGCATGGGGGTCAAGAACGCATTGAGATGCAATTCGGCAAAAAGATCTTCGATGGGATATTCGACAATCTCACTGGGTGATCGACCGGAATAGGCACTGAGCAAGATTGCAACGAGGCCGCGGACCATGGGTGCGTCGCTTGAACCGCGAAAGGCGATCGCATCGGGCTGGATGTCCGGCACGAGCCATACCATGCTTTGGCAACCTTGCACGCGGTAGGCTTCGGTTCGCAAGGACTCCGGTAGATCCGGTAATGCCTGCCCGAGTTCGATGAGATAGCCGATGCGATCTTCGGAGGTTTCCAATTCGGCGATCTCTTCGCGAATCTCATCGACCGAGACCTGCGGCGGCAACGTCGTCATTAGAAAATCCCTAACTGATCACGCGCATCTTCCGTCATCTTGTCCGGCCCCCAGGGTGGATCCATTACGACTTTGATGTCGATGGCCCCGACACCTTCGAGCTCTTCGATCACTTGGCGACTGTTGGCAACCAACTGTGGACCGGCTGGACACATGGGACTGGTCAACGTCATTTCGACATTCACATTCTGCTTGCCCTCGTCACCGGGCTGGATATCGACGACATAGATCAATCCCAGATCGACGATGTTCACAAACAGTTCCGGGTCGATCACGCGTTTGAGTTCTTCTCGAACTTTGTCTTCAGTGAATGCCATTTGAAATCAAAGGGGTTGGGTTGAATTGAAAAAGGAAGCATAGGGATATCGCCGAGCGCTGAGCCTCAGGTTCTGTTGCTCGGCTTTGGATCAATCGCGCAGTCGGACCAGGACGCGGGTGCCATCGAGTTTAACCTCGTGGCTCGGTGTATTTTCCGTGGCTGGCATGCACACGACATGACCGTTGCGCACATCAAACTTTGCACCGTGCCGCGGACAGGCCAAGCAGAAGCCGTCGAGCTCTCCGTCTCCGAGCGTCCCGCCATCGTGCGTGCAGAGATCCTCGATGCAGTATACCTGTCCATCGACGGACACGGCCACCACGAAGCGATCTTCGACTTCGAAGGTTTGCGGTGCGTTAGGACGAAGCGTTTCTACTTCGCAAAGGTAATGAAATTCCGTGGTGCTAATGGTTGAATTCCTTGTCATGCACTCGGGTGGCTCGTTGAAAAAAAAGTTGCGGAAGACGCAGCTCGTCCAAGACGGTGAATTTTCCAGCGAATCGCGGGACGCGTCGGGCCGCTCGGCCAACGTTATTCGTACTGTCGGACGTTATTCGTACTGTCGGACTTGTCGAGCGATGGCCGCGCCGAGTGCTTCTCGAACTGACTCGATCGTGATGCGATCGAAAATCTGCTGGAAGAATCCGGTGACAATCATACGCATGGCTTCGACGCGCGTAAAACCGCGTGACTGTGCGTAGAAGATCAATTCCTCATCGATCCGACCACTGGTGCTGCCGTGCGTGCATCGCACATCATCGGCGTTGATTTCCAGACCGGGGATCGAATCTGCACGCGCATGATCGCTGAGAATGAGGTTGTCATTCCGCTGGTAGCCATCGGTCTTTTGCGCCCCCGCATCGACTTGGATCATTCCTCGCCAGACGGTCCGAGATCGATCCTGCAACACGGCCTTGTAAAGGAAATCGCTAATGCAATGAGGAGCGACGTGGTGCTGCAACGTGTTGTAGACCAAATGCTGGCGATCCCGGGTGAACATCACACCATTGACCTGACTGCGGGCCCCGGGTTCCACCAACTCGACTTGCTGCTCGACTTGCGCGAACCGTGCTCCGACGGCAGCGACGGTCCATTGAATGGTGGCATCGCGTCCGACCCTGGCTCGTTGATGTGCGAAATGCCAAACGTCTTGTCCCCAGTCCTGCAGATTGACATACCGCAGATGCGAGTTGCCGCGCTGTACCAATTCCACGGCTCCACAATGGAATCCTCCCGCGGTAGGTTCAGGGCTAGCCGACTCAAACAACACGGTGGCTTCGGCACCTTCTTCGAGCACGATTAACGTATGTGACAGATCGATACCGCCGTCGACCATCGACGCATGGATGTGGATCGGACGATCCACCACCGTATTGCGTGGGACATAAACAAAATAGCCATCGCTCCACATCGCCGCCTGCAGCGCAGCGAATCGATCGTTGGTAGGCGATACCAGCGAATGCAGGTGGGGTTCGACCAGGCCGCTGTGCTCTCGGACGCAGCGAGACAACGAACCGACCACGACACCCTTGGCAGCGTACTTCGGATCGAGCGTTTCTTGCGTTACGACACCGTTGACCGAACGCATCGTTCCAGCGGTATCGAGTCCGTCGAGCATTCGCACCGGAGATGTATCCGCGATCGAGGTATCTTCGGGGATGTTTGGAGCGTATTTGCCGATCCGAAAACCACGAATCTCTGACCGCATCCAATTCTCATCGCGCGGATCGGGCCATGCGCCGGATCGGAAATCCTCCCAAGCCTTGCGCCGGGCGCTGGTCAACCACGCGGGATCGATTCGATGTTCGAGGAAGCGAGCGAATGCGGCATCGTCAAAACCGGGGACTCCTGTTTGGGGAGAAGCCATCGTATTGTTCATGCTTAGCCTACCGATCCTTCCATTTGCAACTGAATCAACCGATTCATTTCGACGGCATATTCCATGGGCAATTCTTTGACCAATGGCTCGATGAAGCCATTGACGATCATGGTGCTGGCCTCAGCTTCGGACATGCCACGGCTCATCAAATAGAACAGTTGCTCTTCGCCGATCCGCGATACACTGGCCTCGTGACCGATGCTGACGTCTTGATCCATGACCTCAATGTACGGATAGGTATCGCTTTGACTCTTGGAATCCAGAATCAAAGCATCGCAGACGACGTTGCATTTCGATTGATGTGCGTCCTTCTCAACACGCACCAGCCCGCGGTAGCTGCTGCGACCACCGTTCTTTGAAATCGACTTGCTAATGATCTGTCCGGTGGTGTTGGGTGCGCAGTGCACCAATTTGCCACCGGTATCCTGATGCTGACCCGCCGATGCAAACGCGATTGACAAAATTTCACCGCGGGCGCCGGGTTCGAGCATGTAGACAGCCGGGTACTTCATCGTCAGCTTACTGCCGAGGTTGCCGTCCACCCATTCCATGGTGGCATCTGCGTACGCGACGGCTCGTTTGGTCACCAGGTTGTAAATGTTGTTGGCCCAGTTTTGGATCGTGGTGTAGCGACATCGGCTACCCCGTTTGCAAATGATTTCCACCACGGCGGAGTGAAGCGACTCGGACGAATACATCGGGGCAGTGCAGCCCTCGACATAGTGCACGCTCGCACCTTCATCGACGATGATCAGCGTACGTTCGAATTGCCCCATGTTTTCGGCATTGATTCGAAAGTAGGCTTGGAGCGGGAAATCGATTTTGACTCCCTTGGGCACATAGATAAACGAACCTCCCGACCAGACAGCCGAATTGAGGGCCGCAAACTTGTTGTCCGTGGCTGGGATGATCGTTCCAAAATACTCTCGCAACAGATCGGAATGCTCGTTGAGGGCGGTGTCCGTATCGGTGAAGATAACGCCCTGATCGACTAAGTCTTGCTTGAGCGAGCCGTACACGACCTCACTCTCAAACTGAGCTTTGACTCCGGACAAGAACTTCTTTTCCGCTTCCGGAATTCCAAGTTTGTCGAACGTATCCTTGATCTCTTGGGGAACCTCGTCCCAGGTTCGCCCCTGTTTGTCGGTGGGCTTGAGGTAGTAGAAGATGTCCTGGAAATCGATGGCGATGTCGCCGCCCCAGGTGGGCATCGGTTTCGAGTTGAAAATGGCCAATGCCTTCAATCGGTAATCGCGCATCCACTCCGGCTCGTTCTTCATTTCTGAAATCTGGCGCACGATGTCTTCATCGAGCCCTTTTCGGGATTTGAAGAACGCTTTGCTCTCGGTGCGAAAATCGTACTTGTTGATTTCACCGATCGAGTCGTTGGGAGCTATTTCAGTTGACATGATAGATTTAGGTTTTTCTCTTGCGAGGATTGGTTTCGAAGGGAATGCTTAAGCCAGAGCGGCTTCTTCCTTGGCTTCCTTGGCGAGCAACTCTTGATTGACAGCATCCGCGTCGGGATAGGCCTTGCGGATGCGATCGTAACCGCGGTCGTGGAGTTCCCGTGCCAGCTCAGGACCGCCCGTCTCAACAATCCGACCACCTAGCATCACGTGCGTGAACTGCGGCGGATTGTGCTCGAGCAATTTGTCATGGTGCGTGATGATCAAGAGCCCCATTTTTTCACGTCCGATTTCTGCGATCGAGGCGCTGGCCAGTCGGACAGCATCGGCATCCAGCCCGCTATCGGTTTCATCGAGGATCGAGAACTTCGGGGAGAGCATGGCCATCGTTAAGATTTCGGCCCGCTTCATCTCGCCCCCGGAGAAACCCTCGTTGACGTAGCGACGCGCAAACTCGGGATCCATTTTGAGCAACTCCATTTTCGACTTGAGCTCCTTGCGAAACTCGCGCATCGGAATGAGCTCCTCTCCTTCTTTGCGATCGGGGCGACGCACATTGGTCGACGCATGACGCAGGAAGTCCGCCATCTTGACCCCTGGGATGGCCACCGGTCGTTGGAAGGCCATGAAGATGCCGGCCCGAGCCCGAGCATCGGCGGCCATCTCTGTCAGGTCGACTCCGTCGAGCAAAATCGTGCCCTCGGTGATTTCGTAATTGGGATGACCGGCAATGGCCAGTCCCAAAGTGCTTTTACCGGAACCGTTGGGTCCCATCAGGGCATGGGTTTCACCGAACTGTATCTCCAGGTTCACCCCTCGCAAGATGGGCTTGGCGTTGACCGAAACGTGCAAGTTCTCGATTCGCAGTGTGTGGGACATGTCTAGGAAATTTCTCTCGTCGTGTCTGAAAGTTAAAAGGTAAACTGTCGATCGTCGCGACCATGCCCCGTGGGGTTGTTCGGTCGGCTTCGGCCCAGATCCGGGATTGCCTGATTAGGGAGTGCCCACGGGCCATTCCGAGGCCTGGGAACGATGCTCGAACCCCAGCCCATTTTTGAGGTGCGAGGACACCGGCTGGAATTGGCAACATCCGTGGCCATCCAATTTGCATTGAGTCAGCTCCATCGGTTGCCCGACTGCTTCGCTCAGCACTTGCTGTTCCATTTGGCACACGCTGCGATCCTGGTCGCGCTGCGTGAGATCGGGATACGGACATGCGTGGACGGCCAAGACCGTCAAGCCTTCGCGGAAATCGACCGAAGCGGGGATACGGCGTGCCGACATTAAGTTGGCCAACGACTGCAATCGCTCGTTCAGTGAACCTTCGGGCAGCATTCGGCGGAATGCGCCGCCCATGCGAGCCGATACCCGCCGAATCATGTTCGATCGCAACGGGGCATCCTCGATGGCCAAAACTTCGTCCCAAAGTGCAATCGCCAGGTCGGTATAGGTCACCCCAACCTGCCGCCAGCCAAGATCGGTAAGGAAATATGCGTAGGTGGGACGTCCACGTCCCGATGAATGCTTGCGTCGTTCGAGATAGCCCGCGCTTTCGAGGCGATCGAGTCGCTGGCGAATGGCGGTTGCGGTCACTTCGAGCTTTTCCGTCAGATCGGTGACCACCAAGCCTTCTTCGCGTCGCAGCAGGTCCAGGACCAACTGGTCAACGGGCCGGATGGGAGTGGCATTGGCGACTGGCGATAAATCCATGTTTTCCAACCCTTTCCCAGCAAATCATCCCGTTAAACTCTACGTTGTACACCGGCAATATTGTAAAGCCAGCCACATTTTTGACAAGGCTAATTGCGAAAATGGCAAATCCCGTCAAAAATCGGTTCCCGAGCAAGCCCGGAAGGGTTCTGCACATTTGCTTTCAAGAGGCTCCTCGAGCGAGACATGATGCGAAGTATCCACTTAAGATCACTGGATGACTATGACGTGGAATTGGAACGTGTTGCGACTGCCCATGCGAGTAACATGTTGACCGCGACGGGCAATTGGACGCCCGGCCAGATTCTCGGCCATTTAGCTGCATGGATTGACTACGGTTACGCCGGATACCCGATGTCGAAATTACCTTCTCCCGTGCAATGGTTGTTACGCTTTGCTCTTCGTCGTGCTCTCAAACATGGAATGAAACCAGGGGTTCGCATCCCAGGTACTAAAACGGGAACTGTCGGTGATGACGACATCCCCTTTGAATTAGCGTTCGAACGCCTGAAGCGATCGATTGGCCGTTTGCGCGCTGGCGAAGAAGCGACTTTTGATAGCCCTGCCTTCGGTAAGATGACACACGCAGATCGCATTGCATTGAACTTGCGTCACGCCGAATTGCATTTAGCGTTCCTGTCGATAAATCCGAGGACTACTAATCCGAGGACTACCTAAAGCGTATTACTCGCATCGGAGGTGGCTTCTCTACGGCAAATGATGCCGTGTGAGATCCGATTATTGCGGCGTCCTATCGTTTGCAGTACACTCACCGCCGCTAACTTCACGGTGCCAACGCAACCGATCCGGATCCCTATGGGAAAAAGGCTTTCGGACATCAAGCTGCGCACGTGTCTTTGAAAATCGATTCAAGTACCTCTTCTTCTGCTCCAGGAAAAATGATGCAATTAAGCAAACGCTGTATTGCCGAAGCTATCGGCACGTTTTGGTTGGTCTTTGGTGGTTGCGGCAGTGCCGTATTGGCCGCGTCCTTCGCTGCACCCCTTGGTAGTACGACCGTTAATATTGGGATCGGTTTCGTTGGCGTCGCATTGGCGTTCGGACTGACTGTATTAACGATGGCCTACGCGATCGGTCACATTTCAGGTTGCCATCTCAACCCCGCGGTGTCAGCGGGTTTGGTAGCTGGCGGGCGTTTTCCGATCAGCGAGTTGTTGCCCTATGTGGTTTCGCAGGTGATCGGAGGCATCGCTGGGGCGGCTGTACTATACGCCATCGCATCGGGACAAGAGGGTTTCAGCTTGGCTGGCGGCTTCGCATCCAATGGGTATGCTGAACATTCACCTGGTCAGTACTCGCTGGTTTCCTGCTTCGTGGCTGAGGTCGTGCTGACGTTTATGTTTTTGTTCATTATTTTGGGCGCAACCGATCGACGGGCACCTGCAGGATTTGCACCCATCGCGATTGGGCTTGGGCTGACCTTGATTCACTTGATTGGTATTCCTGTTACCAACCTCTCGGTCAATCCGGCAAGGTCGACCGGACCGGCCGTGTTTGTCCAAGGCTGGGCACTCATGCAGTTGTGGCTGTTTTGGGTGGCTCCTTTGGTGGGAGCCGTCATCGCGGGTGTGTTGTACAAAACCTGTTTCGACGCCAAACCAGGCAAAGCGTAACCGCGACGACGATCGTGTTCGTGGTTTGACGATACGGAATTAAAACCGCGTTTAATAGAATTCTCAGACGAGTCTTGGCACGCCAAGACTCGTTCATATTGCTCTCTCAATCTCACGGTTTGTCAACAAGCACTTCTAGCTTACCGGCCCTGACTGCATTATTCACTGGCCAACTACGACCCGCTGGCCATGGTGAACATACGCGCTCTTGCCCGCATCACCTCGTCGAGGGCGAGCAATGACTAGCTGGGTTTGTTATCGTCGCGCATTTTCAATAGCAGGCGGCCTGGGCTACCCATGATGTTGTAGCCAGAGTCGACGTGAAGGATTTCTCCGGTAATACCATTGCTGTAATTGCTGAGCAAGTACGCGCCCGACCGGCCGACTTCTTCATGCGTTACGCAGCGTCCGAGCGGAGCCACGTAGTCGTAGTACTCTTGCATTTCTCCCACGCCTGCGGCAACTCCTGCCAAGGTCTTGAGTGGACCAGCGCTCACGGCGTTGACGCGGATGCCGCGCGGTCCCATGTCGAAGGCGAGATAACGGACTGTCGCATCGAGGGCGGCTTTGCAAACCCCCATGACGTTGTAGCCCGGCACACATTTCTCTCCACCAAAATACGTCATGGTCAGAACCGAGCCATTGTCGTTGAGGATGGTTCGAGCTGCATTGGTGACAGCGATCAGGCTATAAACACTGACGTCCATCGCAAGTTTGAAGCCAGCCCGGCTGGTCTCGGTGGTATCGCGAGACAGATCGTTTCGGTCTGCAAACGCGATCGAGTGCAAGAGGAAGTCGATGCTTCCCATTTCGCGACCGGCCATTTCCATGAAGTCCTTAATTTGGGCGTCGTCTTGAACATCCAATGGGGACAGGAATGCAACTTGTTTGTCGTACCCGTCGAGGCACTTGGATACGCGCATGCGGTTCTTCTTCTTTTCATCCTCAGGCCGATCGGGCAAGTGCGAAAATCCGCACGTTCCACCTTGATCCATGATCTCTTTGGCGATGGCCCAAGCGATGGAGCGGTCGTTGGCGACCCCGAGAATCAAACCCTTTTTTCCCTCAAACAATTTCATAAAACCCAAGCCTTTCGTAACGAGATGAGATCTTCAATCATGTCCGCAAACATCAGACGCCTGGCCCTGCGCAAAGAATTCTGGGATCAACAAGCCTCACATGCATCTTCGACTTCGCGTGGGAAATACTGTTCGACCACGGCGTAGAAATCGGATTGGTTCTCGACCTTTGAGATGTGGCCGCGAAAATGCCGTGCCCCAGGTTTACTTTGAGCGTAGCAGCATGCGAATTTGCGCATCAGCATGGTCCCGCGTTGAGGACCAAAGCGGTCGACCACCATCGCATAATGATGCAGCATGATTTCTCGCTGCGCATCGATGGTCGGTTCGGGTGGAATTGGACGCCCTTCGAGGGCGGCGGCGGCTTGTGAGAACAACCACGGCTTACCCAGAGCCGCCCGAGCGATCATGACGCCATCGACGTCGTAGTTTTGATACGCATGTTGGACTTGTTCGGCGGTCTGCAAATCTCCGTTGCCAATCAGCGGCATGCGCTTCAAATGTTGTTTGATCTCCGAAATCCGGGACCAATCTGCAGAGCCTTTGAAAAAATCTTCGGCTGTTCGACCGTGGACCGTCAAGGCGGCGGCCCCGGCTCGCTCGACCGTCTGGGCAACTTCGATGTAATTCATGCAATCGCGGGCGCATCCTAGTCGCATCTTGGCGGTCACCGGCGTGGGATGACAAGCTTCCACCAGCCGCGAAATAATCGCGTACATGCGTTCTGGATCACGCAACAAGTACGATCCGCTATGGGCCTTTTCCGTCACCTGCTTGACCGGGCAGCCAAAATTGATGTCGACCACGCTGACTTGGTATTCCTCGACCAAACGCTTGCCGACCTTGGCCATGGTCTCAGGGTCATTGTCCCAGATTTGAACGGCCAACGGTCTGGGTTCATCGCGGACTCCCCACAAGCGATCGGGGTGTTCGCAATCGTGTTCGTCCAACCAGACAAAACCGCGGGCGTTCACCATTTCGGTGGCTTGGAGGCCTGAGCCTCCGAACCCGCGGACGATTTGACGGTAAGCATAGTTGGTGTAGCCGGCCATGGGGGCCTGCAGAATTGGTGGATAGACGCTCAGATCCCCGATGGCGATAGCGGTTGGAACACGGCGCGGGGATTCCGGGCCACGGCTGCTCGGGGCGGATTCAAAGGGAGTTGATCTAAGGGGCTCGTCCATGCGTATTACTGTACTCGTTTCCGACTTTTTCGCCGAGACCATCGATCCTCTCCGTTTTTAGACCCGGTTTTTGCAGCCGGTTTTTGCACCGAGCGGCTGTCCACCTTTCGATTTCGTCGAATCCGAGTACTATCACGCCACCATGGGATTTATGCGGAAGTCACGCTCTCCTAGCGAGACCAAAATTATCGAGGTTTTTCATGACCGCTAGCGTTGTTGCACTGGTCGTCATCGGAACCGTCGTACCCGCTTGCTGGGTTTCCCTATTGTCGGTGGGATGGATCGCGAGAAACGCCAGGGCTTTGGGACTGCTCGATAAGCCCGACGCCCGCAAGGTGCATGCGACTCCGATCCCGCTCGGCGGCGGGATGGGTATTTGGTTAGGCGTCGTGGCCGTGTTCGGCGTGGGAACGGTGTCCGTGGCGTTGCTCTCCTGGCTGCCTGAGACCCTGAGCGGCTTGCTGCCGGGTTCCTTGTCCATCTACCTACCCGGCATGGTCTCGCGAATGGGTTCGATATGGCTATTGATCGCAGGGGGTACCATCGTCATGTTCCTCGGTCTTTCCGATGATCGATGGGGTTTGGACTGGAGGCTGCGGTTGCTGGTCGAAGTCGGCGTTGCGTCGGCGGTGGTGTATGGGCAGCACCTGCAACTGACCGCTTACATCGACGCGCCGTGGCTGACGTCGTTTTTGAGTGTGCTGTGGATTGTGATGTTGATCAACGCTTTCAACATGCTCGACAACATGGACGCACTGAGCGGAGGCGTGGCGGTCATCGTGAGCGGGATGCTGGCCATCATGTTGCTGAGCACGCCGGAATCCTCGCTTGGGCAACCACAACTATTCGTGGCCGTGATGATGTTAGCGCTGCTCGGAAGTCTGCTGGGCTTTCTTAAACATAACTGGCCTCCGGCTCGCATTTTCATGGGGGACGCGGGGAGTTATTTTGTTGGCTATTGGATTGCCATCTCGAGTTTGCTGTCTACCTACGCCGGTGCAAAAGGGGATACGCCGCATGCAGTGTTAGCCCCATTGTGCTTGTTGGCTATTCCGCTTTACGACATGTTCAGTGTGATTTGGATTCGAGTTCGTGAAGGACGAAGTCCGTTCCAGGCGGACAAAAAGCACTTCTCACATCGGCTCGTCGAGTTGGGAATGAGCAAGACGCAGGCAGTGGCCACGATTTATCTTGCAACGCTGACTTGTTCCCTCGGTGCGTTGATCTTGCCCCGTACGGATTTGGTGGGGGCAGGCATCGTGATCCTAATCGTACTGGCCATGCTAGCCCTGATTGCAGTCTTGGAAAGTTTGACGGCGGGGCCCGACCCAGAGTCCGACCCAGAGCCAGCCGCAGGCAAAGATCGATGAGCCGTAACGACGCAATAGTGGTCCGTCTCGGCCTGCGATCGGCGCCCACGTGGCTCGCGTTGTTTCTCGTGCCGGTGACGTTGGTCGTGCATCAATGGAATCCGTGCGATTCGACCGCATCGGTCGCGGCTGGGGATGCGTTGGTCCATTGTGGTTTGTGTTTGAGTCTCGGTTTCTTTGCAGCCCTTGGTGCTTGGCTGAACCCCGCCAGCGATTCAGCCAATGGAGCATTTGGGAATGGCATGCAGCGCGGGGGCGTGCGGCGGGCGAGTCGTGGGGTTTCGATCCTCGCGATCGCGACAGTGGTTTTTTGTGGCTGGCTGGCGATCGTCACTTGGTGGGTGATCGGGCGCGGCAACGTCCGCTTTGCAATCAACGGTTTTTGGGAGGTTGTGTCCCAGGCAGTTGCGTGCGCAGCGATCGCTTGTTTGGCATCTCGGCCCGGATTTTCCCGATGGACCTTCATCGCCTTGGTGTCAGTTGGGATGGGCATCGTGGCTTATGGCTACTGGGAATACGGCGTGATCCAACCCGAGCTGCGAGCGGCTCTGGCACGCGACCCGGCAGGATTGTTTCGCCGTGAGGGAATCGCCATGGATTCGTCCTCCGGTTTGCTTCTGGCCGATCGCATTCGAAGCACGGAGATGCGAAGCGTGTTCGCGCTCGCCAATTCCCTCGGTGGTTTCTTAGCATGTCTTTGGATCGTCGCCCTCGCGCTGGGTTGGTCGATCTGGAATCGGACATTCAATAACGCGATCCACCTCCGTGGTCGCGGGCTGGCATTGCTTCCCATTGCGCTCGCACTGTTCAGCATCGGCTTGGCTCTGCTGCTGACGAAGAGTCGGACAGCATGGCTGGCTAGTGCGGCCGGAACGATTTTTTTAATTTTGGTTTATGGTTTCGGAAACGCGACTGCGGTGGCGTGGCTACGGCGCCAGAGGTGGACCGTAGCGGCCGTGGGCATTGTCCTAGCGGTGGTTAGCGGTGTGGTTTACGCGATGGATCCGCTGATTTTCCAAGAGGCTGGCAAGTCGCTTGCGTACCGCTTGGATTATTGGCGAGGTGCGATGGCATTGATCTACCAGCGGCCTTGGCTCGGCTACGGCTGTGGGAATTTTCAGTCGACTTATCTGTGGGTTAAGCTGCCCACTGCGGCGGAATCGCCAGCGGATCCGCACAACGTAGCCCTTGAGCTCGCGCATGCGGGTGGCGTTGCTTTGTTATTGGTTGGTTTGGTTTGGGCAGGAATTCTATTGAGGCTGCTCTTGCTCCGCGAGCCCGCATACTTGGTCAATCGTGAGAGTGGCTATCGCAACGGTATGGATCGCATCGGTCGCGAGGGAGTGGTCAGCAGTCCGTTGGGTTCTGGCGCAGAGAGTCAAGCTGGCGAACCGTTGGCGGGCTATGTCTATGCGTTTTGGGGCGGCGGAATTGTAGCGGCCTTGGGCGTGTTGGCTTGGAATTTTTTCATGGCCGGCGACAGCCAACTCCTAGCCGCAGCTCTGGCGGTTTTGACGGCATCGGCTACAGGTGTGATATTGCTCCACATTCCTGCCTATTCAGCTTCGGTGCAACGACTTGTTCAAGACGATGGCGAGAGTCCGAGCCTTGCATGGCAAGCCGCCATGATCACAACCTTGATGATTCATTTGATGGCATCGGGAGGGTGGATGCTGCCCGGGACGATGGCCATGGCTACGCTGGTGACCGGACTTGGGATCCATCGAGCAGCATCGCTAGCTACGAGAGGCGAGGACAGGGGGCTCGATTTGCGGCTTGCACATCGCAAACCGAAGGAGAAGTGGATGGCCGGATGCTTGTCGTTGGGAGCTGGGGTTTTGATGGTTCTATGGTGGATCACCATGGCATCGCCGGTCACGAGTTCGCAGCGAGCGATATTCCAATCGTTGAACAACCGATCGACAGTTACGGTCGATTCGATCCGAACCGTCATCGCGAGCGATCGCTACGATCCGGAATTGTCGCGCATGGCGCTGCTGGTTTGTGTCGAACAGCTCGAACGGCCGTTGGGCCAGGCCATGCGCGGAGCATGGGAAGAGCTGGCATGGGAGTCGAGGCGGTCCTTTTTGGCTCGCGATCCCGAGCATTCGCTGGCGTTCGGGGCGTGCGGTCAAGCTGAATTGCGGATGGCGGTGACGGCTGAAACTGTCTTCGATCGCGAGCAATGGCTTGCAAAAGCCGACCAAGACTTCCGGGACGCTTCGCGGACCTACCCGGCTTCGGTCGAGGGGCACGTTCAGGCGGCGGTGGCAGCGTTTCTGGTAGGCGATGGTGCGGCCGTCGCGATTCACTGCGATGGGGCTGAGGCGATCGATCGGGTCACGCCGCACCGCGACCGAAAAATCGAGGCTTCGATCGTGTTTTGGCCTGTCCGCCTGGTGCCCGAGGGAGAGGATTTCCCAGCAGAGGCGCGCCGCGGTGTACCGTTGGGTTTTCTTCGGGCTGAACCGGCGGTCCGTTTTTTGCGTAATTCTGAAAGCTTACGGGTTGAAAGCCTGCCTTCCGTGGGTCCGTAGACACTGCGGGCACAAGGACTACTGCGAATTCGTAAATGTCAGTGTCATTGTTTTCCGTTGGCATGTATCCGCCGATTATCCCTTCCTTGCCTCTCCTTTTCCGACCAATCATGCGAACTTTGTTGTTGACCCTGGCTTGCGTGGGACTCGGTTTCGTTCTCGCAAAAATCCAACAAGACCGTCGCACCGCGGGCGTGACGCATTTGATGGGGATGGAGGATGTGAAGGTTACAGATGCCACGGACCGATCGGCCATTCAGGAAGCGATCGATTCGCAGACAGGGCGAAAAGTAGGCAAGATTGAGGTGGTCAACGGTACGGAGCTTGATTTCGGCATGATGATGTCGGGAACCAAGCGTTCCCATAAGTTCATCTTCAAAAACGTCGGTCAAGCCGACGCAAAAATTTGGTACCAGAGCAGCACTTGCAAATGCACCGTTGGCAAGTTCACCGACGCGATTTTGATCCCAGGTCAAGAGACCGAGGTCGAATTGGAGTGGAAGGCTGAATCGCAGTTCGATGAGTTTTCTCAAACGGCCACCATCGGCACCGATTGTCCGAATCAAGAAGAAATCAAGCTAGCAATCCGCGGTCGGATTGGTGAAGCCTACGTATTCGAACCCGGCCAACACAATTACGGTGACTTCTACTCCAATACCGAAACGGTCATACCGGTCACGGTCTACTCCTTCGAAGAGTCGCCATTGGACCTGACTTCCGGCTCGGTTTTGGATGCGGTGCTCTCGAAGAAGATCAAGGTGGAATTGGGTGAAGAGCAGCATTTATCCCCGGGCGAGATCCCGGACAAAGCCGATGCGCGTCACAAAGTCGACTTCAAGATTCGACTGCTGCCTGGAATCGCAGCCGGAAACGTCAATGTCGAGATCAAGCTCGCTCGGAAGTCGACCGAGCGCGGTACCTCCACCGAATTCCTTGTTTATAACGTCCGCGCTCGGTGCGTGACCCCGGTCCGGGTCATCGCGGGCAATGACTACAACGAAATGCGAAACGTGTTCTCGCTCGGCACCGCCAAATCGTCCGAGGGGCTCAAGAAGAATTTCTTGATCGCGATCAGGAATGACGATTCCAAGGGAGACCCCAACGTACGCATTGGCAAGACCGTTCCTTCGCAACTCAAGGCAACGATTGGCGAACCGAAAATCTCGGACACACAACGGATCTACCCGATCACTTTAGAAATTCCACCCGGAACGGACCCGATTGAGCTCGACGGGACCTTTTCTAAGGATTTCGGTAAGATTGTCATCGAAACAGATCTCGAAAGTGCTCCTGAAGTTCCGATCTTTATCAAATTCAGAATTACGGAATGAGTTTCGGCCACGGCGTATGGACCCGAACTCTGGACAATCGCACGGAGGAGCAGCAGGTGGTAGCATCCGCAGGATCGAGAGCTTCTGGGTTCGACGCGAATCGACGTTTGCGAAAGCCCCACCGATATTTGCTTGCCCTCTTCGTGACTAGCACCGCGTCGGTTGGAATCCCGGCCCTCGTTTCAATGGCGGACCCTCCGAAAGCAAACACGCCTAGCAATCGTGTTCAAATACGATTTCCTGAATCTCCCACCCAAACCGCCAAAACCATTGGTCAAGAGCGATTGACCGATGTTGGTCGCTCGACCGCCATTCCCGATCCGACCGCGGCCGCATCCCAACCGCCATTGAACGTAGCGACCGAGCAGGAACGCAATCAGCGCATCGCACCGGATTGGAAGTCTCCATGGATGGTTTTCTACATCACCGGAAATCAGTATGGCTACATCGAGCCCTGTGGCTGCACCGGCTTGGCAAATCAAAAGGGGGGCGTCAGTCGAAAAGATCGACTCCTGACCACACTCCGTGATCGGGATTGGAACGTGATCCCGATCGATAGTGGCAATCAAGTGCGACGCGACGGCAAGCAGTCTGAGATCAAATTCCATTGGACTGCCCACGCGTTGCGCGAGATGAACTATGCCGCTGTGGCGTTTGGTAAAGAGGATTTGAAGCTAACCTTTGATTCCACGCTCGTCTCCATCCTTGATGAGGGTGGTAGCAATCAGATGTTCGTTTCCGCCAACGTAAGCCTGTCGCCCGGCTTCGATTTGCGATACAAGACTCTTTCCGTTAAGGACAATGCGGGCCGCCCGCATACCATCGGTATAACCAGCGTCTTTAGCGACACGTACGCCAAAGAAATCAACACGCAATACATCACGATTGAACCGGCCGCCAAAGGCCTAGGTCGCGTCACGCAGTCCTTGACCGATGCGGGTTGTGACTTCAAGGTATTGCTCGTCCAAGCATCCTTGGAAGAGACGCGAAGCATCGTTCAGCAGTTCCCACAATACGATTTGGTGGTCACCTCTGGGGGCTTGGGTGAGCCAACATTCCGTCCAGAAACGTTGCCAGGTATCAAAACGCAGATCGTTCAAGCGGGTACCAAAGGCATGTACGCAGGTATCGTCGGCTTGTTCGATGATGCTACGGAACCTCTTCGCTACCAACGCATCGCGCTCAGCTCCCAATTCGAGGACTCGCCCCGCATGATGGCGCTGTTTGGCAAGTATCAGGACGAGCTTAAGGCCAAGTCCGACGGGAACTTCGAGATGCTTGGGATGCGGCCCAGCACCCATCCGACCGAACGAGAATTCGTTGGGAGTGAGAAGTGCGGTGATTGTCACACCACGGCCTTCGACATCTGGAAGAACACTCCGCATTTCCATGCCACCGAATCGATCGTCGAACCGCCGGAACGAACTTTGGCACGTCACTTTGACCCCGAGTGCATATCCTGTCACGTTACCGGTTGGAATCCACAGAAATTTCAGCCCTATCGCACCGGATGGGAATCGCTGGAAGCCTCGACACATCTGGCCGGTAGCGGTTGCGAAAACTGCCATGGACCTGGCTCTTCGCATGTCGCGGCAGAACTCGGGGACGTCGAAGCCGATAGCGAAATGCTGGAAGCCCTGCGGGCCGAGATGCGTTTGCCGCTGGACCAGGCCCAGGACAAATGTTTGGAATGCCACGACATCGATAACAGTCCCGACTTCCACGACGAAGGTGCCTTCGCCAAGTATTGGGACCGGGTCAAGCACTACGGCAAAGACTGATTGCGCATGCTACGTTATTCGACCGCCGGTGAATCGCACGGCAAAGCTCTAATCGCGCTCATCGATGGCTTTCCCGCCGGCTTATCCATCGACGAAGCGCAGATCAATCGCGAATTGCGCTTGCGGCAAGGGGGCTACGGCCGTGGCGGGCGACAGAAGCTGGAGCAGGATACGGTCGACATCTTGACCGGCGTGTGGCAGTCGACCACCCTCGGTTCACCCATCACGCTGCAAGTCGTCAACAACGACTACAAGCTCGAGCGGCTCAAGGAGCTCGAACGGCCGCGTCCCGGGCATGCCGACTTGACGGGCGCGATCAAGTACTTAGGGTCCATCCGCGGTGTATTGGAACGCTCGAGCGCTCGAGAAACGGCCGTTCGCGTTGCCGCTGGCGCATTGGCTCGTCAACTCCTATCGCTCTTCGGCATCGAGACTACGGGATACGTCGTCGAACTAGGAGAGATGGTCTTGGGAGCGGCCACCACGCGTTCCCAATCCATCGCCGAGATTCGATTGTTGCGAGACTCCAGCAGCATCTACAGCGTCGTACCTGACCGGGATGCGGAAGCCGAAGCGTACATCGATCGCATGGCCGATGAAGGTGACACGCTCGGAGGCGTGGTCGAGGTCCGAGTCGATGGTTTGCCCTTCGGGTTGGGAACACATGCCCAGTGGGACAGAAAGCTCGATGGCAAATTGGCGCAGGCGGTGATGGCCGTGCAAGCCATCAAGGGAGTCGAAATCGGTATGGGTTTCGAAGCCGCGCGTCGACGCGGTTCCCAAGTTCACGACCCGATCCAGTACGATGCCCAATTGAGTCATCTTCCTCATCTGGGTTACGTGCGCCCATCGAATAACGCGGGTGGACTCGAAGGAGGCATGACCAACGGACAGTCCTTGATCGTACGGGCCGCGAAGAAGCCAATCAGCACGTTGCGCAAACCGCTCGAATCGATTCGCATGGAGGACAAACAGCCGCATCGAGCCAACTACGAGCGGAGCGATGTGTGCGCCATCTCGGCAGCAGCCATCATCGTCGAACACGTCGTCGCCTTCGAAATCGCCTCAGCCCTCGTCGATAAATTCGGGGGGGACAGTGTCGTTGAAATGAGGGCGAGGTACGATCTATTCCAAGAAATGGCCCGCAATCGTTGATCCTGCTCGCTTCAGCCAGCGGACAGAATATCAACCGGTCTCAAACTGCCCTCTGCCGACCCACGGACGGCCCATGGACGGCCCACGGACGAGACCGTCCGTCCGACCTCCGACTGGACTCAAAGTGTAGCCTGTGCTAAATTTGGGGCGTGGTTGGTGGGAAGTCGTGTGGACCGGGCCCAAAACAGTACTGCGCAGGCAGGATCGTTGCCGCCTTGTCCGCAGAAACTGATGGAGTCGCTCCTTTGATAATGCGCCTGTTGAGTGGGATGTGTGTGCTGAGCGTTTTGGTTTGCGGTTGCCAGCCCGCGACGAATCCGTCAGGGGAGTCCGCAAGTCGTCCGAGTGCCCAAGGAGTGGATCCTGCGTCCACCATTTCGGTTTCGGCCACCGTCGGCATGGTCGCCGATTTGGCCCGCATTGTGGGTGGTGATCGCGTTGTGGTCACGCAGATCTGTGGGTCGGGAGTGGATCCTCACCTTTACCGCGCGACTCGGGACGATGTACAAACGATGATGAAGGCGGACATCATTTTTTATTCGGGCTTGATGCTCGAGGGCAAGATGACCGACACGCTCATAAAAATGGCACGCTCGAAGCGGGTGGTCGCGATTACCGAATCAATCGGCGAGGATACATTGTTGGAACCAGACGATTTTGCAGGGCACTCCGACCCGCATGTCTGGATGGACGTTTCGGCATGGTCCGAGTGCGTGGACGTCGTGGCCAACGAATTGTCGGAAATCGATTCTTCGTCCGCAGTGGCTTATCATGAACGCGCCACTGCATTGCGGCAGCAGTTGGCGGAACTGCACGCATATGGTCAGCGCGTTCTCGCGACGATTCCGGAGGATAGCCGGATACTGGTGACCTCGCACGATGCGTTCCATTATTTTGGCCGGGCTTATGGCTTGGAGGTTTTGGGCGTCCAGGGCATCTCAACGGAGTCCGAAGCGGGTCTGCAGCGCATCAACGAACTTGTCGATCTGTTGGTCAACAAAAAGATCCGAGCGGTGTTCATTGAAAGCAGCGTTTCTCGGAAGAATATCGATTCTTTGGTGGAAGGGGCACGGTCGCGGGGGCACCAGGTACACGTCAGCAGCCGGGAGCTCTTCAGCGATGCGATGGGACCGTCGGGCAGCTATGAGGGTACATACATCGGCATGCTCGACCACAACATTACCTTGGTCGCCAGGGAGCTCGGCGGGTCCGTACCGGAAACAGGTTTTCAGGGCAAGCTCCGACCATGACCGCACATGCTTCGGTTCCATTGACGGGTCCATCGACATCGACGATTGCGTTATCGGTCGACGATTTGACGGTTGCATACCATCGCAAACCGGTGATTTGGGATGTTGGCTTTGATCTTCCAGCCGGATCGCTTATCGGTGTGGTCGGCCCCAATGGAGCGGGCAAAAGCACGTTGCTCAAAGCCGTGATGGATTTGGTCCCTGTCGCCTCAGGTCGCATCTTGGTTTTCGGCGAAAGCTATCGCCAGAATCGCCATCGAGTTGGATACGTACCCCAGCGCGAAAGTGTCGATTGGGACTTCCCGGTCGATGCTTTGGACGTGGTCACGATGGGTTTGTACAGCAAGATCGGATGGTGCATGCCGGTCCGGAAGAAGCATCGGCAGGCGGCCATGGAAGCCCTCGATCGCGTTGGCATAGCGGATTTGGCACATCGTCAAATCAGTCAGCTATCCGGTGGCCAACAGCAGCGGACGTTTCTGGCCCGAGCCCTGGTTCAGGACGCGGACCTGTATTTGATGGACGAACCCTTCGCGGCCGTCGATGCATCCACTGAGAAGGCCATCGTCGAGATTCTGCGGCAGTTGAAATCGCGGGGTAAAACCGCAGTGGTCATCCATCACGATTTGCAAACCGTCCCTGAATACTTTGACTATGTCGTGCTACTCAACATGCGTGTGGTCGCGCATGGCCCGGTCCAACAGACCTTTACCTCTGAGAATTTGCAGAAGACCTATGGTGGACGGCTCACACTGCTCGAAGAGGTTAGCGAAGCCATGCGTCGCCGGGAGCGGACGCTGTGACGGGTCGTGTCCAGGTCTGTAGGCGGGCGAAATCCATCGCAGGTTTTCTAATGCTGTGGGTCGTTTGCTCGCCACTACCGTTCGCCATGGCGCAATCCTCCCAACAATCGATCGCAGATCGTCGGATCGGATGGCCCAGCGCCGAACAATGGCGCAGGGTGTTGTTTCTCGAAGACTACAACACGCGCGTTGTGTTGTTTGGAGTCGCCGTCCTGGGGGTCGCCTCCGGTTTGGTTGGCAGCTTCACATTGCTGCGAAAACGAGCATTGCTCGGGGACGCCCTGTCCCATTCCAGTCTGCCGGGTATTGCAGCGGCCTTCATGATCGCCACCGGAATGGGGCTGGATGCCAAATCCCTGCCGATTTTGCTATTGGGAGCAACCGTGACAGGCTTGCTAGGCGTGGGCGTGGTCCTAGTCGTTCGCCGTCACACACGTCTCAAGGAGGACGCCGGGCTCGGGATCGCGTTGAGTGTTTTTTTTGGGGCGGGCATGGCTTTGTTAGGTGTGGTGCAGCAGATGGAGACCGGGCATGCTGCCGGACTGGAAGCCTTCATTTACGGCAAGACGGCCTCGATGAACGCCGCCGATGCGCGGCTGATCGCGATCGCATCATGCGTTTCGATTGCGGGATGTCTGTTGTTGTTCAAAGAGTTTAAACTGCTTTGCTTCGATGAGAATTTCGCCGGCTCACGCGGGATGCCCGTACTTCTCCTGGATTGGATGTTGATGGGATTGGTGGTGTTGGTAACCATTGTTGGACTGCAAGCCGTCGGATTGATCTTGATGGTGGCATTGCTGGTCATTCCAGCCGCGTCGGGAAGATTCTGGACCGACAGGATGTGGGCCGTGGCGGCTTTGGCTGCGGTGCTGGGAGGCATTGGCGGGATATTGGGTGCCGCATCCAGCGCGCTGTTTCCACGCTTACCGTCGGGGGCGATGATCGTTTTGGCTTGCACGGCTCTTTTCGCTATCAGCATGATCTTCGGATCGAAAAGCGGCGTGTTGGTCCGCATGCTGCGACGCTGGGATCTGAATCGACGGGTCCGCAACCAACATTTGTTGCGAGGGCTTTTTGAATTGCTGGAATCGGACGAATCGGCCCCACAATCCGATGGCAAGCGGTCGATTTCGATCGATCAACTTTTGGCCATTCGCAGTTGGTCGCGATGGCGTTTGCTGCGGACCATTGGTCGCGCCCAACGAAGCGGCTACGTGCTGAACAGTGGGGGTGCAATCCGTCTGTCTCAAGCAGGCTACGCTGAGGCCGCCCGATTGACACGCCAGCATCGACTTTGGGAACTGTACCTGATCACGCATGCAGAGGTGGCACCCAGCCGCGTCGATCGCGATGCGGACGCCATAGAACACGTGTTGGAACCGGAATTGGTCGACGAACTCGAAGCGTTGCTCGAACAAGAGCCGATGCGGATTTCCGTTCCCGCGAGTCCTCATGGTACCGCCATCGTGCCCACCGATTCAGGGAGTGGCCGCTGATGACTTGGAGCTGGGAACTCGATGGCTGGATTGTGGTCGCAGGCGTGCTGTGTGCAGTGGCCTCGTCGTTGTTGGGGAATTTTTTAGTACTGCGGCGATTGAGCATGTTGGGCGATGCCGTATCGCACGCCGTGCTGCCTGGGTTGGCGGTAGCCTTCTTCATCAGTAGTAGCCGAAGCAGCGTACCCATGTTTTTGGGGGCCGTCGTCGTTGGTGTTTTGACGGCTCTATTCACGGAATGGATTCGAGGTGTCGGGCGGGTGGACGAGGGCGCATCGATGGGTGTGGTGTTCACGTCTTTGTTTGCGTTGGGTCTGATCATGATTGTGCAAGCAGCCGATCATGTCGACTTGGATGCCGGGTGCGTACTCTACGGTGCGATCGAATTGACGCCGCTGGATCGGATCAGCTTACTCGGTTTGCAAATCCCTCGGGCGGTTCTCGTTTTAGGTGGAGTGGCCATTCTGAATTTGCTGTTCGTCATCTGTCTGTTCAAAGAACTCAAACTGAGTTCCTTTGATCCAGCTTTGGCCACGTCGATGGGATTCTCGTCGACAGCCATGCATTACCTATTGATGGTGCTTGTAGCGGTGACGGCGGTCGCGAGTTTTGAAAGCGTCGGTAACATCCTCGTAGTGGCCATGTTCATCGTGCCGCCAGCAACTGCCTTTCTGTTGACCGATCGTCTGGATCGCATGATCGTGCTATCCGGGATACTAGCCGCGGTGGGGGCCATAAGTGGCCATGTGGCAGCGGTCATCGTCCCGACTTGGTTTGGCTACCAGAGCACGACCACGGCGGGCATGATGGCGGTCATGGCTGGGCTGCTATTCACGGTTGCTCTGCTATTCGCCCCTCAACAGGGCTTGGTGGTCAAATGGGTGCGCAATCGACTGCTGTCGTTGCGCATTTTAAGTGACGATATCGTGGCGTTCCTCTACCGTCGAAATGAGCAAGCAGCGAGCGTCGGATTGCCCATTTCCGCCACGGCGTCGGAACTCGCATCGGAGTTATTCGCGGGCGAATTGCAGGTGCGTGCCGCATTGCTGGTGTTGCAGCGTCGCCGCGAGCTTTTTCGGGTCGCCAGCGGTTATCAGTTGACCGAAACGGGTCAGCAACACGCTCGCGAACTGGTCCGATCCCACCGACTTTGGGAACAGTACTTGGTCTCCGAAGCTCGATTCGACACCAAGCGAATTCATGACAAAGCGGAACGGCTCGAGCACTTCACCGATCGCCCCCTGCGGGACCAATTGCACGCCGCCACGAATGCCCCGTCTCGCGACCCGCACGGAACCCGTATCCCAACGGAAAAGGACGAGCAACCGCAGGCCAACGGCTCCGATTCCGAATAGAATGGTTGCATGGTCGAATACCGGTTTCCCAAAGTTCGCCAAGCTCGCAATGGTTGGCGTTTTGCATGGTCCACCTCACTGACGTTGCATGCGTCGGTCCTTTGCGCTGCGCTCTTGGCCCTGCTCATGCAGCCTGATTCGATCCCAACGCCCAACTCCTCTGCGATCACGATCGATGGCCGCTGGGCACGCGGTAATGAAGAGCAGATCGCAATCGAGATCGATGCCGGTAAGGATCCAGCGAGTGTCGAAGGACGCGTGTTGCCAGACCCGGACGATCCGAATTGGACAGCCGTCATGGCGGCCAGCCGCGACGCACCCATCAGGGACGACGAGAATCCGAGCGCTGTTTCGAGTTTTCTCAACCAGCAGCTCCAAGCCAGCATCCGTCGAGGGCAACAACGGTCCGAAGAGACCAACCGCCAGCGGCTCTCGCAGCTCTCGCGGAAACTGAGTGAAAATAGCAGCCCGCAAGGGGTCGACGAGCTGGCGGGCTTTTTGAGTGGCTGGATGGATCCGCGGGCTGGGGAACCGGCAGATGGATCCTCGGATAAAGCCTTCGATGTGCAAACTGCACAGATCGATCGCGTCCGCAAAGAGGACAGCGACTCGGGCGGGGTCCGGTACATCGCTACCATGATCGACAGTTCGGGAATTACCCAAGAGATCGAGCTCGACCGAGACACCGGTGAACAGCTCTACAAGACCATGCGATTGATCGAGTCCAACCCCTTGCTGGCCAGTGTTTATCGCAAGATCGTAATGGGAATCCTCGATGGGATGCTCCGCGGGCAAGCTTCGTCGGCGGGTGATACGCGTTGAATGGCTTTGAATTACAATGCAGTCGGTATCGATTGCCGAATCGCGATTCGGTCTCCCTTTTATCAACAAGAATTTAGCTACATGAGCCTCGCCGATCCCGCGCGCGCCGCCGCCTCTTTGTCCGATCAAGACGTCCAATCCATCGATCATTTGCGCCAAGCCTATGGCCGGCTATGCAAGGAGTTGGGCAAAGTCATTGTGGGTCAGCGCGAGGTCATCGAACAACTTGCTATTTGTTTGTTCGCGCGCCGGCATGCCCTGCTGATGGGCGTTCCGGGATTGGCCAAGACACTTCTGGTCAGCAAGGTGGCTGAGACCATGTCGCTGGGCTTCAATCGGATTCAGTTCACACCGGACTTGATGCCGATGGACATCACAGGCACGGACATTCTGCAGGAAACACCTGAGGGGCGGCGGGAGTTTCAGTTTATCCAAGGGCCGATTTTTGAAAACATTATCTTGGCCGACGAAATCAATCGAGCGCCGCCCAAGACTCAAGCGGCACTGCTCGAAGCCATGCAAGAGCAGCGGGTAACGGTGCTGGGCAAAACCTTTGAGCTCGAATCCCCATTCATGGTATTGGCCACGCAGAACCCGGTCGAGCAAGAAGGAACGTATCCGTTGCCCGAAGCCCAACTCGATCGCTTCATGTTTTTGATCGAGCTCGATTATCCTAACGAAGAGGAAGAGATTCAGATCGCGCGATCGACAACAGGCGATGACCTAGTGAAATTGGATAGCATCCTCACCGGCGAAGAGATTATGAATTACCAACGCTTGGTGCGCCGAATTCCAGTGCCTGATCATATCTACGAGTATTCGGCCAAATTGGTGCGCAAGACGCGTCCTCAGGGAAGTACGGCTCCGGAATGGCTCAAGCCGTTCATCAGTTGGGGCGCAGGCCCGCGGGCCGTCCAAAATCTGATCCTGGGCGCCAAGAGCAGGGCTGCCTTGCAAGGCAGTTACATGGTTCGCCTCGAAGATGTGCAGCACGTCGCGCAACCCGTCCTGGTCCATCGTTTGATCACCACCTTTGCAGCCCAGGCGGAAGGGGTCAGCGCCAAACAGATCGTGACCCGGTTGGTCCACGAGATGAATTAGGCCCATGCTCAACATCTCGCGTTCCTTCCTCGACCCAAAGATCTTGTCACGACTGGCGGCGGTACCGTTGCGTCCGCGGCATGCCATGCAAGGCAACGTATCGGGCCGCCATGCATCGCCCCATCGCGGTTCCAGTGTTGAGTTTGCTGAGTATCGCAAGTACGTTCCGGGAGACGATCTCAGACGGCTCGACTGGCGAGCTTTTGGACGCACCGATCGTTACTACGTTAAAGAATTCGAGGCCGACACCAATCTGCGGTGCTGTGTCGTTCTGGATACCAGTGGCTCCATGGGCTTCGCGTCCAAAGGCATGCCGATCAAGCTCGAGTATGGGCGTTGCATCGCGGCTGCGCTGGCGTATTTGGCGGCTCAGCAGGGGGATGCGGTCGGAGTGTCGATGGTCGCCGAGCAGATTCTGCAAAGCATTCCAGCTCGCCGCTCGGCGCCCCATTTGAAGGTCGTTTTCGATACGCTCGAACAAGCCAAAGCTAAAGGAGAAACCCGGTTGCCGCAGGTGCTCGACGAGTTAGCGGAAACGGTTCGCCAGCGCGCCTTAGTGGTTATCATCTCAGACTTCTTTGTCGATCCCGTCGAATTAAAACGTTCGTTGGAACACCTGCGGTTCCGCAAGCACGATGTGGCGGCGTTTCATCTTCTCGATCAACAAGAACTCGACTTTGCGTTCGGTAGGCCGGTGCGATTCGTCGACCTGGAGGGGAATACCTCGTTGTTCGTTGAGCCCAATGAGATCGCCGATCGCTATCAACGGGCGATGCAGTCGTACCTCAAGACCATGCAGAAAATCGTGCTGGAAACCGCGGTCGACTACCACCGCGTCATCACCAGCGAATCGTACGAACATCCTCTGATGCGGTTTCTGATCGGACGGACGCGCGGGCGAGGGGTTCGATGAATTTTCTCCAACCGTGGATGCTTGCAGCGCTCCCATTGATCGCGTTGCCAATCGTCATTCACCTCGTCAATCAACGCCGCTTTCAGACCGTTCCGTGGGCCGCTATGCGTTTCTTGCTTGAAGCCAGCAAGATGTCCAGCGGAACGACCAAGATCCGGCAGTGGTCGATCCTGGCCATGCGGACGCTGGCCATCGCCGCACTTATTTTGTTCACGGCCCGCCCGTTGACAAGCGGAATACTGGCCATGATCAGCGCTCAGTCCAATGCAGTGGCAATTGTCATCGTCGACCGCTCGCCCAGCATGGGCGCCCTGGACGACGCAGGCAATCGTTCCCGACTCGAGTTGGCCATCGCACAATTGTCCGATACGCTGCAGACACTCGGTGTCCAACGCATCGTTCAGATCGATGCCAACACGGAGCGACCGGAAGAGTACACCGATCTCGCGCAATGGTCGCGGGCAGTTCCTCGCGACGTATGGAGTGCCACCACGGACATCCCAGGATTGCTCGAAAGCGCTCTGCGCTATGCAAAGAACAATCCATCCGGCAACACCACGCTCTGGTTGTGTTCGGACATGAACGAAAGCGATTGGAGGAGTCGCGATGGCCGATGGGCCGCTATCCGCGACGGTTTCAACAATCTCTCCCCCACGGTTCGATTCTCAATACTCGATGTGTCGTCCGCGTCGGGTGATGATCGATCGATCCAAGTCATCGAAGCCAAGTGCGTGGAATCCACCCAAGGCCCCGAGCTATCCCTCAGTTTTCGTGTGGACCGAACTTCGGCCAATGAGGACGCCGATGCTTCCTCCGCTCGCGTTGAAGTGCGGGAGTTACCCATCGAAATCTCGGTCGATGGTGCGAGAACGTCGCTCGAGCTCGACGGGCCCGGACAAACCGCCCAGATCAACGATTATCGAATCCCGCTGGCACGGGACGGCATTGATGGGGCGACACGACAGCGAGGCTGGGGCTCCGTACGCCTGCCTAGCGATCGCAACCCTGCCAATGACGTGAGCTATTTCGTTTATGAGCAGCCCCCGCCGCGGCGGACGATCATTGTCAGCGAATCACCTGAAGTGATTTCGGCCATCGAGTTGAGCGCAAGTATTGCGCCTCAACAATCGATCCAATGCGAGACGGAATTGATTTCGGAGAACCAACTCGCTGCGCTCGGGCTCGAGCAGGTTGGATTGATCGTATGGCACGAGCAATTGCCGACCGGCAAATCACTTGAGATCCTTGAACGATTCTTGGCCTCTGGCGGACAACTTTTGCTCGTTCCACCGAAAGACCCAGACGAAACGTCTGCGTTCGGCATGCAATGGTTGGGATGGGAGGTCGTGAGCGATCCCGATGCTGGCTCGGTACCCCAACCGATAGATTCGGAATCCGATTCTCGCACGATTGCCAGGATCGCGCAGTGGCAGAATGACTCTCAGATTCTCGCCAATACGTTGAGCGGAGCACCGTTACCTGTGGGTCAACTCGGTATACGGCGCATCTGCCGGGTTCAAGGAAAACTCAGCCCGTTGGCATCGCTTCCCAGCGGCCTACCGATCTTGGCGAATTTGGAGTCCAGTGCAGCGAGCCAGACGAGTGTTCCGAACGGGACTGAGGCGGGGACGTGGATCGCCTCACCGAACATCACTGTTTGCGCCACCACTCCATCGGATCGCGATTCGACGTTGGCTGGGGATGGCGTGGTTCTCTATGTCGCGGTTCAGCGATTGCTCGGTCTCGGTTCGCAGCGGGCCGCGACCGTAAGGACCGTCACCGCAGGTGAGGATCGCACACGGTTCGATGGTCCGGTCGAATTGCGGGCGGGCAATCCAACCGCTCCGTCCACCGAATACTCCCTGCACGCTGGGGTCTACGATACGCAAGGCGAATTGATCGCTATCGAACGGGGTCCGCAAGAAGATTCGAGCCGCATGATTGACGATCAGGAACTCGGGCAGTCCTTTGGTTCGTTGCCGTGGGCACGCGTGGGGTTGAACAACGCGCAAAGTCAGTTGATTCAAGAAATTTGGCGTTGGTTCGTCATCGCCATGCTGGTCGCGATGTTCGCCGAGGCAATTCTGTGCTTGCCGCGTTGGACACGCAGCGCCCAACTTCGGCCTTGATTTTTTGAAGCGAACCGTTCATGATCCCGCCGAACGCTTTGCCAAGGATGGCTGGGCGAACGAGCCGACGCACGCACGTCGATGGATGCGACGCAAGGAATGCCAAGGATTATGCCGTACGTTCCGTATTGGTTTGAGTCGTTTGCAAATTGGTTCCCCTGGATTGTTCCGGCGCTTTCGATCCTCAGTTTATGGATCGCTCGGCTATGCGATGATGCCTTGGTGCGATCGATTGCTGAACGGCTGTTCTTCATCATAATGATTGTGGTGGCCACAGGGACTTTACGAACGATGCTAGCCAATGAGCCTTGTTGGTTACTCCACACGGGAAGTTTAGGCCTGATGGTGCTCGGGGCCGTTTTCCCCCACTGCCAACTTGAAAACGATCTAACTCCATTTGAATCTTGATCGGGTGCAAAGCGGTCGATCACATTCCTCTCTGACCGCTGCACCCATCATGATCCCGAGCTTGCATCCCCGCCGCGCGTACTTGCTTTCGGGAGGCCAAAGTCGTCGCTTTGGGAGCGACAAAGCCCGGGCGTTGGTCGACGGCCAACCCAACCTTCTGAGACTGGCCAATGTTTTGCATCGAGCCGATTGGTCGGTGACGATAGTCGCTCAGCGAGAAAGCGAGTATTCCGATCTCTCACTGCGCTGCATCGCCGACTTTGCGCAGGATGCCGGACCGTTAGTGGGTGTCATCACGGCCCTTCGGGATTGCGAGGCCCACCATCAATCGCGGTGCTGGATCGCCACTTGTGATCTTCTCGAATTGGATACGATCCGCGTGGATCGACTGTGGCAGTACGCCGAGTCGGTCGAGGAATGGATCGTGTGCATGACGCCATTGAGCTTCGCGCCGTTTCCTGGAACCTATGCAACAGCCATTCTGCCCACTGCCACGCAATTGTGGGGCGACGGTCAACGATCGGTCCGATCACTTTTTGAGGCATTGGGTAAGCGGGTGTCGGCGATGTCTGTCGATGCAATGGCAGGGCCCACTTCGTTCAACACACCGGAAGAACTCCAGCGGTGGGAAGGTCGGGAACGCGATGGCACTTAAGCCGCGTTGGAGGGCACATCGGTTGCTTGATCCGCAGTCACCGTTTGTCGCGCGAAAAAGTATTTCCTGAGTTCGACGAAGGATACGGGTATTAAGCTCAGTGCGATGACCCAGGGAAGATCGCGCCAGGGCATTGCCGCGAGTCCTAGAATTTCCGCCGTCCAGGGAATCGACATGACAATGAAGTGAAGGAGGATCGATCCCAAAGCGGCCGCAATGAGTAGGTGATTCTTAAAGATGCCGATGCTAAAGGCATTCCGTTCACTATCACGGCAGCCCATCGCATAGAAAATTTGTGAGAAAACAAGGATGCTAAAGGCGATGGCTCGGGACTCGGCGAGTCGCTCCGGATCGCTCATGTAGACCCAGCCGAAACCGATCAAGCAGACGCTAGCCATCAACAAGCCATGCAGCAAAATGGAACGCCCGCGTTCGAAGGTTAGGACCGGTTCCTTCATCGGACGAGGAGGGCGATTCATTAAGTTTTCGCCCAAGGGCTCGCTGGCCAGGGCCAGCGCTGGGAAACCGTCGGTAACCAGGTTGATCCACAAGATTTGAATGGCCAGCAAGGGCGAGGGCCATCCGATCAGCGACGCTACGAACATGAAGAGGACTTCGCTCGAGTTGCAGGCCAAAAGATAATGAAGGGATTTTTGGATGTTGTCGTAAATCCCACGTCCTTCTTCGATCGCATTTACGATGGAGACAAAATTGTCGTCCGTTAGAATCATGTCCGCGGCTTCTTTGGCTACATCGGTGCCGGTGATCCCCATGACGATCCCGATGTCCGCCGTCTTGACGGCCGGTGCGTCGTTGACGCCATCGCCGGTCATGGCCACGACATGATCATTGCGTTTCCAGGCTTGAACGATCCTAAGTTTATCGAGAGGGCTGACGCGTGCGATGACAGAAGATTGGGTTACGTGTTGGGTTAACTCGTCATCGCTCATCTGCACAATCGCGGTCCCTAACAATACTTTCTCCTGATCGCCTGCAATTCCGACGGCGCGAGCGATAGCCAATGCCGTTTGAGGATGATCGCCTGTGATCATGACGGGTCGAATCCCTGCTCGGCGGCAGCTCGCAACGGCATCGGTTACCGAACGCCGAGGCGGATCGATCATGCCGATCAAGCCCAGGAAGACGAGCTCTTCCTCGCGGTGCCATTGTTCTGGGGAATGATCGACGCGACGAAAGGCGAATCCTAAGACACGCAGGGCTTGACTCGCCATCCATGCGTTGCGGGCGCTGATGCATTGGCGATGAGCGTCGGTCAGCGGCACGACCTCACCGTCGATAAAGATCTGGGTTGCAGCCGCGAGTACGGACTCGGGGGCTCCCTTGACCAGCATTTGGAGCTCGTCGTTGCAGTAACGCACCACGCGCGACATGCGTTTGCGTTCGGAGTCGAAAGGATTTTCATGAAGGACCGAATCGTAAGGCTGGATATGGGTCCCCTTGGCTTTGGCCACAACGACCTTGAGCGCGATCTCGGTGGGGTCACCGATCATCTCCAACTTATGGCTCTCGTGATCGTAATTCCATGTGGCTTCGTTGCATTGATCCGCGCAGGACAACATACGTTCGAGGGCGGGAGGCGAGGTAGGGGCCGCCGAAGGTAAAGACCGAGCGGGCTCGTCGATATCGGGTGCGTCCGAATCGGGTGCGTCCGAATCGAGATCTTCCGTTTGGATCGGAAAGATTCCACCATCGGGCGCGTAGCCCTCGCCTTCGACGCGCCAGGCTGCATCGAAGACCCACAGTCGGCGGACCGTCATTTCATTCCGGGTCAGTGTGCCGGTCTTGTCGCTGCAAATAACCGTCACGCAACCGAGTGTTTCTACACTGGGCAATTTTCGAATGAGCGCATTGCGTTTTGCCATACGTTGCAAACCGATGGCCAAAGTGACGGTCACCACGGCGGGTAACCCTTCTGGTATCGCAGCCACAGCCAGCGACACACTGGTTAGAAACACCTCAGTGATTTTTCCGCCGCGGAGCCATTGGATGACGAAGATGATAGCGACGATGATCAAGCAAGCAGCCACGAGTATTTGGCCCAGTTGCGTCAATCGCTTTTGCAAGGGCGTTTGTTCTTGACGCGTTTCATCGAGCAACCTTGCGATGTGACCGATCTCGGTTTTCATACCGATCGCGGTCACCACCCCCAGGGCCTTGCCCGCCACCACCGAGGTTCCGAGGAAAACGGAGTTGACGCGATCGCTGACAGGCGTGTCATCGGCCAGATCCGCTGCCGCGTCCTTAGCGATCGGTATCGATTCCCCGGTGAGGGACGCTTCTTGGGCTTGTAGGTTGAAGGCTTCGATCAGTCGGGCGTCGGCTGGAACTCGATCTCCGGCCTCGAGCTGGAACAGATCACCCACCACGATATCGCTAGCGGCTACCACCTGTAGCTTGTCATCCCGCACGACCTTGGCGTGGGGTGCCGACAGATCCCGCAACGCCCGAATGGCTTGATAGGCCCGTTCTTCCTGCAGAAAGCCGAGGGCTGCGTTGAGGATCACGATCGCCAGAATGGCCACTGTGTCGATCCAATCCCCGAGAAAGCCAGATAGGATAGCCGCAGCTATCAATAACCCAACCATCAGACTCTCGAACTGAGCGACGAACCGCACCCACCAGGGAATGGGGGGCGCCATCTGGAGAACATTCTTGCCATCGCGTGCCAATCGCTGTGCGGCATCCTCGGAAGAAAGCCCCTCCTCGGCGTTGCTGGCCAACGATTGAACAAGTTTTTTGGCAGATTCCGATACCATGAGCCTCGCACTTTCCGTTGACGGCGGACTCATTCTACCACGTTCGACTCTATTATTGAACGCGTGTGGTTGGACAAGCAGCGTCCATCGGACCAAAGAATCGCTTCAGTTTCAAGAACGGTTTTTCTAAAGCGTGGTAGCTAAGCAACGCCAGTCCACAGGTGATAGCAAACAACAGGGCGATATATAACACCCCGAACCATGGACCATCGGTTGATCGCGCGCCCAACCAGGAAGCGAGGAGCGAAAGAGGCAACAAAGTAACCAATGGCAATTGCACGACGTACATGCCGTAACTGTATTTTCCTAGCCATTGCAAACCGCGAAGCCTCAAGATACGGCTCAGTGGACTGTTGGTCGTCCGCGTCACCACGATGGCCATGAGAATCGTCCACATCACTGGGAAGACACTATGTGGCAGGGTCAACCATCGCTTGCCCGAGAGCACCATCACGACTGCCGTCGCAACCAAGATTGGGAGCCCGATCATCGCGATATGCCGCACGCGTTCGATCTTCAGACCTCGTTGCATCAGCACCGCAAGCATGGCACCTAAGCACAATGCATCGCATCGAAACACGGTGAGCACATCGACTGCGACGGTCCATTCGGGACGCAAGGATGCCAGAATTCGAATCAGTCCGACAGCGAGCACGGTCGCGACCGTCAATCGCAGAAGCGATTTAGGGGACAGAAAATAGATGACGGCCGGCCAAATCAAATAGAAATGCTCTTCCACGGCCAAGGACCAGAAGTGATCGAGTGGGCCAAAGCACCACGCGTTGGTCCAAGCCATTCTGACATTGGAACAGTAGGCCCATAGATAGAACTGATCGACTTTGGCAAGCTCGAAGGCGGGGGCCGTCAGGAGTGCAGGTACCACATACAGGCAAACGAACAAGGCTGCAAAGTACAGAGGGAAAATGCGCAAGGCACGTCGCGCGATGAAGTTCGTGAAGTAGCCGGGAGAAGACTTCGTGTGCAGCAGGATCCCGGTGATCAGGAAGCCAGAAAGAACGAAAAACAGATCCACGCCGCGGCTGCCAAATCCCCCGATGCTTCGCGCGATGTCGTACGCGGCTTGGTGTTCCGGCTGCAGTTCTTTACCGAAGCGGTACAACGTTACCATCGCAATCGCGATCCCGCGAACGCCGTCCAACTCAGGACAGTGCTGACCGAGGGACCACACGCGTGGGGACGACGCCGAGGTCAGCTCCGAAGTTGACTGCGAGTGTGACTCCGTCGGGCTCGTAGCGTGTTGGAGAAGTACATCGAGGTTTTCGTCATTCGTTTGAGGCGAACGGTCGTTGACAACCACACTCATCGAGAGCTACCTGCGCCGTGCGTTTTCGTTGCGATCCTCAGTCTGGTGGAACATCCTCCAGCCCTCGAGAGCACGCGATTCTGTGCAAAACAGTAGGTTGCGTGCCGCCTTCGAGTAGCCGAGTGTGTCTCCTGAGACGATTATTCCGATCGGGTTTTCTGTTGGGGTTCCGATTGCAACGGCTGGCCGATCACTTGACTCCCGTCCCGAGCGGTCGTCGGCTCAATGCCCCGCGAACTCCGATGGTGCCTGGGTCGCGAGCTACCTTGTCGGCCAGGACGCGGAAATCATCGACGATAGGCTGCAGACGGCGCGAGACCGCTTCGACATTTCCCGATACGTTGCGAATGCTGTCCAGGGTGTCATTGATTTTGCCATACATGGCGGGGTCATCTACCAAGCGAGCGATTGTGCCATCGCTGCTGTTGAGCCGACGGGAGAAGACGCGGAGGTCGGCTGCCAAGGCTTCGATGTTGGCCAATGATCGGACCACATTGTCCGTCAGCACCTCACTGCGTTTGCTGATCGGCTCGGTGATCTCGGCGATATTGGCGATGGCTTCGTCGGCGTTCTTCATGGCCGAACGAACTGTGGCACCGATTCCTTCAAACTCACTACCGAGGGCTTCGAGGCTCTGACTGAACTCTTCAAAGCCGCGGAGCGTGCGTTGCAGCTGTGTCAGTGTACCCTGGGCTTCTTTGAACAACTCAGGCACAGCCGATAGCGCATCGGCTACCAAATCAGGCAACTGAGCACGTTCTATTTGCGTGCCGATTCGATTGACCGTGCCCACGGTCTCATTGATGTTTTCAAGTGTGTTTTGGAACGTCTGGGTCGCGTTGCGTATGGATCCTTGATCGCCACCGACCAGATCCTGTGCGACGGCCAACACGGTATCGAGCCGCTCGGCCATGCGCTGCATGGAGTTGGCCAGCCCCACGAGATCACCGACGGCCTCGAGCGGATCGGGTACGACCTCACCACTGGCGATGTAGCTTTTCTCGCCGATCGCTGTTTGGGCCTGGGCCATTTCGCGTTCGTCCAATGCTCCATCGCGCGGCGAATCGGCGGAACCATCAAAGCGAGCCAACAACGATGCACCGGTCGGTTCGACGAACTCGATGATCGAATCACCGCTAATGAGAGAACCCGTGCGAATTCGAGGGGTCTCACCTTCCTGCAATTCGAACTCACGATCGACCTCGAGCATTAAATCCACACCGCCATTGCGTGCATTGCGAAGTTTGATTTCCGCCACGCGTCCGATGCGGACGCCGTTCTTCCGCACAGGCGTATCGATACTGACATTAGGGGCGCTGGGGAAGTTGACCGTGAAACGGTACCGCTCGACCCAGAATTTAGGCACAGCACCGAAGAAGGCGATTAGAAGCACACCGATGATGGCGGATGCCAACACCAGGACGCCGACTCCGAAACGATATCCGTTGTCATCCATGGTGATCTATTCCGCCTCCCTTCGGGCAATCGTATCGTGCAAATGTGGCGTTTCGTCTGCGTGATTGGTTTGCTCCGCGAGCATTTCCATCAATCGCTCACCCGCCTCGCCTCGAATGAATTGTCGAACCCTTCGATCCGTGGTTTCTTCGAGTTGTGTCGGCGTGCCATCGAAGAGCACCTGAGACTCCCCAGGCAGCAACCGAGAAAACGGGTACAGCATGATCACGCGGTCTGCAATCTTTAAGGCGGAGTGCATGTCGTGTGTAACCACGATGCTGGTCACGGAATACTTGCTCTGCGTCCGCATGATCAACTCGTTGATCACATCGCTCATGATGGGATCGAGCCCGGTGGTGGGTTCATCGTATAAAACCAGTTCGGGTTCCAGGATCAACGCTCTGGCCAGACCAACCCGCTTTCGCATTCCACCCGAGAGCTGCGACGGTCGCTTGGGCAATACATTCTTCGGCAATCCTACTTCCGCCAACCGCTGCTCGATCATCGATTGCTTCGATCGTCCCGCAGGATTGCCGTGCTGAAGCAATGGAAAACCGATGTTCTGCTGGATGCTCATGCTGTCGAAAAGCGCAGCGTTCTGGAATACGAATCCGAAGCGGCGACGGAGTTTGGTCAAATCTTGTTCGAGCATCGTGCAGAGATTGTGGCCGTCGAAAAGTACTTTGCCTGATGATGCTGGAACCAAACCTATCAGTGATTTGAGAAACATCGTCTTGCCACAACCGCTCTCGCCGATGATGGCCACCGTTTCACCCCGGTAGATCGAGATCGAAATGTCCTTGAGCACAATCTGCCGACCGAAACGGATCGTCAGCGACTCGGTTTGCACCAAGGGGCGTTGTTCGGGACTCCGGTCCGCAGCGAGTTGTTCAACGAGTTGATCATCCATCACAGGAGCTTTGCGCCTCCCGGCCAAAAGGAATAATAAACGCCGTCGAGAAACATATTCAGTACGATGTCGATGGCCAAGATCATCACGAAGCTCTGCACGAACGCGGCGGTTGCCGCGCGCCCCACGCCTTCCGCTCCAGCTTGGCAATGAAATCCGCGGTAGCAACTGACAATCGCGATGGTCGCTCCAAAGAATACACTCTTGAAGATGCCCGTGAAAAAGTCAAAACCACCCACGAACTCGCGACTGTTCTTCAAATACTGCGCATGGTCGACACCGAAGATCACCACGCTGAAGAAGTAGCCTCCTACGATTCCCATGAAGTCGGCCATAATCGTCAAGGCCGGAATCAGAAGCACGCATGCCAAAAAACGTGGCACGACCAAGTAATGGATCGGATTGGCACCCATGGCGCTCAACGCGTCGATTTGTTCGGTTACCCGCATCGTGCCGATCACGGCTGCCATCGCACTACCGACACGCCCGGCCAACATCGTTGCGGCCAGAACCGGACCCAATTCTCGAACCAGGGACATCGTGATGACCGCGCCGAGCTTGGACTCCAAGCCCATGGTTTCGAATTGATGAAAACTTTGGATAGCTAGCACCATTCCGATGAAGGTTCCCGTCAACGCGACGACGGGCAAGCTCAGGACACCGACGGAATAGAAATTTGGCATCAGCGTTTCCCGCCGAGGCTTGGCCATTACCATCCATAACGTCATCCGCCATGTGAACAGGGAGATATCGCCAAGTGTGTTGATCCCCTCGATGACCACGGTACCCCAGGCGTTGGCGACGCGCGCAATGCCAGCATTCAGTCGACCTGCAAAGGTCAACGGGCTGGGAATCGTTTTGCGGTTCGTGGGCTGCTCGTAAACCATGATGGAAGAATCGGCAGTCAAACGGCGCGGCTTGAGTCAAGTTTGCTGCTCGGGCAGGGATTGCGGCTGCGGGTTCGCAGCTTAGGTAACTTGTTAAGACTGGGTAGTCCCTTTCGATGATACCCATTCTGCGGTGTATGCCCGTGAATTGTCTCGTGCCAGCTAATACGAATGCTCAGGCGACGACCATCGCGTACCGATATCTCGATTGAATCGCATGCGCGGGTAATACCGACATTAACAGTATGCTAGCAGGGACGGGCATGAATAAACTCTCCAAAAGCAAGTGGATGCGTTGGATCGCGACAGGTTGCATCGCAACCACGACATTGACCGGATGCCAACCGGTGGATCGGTTTCGCGCCTGGCGAGATTCCAGCGAAGCGTCGTACTACCAAAACTTCGTAACGCAAATCGAGTATCCGGACGTTCGTACCAATCCGCAACCGCAGGCCACACAGACCATCGATCCGTTGATGCTCGAGAACCCGAGCGATCTGCCGACGTTCGATCTGACGCTGCAGGACGCCATCCGTATCGCTCTTGAGAATAGCGATGTGCTCCGAAACATCGGCGGCACGGTAGTGACGGCGCCGCAGGGAACCCCAACTCAAATCGATCCTGCTTTGACGGAAGTCAATCCGTTGAATGGTACCCAAGCGGCACTGGCTGCTTTTGACGTGACTGTCAATTCGCAATTGTTCTGGCAAAAGAACGACCGACCGGTGAACGTCCGATTGCAACCAGGCCTTCAAGCTTTGTTCGCGCCAGCGTTGAGGCAGACGTTGGCCAATTATCAAAACAACATTACCAAGCGATCGGCCCAAGGTGCGACGTACACATTGCGATCCAACGTGATTTATGATCGCAACAACAATCCGACGCGGCGTTACCCCAGCGACTTCCAGGGTTTCCTGGAGGCCGAATGGCGACAGCCGATGATGCAAGGGGCGGGTACGACCTTCAATCGAATCGCGGGTCCCAACTCGGCGATCGGACAATACAACGGTGTGCTTATCGCGCGCATCAACACCGACATTTCGTTGGCGGATTTTGAGCTAGGCGTCATCCGTACGATCAACGATGTCGAGACGGCGTATTGGGAACTCTACTACGCCTATCGCAATTTGGAAGCCATCATCTCAGGTCGCGAGAGCGCGCTGAAGTCGTGGCGTCAGATTAGCCAACGATTTAAGGTGGGGTTGGATTCAAAGGCCGACGAGGCCCAGGCCCTCTCGAACTACTACCTTTTCCAATCTCAACTCAACGATGCGTTGGCTGGCACACAAGGTTTGTACGCAGCGGAGCAACGCTTGCGATACATGATCGCCTTTACAGCCACGGATGGACGCTTGATTCGCCCCAGCGATGAGCCACTGCAAGCGCAAGTCATGTTCGATTGGCAGGAATCGCTCGCGGATGCGATCGGACGTCGGCCCGAGGTGCGGCGACAGGAGTGGACGATTAAGCGACGGGAGCTGGAGCTGATCGCAGCACGACTCAATCGACGTCCACAGTTCGATGCATTGTCGACCTACCGCTATCGTGGCTTGGGAGATCATTTGATTGGCGAAAACAACCCGATGGACTCGACGGATAACTTTTTCTCGAGTCTGGGGACCGGGGATTACCAGGAATGGCAATCGGGTTTCGAGCTAGCGTATCCGGTCGGATTGCGCCAAGCCTCAGCCGCCGTCCGCCATGCTCAATTGAGCCTCGCTCGCGACATGGCTGTGCTCGAGGAGCAGCAACTGCGCATCTCGCACGATTTGAGCAATGCAGCTCGCCAGATCACTCGCAGTTACGAACAAATTCTAATTAATTATAACCGAGTCGAAGCCGACATTGCCAGGGTCAAGGTGCTTGAGAATCGCTGGTTAGGTGGATTAGAAAACATCGCCTTCTTGCTCCAGGCTCAGCAGCAATTGGCCACCAGCACAAGTGCCCTCTTCCGGGCCCTGACCGATTACAACCTCGCGGTCCGCGATTTCCATCGCGAGAAGGGCTCGCTGTTGACTTACAATCAAATCAACCTGAGCGAAGAATCCCTCAACGGTTCGATGCTCTCGGGCGCTTATGAACGCGGCCGGTACTTGACACCGCGCGATGTGCCGGAGGAAGTCACCGCGCCGCGGCCCGTGAGCGGTGGACGCTTTGATCCAAGCAGCGTCGGTATTCCAGGCATGGGCCTTCCAATGGAAATGATCGTGCCCGAGGGAGCGTCACCGCCACTCCCAGAGGCACCGCTCGACTTGGAAACCATCATTCCACCCGGTTAGTTTTCCTGCGTGGGACAGATCTTATTGACGGAGTTGGACACGCCAGTATCCCGCCGCCGACCGTTCGACCTTCAAGGGACAACCGTATAGCTCGCTCAGTCGGTTCGGCTGCATGGCTTGGCGGGTGGGGCCATCGAAGACGACGCGACCATGCCCCATCAGCACGGTCCGATCGATGCATGGAAGTACTTCTTCGAAATGGTGCGTTACGAGAATGAGAGTAGTGCCGCATTCGGCCAGCGGCTCGAGCCGCTGCAGGAGTTGGTCTTGGGCACGAACATCCAAGCCCGAGGTCGGTTCGTCGAGGATCAATGCGGTGGGGTGATGAACCATGGCTCTGGCCAACATCACACGTCGCCGCTCGCCCGTCGAAAGATGCCCGACCGGACGATGAGCCAGGTCCGCAATGTCCATCCGTCGCAATGCCTCCAGGGCCTCCCTCCGCATGGCGGTGGTGACAAGCTCGGGGGCGGGCGGCAGTTCCGAAGAGAAATGACCTGTCAGAACAACGTCCTGCGCGCACAGTCGCCCCGAGCGGCCCATCAAGAAGTGGTGATCGAGTTCGGAGCTGACGAAACCGAGTTGGGTTCGCAGGTCCCAAACATTCCACTCCGATTGCCCGAAAATCTGCACGTCACCGCTGCGACCGTCGACGACCGAAGGATAATAGATCCGCATCAGTAGCTTCAGCAACGTCGACTTGCCCGATCCGTTCGGTCCTAGCAAGGCCGTGTGTTGCCCGACGTCGACCCGTAGTCCGATACGGTCTAGTAGCGTGATGGGACCGCGGAGGACCGAGGCCTCGTTCACGAGCAGGATGGGGGGCACCGTCATTCAAATTCCGAGTTTATTGGGTGTTCTTTTCATCTTTTCAGGCATTTTTGGCATTGGCTGCCCAGAGATGTGGTGAATTATTCTATAGCCATTGGTTCGTTCCCCAAACCCATCCAAATGGCGCACCCCGCCGGACCTGGCCGTACCGTTTCCCCTCGCCGATAAAAGCCTTGGCCTACGCGCATGAGCAACGATCCCAATGAACCCCGTCGCCCCGTGCCTTCGGCCGCGACGCGACACTTTTCGATGACCGGTGCCGTCGATGGTGTCCAGCCAGACGACGTGGACTTCGATTTCGAGTTTCCGCTTCCACTCGATCGGTCCTCGGGAGCACCCGCCAACATCACGCTCGGTGAATACATCATCACCCACCGCATTGGTGCAGGTGGTATGGGGCAGGTCTTTGGGGCTCGCCACAAAACGATGGATCGCGAAGTGGCCGTGAAGATACTTCCGAAGCGTTTGTCGCAGGACCCCTTGGCCGTCGAGCGATTTTACTCCGAGGTGCGAGCACAAGCACGGTTGATGCATCCCAACATCGTGACTGCTTTCGACGCGGGTTGCCATACGTTGGGTGGCCATCGGGTGCATTATCTCGTGATGGAATTGGTGCGAGGTGAATCATTATCGCAGCGCATCGCCAATTTCGGTCCGATGCCCAGCAGCGAAGTTCTCAGTATTTTGAAACAAGCGGCTGAAGCGTTGCAATACGCGCACGGGCTCGGGATCGTGCATCGCGACATCAAGCCCGGGAATATGATGCTGACCAAGGACGGCGGACTAAAGATCTTCGATTTCGGCCTGGCCGTTCTGCGCGAGATTGACAGTCAAGCCAGCGCGGCGGCCCATGAGAGCCAGTTGGTGGGCACGGTCGAATTCATGTCTCCCGAGCAGATCAATACCCCTGAGAAAGTCGACCATCGCAGTGATTTGTATTCGTTGGGCGCCACGCTTTTCTACATGCTCATCGGTCGACCCATGTTCACCGGGGAGGCCATACAGACCGCGCTCGCCCAAATCCACCGTCGTCCAACGCCTCTGTATGAAATACGCGGCGATATCGATTTGCGATTCGATTCAGTTTTCCAGTCGTTGGTGGCCAAGGATGTGAACGATCGGTGTCAATCGGCCCATGATCTGCTTGAAAAGCTTTACGCGTTGAATCTGATCGAACGACCCGTAGTCCCGTCAACTGTGCGTAGTACCCGGTCCAGTCTCCCGAGAATGAACTTCGATCGACCGACAAGCCTCGGTCGAGGAACCTCGACCTCGCAACGCACGTTTGAACCCATCGGTATCGATTTAGGGATGATGCGTTCGCGGGCCAGCTACGTCAACGCGTCGCATAAGGTTGAGGAGGTTCCGCTCGATGGCGATGCGTATCAGTTGCGCAACATGCTCTACAGCGATGCTGAGCGCATCGCGATCGGTTCGAGCGCAGCAGCCAAGCGGGTCCAGCATCCCAATCAGATCTTCTATGGGCTGCAGCGATGGTACGGGTTGCCTTTGCTCGAACGACCGTTCGGCGGCCGCCGCGTCCCACCCGAGGTACTCGTCTCGTGTGTGCTCCGGCAATTGATTCTGACCGCGCGTCACAATCTACCGAACGCATCGCATGCCGTGGTCACCATACCGGGCTGTTACGATCAGATGCATCGCATCAGCACGCAAACCGCCTGCGCCATCGCGGGGGTCGAAGTGCTGCAGTTGTTAGACAAACCTTTGGCAGCGGCGTTGGCCGAGGTCGAGATCGGAATGCGGCTGGCCCGTGCCAGCGGCAAGAATGAATTTCATCGCACGATGCTCGTCGTCATGCTCTCGGGGGGGGCGTGCGAGGCGGCCGTCGTCAAGGCCGATCTTGAGGGTGCGCGAACACTATCGTTAGTCGGCGATTGGAAACGAGGCACATTGCGTTGGCAGGATCGGGCGACCAAACGATTGGCGGGTTTGATTGAGAACAAATTCGGAGTCAGCGCACGCGACAATCTCAATTTGGCTTCGCAACTGCAACGGACCATGGAACGGGCATTGGAGCGATTGAGGCACACGTCCCGCGTGCCGTTCATCGTCGAACTGCCCAAGGGCCGGTACGAAGATGCCATCCATCGCGATCGCTTGAGCGAATGGGTTGAGGATCTGGAAGGGGATTGCGGGTTGTTCGCCAAGGAAGCGGTTCGGCGGGCCAACCTCCCCCCGGATTCGATCGACTCCCTGTTGTTGATCGGTGATGTCCGCTGGTTGCCGCATATTCAGTCCGAACTCGTGAAGCTCGTCCGATCCGATGCTCGGGTGGTGCCGATCGGATCCGCGGATTTGGCTCGGGGGGCGGCGTTGCAAGCCCGCGCGTTGATGCCCCCCATCGATCCGACGACTCCCAAAGCCTTTGCCGCCACTAGCTACGATCTAGGGATGATTGTCCAGGAAGGAAATCTTCAGAACCCTACTCCAAAAATCCTTGTGCCCAAGGATAGCTCTCTGGGGTACCAAGTCAGTCGCACCTTGCGATTCACCCAGGATGTGCGGCGTCAGCCCGTTTTGCAATGGGTTGAAGGTACGCGCTCGGGAGGCAATAACTGGCATCGATTGAGTCAAGTCGATCTTCAGCATTGCTTTGAGGGACGCAAAACTGCCGATCCGGTGCAACTGCGGATCGAAGTCGATGAGAGCGGCATCTGGTGTGGGGCATTGACATGGTTGGCAGGGAATAAGCATCTGGCCATTCCCCCGCTGGCAGAACCCATCATGGATGCAGTCTCCATCCGACAATGGCGAGATTGGCTCGAATCGATCATGCTGTGCAACATGGAACCCGTCCAGAGGTGATGGTCCAAATCATTGGGTGGGAACACCCTTCAGAATCCGTTATCATCCAATGGAGCGATCCGAATCGATCGCGGATGCTCATCGGATCGAAAGCAAAAAGGAAGGCGGGTGTTCCATGGCGGATTTTGTTGAGATTCGGTACGGCAAAGGGGAGTTGCGAGTTCAATTGCCCAAGGGATGCGAAGCCACAATCCTTCGCAAACCCCCCATGCCCGTGCTCGAAGACCCAACGGGCGAAGTGCAACGTGCGCTGCGGAACCCTGTAGGCTGCCTACCGCTACAGCAATTGGCCCGCTCCGCCGGTCGCGTGACCCTGGTCATCTGCGACATCACTCGGCCCGTCCCCAATGGTCCCATCCTCAAAGGGATCATCGACGAGCTTCAGTCTGCGGGCATTCGCAAGGATCAGATCACCATACTGATCGCGACGGGTCTGCATCGCCCCAATCTAGGACGAGAGATGTTGGAGGTGGTCGGGGACGCCTGGGTGTTTGATAACATCCGCATCGAGAATCATTACGCCCGCGACGCGGCTTGGATGGTTGATCTGGGCAAAACACAAACCGATGGCATTCCCGTTTTCCTGAATCGGCACTTGGTCGACGCGGATCTTCGTATCGCGATTGGATTGGTCGAACCCCATTTCATGGCCGGCTACTCCGGTGGTCGCAAAGTGGTCGCCCCAGGCGTGGCCGGCGAAACCACCATACGCACCTTTCACAACCATCGCTTTATGGCCGACCCGTCGTCCTGCAATGGCAATCTAATGAACAACCCATTGCACCGGGGGCAGTTGGAAATTCTCGAACTCCTCGGACCCACGTACGCATTCAATACGATCATCGATGAATCCAGAAAGATGAGCTTTGTCAATTTTGGCGACTGCGTCGCAAGTCATCTCGATAGCGTGGATGCCGTCCGCAAGTACGCCGAAGTGCCTTGCGACCGGAAATTTGCGACTCTGCTGACCAGTGCGGCCGGGTACCCACTCGACAAAACGTATTATCAAACCGTCAAGGGAATGGTTGCACCGCTCCAAATTCTAGCCGAGGGAGGGCGGATGGTGGTGGCCAGTCGGTGCGAGGAGGGGCTCGGTTCGGCGGAGTATCGCGAATCCCAAGAGTCGCTCAAAACTCTCGGCCGGGAAGGATTTCTGGAACGCATTGGGAAAATGCCATTGGCCGATATCGACGGCTGGCAGACGCATATGTTGCTGCGAACCCTCGCGACGGGCAGCGTTTCGTTGTTCAGCGAGGGTATCCTAGGGACCGATCGAGCGTTGACCTGCGTGGATATGATCGATTCGATCGAGGCAGCAATCGAGCACGGTTTTTCCGATTCGGGGGACCGCAGGATTGCTGTCATTCCCGAAGGACCTTACGTCATTCCCATGTATCGATCGAGCAAACCCTAAGCCGACAGATAGGCTGTCCTGAACCGAGTTTTGAATTAGAATTCCTAGGTTGGGTTTTGAGAATCGAAATTAGGTTTGGAGGCGTTGCGTTTGAATTTGGCCGTGCTTGGTGAGAATGATGAAACACTCGACGCCGAAGGTCCATTGGCAATTCATCGGCCCCCGTCTTGGCAGCGCGAAGACTCCACTTTCGAGATGGAGTTGCTCGAAGGGGACGAAGGCAGCCTCGAGAGCCCCTCATCGCTGCTTCAGACTCGATTGCGTTTTGCTGCCCTCGCATTGGGGATTGGCTTCACTGGCTTTTGTGGCTGGAGCTGGCTTCACAAAATCACGGGCGGGGTTTCCGGCATCTTGGACTTGCCGGAATTGCTTTTCGAGTCCTTTCTGACGTGCGCGTTGCTAGGGATGGCTTGGTGGTTGGGTTGGGTCCCGAAGGCCAGTCAAGCCTGCCTGCGTTGGTGCGAATTGGTCGTGTTCGGTTTGCCCGCCATTTTCTTTGCGATTCTGCAATACAAAGAGCTCTTGTTCATTGTGGCTAACTTTGCGGTGGTTCCCCACATGCCGATCTCAAGTTGGCTGACCTTGATCTATGCGTACGCAATTTTCATGCCTCATTCTTGGCGGCATGTGCTGTGGGTTGTGACGAGTATCGCAGCCATGCCGATCATCGCCACATTTGTCTGCATGCTGTTTCACGCCGACACACGCAGTTCGATCATGTTTGACCCATCGAGCACCGTTGAAATGGTGCTTGTCTTGTCTCTCAGCGTCTTCACTTCAGTTTGGAGTGTCATCATGGTCACGCATTTGCAGCGCAAGGCGGACCAAGCCAAGGAGTTGGGACGCTATCGATTGAAAGAGAAGCTTGGTTCGGGAGGCATGGGTGACGTTTACTTGGCCGAACATCGACTGATGAAGCGGCCGTGTGCCATCAAAGTTATTCGACCCGATAAGTCGGGGGATCCGCGAGCCATTGCTCGTTTTGAGCGTGAGGTGCGAGCGACCGCCAAGCTTCGGCATTGGAACAGTGTGTCGATCTACGATTATGGCCGAACGCGCGATGGCAAGTTCTTTTACGTGATGGAGTACTTAACTGGCTTGAGTTTGCAGGAGCTCGTCAAACGTCGGGGGCCGTTGTCACCGGCCCGTGCGGTGTACTTGCTCAAGCAAATTTGCCGGGCGTTGGTGGAAGCACATGGCATCCCCCTGGTTCACCGTGACATCAAGCCGGCCAACGTCATGGTCACGGAATTAGGCGGACAGTACGACATGGCCAAGCTGCTCGATTTCGGGTTGGCCAAACCTGCGTCGGGGGATACCGAGAGCCAAGAGCTTTCGGAATTGACACTTGCGGGCAGCCTGACCGGTTCGCCGCTGTACATTTCGCCGGAGCAAGCCATGGGGGATGTCGGCCCCGATCATCGCTCGGACATTTATGGCGTCGGTGGGATTGCCTATTACATGCTCACTGGACAGCCCCCCTTTCCCTCTGGCCCCACGTTAAAGATCTTGATGGCCCACGTGCATGAGGTGCCATTACCGCCCTCGGTAAAACGTGCACAGGTCATTCCCACCGCTCCCACGCGTCCAAACGCACACGTCTCGCAGGGGCTCGATGATGTCATCCTGCGATGCCTTGCAAAATCGCCCAAAGATCGTTTTCAATCGGTTCGCGACATACTTCGCGCGCTCGAAGAACTCCCTGAAAATTCAGGTTGGGACAACGACTGCGCCGAGCGATGGTGGAAAGCCAACTGCATTTCCAGCGAGAACGCTTCGAATAAGCTCGACCATGGATGCTGAGAAATCTCGAATCGAAGCCGATCTGCGCGGGGTGCTCGACGGGGAGGTCTTTTGCGACGCCCTGAACACGCAACTGTACGCTAGCGATGCCAGCCTTTATGAGATTCCACCGATTGCGGTCGTGCGGCCTCGTCATACCAACGATGTCGTGCAATGCGTGCGGTACGCTGCCGAGAACTCGATACCCTTGTTTCCGCGCGGGGGTGGAACGGGACTGGCTGGACAATCCCTAGGGCCAGGCATCGTGATGGATTTCTCCCGTTTCATGCGCCGCATCCTGGCCATCGATCGCGAAAACCTAACGGTGCGTGTGCAGTTGGGTTTGTCGCTGGCGGATCTCAATCGCGCCCTCGCCCGGGAAGGATTGATTCTCGGCATCGATCCGCCCACACGGGCCGTGACCACGATTGGAGGCTTAGTGGCCATCGACGCCCTGGGCAGTCACTTCCTCAAGTACGGTACGGCCGGTTCCACGTTGATCACCGCCCAAGCCGTATTGGCCGATGGCGAACTGGTGCGGCTCGGCAAGACACGATTGCCGGATCCCGAAACGGGCAGTCCGAAATTGAATTACATCGCTTCGGAAATTGGACAGTTGTTGCAAGCAAACCGAGGGCCCATCAAGTCGCCGCCGTGGCGCGGGGTGGCCCGTGGTTGTGGCTATCGTCTCGAAGCTCTGCTCGAGCGCGACACGCTCGATTTGGCCCGCTTGCAAGCCGGTGCCGAAGGTACACTCTCGATCCTGACCGAAGCCACGTTGCGGATCGCACCGATTCCAACGGCCCGCGGTGTTGTGTTGCTGTTTTTCGAAAAGCTGGAATGGGCGGCACGCGCCGCCCTCGATGCACGGCGCGATTCGGTCGTAGCCTGCGACCTGATGGATCGACGCTTGATCGAAATCGCACGCGAACTCGACCCGCGTTACGAAGCCATGTTGCCCAAAGGTGCCGAAGCCCTTCTGCTGATCGAACATCAGGGGGGTGATGCAACCGAAGTGCGCCAGCGCTTGGCTGCTTTGGTGCAACGAGTTGTTCGACGCACACCTTCGACTCAGCAATCGAGAATTGTTCTCGATGACAATGAACGGGATTTTATTTGGAAGCTCAGCCGGCGGGTGGTGCCTCGGTTGGTCCGATTGCCCGGAGCCCAACGGCCGCTCCCGTTCGTCGACGATATCGCGATTCCGCCGGATCGCATGCCCGAGTTCCTTGTCGAGATGCAAAACGTGCTGAAAAACGAACGGGTAACCGCCACCCTGTTCGCACATGCCGCGCAAGGGCACCTACAAATCCGGCCATTCCTCGATCCGACCTCCGCCGATGACGTGGCCAAAATGCAACGCATCGCCGACCGATTGTTCGAAAAGACCATCGAATTCCATGGGGTCATCTCGGGCGAACATGCGGTGGGAATGAGCCGGAGCGGCTATTTGCGAAAGCAACTCGGGGAACTCTACCCCATCTGCCGACGCATCAAGGACCTGTTCGACCCCAAGGGGATCCTCAACCCTGGCAAGCTCATCACCGATGCTCCGCCCAAGACGACCGACAACATGCGTCCCCACTCGGTTTTGCTAATCGCGGAGGGGGGCCGAGCGGCCCGCAAACCCATTCGCAAAACCAAAATGCTGCCAGCCAACCCGCGACCGTCGCTCGCCATCGAACCCTCGAAAACGGCCGCTGCGTTTCTCCCGATCCTCCACTGGTCACCGACCAGCGAACTGGAGGCAACCGCAAACGCCTGCAACGGCTGTGGTCGTTGCCGAACGACCGCGCCTGCCGAGCGAATGTGCCCGATGTTCCGGCTGTCGCGAGCCGAGGAAGCGTCGCCCAGGGCCAAAGCCAATCTCGTCCGCGGATTACTTTCCGGTCGCATTCCGCTCCGACACGCGGAGAGCGATGAAATGCGGCAGGTCGCGGACTTGTGTTTCCACTGCCATCAGTGCCGTGTCGATTGCCCCGCGTCGGTCGATATACCGCGGCTAATGGTAGAACTCAAAAGCCAACACACAGCCAGCCATGGCTTGGACTTCACCGACCGCATTCTGTCGCGGATGGATCTGCTAACGGCCATCGCTAGCCGTTTTCCTCGCGCCGCGAATTGGGCCTTGGAAAACCGGGCCATGCGATGGATTCTCGAAAAAACCACAGGCATTGCGCTCAGCCGTCGACTGCCGCAAATCGCCAAGCAGTCGTTCATGAAATGGGCGATCAAAAACCGTTTGAACCGCCCCAATCGAGGAGCGGGCAGGAAAGTTCTGTACCTCGTCGACCAATACGCCAACTGGAACAATCCATTGGTCGCCATGGCGCTCGTGCAAGTCATGCAGCATCAGAAGGTCGAAGTCTACGTACCCTCTTGGCAAACCGTTACTTGGATGACCAAAATTGCGCTCGGTGATGTAGGGCGTGTGCGGAAGCTCATTGCCCCTCAGATCCGGCTGCTCGCCGAAGCGGTGCGTCAAGGCTACACCATTGTCACCACCGAACCGACGGCCGCCCTGTGCCTGCAACATGAGTACCCGCAACTGCTCGACAATGAAGACGTCAAGCTCGTTGCGGCCAATACGATGGAAGCCGGACAGTACCTTTGGCAAATGCATACCCGCAATGAGTTGGAACTGGATCTGAAGCCGTTGACCATGTCCATCATCTATCACACGCCATGCCATCTGCGAGCCATCGACCCAGAACATACGGGCATGCGGCTCCTAAGTTTGATCCCCGGGTTGTCCGTCCAGAATGCGTCCGCGGGTTGCTCGGGCATGGCCGGAACATATGGCATGAAGCGAAAAACGTACCGCACTTCACTCCGAGTCGGTTGGGGGCTGATCAGCGCCATGCAACAAACCACCGCCCAGATCGGTAGTACGGAATGCACGTCCTGCAAGTTGCAAATGGAACAAGGGGTCGATAAACCCACCATCCACCCAATCGCATTGCTTGCATATGCCTACGGCCGACTTCCGGAAGTCAGGACGTGGATCCAGAGCCGCCACGAAGGCCTGACCGTGCAGTAACTTGAGTGTTTACTAAAGGGATGAACGGTTTTCTCAAGAACTTTTCCCTTTTTTCGTGACACCTGTTTCTTCTTTCTGCCTCTAAAATAGCGGAGCTTTCAAGCCCACGCCCGGCTTCCCAATGTTTCCCTAGTTCCGCCCCGTTCGTTCGGCGAATCCCGAAAATGAATTCCAATGGATTGCTCGAGAAAGCACGCGGCGGAGGCGAAGCTGCACAGGCGGAGTTGTTATCCCTATTTGCGTCCTACCTGAAAATGCTGGCATCCATGCATGTTCAGGGCCCCCTCCAGCGGAGGGTTAGCGCATCGGATCTGGTGCAGGATACGCTTTTGGAAGCCCACCGCGATTTTGCGAAGTTTCGCGGACGATCGGAAAAAGAATTCCTCAGCTGGTTGCGACGTATTCTCTTGAACAATCTCCAGCAGTCTCGGGACCAACATCTTGGTGCCGCCAAGCGAAGTCTTCGGCTTGAAGTTCACCCCCAGGAGGGAACGGGGAATGGGGGTTCCTTCGCAGCGGATTGGGAAGCGCTGCTGGAGGCTGAGACTGGGAGCCCGAGTCGGACGTATCAAAAGGACCAAGAGTTACTATTGTTGGCCGAAGCCATGCAAGAGCTATCGATGGAACATCGGGAGGTCTTGCTCATGCGTCATTTTGAGGCGATGCCTTTTGCAGATATCGCCGTAGCCATGCAACGATCGCCTGGTGCGTGTCGCATGCTGTGGCTGCGTGCGATCGATCAGTTGCGACAAAAATTCAAAATAGCAGGTTGGGAATGAATACGAACCCGATTTCGATGCAGGGCATGAATGACAACGCAGCGATGCGAGAGTTCGAACTGGCGGAACTGATGGACCGCTACCTCGACGACTTGGATGCCGGCCTGAAACCCGATGTCGATGCGCTGTGTCGCGCCCATCCCGATATAGGTACGGACATCCGGCAATACACCGAAAGCGTCCGTCAAATGCAGCAATTCGCCAAGCATGCGATTGATCAAGCGGTCCAAGCGCGCGAACACAACGCGATCGATGGCACGGTGCTCGGTGACTATCGATTGGTACGCGAGATCGGTCGCGGAGGAATGGGCGTAGTCTACGAAGCCCAACAGCGATCGCTGTCGCGGCGCGTAGCGGTCAAGGTCCTTCCGTTCGCGGCGGTCCTCGATCAGCGTCAGATCACGCGCTTTCAGAACGAGGCCCAAGCTGCTGCGCAACTGCATCATCCGAACATCGTGCCGGTCTACGCTGTGGGAAACGATCGGGGCACTCATTTTTACAGCATGCAATACATCGATGGCATGTCGCTCGAAAAGGTCATGGCTCAAATTCGACTCGAGGCCGATCCACAGGTCGCTGTTCAACCACGAGCATCGCATGCGTTCGATCCATGTGATCACGATGCGAAAACGTTGTCCGCGCCTCTTCAGCCGATCGAGTCAGCGGATGCAGCAGGGACCGATGCAGCCAGTAGTCTAGAAGCTGGAACCTTCGATTCGTCCCAAGCCTTGGCCAACTCCACCGTCCTTTCCATTCGCTCGCAGAATCACATTCGGCGCGCGGTTGAGTATGGCGTACAAGCGGCGATGGCATTGTCCTATGCGCACGAGCACGGCATCGTGCATCGCGATATCAAACCCTCGAACTTGCTCTTGGATGCCCATGGGAAACTGTGGATCACCGATTTTGGGTTGGCCCAATGCGCTGCCCTAAGCAACTTGACCCGCACAGGGGACGTGGTGGGGACACTCAAGTACATGAGTCCTGAGCAGTCGGCTGGAAAAAACCACTGGGTGGACAACCGCACGGATATCTACGCTTTGGGCGCCACTCTTTATGAACTGCTGACCCTGCGACCTTTGATGCACGGCAAGGACCGACTCGAGTTGCTTCGAAAGATTGAGCAAGCGGACTTCGTAGCCCTTCGCCGCGCCAATCCATCGATTCCAGTTCCCTTGGAAACCATCCTTCACAAAGCGGTGGCCAAAGATCGAGACGATCGCTACGCCACGGCTCAGGATTTCGCAGAGGACTTGATGCGGTTTTTGCGTGGAGAATCTCCGCAGGCCAAACGGCCTTCGGTGGTTGATCGCATGCTCCACTGGACGCGTTCGCATGCCAAGATTGTCGCCGCGCTGGGTATCGTTCTGTTACTTCTATCGATCGGCTTGGTCGGGTTGAACGCTTGGACGGGTAACCTCAATCGACAGATACTTACCGCCAACAGTCGCGCGAACCGTCATGTCGAAGTCGCCAATCAAGTCGTCGAACGATTCGGGCCGCGACTGCTCAATCAACTCGAATGGATACCAGGCACGGAGGATATTCAGCGACAGATCGCCCAGAACTCCATCGATTACCTAAAAGCTTTTTCCGAATACGCGGCCAAGGATCCCGCGCAAGAATTGCAGTTGGGACGCGCTTCACTCGCCCTGGCCGAATTGTACCAACGCCATGAAGATTATCCGCGAGCCCTGGAGGCGTTTCGACAATCCGAAGGGCATTTAGCGCATGCGGCTTCCGATCAAGCCTGGGAAACCGAATTGCTGCGTAGCGTCTGCATTAACAACCTCGCATGCTTGCTCGTCCAACTTGGACGCATCGACGAAGCTGAGCAAAAATTCACTTTAGAACTGGAGCAACTCGATCGCGCGAACGTGGATCAAGAGAGAACGATGTCGTGGTTGCACCGCGGACTACTGTTACTGAATCGAGCACATCTTCGCCGTGAACTCGCAGATTCAGTTGGGGCCTCGGAAGATTTGGTCGTCGCTATCCAATGCGTACGCCGTGGCCTGCAGAGTATTGGTGAAGTCACCGATACGACGAGCCATGCCCAACATAGCGAACTGCGAGAGATCGAGCGAATGCTGGTGACGGCCTTGTTGCAGTCGGTCAATCCCGATGCGATGGACACAAACCCATCACGCACTGCCTTGAACGTCGCTTGGCAAATGGCCAGCCGCGCCGCATCCCGAGCGGATGCGCAACTGGATGATCTGCACCAAGTAGCAATGTGCGAGATGGCTCTCGGCTCTCAGGCATTGCGGGCAGGAAACCACTCCGAAGCTTCAGGCTGGTTTCGAACAGCGAGCCAGTCGTTGCAACGCATGTTGGCCCGTTCGCCGAACAATCGTCAGCTCCAACAAGATCTTGCGACAGCCACGAATAACCTGGGACAAGCCTGGCTGAGTTCCGGACAACTCGACTTGGCGGAAACAGCCTTTGACAACGCCAAGCAGCAACTCGAGTCCCTTGGGAAGGTCGATGCGAGCGATCGCATCCTTTGCCAAATCGGAGGTGTACTCAACAACTTGGCCGTCGTCGCTGAGCAGGCCGATGAGCTGACGCTAGCCAAAAGCCGACTCGAGCAAGCCATCTCTGTACAACAAAAAGTGCTCGAACGATCGCCAGATTTTTCACGCAGCCGCGAATTCCTTCAAGAGCATGAGGCCAATCGGATGCGCGTCCAAGCTAAGATCGAAATGTCGCTAACACAGGAGGGGATCAGCGATGCGTAATTATCAACGAAAACAACGAAACGGAATCGCGATGGAACCGCTCGAGCGACGAGCGTTATTTGCGGGGGATCTTTTGGACAGCATGCGAATGGATCTCGGTGTGTCCGACATGCAGGCGGACCAAACCGTGCAGGTGGCCCCTCAACAAGTTACTACCCCACGGGTTGATGCGCCGCTGATAGACGCGCCGCTGATAGACGCGCCGCTGGTTGACGCGCCGCTGGTTGACGCGCCGCTGGTTGACGCGCCGCTGGTTGATGCGCCGCTGATTGATGCGCCGCTGATTGATGCGCCGCTGATTGATGCGCCGCTGATTGATGCGCCGTTGATTGATGCGCCGTTGGTTGACGCGCCGCGGGTTGACTCGCCGTTGGTTGATACGCCGCGGGTTGACGCGCCTCAGATTGATGCGCCGCAGATTGATGCGCCGCGGGTTGACGCACCGCGGGTTGACGCGCCGCGGGTTGACGTGCCGCCGGTTGTTACGCCAGGACCCAACCCTGTGTACGGTCCGCTCGAAGGGACGTCACCTTCCACCGGAAATGGTGGAGAGAACTCCGCAAATGCGGGACAGTCAAACTCGTCGAAGTCGGACGATGCTTCGTTTGGAATTTCATCCGGTTCTCCTGCGGAGTCGGCTAACGGTCATGCCCGTTCCGATGAATTCAAAGGCTTGGTCGGAACGCAACAGGACCGAACACCGCAACCAGTACCTATCGAATCCGATCCGGTCACCGGCACCGTTCATAAGCCATCCCATAATTCGCTCATGGCCAAGACCCTGGATATCGGCTGGGACCGGAATGAAGGATCGAATCGGCGTTCGGGACGCCCGTCCGGGATACCTTCGATTTCGGTCATGCCATCTCTCGAGGCAGTTTCTGCACCTACAACTTCCAACACGCTCGGTGTGGATTGGACTATCCCGGAGAGTGAATGGATGTCCTTGCCGCGCATGGCAGTCTCGGTCCGCGCAATGCAACACGCTGATTTCGCCGTGTCGGGAGCACTCGCGGTCTTCGCAGATCAGGAACCCGAATGCCCACCGGAATCTGTTGAGGGAATCTTGGCCAGTGCCCAAGCCGTGATGGAATTCGACGGTCTGACCGATCAGGAACTTCGTGTGTTGGCTCTGAGCACGCTGGAAGGGCGATTGCAATCTGAGAATGGACAGGCGCTGATGACGGCGGCCGGTTCACAATCCAATCCGACAGCCATGCCGGGTTCGGAACGATCCGTCGTTGATTCTTTGGATGACCGAACGGGCGTGCTACCGGTGGCGCATGATGGTTTGCCGCGTCGAGCCTTGACAGCAATCTCCGAATCGCCTGTCAGTTCCGTATTGCTCGCTACCGTGACAGCCCTAAGTGTTCGCAAACGCGAGGGGAAGACCGATCCGCACAACCCGAACCGGGCTACCGTGTCCGGGGACTCGCTTCTCGGATAGCCTGTCGACGCGCGGCTTCGAACTCATCTCCTGCATTCCATTGTTGCATGTCGGGTGCGTCGGCGGCCGCAAGTCCCACATGCGTCAAGAGCTGGACATCCTCCACGGCCCCGGATAGATCCCAAGCAGGGTCGTACTCATCGGACCGCTGGTGGTAATGTTTGTCGGTCCACTTCTGCAATTGGTCCTTGCCCCAACCTTCGGGTTTGCCTCGTACCGCGTGCCCAGCGTGCAGGTAAACGGCAGGCACTCCGACCTTGGCCAATGAAAACTGATCCGAGCGATAGTAATATCCCTTGCTTGGCTCCAAATCGCCTACCACGATGCGATCCTGCTTCGCAGCCGCAGCGCTGACCAGCGCATCCATAGAGCTTTTGCCGAGACCGATGACCTGAACATCGCGCGTCGGCCCCAGAAAATTGATTCCGTCCATATTGACGAGCGCCGCCAATTTTCCGTTGGGAATGGGAGGATTCTCCGCCATGAACTTGGAACCTAACAATCCTTGTTCCTCGGCGCCTACGGCTGCGAAGAGCAAGGAGCGTTTTGGGCGATAGGAGTTTTCGGTAATCGCTTTTAAAATCGCCAAGAGAGATGCGGTTCCGGATGCATTGTCGATGGCTCCATTGTAAATATTGTCCCCGCGCTCATCGCGATCCACAGCTACTCCGATATGGTCATGGTGCGCCATGAATACCACGTATTCATCGGCTAGCTTGGGATCGGATCCCGGCAGGACGCCTAGGACATTGGCGGTCTCCCGCTTGCGAACCTCGCATTGGATCTTGGTGGACAGCGATACGCCGAGTGGCACGGGTCGAAAGTCGCGTGACTCGGCTGACTGGCGGAGCGCATCGAGATCGTGCCCTGCGTGCTCGAATAAAGAGCGTGTTGCATCCTCGGTCAACCAAGCCTTCATATCCATCCGCGGGCCCGCGGAATCGCTCAGCTCAAATTCCTCACCGGTCCAGGATGTCTGAATAACGGTGAATGGATAACCCGCCGAGGGTGTCGTGTGGATAATGATCGCACCCGCGGCACCTTGGCGAGCCGCACTTTCGTATTTGTAGTCCCAACGACCATAATACAAGCGACGCGCGCCGCCAAACAACTCGGCATCGGTTTCCGGATCGTTGTTCATCACGACCAATATTTTGCCGCGCACGTCTGCGTCTTTGAAATCATCCCATCGATACTCAGGGGCCTGAATTCCATATCCCACAAAGACCAGTTCGCATTGATCGATATCGATTTCTGATTCTGGTTTGCCTGCAACGGCGATGTAATCCTTGAAGTAATCCAGTACGAGCGGTGCGGTTTGGTCTTTGGACGTAGGCGGTTTGAAGCTCCACGTTTTTTCAGGTGTGCTGGTCAGTCCCTGCATTGGGAATGCTTGGCGATACGCGCCGAGAGTGGATACGGGTTGCAGCCCGTGGATTTTGAATTGGGTCTCCAGGTACTTCTGTGTGATCGCATCGCCGATGGAACCCGGCCCTCGCCCTTCGAGCAAATCATCGGCGAGAAACTCAATATGCGCCTTGAGAACGTTTTCTTTTATGCCCGGTAGGACCTCGTCGATCGATTGCGCGTGGGCATGGAGCGAACCGAACGTGACGGCTCCGAGCATTGCTAGGATCTTGCATCCCTTGAGGAGAATGTCGTACGAGTTTGTGAGGGACCAGGAACTGTGGTGGATCCAAGAATGAGAAAATCCGTTGAGTCGACGAACCTGCGGATTGCGATAGCGATGGAACATGGATTGCGACTGCGATGGAACTCGTGATGAACTTCGATTGCGAGCTGCACGACGCAGCCCACCCACGAAGAGCCAACCGGAGTTGAGTAGCTCTCAGTCAGCCTTCGCAATCATCACAGACTAAAGTACGTTCGTAGCCGTCGCAAGCAGGCAGCTTGTTGAGATCCAACATTACGTGGCTCGAGGCTTATTGGTCTTTTTTCCCGAGCACGAAGCCGTCGATGGCCCACCCATCTTTTTCCGTTCGCACGACCATTCCAGTGGGAGTGAAGAACTCCTTAACCTTTTCAAACGGTGGCAGCTTGCTCCCCTGCAACTGCTGAGGCTTGGCCTTGTCGGTCTTGAGGACACGTTCGAGAATCAATGCCAACAAGGAACGAGACTGAGGCAAGATGCCTTCGCGGAAAAGTTCGTACTGCATTTCAAACGAACGGTCGGCCAAATCGATTTCGGAGAAACTCATGCCGGCATCCCCTTGGAGCAGAGTTTGCTGCATCTTGCGCGTAATCTGGACCAACTCCTGGGCTTCGAATTCACTTTCGCTTGGGTTCTCTGTAGCTCGTTGGATGATCTCAACCAGAGTATCTGGGTTGGAAGCAAAAACAAAATAGCCGTCGACGATTGAAATAGCCCATTGCTTGAGGAGAGGCGAATTGTCGACCTCGTCGTCCTGGTTGCCTTTGCCGGCCTTGACCGCGCCTGGAGCCGCATCAAACTCAAGGGTTTCTTCTTCGATTTCTTCATTGGAAAATTTCCAAATGCGATACTCTCCAAGATCCTCAGTGCTCGAACCCGGTTCCAATTTCGAATAGCGGTTGAGCACCCCCGTCAGCTTGTTGTCCGGATCTTTCAACTTTACGCAGATGATCGAGCGTTTGCTCTCGGGTGTGATGGGTTCAACAATCTCCGTGATGGTAAAAAATTCCGTGCCGATGTACGGCAAGATTTCTGCTTGGATATCGATCTGTGGACCGTTGGGATCGAGTTTGAATCCTTCCAAGATCTGTTCGAATTGCTCCTCGCCGATGTAGGCATCCACGATCCCCTTGAACTTGGGAAAGGCTTCACTGAAATTCCAGGAGAAGGCCAATACGCTGGCCGAGTTCGGATTGATCCACGGGGGTGGAATCAGTTCTGGTTGATTGGGGAAGTCCAAGATTTGTACGGACATGGGCACCTCCTCATCGCGAAGAATGAAGCCTTGATGGTGCATGTCGAGGTCGGTCTTGTTGAACTGGATGCAACCAGCTGCCGCAAGCACGCGATCGAAGCCTTGACCTTCCAATAATTTTAAAATGTCGACTTGGCTGCGGGGTGGTTTACCAGAAACAGCCCGCAACAACTTTCCGAATCCGATGGGCCGAACAAAGTACTCTACTTCGACGGGATCCTTGTCGTGACCGATGCGAGCTTGGACTTGGGTGTAGATCTCGGACATGGCCAGCGAATCCGATCGAGGCTTGGTCTGTGCAGCGATCAACTCATCGATAGTTTGCAGGTCATCGGCCGCTAGGAGCTGGTCGTTGACGACCGCGTAATACGAATCGCGGGATCGCGCGTCACCAGGAAGTTTTGGTAGCGAGAAGTGTTTGATGGTGTTGCCACCCGACTCAATGGATTTGGCGACGGCCATGATTTTGGACATTTCAGATTCCACGCGCGCCATCAACGCTGCGACCTGTTCATCGCGACCCGCGACGTCGATGATCAGTCCCAACGAATAGGCTTTGGTTTCTTGATCCGGGCGGGCGATCCAACCCATCGCGGCTTGGCCAGAACAGATCTGTGGCAAGTCCTCAAACTTGATACTCAGCTGCCAACCGGCTTCGGACAAACGTGTGCGAATGCTTTCCTGCTGGCTCGTCCAAAAGTCTGCAAGCCGTTCATCGGCGGCCAGTTTGCCCAGCTCCGTGGCGCCCCAGTTCTCGAGAAAGGCCTCGCTGTTGGGCAAGCACAAGAATGCTTGCGTTTCGGACGGGAACAGGTCGACCGCGCGTGGCAACGCGTCGTCGGCTGCACCGCACCGATCGGGTCCGGCCAGAATCATGGCCAGGACCAGCCAAGTAGCGGGTTGGAAAAGATTCGATCGCAGGAAGGTTGCTCGGGTCAATGGGCACACCGGACGGATCTCCGTTCGTACAATCATAAGGGGAGTTGCGAATAGCCTCGGGCCATCAAACCGTGTATCGTATCGCAAACCGAGCGTTTAGGGGAACCCGGGTTGCCCTCCTGCCGCGCGTCTCGCACCTCCCACGAAACTGCATTTCGCCGTACACCATGACAAAAGACGAAGAAGTTCTGGTCGTTCCGGCCACTTTGCTCCATGAATTGGGGCCCTTTTCCGGATTCTTATCGACGATCGACCGCTACCTCCCGGCCTTGCTCGATCGCTCCAACCAGTCTTTCCGTCCCCGCAGCTTGGTCGAAACCGACCCCTCGTTCAAGCAGCTGATCCCGTACGTGATTCTGGAGTGCAACGACGAACAGAACACGCGTTTGTTTCAATACACACGCGGCAAAGGCCAGGGGGAAAAGCGATTGCATGCCTTGAAGTCCTTGGGTATCGGTGGTCATATCTCCGTCGATGACGCCGCCGGTGATGACTGGTACCGCAACGGAATGCAACGCGAACTATCCGAAGAAGTTGATATCGGATGTGGCGGGGCAGATCGAATCGTGGGTCTGATCTACGACGACACCACCGAAGTCGGCCGTGTGCATCTGGGAATCGTCCACATTATGCAATTGGCTTCCTGCAAAGTTCATCCTCGCGAAGACCACTTGCTCGACTCCGGATTCCGAACCGTTGAAGAAATCCGTTCCCACATCGGCTCCCTGGAAACTTGGTCACAGCTCTGCATCAAGCACCTGTACAACTGTGTTCAGTCTCAGACCAATTGCTGACGCTCTGAACAACTGTTGAGTCTCTGAACAACTGCTGAGACGTCGCGCGGCGGTTACGGTAGTTCGCGCACGATCAAAATTAGATAGGAGATGTCATCCTTGAATTTAAGCGTCGGAGCGGGTCTGGCAGCCGCTTGTTTGCGGCGTTCGATTCCGACAAAATCCACGGTCCGATCGCCGGCCGGAAATGCTGTAACGGCACCCAGGTCCCCGCCTCGACCGTAGCTCAATCGACGCGCCGTATCGTTGTTGGTAGCGATCGAGCTGAGCTGCTTGGACAGAGTCAACACGCTTGGATCCATCGACATGCCATAATGGTACTTGGGGAAGTCCTTGTACTGACCCTCGAGTGCAACCAAAAAGGCATCGATTCGGGTCGCACGTGCGCGCAAAAAGATCACGCTCACTTCGCCCGACGCTTGGGCATCGGAGCCTTCGGATAGCGATCCAATCAACCTCGAATCTACCAAAGTGTCGAGTTGGGTTTGATCCAAATTCAAATCGTCAGCAGATAGAATTTCGTACTCCTCCATCAGTGATTGCAGCGCGTCGCTCTCACGTGCGACGGGGTCGATAGCGATTTCCGCGACCAAGGTTAAGATCGGATTGGAAATACCTTTGCTGGCCAATTCATCGGCGATCGGCGCGAGGGATGCGTTGGAGTCCCGACTGACGGCCGGCGAAAGCTGTGGATTGCTGGCAATCGCTTGCGTTGCGTCCATCGCAGCACCGATCGATACATCGGTCGACGCTGCGTCGGTACTTGTGATTTGGGTTGGCTCAGTAGCGTTGGCTGCCAACGCCGTTTCCGATGCAGGATCGGGGGCACCTTCCGTACCATTCGGCGTTGCTACCGAGGCATCCTGTGCGATACGTGCCGTCGCCGAAGATCCATTTGCCAAAAGTTCTGCTGCCGCTGCGTTGGCCGCGCTGGCATCGCGATCGAGCTGTTCGGAAGGTTTGAAATCTCCTGCCAGGGGTTGGTCCTGTTCCGGTGACTTCCAAAATTGGGTCGCGAGGAACATCGCCACACAGGCGACCGCCACCATGGCCAAACTCGGAATCCAGACCCGGGCTGCCCGCTGCGTGAAGACCCGCGGTTCATCAACTGCATCCCCAGGTGCGACAATGGTCTTGGGCGAACTTCGCGATTGACCCGTGGAAATCCAACTCGGAGCTTCCTCACCCATCCATTCCGCCCGTTCGCGGGCAGCCAGCACAACGTTCCGGGCAAAGTTCGGACCCAGCCGACCGACACTCCGACCACGCAGCAGCGAACGCCGCAGGGCGGCAAGCTCGTCGAGCTTCGCTCCAAGCGATGGATCGTTTTTCATTACTAAATCCACCCGCCGTTGCTCGTCGTCGGTCAAAACGCCGTCGAGCAGCCCGTTGAGCAGTTCTAGAATGGTTTCATCGTGGGTTGACATAATGTTCCGGTCACCAAAGGTAGGTACCTTTCGGAGTATCAATCTCCTCAAAAAGTTCCCATCGGCCAGCCTAGAATATCGCCCTTGCCCCCCTCAGGAAACGGAAATCCGAGCGATTTCCTTGTCATACCTCTTATTTTTTCGGCCAAATCCCGGATTCTTCGAGTACTTTTTCGACCGCGGAATCCCATCCGCGATTGGCGGCAGGCGATGCAGGACTAGGGTGGAGGATCCGCAAAACGACGGGAGGTGTCGTTTCCGAACGTTCCACCACTCGAAGCAGGCATTTTTCAGCGAACTGGCCCACCCCCACGCAGTGTGCCGGCTGCAAGATTTCCAGCGTACGGGTGAGATGCTGATCGCAGGCTACGCGCAAGCCGTTGAACTCGGCAGCCGGCAGCTTGTCGGGAGTGACGTTCCGGGCCCCGGCATCCATGAACACCAGCGGGCAGTAATTGGCGACGAACTGCTCGCGAAAAAACGCCTCAGGAGTCCCGCTTCGAGCCGCGAACAACCCCCACAATCGTCGGCCCGACACCTCAGAGCGTCCGCATTGCATGCCTAGAATCGGCCGCTTGGGATGCTCCGGGTCAGGTTTGCCTATCGGTTTGGATATCCGCAACCAGTCGCGGACTGCGGTCACTTCGCCAAACGGGATGCCCGTTTGTGCCATGCCCCATGGCCCGGGATTCATCCCTAAATAGAGGACGCGCCGCTTGCTCGTCGCAAACCGATCCAGGTACGTCCGATAGGACTCCCAAGCATATTCCAGCGGATTGTAGACACAGTGGATCGGGGACGAAAACGACAACTGCTTCAATGAACGGCACAATTCCAAGGCCGCATCCGCCAAGGCTTGCGATGTTTTCGACATGTTTCCCTCGTGCAAGACTCCTTCGGGGCTACCCATTTGCTAGCCCAAAGCAAATAGTAGCCAGCCTGCACCGTGTTGTCGCCATGCTTGGGCGGTCCGTCAACGAGGATTGGAGATCGCGAACTGAGATATCCTTGGTTGAGCCCGGCAGATAAGATCGCGTCGCAGCAAGGGTGTTGGAGATCGCGTGTCGATGGGGCGGGCGAGCAAGTCCTCGAGTCAGGGATAGTGCTAATGATTTGGGCGGTCGTTCAAACGAGTTGGCGTCGGTTGAGGAACAACCGCTCGGAACTCCTTTTGACCTTTGTTGTGCCGATCATTTTTTTCAGCATCTTTGCGGTCATCTTCGGCTCACGCGGTGGATCGTCCTCCGGCACGCCGAGGGTCAAAGTGGCGTTGTCTGATTCGTCGGGTTCTTCGATCGCCAAACGCGCCTTGGAACTGCTGGCAGAACAGGAATCATTGCGAATCACCGATCGCAGCAGTGACCGTCAAACCAGCCAGGAAACGGGCGTGGAGGTCCCCGCAATGACGGTCCGTCGCTCCATCGCCGAAGACTTGGTTCGTCGCGGAATGGTTTCGGCCGCCGTCGTCTTCGCGCCTGGCAATAGCATAGACGCCGTCGAACCGAGCATTCAAGTCCTGACCGACTCGTTCGATCAGGTGGCATCACAAGTCGTCACGGCGCTGGTGCAACGCGCAGTAATGACGGCCATGATCGAGCACAATCAAGAACTGGCCAAGCGAGCCATTTCCGCACCGCAACCGAGTCTGAGTTCGCGTTCGGAAGTGCTGCGGGCTTCGAGCAATGACACAGGTTCCGAAACAGCAGCCCAACCCGCAACCTTCCTGACTCCTTCCCCATCGGCGGCTTTCGAATCCGCGACGCCGGTCATGAAACCACCCGAGATCGCCACCTTAGACATCTTGGGAGGAAAAAAAACCAATCCTGTGATCGCCATGTATGCAGCCGGAATCGCAGTCATGTTCCTGCTCTTCAGCGCCACCACCGCGAGTGGTTCGCTGCTCGAGGAGCGAGAGAACTCGACCCTCGATCGCCTTCTTTCAAGCCGATTGACGATGGACCAATTGCTGCTGGGCAAGTGGGCTTTTCTGACATGCGTTGGCATTTTGCAGATGTGTTTGATGTTTACGTGGGGAAGTTGGGTGTTCGGTATCGAATTGCTGCAGCACTGGGAAGGCTTTGCGGCCATGACTTTGGTCACGGCGGGTGCCGCAGCGAGTTTCGCATTGTTCTTGGCCTCCCTTTGCCGCACCCGGACCCAATTGGGATGGGTTTCCACGATCGTCATTCTGACGATGAGTGCTCTCGGTGGGAGTATGGTTCCGCGTTACTTGATGAGCGAATCGATCCAAAGGGTTGGCTTGCTGACCTTCAATGCCTGGGCGCTCGAAGGCTACAACAAAATCTTTTGGCGCGATCTGGGCTTGCGCGACATCGAGTGGGAGTTGGTTGTCCTGACCTTGTGCGCTCTCTCGTTCATTTTGGCCGCCCGTTGCTTTGCCCTGCGTTGGGAACGGTCATGAGCGTTCCCGCCCAAGGGCAATTGGCTGCGGACCGCTTGTTGCGGCACGATTACCATCGTTTGCTTCGCCAATGGAATCGGATCGAACGAATGCCAGCCGAGCGCCGCGTGCGCGAATTAGAACGTTGGCAGGAAGCCCATGCGTCCGCTCTGACGCGGTTCGAAACTCGAGCTGCGACGCGTTACCGTGTGGAGTACGACCCGGATCTACCGATCTCGCGTTACCGCGAACCCATCCTGGAATTGTTGCAAAATCGGCAGGTGCTGGTCGTCTGCGGCGAAACAGGCTCGGGCAAAAGTACCCAGCTGCCCAAACTCTGCTTGGAAGCAGGGCTCGGACGGTATGGTTGGATCGGTCACACCCAGCCGCGCCGACTAGCGGCCCGTTCGATCGCCAAGCGTTTGGCCGACGAACTCGACAGCTCGCTCGGCCGAGCCGTCGGTCACAAGGTTCGATTCCAAGACACCGTCAGCGATGAGACGCTCGTCAAGCTCATGACCGATGGCGTGCTCCTAACAGAAATCCATCGCGACCCAGACCTCGAAGCCTACGACTGTGTGTTGATCGATGAAGCCCACGAGCGCTCGATCAATATCGATCTGCTCATGGCCTACATGGCTCGTCTCATCGAGCGGCGTCCCGAGTTGCGATTGATCATCACCAGCGCGACCATCGATGCACAACGTTTCTCGGATCACTTTTGCGATGCCATTGGCCCCGCGCCCATCCTAACCATCGAGGGACGCAGCTATCCGGTCGAGATTCGCTATCGGGGCGCTCAAGACCGCCGCAGCAGCTTGCGTGAAGCGTCGAGTAACGAACAAGTCATTGCGCCGGAGTCGGATGATTCGCTGCTGACGCGATTTTGCGAATGTGTCGATGAACTGTTTCGAGAAGGCCGGGGTGATATCCTGGCGTTTTTCCCGACCGAGCGTGAGATACGCGATGCCACCAAACGGTTGCGCGGGCATCTGACGCGGATGGGTCAGGCCGAACGGATCGATGTGTTGCCGTTGTACGCGCGGCTGACCGAGGCCGAGCAACAACGCGTCTTTCAACCGCACTCCAAACCGCGGATCGTGCTGGCCACCAACGTGGCGGAGTCATCGCTGACCGTTCCCGGGATTCGCTACGTCATCGATACAGGCACGGCCCGCGTTTCACGCTTCGCAGCTCGCAGTCGCGTGCAACGCTTGCCCATCGAACCTATCTGCCAAGCATCCGCGAACCAACGCAGCGGGCGATGCGGTCGATTGGGTCCCGGCATCGCGATCCGAATGTATGACGAGGCGGATTACCTATCCCGAGCCGCCTTCGCCCAGCCTGAGATTCGACGCTGTGATTTGACGGCCACCATCCTGCACGCCAAGAGCCTTGGGATCGATGACATCGAGACCTTGCCATGGCTCGATCCGCCTCGGTCCGAAACGGTGCGTGAAGGACTCCACACGCTCGATGAGATTGGAGCCATCGATGAGCGCGGGGCGTTGACTGCCGCCGGTCGCGATCTGGCTCGCTGGCCCGTCTCCCCGCGCATCGGTCGTATGCTTCTCTCGGCTGATCGCAACGGATGCCTCAATGAGATGCTCATCATCGCCGCCGCGCTCGAGACTCAGGATCCGAGGATTCGACCGGTGGAAAATCAGCAAGCTGCGGACGCAGCCCACCAACGCTTTCGCGATCCTAATAGTGATTTTCTTAGCTACGTGCGGATCTGGGATTTCTATCAAGCGCTGCGCGAGCAGTTGGGTCGATCGCGGCTGGAACGGGCTTGCCGCGAAAACTTTTTATCCTTCGTGCGTCTTCGCGAATGGGGAGATGTCCACCGCCAACTCTCGGAACAATGCCAAGATGCGCACATGAAGATCGGTCCGCGGAAGTTCGCCGATAAGGACGCGATCGCAACGTCAAGTTCCGAGTCGCGATTTCCGGACGGTTATGAGCCTTTGCATCTGTCGATCCTTTCGGGGTTGCTGTCCGGCGTCGCCATGCTCGATGATGCGAGCAAGTACCGCGGGGCTTCCAACATGGAACTGCAACTATGGCCTGGCTCGGGGTTGCGGAATACCAAAGCCAAATGGATCGTATGCGCTGAGTTGGTGGAGACCACGCAGCGTTTTGCTCGCACCGTGGCTAGGATCGATCCGCGTTGGCTGGAGTCGGTCGGAGCGCATTGCATTCGCTATGCCTACGACAGCCCACACTTCAGCCGCAATCATGGTTCGGCGATGGTCATGCGCCGCGGAACCCTTTTCGGATTGCCCGCCGTCGGCCGAACAGCGGTCCCCTTAGCAGCCTTGGATCCAGTCCTGGCACGGTCCCTTCTTGTCGAACATGGATTGGCCGAACAGCAGTTGGTTTCGCGGGCCCGCTTCTGGCAACACAATCAAAAATTCTTAGAAAACCTCCAACAGGTCGGGGATCGTACGCGACGTCGGGATTGCGTGGTGGATTCTTTCAAGCTTCTTGAGTTCTATCGCAACTGTGTGCCTGCCGAAGTTGTCGATCGTGTGACGCTCGAGAAATGGGATCGCACGTTGCCCCGCGAACCATCCATGCCCCCGTTCCTGACTTGGGAGGCCATCGCTACCGATCTGGATCACGACGCGATCGAGCGTGAATTCCCTAAGCAACTGTCGCTCGGGGTCAGCCAACTTCCGTTGACCTATCGCTTTGAACCGGGCGATGCGGCCGATGGCGTCACCCTGCGATTGCCCGATCGTTTGGTCGATGCCGTGCACCGCGAAAAGCTCGAATGGTTGGTGCCAGGCTTGCTTGAGGAAAAATTAGTCGCACTTCTCAAGTCACTTCCGAAACGCTTGCGCCGTCAGTTGGTTCCCATTCCCGATACCGTTCGCGGCATGCTACCGGAGATGCAGGATGCGGAGCAGCGGGCTGAACCGTTTTGGAAATCGCTCTGCCAAGCGTGCTCGCGACGCTTGGGAGAAACGGTCAAACCGAGCGACTTTGATCCTTCGAGTATTTCACCCCATTTGGCCATGCGGATCGAAGTCATTGATGAGCAGGGCAAATCGGTTACGGCCACGCGCGATGTGGCTGAATTGCAACTCCGTGTCGCTTCTCAAAATGCGTCCCGTGCACCTGCATCCCCGCCTATTTCCGTCACTTCGTATCCGTGGTTTCGAGAGTCGATCACGGCTTGGGATATCGAAGAACTTCCCGTCGCGATCGTCGAGTCGATCGGCGGAGTTCGCGTCCAACGTTTTCCGACACTCGCAATTCGGGATAAAAAAATTTGCACGACCATTGTCGATCATCCTGAGCTCGCCGAGCAGATGCTTCGCGAAGGTTGGATCCGATGGTGGGCGCAACGCGAACGCAAAGAAATACGAAGTCAGATTGCGTACCTTCCCGCATGGTCCCAGGCTCGGCTATGGTTGTCGGATCGATGGACCGCGGACGCATGGACCGATTGGATCAGTCATGTCATGGGCCGATTGGCCATGGTGGAAACCGATTGGGCGCGTGGACCAGCGGACTTCTCACCTTCGATCCGTCGACGCTTGGAATGCGAGGGGCTAGCGACAGGACGCGTCCAACGCATCGCACTGGCGGCCGCTGAGCTGGGGCGATGGCATCCGAAATTTTCCGAAGCGTATCAAACCGTTCGCAAGCTGCGCGAGTCCTTCAAGACACAGGCCGATCCGAGTCTCGAGGTCATCGATCGGCAACTCGCCGAACTGCTCGATCCCAGCCACGCCTTCCACACCCCCTGGATCTATGTCCGTGAGATTCCTCGCTATCTGTCTGCCGTCGCGACGCGTTTGGAAAAACTGCGAACGTTCGGCAGTCCGAAGGATCTTGAATCCGATCGCGCCGCCATCGAGGCCAGTGCGGAGTACGCGCGGCGATGGAAGGAACGTACCGACGGGTGGCATTCCGTTGGGAATGACATGCGCTGGTACCCGACGGGCAAACTCTTGGAGTATCGTTGGATGATCGAAGAGTACCGTGTCTCCGTGCATGCGCAAAAGCTAGGCACGCGCGTCAGTGTTTCGCCGAAACGTCTTGAGAAACTTCGCGATCAGATCGACGGTGAATCGAAATAAGCAGATTCCGGTTTTTCATCGTCGTCTTTCGCTCCGCGCAAGAATCAAATCGTTTGACCCGTGCACACATCACTCTTTGGAGTCTGCTGGTCGGTGGGGTTCGAATCGAGTTCGGGCCGCTTGCTCCGCCATTTTGACCGCTTCGACGGCTCCTTGATACAAAGCTTTCTGAGCGCGAAAGGGGGGTTGGCCTTCTTCGCACTCGAGCCGTCGGTATTGTCCATCGGCCTGCAACTCCCAAATGTTCTGGTTGTCGCGGAAGTAGATGTCGAGTATCTCGATCAATTTTCGTTTCGAAGTTGTATCTTCGATTGGGATCAACAATTCGACGCGACGGTCGAGCGAACGGGGCATCCAGTCGGCACTGCTAATGAAAACCGCCTCCTCGCCGCCTTGATGGAAGTACAGAATCCGCGCGTGCTCGAGAAACCGGTCGACGATACTCACGACTTGAATGTTATCGCTTTGCCCTGGCACACCAGGTCGCAAACAGCAGATGCCGCGGACGTTCAACCGCACGATGACTCCGGCTTGACTCGCGCGGTACAGAGCCTCGATGATTTTTGGATCGACCAACGAATTCATCTTGGCCACGATGAAGGCCTTTTGGCCTAAATTCTTTCGCTGCGTTTCACCTTCGATCAGGGCGATCAATTTCTTGCGCAATCCCAACGGGGCCGATTCAATCTTCTCGTAGGGTTGGGGTTGGCTGTATCCGGTGATCGCATTGAAGAACGCCGACGCGTCTTTGCCGAGCGACTCATCGCAGGTCAAGTAGCTGATATCGCTATACATGCGGGACGTGACTTCGTTGTAATTGCCCGTTCCAAAGTGGATGTAGCGGACAACACCCGTGGACTCACGTCGGACGACGATGCAGATTTTCGAGTGTGTTTTGAGTCCGCGGACTCCGTACACGACTTGGACTCCTGATCTTTCCAACTCCCGCGCCCATTCGATGTTTCGAGCCTCGTCAAAACGCGCCTTGAGTTCGACCACCACCGTGACGTACTTGCCTCGCTCGGCGGCCTTTTTTAGCGAACCGACGATCGGACTTTTGCGGCTGGTCCGATACAACGTCTGCTTGATCGCCAACACATCAGGATCCACAGCCGCTTCTTCGATCAGTCGCACGATCGGCTCAAAGCTTTCGTAGGGATGGCACAGCAGGATGTCATTGGCCTCAATGGTCTGGAACATCGAAAGGGTAGGATCGATTTGAGGCGAACGCTGAGGTGTCCATTGCGAGTCGCGCAAGGCTGGAAAACCTTCGATATCCGTCAAGTACATGGTGCTCGACAAATCGAGAGGACCTGGGATCTTAAAAATATCGCGGTCGTCGACCTCGAGCTTTTCCTGGAGGAAATCCAAGGTGATGTCCGACACCGTGTCCGCGATCTCAAGCCGAACAAAGTCGGCCGATCGCCGGGAGGTAAGGACCTCTTCCATGCCCAACATCAAGTCCGCAGCGCTGTCCTCACGCACCGAAACGTCCGCATTCCGAGTGACGCGAAACGCAATGCATTCGTCGACCCGTTTGCCAGCGTAGTACTGCTCCGCATGGTAGGCGATGACGTCCTCGAGCAGCGCGTAACTGTAGCCGCGTTCGCTAGGCAAAGTCACGAACCGCGAGAGGGCTCTGCCCAAGGGAATGAACGAGAAGCGATGCGGTGACTCGGAATCACCGCTGGCCATGCGCAGGCAGAGATAAAAACCCAAGTTCGATAGAAGTGGGAAAGGGGCATCGGGGTCGAGATCCATCGGCGATATGACCGGATAAATCTCTTCCTCGAAGAAACGATGCATCGATTCCCGCTGCGGCGCCTTGGCCTTGGCGGCTACGACCCGCTCCAACCCTTCTTCTTTGAGGGCCGGCTCGATGGAATTTAGAAAGCATTCGTACTGATCCCGAATAATGGTGTCCACCCGATCGTAGATGGCTTCCAATTGCTGCGTCACCGAAGCCCCGCTGGGGTCAGGGGTTTCGAGGCCGCGGGCCTGCTGCATTTGAAGCCCCCCAACGCGGACCATGAAGAATTCATCGAGATTGCTAGCAGTGATTGCCAGAAACTTCAATCGCTCGAGGGCCGGAACCTTGGCGTACCGGGCTTGATCCAAAACGCGTTGATTGAACTCCAGCCAACTGAGTTCTCGACTGATGAAATGACTGTGTTGCGTGGACATGGCGCTGCAGGAGCTTCTTCGAGGATGGCACTGGAAAGCGAACATTCTACCGAGAATGAATCTTCCTGCATGTCGTGTGCTTCGGCCTAGGGATTCGGTCTAGTTTCGAACGCGGAGATTTGGTACCCGTGAGGCGAGCGGATCGCGCGGTGTGAACATGCGACCGCGATGACCATGCGGCCAGGAGAGAACGCGGCCAGGAGAGAACGACGCCATGCGAGAAAGTCGACTATGAAATTCACGGGTTTGATACTGATCTGCGCGGCCAGCACACTGGCTCTCGTGCTGCCCGCCATCGGCGTTGTGCGATTTCCTATGGCGGTAAACTCTACGAAAAGCGATCCGGCAATCACGGTTCCGGTCTCGAAGGCCGGGACGAGTTCGCTCCAAGTCCTGGCAGGAATGCAATCGCCATCGATGAACTCTCTACCCCCAAATAGTTCTTCAAATAGTTCTTTCAGCGGTGATTTTCTTCCCGGGAATCCGCCCCCAAGCGGTGGGCTGCTGTCCCATTTGCAGATGCCGAGCAATGAAACCACCGGCGAGACTGCCGCAGGCGAGGAACCCACTCCTGCGAGCGGGTCGAATCTCCTGGGAATGGGCGCATGGCTGCTCCTAGGACCCGTGGGTCTTCTCGGACTGATCCTATGGGTGATCAGTCCGGAACCGAAGGCGAGGCCGCGGGGCGATTAAAGGTGGGGCGATTAAAGGTGTCAGGGTGCGTCGGCGTAAGCCGGAGAAAGGTAGCGAATGAAAGAGTCGTACGAGGTAAGACCTAGCCAGTCGCCTTGGCCTCGAGTGATGCGATGCGTCGGGCAACTTGCGCACCGAAGCGTTCACAGAGGT
>JBGSHV010000043.1:0-40287 GCA_041752005.1 Pirellula sp. | reverse complement strand
TTGACCCCAATCGGTGACGCCACAGCCGGGATGCCGATGGCCATGTACTGGACCAGCTTCGTGGCTGCCTTGAACTGCATCCATTCCTGATCGTCGGGCAATGGCATGAGGCCGATGTCCATCTGGTGCAACAATTCGATTTCGGTTTCGGCCGACCACGGTTCGAAACGGATGGTCACTCCGCTGAGATCGATCGATCGCAAAGGTGCGTCGGTCGGCGCGACGACGAGCAGCGTAAAAGGCACCTCGCGGGCCAAACGACGCAAGGCTTCGGCGCAGACGCTCAGGAATCCTAAGTTGGAGGTTGTGCCAATCCAACCTAGGACCGGTGGCTGTGCTTTATCATCGGTGTACGCGCGAACGGAGTAGCGGGACAAGCCGACGCAGGTCGGAATCTCGGTGATGTCCTCGGGTGCGCGGTACTGCTGGACCCAATCGCGGAGTGGCCGATTGCTGACGACGATATGATCGCTGATCGAGATCAAATGTCGGATCTTTTCGGGGAACGTCAAAAAAATTGCGTCGTCGACGTCGAGTACCAAACGCGGCGTCAAGCGGCGAATGCGTTCGTCCATCCGAACACGATCGTCGTGCATGCAACCGCGTTCGAGATAAATCGTATCGGGTCGAAACCACCGCGCGTCGAGCATCTGTAGCTCGCGTGTCGTCCGCTTGATGGCCTGACTGATCCGCCATCCGAATTTGGGGAACGAATCGTAGACACTCGGATAGCTCGTCCACATGCGGCAACGATGCCCACGCTCTGCGAGTGGTTGCTGGAATGCAAAGAAACGGAAACGGGTCGATGGGACATTGCCACCTAACGTTATAAATCCGAGCTTGCTGCCCTCCGTAATTTTGGCTCCTTCGATTTTCTGACTCCTTCGATATGCAGGCCCCATCGAAAACCAGCAGCCCTTGCTTTTCATGCTCGTGCTCATTCCGAAGGGAGGTGCTCGTGCTCGTAATCGATTAAGCTGGCAATTTCGATTACGAGCACGAGCACCATTTCATTGAGCACGAGCACGGAAGTAGTACAAAAGTTGCGTATTGAAACTAACGCCTGCGGCTAGCGTTTTAAAACACTTTTTTCGATTCTTTCGCGGAGCGAAAGACGACAATAAAAAACCGTAGCCGGCTAACTGTGCATCCGGGGTAACGGATGGCCGAGCGCGATGATTTCGGCTTCGGCTTCCGACAGTTCGACCAACCTCGCGCGAACCGATTCTTCGTCCTGAAATAGTTTGGCCAGTCGTACGTAGGTCGAATGGTGTCGGGCCTCGGACTCAAAGAGGGAACCATAAAAGTCGGACAGTTCCGGATCGTCGATGCAATCGCGTAGCAGTTTGAACCGTTCGCACGACCGAGCTTCAATCAATCCGGCCACGAGCAATCGATCGACAGCCCGCTCGGGATCGTTGGTACGAATCAACGCATTGAGCTTGCGGCCGTAATCACCCGGCCGCTGCTTGACGAACCGAATCCCGCGGCGTTCGAGCAATGCGAGCACACGATGGTAGTGCTCGAGCTCTTCCTCGATGATGACGGTCATCTCGCGCGTCAGTTCGTGTCGATCGATGTACGCGCCGAACAGACTCATGGCCGACGCGGCCGCTTTGTGTTCGCAATGCGCATGATCGATAAGGATTTGTGGCAGATGAGTTCGCACTTGCTCGATCCACCGTGCTTGCGATTCGCTTTGCAGATGCAGCATTTACTCGGCCTGATAGTCCGGATCGGGTCCTAGAAGCATCAAGTGCTGCCACGGGAGTCGATCGTACTGATCGACAAGCCGAAAGCCATTCTCGGTGTACTCTTTCAAAATTTGCTTCTTGGTCATCTTGTGATCCGGCTTGATCGGCACCGAAGGATCTTCACCACGGTACTCGACGAGCGCGATGCGGCCGCTGGGTTTGAGCGACCGACGCATGGCGGCGAGCATTTCGACGGGATGGGAGAATTCATGGTACACGTCGACCATCAGAATCAAGTCGACTTCACCCTCAGGCAGTTTGGGATTGTGCGGCACCCCCAATACCATCTCGACATTGCGGAGTTCGTCTCGCTCGCACCGACGCGATAGCTCTTGAAGCATCTCGGGTTGGATGTCGACCGCCAGCACGCGACCTTCCGCGCCGACGCGCTTGGCCAATTCGACGGTGTAGTAGCCGTCGCCACATCCCATGTCGCATACGGTCATCCCCGGCTTGACGGCCAACTGCTCGAGCATCTCCGAAGGATTTTCTTCTTGGATGCGTTCCGGTCGATTGAGCCACGGAATGCCGTGGTAACTCATCGGCTGAGCGACGCGACGCCCCAGATACTTGGTCAGTCCAGGTGGGGGTTCGTTGTCCTGAGCGCTGACGTTGGCAGGCAGGGCAGCACAAAAGACCGTCACCAACGCGATTCCACCAAGCCACCACGATCGCGTGCACCCGATCGAAAACTGGCGAGGCGGCTGCGAATCAATCGAGCGATATTTCGGCATCGCGTGGGTTCTCCAGAGTGATGGGATGAAAGCCAGGATGCTTGGACGACTCCAAGTAAACCTCCAAAATGATGTGGGCTGCTACTTTATCAAGTTGCTTCTTGCGTTGCTTGGGCGTCAGTGCGGCTTCTCGAAGCAAACGCGTGGCCAAGGCCGTGGAATAACGTTCGTCGATGAATCGCACGGGGCGCTCGGTCGTCTCCATCAACCACCGTGCGAAGGCTCGGGCCTCTTGAGCCTTAACGCTGTCGCGGCCGTCGCAATGGATCGGCAAACCGACCACCCAACCGGAGATTTGATTTTCGACGACGAGTTTTCGAAAATGGTTGGCTTCGAGCGCTCTGTGTGTTCGTTGAAAGGTTTCCAAAGGGCTAATCCACGTTCGACTAGGATCGCACAGGGAGACTCCGACGCGAACTGTGCCGAAGTCGACTCCGGCCAATCGGCCTGTTTCCGGCCACGGAAAATTTTGTTCGCTCGCGTCTCCCAATTCCCGCAACCTTCGTAACTTGGCTTGTTTTCGGAATCGAATCCCTTGTAACTCTAGCCCCGTCAGGCGAGTTGGCAATCACGATATTGAACCCCATTCCGAGAATGCTTGCAATGATTCACAAACTGTTGCGTCGAATTCCAATGCATTGGCTCGCACTCCCGATTCTGGCGATAGGGTTTGGGATGCCCATGGCTTGCGGCCAGGACTCGGTCGACTTCAACGAAGCCGAGAACATGTTTTCGTACAACGTGGTCGAGCTTCGGGACCAGTTGAAGTTCGGATTGCGAGTGGCATTTCCCGAACAAGAGCTTTTCGTCGACAAGGTCATCAGCAAGGTCGACAGTGGCGAGTTGTCGCGCTCCATGGTGAACGTCGTCTTCGTTTGGTCGCGCAAGCGGAACCCGCGAATTCCATTCCCCTACTTCGAAGCCGTGCTGCGATTGCTGGCCGAGCGGCGTGGGATTACGTTCACCTGACGCAATCGCATCGACAAGCGGCCCGACGATTTCGAAAAAGGCCCGACGATTTAGCAGTCGGATACTTTAGAGGGACATGCCTGCGGCTTGAAATACTTGATCGATCACGCGTTGGGTCGCCAGAGTCATTTGTCCCCATCGTTCGTCCGGGTTTTTTCCTCCGACGGCGGCATGAAATGTCTCAAACATGTTGACTTCTTGCGCGGATGCAAAGCCGACCGCATATTCTGCTAAGGAAATGCGACGGTCACGCCGGTGCATGTGATGGTCGCAGCATTCGACCCGCATTTCGGGTCGTTGAACATCGAACCCAACTTCAGAGCCATAAAACGGCAACACGAAGTCGTCGCACCAAACGCTCCCTGCATCGCCGCTGATATGAACCCATTGCTGATTCTCAGTAATGAACGAGCAGTACAAGTTGGCCGATACACCGTTATCGAAGCATAACTCGGCCGAGAGCTCGGCAGGAACGGGTTTGGGGCTGTCACTGCCTTGGATGGTGGACAGACACTGCGCGGTGACACGGGTAGGCATCCGCCAACCATTGGCCCAGAGAATCATTCGGATGTTGTACCACCCTAGGTCCCCGAGAGCACCATGCGGTTCGTATTCTGAGTTGGAACGGATGTTGTTGGTGCGAAAGGATTCATCGCCGTAGAAGCTGAATTGGGTCGTGATCCGGCGGATGGGACCGATGCCTTCGGCCCCATCCAGGACTTCGCGGAGCAACGCCAAACGCCCGCTGTGCATGAACATGACGCCATCCATGTATTGGACCCGATGCTCGCGGCATTCGGCGAGGATTTCCTCAAGCGATTCCGCCGTGAGGGCGGCGGGTTTCTCGGCCAGCACATGCTTGCCTTGCCTCGCCGCTTCGAGGATCCATTCCTTGCGAATGGCCGTTGGCAGCGGGATATAGACCGCATCGATGTTCGGATCGGCGAGCAGTTCTCGGTAGTTTCCATACGCCTTTGGGGTTCCGCGCTGCGGGCAACTGACTTGGCATTCCGCGATGAATCGATCGGCCGAGGTGACATCTCGGCTGGCCACGGCGGCGACCCGCCCGAACTTGGTTTTGGCAATCGCCCGCCAGTTTTTTCTAGCGATGGCGGCCGTGGACAAAATTCCCCAACGGCATTCTTGAGTCGGCAATGGCATCATGGTCAAGGTATTCGCGGATGGGAAGAAGCATGTGTGTCGGATCGCGTCGGTGCGAATGACGGTCCGTCGAGGTGGACGGCAAGCCCGGTGGACTGCGAGCCCGAATCAAGCGATTCTGGCGTATACTCAGTCACCGCATCATCGACTTGGGCATGCACGGTCTACGGTCACGCAGTGTAGTTCCTAGCGGCTTCGATCGCAACGATACGATCGCAACGATACGGTCGCTACGATACGGTCGCTACGATCCCATCCGTTGTTGCCCTACTGCATTACCGTTGTTGTCCAAGCCATGCTGTGCCTGCCCAAGCCATGCTGAGCTTGCCCGCGAGCTCCGAGGACGCAACCCGCCAATCCACGCATGCGTCCTCTTACTCCTTTGGATCCAAAAGGTACCGCCACGATGGCTTCGCTCGTAGTTCACGCGACCCTTTGGTTAGCGTTAGGCCCATTGCTCGTGACCTTTCTATCATCCATCCATGCCCAAGAATCAGTCATGCAGACGTTGACGATGCGATTGACGCGGCAAGTCGCTGTTGCGCCGCACAGTCCTAACTTTCATCGTCTCTCCGAAGATCAGGATTGGGAATCGTCGCGGGTGGCGGTCATCGTGTGCGACGTGTGGGACTCGCACCATTGCTTGCAAGCCGTTCGGCGTGTGCATGAGTTGGCGCCGCGCATCGATTCATTCGTAGCATCGATGCGTGAGCGCGGTGCGACCATCATCCATGCCCCTAGCGATTGCATGGCATTCTATACCGAGCATCCCGCACGGCTTCGAGCCCAGCGGGTTGCGGTCAGTTCGGATTTGCCCGCAGATATTCAGCGATGGTGCGATCGCATTCCCATCGAAGCGGATGTTCCGTATCCCGTGGACCAATCCGACGGCGGCGAGGACGATGATCCGATCGAACATGCGCAGTGGCAAGCTGCGTTGACCGCTATGGGGCGCAATCCCAAAACGCCTTGGGTACGTCAGACTCCGGACATTGCGATCGACGAGCAACACGACTTCGTCAGCGATTCGGGCACCGAGATATGGAACATCTTGAGCGATCGCAAAATCGAGCATGTGCTGTTGTGCGGAGTCCACACCAACATGTGCGTGCTAGGCCGGCCCTTCGGATTGCGACAGTTGCGTGCTCATGGCAAGCACGCGGTTCTCGTCCGCGACTTGACCGACACCATGTACAACCCTGCCCGCTGGCCTTACGTCAATCACTTCAGCGGTACCGACGCAGTCATCGACTACATCGAGCGAACCGTCTGCGAAACGGTGACCAGCGATCCAATCCTTGGCGGGCATGCCTTTCAATTCAAAGAGGACCATCGCCCGCACTGGGTGGTATGGATGGCCGAGGACGAATACGGCACCGACAAGACCTTGACCGAATGGTCTACCATCCATTTGGCACGCGATTTTCGCGTCAGTTGGGTGCATGGCGACCCCAACGATCGAGCTCGCAACCCGGGGCTTGAAGTTCTCGATCAAGCCGATGGTTTGATTGTGAGTGTCCGACGCCATCCGTTGCCTCCGGAAGACATGCAGCGTGTTAGGGCATTTGTGAACTCCGGTCGTCCGGTGCTGGGTATCCGCACCGCGAGCCATGCCTTTCAAGTCCGCGAGGGCATCGCGGATCCTGGCCTCGTGGAGTGGCCTGAATGGGACCACGATGTGTTCGGCGGTCATTACACCAATCACCATCGCGACGATTTGCTGACAAACGTCGAGCGGCTTGCGGGTGCAACGCATCCATTGCTCGGAACTCTCGGGAAATCCCAAAGCAAAACGAACTCGCTTTATACCAGTCGGGCTTCGCTCTACCGAGTGCGGCCACTTCGAGAGGGAGCACACATTCTGTGGCAGGGAAGCGTTCTCGACGAGCCGAGCGAACCGGTGGCCTGGACGTTTGTCCGCGAAGATTCCGGTCGATCGTTCTGCACGTCGCTTGGACACGCGAGCGATTTTGATCACCATGCGTTCCGCGCGTTGCTGCTCAATGCCGCCCATTGGCTGACCGGCAGCGAACAGCGGGTGAGCGAGATCGACATCCAATCCCAGTTGCAAGCCCACGTCAGAGGGCTTGGCAAACAGCGATGAAACGTAAACAGCGATGAAACGCGAGCCTTGCTCCCAACCCATAGAGTTTCTTTCAATGTCCGGATCGCCTCGCGGCAATCCTAGAGAGTTAGCGTGAAATGGATCGGAAAAAATATCAGGAAGTCGTCGACACGTTTTTTGAGTGGAACCAGGCGGACATCTCACAGATTTTTGGTGAGTTGCTATCGGCCGTGTCTGCGGAAAAGTCTCTGACTCCTTCCCAGATCATGAGTCAGAATTACGAGACGGCCCAGGCCAACCCTGAGATTCATTTCTTACCCGGGAATCTCAAGGATGCGAGGGATGCAATATTCCCGTACTTCTGGGGGACCGATAGCTGGAACAATCCATTGCACCTGGAGAATGTTCGAGGACCGGCCAATCAGGCGTCGCTTATCGGCGCACTGGCTTGTTTGCTGAAGAATCCCAACCTGTGCACCGACCGTTACAGCCAGCGTTCCAATGAACTCGAGGTAAAGGCGGTGACGACCCTCGCCAACTTGATCTACTACCACACGATCGATCCCTGGGGTGTCTTCACCATCGGCGGCACCATCTCCAACCTGTACGGGGGCAAGATCGGGATCGAACGCGTCGTGCCTGACGCCATGCGCAAGGGACTGGGTGGTCATCGCATCGTTGGAATCTGTTCTGAGGCTGGCCACTATTCCAATCAGACCGTGGCCGGTTGGCTCGGGATTGGAACGGAGAATTTGATTGCGATCCCAACCGATGAGAATATGAGCATGCGCTTGGATCTCTTCGAGGCCAAAGTCGATGAATTGTTTCGGGACGGGGTCAAGATCGCTTACGTATGCGCAACGTTCGGAAGTACCGATGGCTTTGGCATCGATGATGCCAAGAGCATCCGTGAGTGCATGGAGATCAAATGCCGCGAGTACGATGTACCCATGCCCCAAATCCACATCGATGCGGCGGTGGGCTGGGCCATGTCGATGCTGACCGATTACGACATTAAGGGCAACCCGTTGAAACTGGAGCCAAAGACCATGGAACTGGTCAAGCACGCGCAGCGAAACAATGTAGCCATGCGTTACGGAGACAGCGTCACCATCGACTTTCACAAGATGGGACGCGGCCACTACCCTTCGAGCGCGTTCATTGTCAATCGTCGTGAGGACTTGAAGTACTTGGTCCGCTCTGTTCGCGACACACCGTACTTCTCCGATGCCGATGCACGGCGCGATCCTGCTTTGTTTACTCTCGAATGCTCCCGACCAGCCATCGGTCCGTACGTCGCCATCGCTTCGCTCAACGGCATCGGGTTAACCGGTTGGCAGATGTTGATCGCACGAAGTCTCGAACTGGCTCAGCGACTCAAGGACCGGTTGTCTCAGTTGGAATACTGCAAAGTCCTCAATGCAGGCACCTATGGACCGAGCGTCAACTGGTGGGTGCTCCCCAAAGGCAGGAACGCTGAGGATATCTACCAACGCATGGTTCGCAATGAGTTGACTCAGGAGCAGCGCGAGCGTTACATTCGCGAAGTGCGGCATTTGTTTGACAAGCGACTGAAGATGATGGATCCCTCGCTCGACGCGCGGCTCGGATTCACCACCAACTTTGGCTATTGCCCGTACGGAATTGAAATGCCCGCTTGGAAAGCCGTACTGTTCAATCCAAAGACCTCCGATGAGATCATCGATCGTATCGCGCATAGCATCGAAGAACTTTAATCCGAGCCTAGCGCACCCGATGAACCTCGAGGTGCATCGTGCAACGATTCCATCCGGCTCCCGAGGAGATAGGAATGACTGCTGCCCAATCCGAAATCGCCCCATCCGAAATTCCGGATGCCTTCTTCGCCCTGCTCAAGCAGGTATGGGGTTTTGATACGCTGCGCCCGTCACAATCGGCCGCGATCGCCTCGATTTTGGGTGGTCATGACACCCTCGTCGTGATGCCCACGGGAGGAGGCAAATCCCTGTGCTATCAAGCCCCGGCCGTCTTTCGGAACGGCTTGACGATCGTGATCTCGCCCCTGATCGCGCTGATGAAGGATCAGGTCGACTCACTCGGGCAGCTCGGCGTGTCTGCGGTGCGTTTCGACAGTTCGCAATCGCTGGACGAACGTCGACGCATCGAAGCCCAGTTGAAACGAGGGGAGATCCGCATGCTGTTTGTGTCTCCCGAGCGCGCGATGGATCCCGGATTCCAGCGTTTGATCGAAGGCAACCAAGTCCACACCATCGCGGTTGACGAAGCCCACTGCGTATCTCAGTGGGGACACGATTTCCGGCCCGAATATCGACAATTGGCGCAAATGCGAACGGCTTACCCGCAGGCGGCCATGCACGCCTTTACCGCCACCGCCACCCAACGTGTGCGTCAGGACATCATTGAACAGCTTCAATTGCGCTCGGCGCGTGAATTGGTTAGCTCCTTCGATCGACCCAATTTGACTTACCGCGTTTTGCCCCGCGTGGATTCCGTCAACCAAGTCCGCGAAGTAATCGACCGTTACCGAGGTCAAGGTGGAATTGTGTATTGCATGCGCCGGGCGGATGTGGAATCGATGTGCACGGCACTGGGTGCGCATGGGTACAGCGTGATGGCCTACCACGCTGGCCTTTCGCCGCTCGATCGCAAACACTCTCAGGAAGCGTTCATCAACGAAACGGTCGACGTCGTGGTGGCCACCGTCGCGTTCGGGATGGGAATCGATCGCTCCAACGTACGGTTTGTGATCCATACCTCGATGCCCCGAACCATCGAACACTACCAACAAGAAACGGGTCGGGCGGGGCGGGATGGGTTGCCTGCGGAATGCGTGTTGCTGCATAGCGCTGCTGACGTTGTCGCACTCAATCGCATGTCCGAATCGGGAGCCGCTGAATCGGGCGCCAGCCCAGAGTGGTTGGCGTCCCAGCGGCGTCAGGCCGAAGTGATGGCCCGATACTGCCGAACACCGGTTTGTCGCCACCGCAGCTTGTCCGAGTACTTTGGCGAAGCCTACGCGCGCGACAATTGTGAGGCTTGCGATGTGTGTTTGGGCGACACCGACAATGTTCCAGATGCCAAGATCCTCGCGCAAAAAATTCTGTCGTGTGTGTTCCGTGTCCACGAACGCTTCGGCGTCAATTACGTCGTGGATGTGCTGCTGGGCGCGGACTCCGCAGACATCCGTCGGCGTGGGCACGAAGCGCTGAGCACGTACGGTATCCTGCGCGAAGTCCCCAAGGCCCAGCTCAAGGATTGGGTGTATCAATTGATCGGACAGGGAGCCGCTGAGTTGCAGGGAGACGAATATCCGATCCTCAAACTCAATGCCCGATCACGCGAAATTTTATTCGGAGCCCATGAGCCACGACTGATTCGCAGCGCCGTGAAAAAAGCCAAGGAAGCGCGTCGCGTCCGAGAAAATACGCCCGAGTACGACCCAACACTGTTTGAACGGTTGCGAGCGCTTCGCAAAGAGCTAGCGTCGCAAAAGAACGTTCCACCGTACATCGTATTTTCCGACCGCGTGCTTGCCGAACTCAGCGCGCAACGTCCGTCGGACCGCCAAGGCCTGCTCCGCGTTCCCGGGATCGGTGAGGCCAAAGCCGACGCGTATGGCGAATCATTCCTGGCTGCGATTCAGGAACACGGGCAATCCGTGACGCCCGGCGGCTCCCCTCAGAGCGATTGAGGCGGATGCAGGCTCGGGTGTGGCTACGCGAGCCTGTGAGCCTGCGGGATGCTCGTGCCGACCGCAATAAAAAATGGCTTTCCCAAGACGCCGGATCGCATCGCACCCTCGATCGATCGCCTTGAGAAAGCCAAACCCCCTGGGGTGTACGTTGGGACTGGGCCTCGCAGTGGGCCGTCCTGAGCAACGCTTATCGGTCCATTCCGCAGTCAAGATCGGTTTTGAGCCGCGCGCAGTTAAGGTTGTCGTACGTTTCCCAAATTGACGGTTGGACGGAGACGGAATTCTGCGTTACCGCAAATGCTATCACTCGTCCAAGCCGACTTGATGCCGCGGCGTCGAACTTGCTACAAGCCGTCTTAAGTCTCAGTACCAGGAGTCGAACCGTTCCTCGCTTGGAATTGGCGAAGGATTGCCATGAATATGTTTAAAAAGCGGATTGAACCGGCCTTCAGCGTGCCGCTGTTGCCTGTCACCTTGATCGGATCCGCGGTGTGCGGTCTCTTTTACTTCTTGATTAAGATCAAGATCTTGACCAGCGAGCAATTGCTCCGATATGCGATGTGCCATTGGGTCGCGATCGCATCGGTTTGGTTGTTTTGCATCGCCATCACGGCGTTGCTCGCCAAATGGTGGCTGACGCGTCAGCAATTGCGGTTGGCGGACGAAGCGAGTGCCGCCTTGCGCAGCATTCTCGACTCGCGACAGGATTTGGAGGGGGCTACGCAGCGCGATGGTTTGCAGTTAAGCCGATGGTTCGACACCTTATGGCGATCGCAGAAGCGGGTGGTTCATCAATCCTGGTTTGGGCAACGGGTCAGCGAGTTCATCACGCGTCAATTGCAGCGCCAGTCCGCCAAGCGATTGGACGACGACCTTCACGCCTTGGCCGAGCGCGATGCCGACAGCCAGCACGCCAGCCATGCCATGGTTCGCATCATTTGTTGGGCCATGCCCATGCTGGGATTTTTAGGAACGGTGCTTGGCATCTCCGACACGCTCGGGCACATGGATGCCCAGGCGTTGGCCAGTGGTTCGCAGGAAGCCATGAACGATTTGACGGGGGGGTTGTACGTTGCCTTCGATACAACCGCCGTCGGATTGGTCCTGACCATGATCGCCATCTTCATTCAGTTTGCGATCCAGCGAACGGAGATGCGTCTCCTGACAAAAATCGATACCGAAGTCGCGAGTTCGATGCAGGAGTGTTTGTCGATTCCCGACGAGCCTTCACCCGTCGGGGATGTTGAGGCATCGTTGCGGGTCATCGCCAATGGAATCATCACTTCGGTGCAAACACTTGTTCAAACCCAATCGGAAATCTGGCGAGATACAATCAACGAAGCCCATCGCCATTGGCAGAGTCTATCTCAAGATGTGACGGAGACAGCCAAGACGGGATTGCTCGATGCCTTGGGACAATCGCTGACGGAGCACCGCGCGGCAATCCGATCTCAGGCGTTGGAGCTGGTGGAGTTGCAGGCCGATGGCGCGGACAAGATCGATGCGCGATTGCAGCAGTGGCAGACGACGATATCCGAACAAGCCCGCTTGGCCCTCCGCCAGCAGCAGGAGATGAGCAAGCATGCAGAGATGCTCCAAAAACTACTCGACTCGAGCCAGCTCGTCGGGGCCATGCAAGGGCCGATCGAAGCCACGTTGAATCGCCTGACAAATGTCGACCGTTTTCATGATGCTGCCGTTTGCTTGACCGAAGCCGTGGCTGTCCTTGGCACGCAGATGGAGCGGTATGGCTATCTCGGTAGACAACCTGTGCGTCGGCGGTCTCCGGAAGAGTCGACCGCGAAACCGGCTCCAGAAACTCTACCGATGGTCCCGAGTATGGAGGCCGGCACCAGTGCTGGCCCAAGTGCTGGCACCAACGCTGGCCAAAGCGTTGGCAGCAGCGCTGGCCCGGGTGCGACGTTGGCCGAGTCCCCTGCGGCGCTGTGGAAGAGAAAAGCAGGATGAGCCGGACAACGCGTCGCGGAGAGGATTATGCGCCCGCCATGTTTCCCTTCCTGGCGGTGCTTTTGTGCACGATCGGGGCCCTCGTTTTGATCTTGGTCATTTCGGTCGTACATTCCCACGCTTCCGCCAAACGCGATACTGATACCGAGTTGCAGGCGCGGGTTGAGGATGCCAAGGAGCAATCCGATTACGAGCACAGCATCTCGGACGAATTGGCCTCGCGACGAGAGAAAGTCAAGCAGGAGATTGAGCGGCGGCAGCGCGAATTGGCCAACATGGAAGACCATATCCAGCGGCTTCAAAAACAAATGGATGGTTTGCGACGACAGGCCGAAGCCATCGATGCGTCCAAAGAACCCAATCGGCCTCAATTGGATAGTCAGGGAGCCAAGATGGAAGCCCTGCAGCGCGAGATCGATGCCAAACGATTGGCGCTGGCCAAAAAGATCGAAGAGCAAAAGAATCGCAAACCCGCTTTCTCCATCATCCCTTACGCAGGTCCCAACGGTACGTCGCGCCGACCGGTCTATCTAGAATGCCGATCCGACGGCGTGGTCATTCAACCCGAGGGCATTCGCATTACGCTTCAGGATCTCAAGCCTCCTTTTGGTCCCGGCAATCCGCTGGATGCAACACTCCGCGTTCTCCGCAATGCATATCAGCAGCGCGACGCTACCTTTGGACTGACCATCCCTCCCTACCCGCTGCTCGTGGTACGGCCCGATGGCATTCAATCGTACGCATTGGCCCGCGCGGCCATGTCGGGATGGGATGACCAGTTCGGATACGAATTGGTGGATGCCGATATGGATTTGGTGTTTCCACCCAGCATTCCAAATCTCGCCAGCGAACTCAATGTCGCATTGGAAGCTGCCAAAAAACGGCAGGAAATCCTGATAGCATCGCTGCCTAGGCATATGGTGCGAGCGCGCGAACTCGACAACATCGACTTCGATGCTCTGTCCCCCGATGGCGGTGGAATGGGCTCCTCGAATCAAAGCGGTTCCGACGACTGGGGCGATGCTCCTGGACCCTCGGGCGATACCCAGGCCAAGACCCAGCCAAGCGAACGCGAATGGAAAATGGTACAAGAACTCAGTCCTGGGCAAGTCTCGGTGAGCAACGGGAGCGGCGCGAATGGGTCCGAACGACCTTCCGGTTCACCTCCTGGCTCTACTCCTTCTGCATCGCGTCCGATTGGCAATGGCGTGGCGACCCTCGGTCAATGGGGAGGTGCTGATCTCTCAGGCCAGTACGAAGTCGTCCCCGGCCAACCACCCACGGGCTTGAACGGGGTGCCAGGCGGACGAGGCAACGGCTCCTCGACTGGCCAGAACTCGCCCGGCAAATCGTCCGAATTGCCCGCGGCCAAACCTGAAGAATCCTGGTCCAATCCTGGCGGAAATGATTCCTTTTCCTCGAAGGCAGGGGCTGGTACCACCGCTCAATCCGGCGGACCAGGCGCCCAGGGGAGCAACGCAGCGGCCGGAGGTGGACAGGGTAGTAGTTCCTCTGGCAATCCTCAGGCCGGTGGGGCTTCGGGTGCGCCCAAGCCGCCCAGCTCCAATGCGGCTTCCTCAAGCTCCAGCGGTTCCCCGGCCTCGGGATCGATGGCGGGTGGAGCGCCGATGGAGAACAACGACCCGAGCCAACCATCGACCCCAAATATCTCGATGCAATGGAATGCACCGAAAAACAAGCAAGGAGACGCCGACGCAGGGGGTGGTTCCGATCAGGAATCCAAACCAATTGCCAACTCGCGAGGCAAAGGCTGGGCCACCACCCGGGACGATACCAAGGCAACACCCGTCTCGCGACCGATTCGCATCGTCGCCCTTCAGAATCGTTGGTACATCCGCAAGGAAGGGAGCGAAACCCAGTTCGATGCCGAAATCGATTTGAGCCTGGGGCCCCAGGATGCAAGTCGACAGCTTGAGAAATCCATTCGAGACCGGGTCGACTCGTGGGGCTTGTCCTTGCCGGGCGGTTACTGGTCACCCTCGTTGACCGTCGAATCGGCTAGCGATGCCCAGCGGAGCGTCGATCGCTTGCAACGCATGCTCGAAGGCAGTGGCGTGGAAATGAACGTCGTTCCCCTGCGCGCTCCGAGCCAAACCGCTCAGCCGTTCTCCCCTTCCTTCAAGCGTTAAATCCTTCAAGCCTTAGAAAGTAGCCGACCATGGGGTTGCGCCATCGCGAAGAAACGGTTGCGGGTGAGGATTCTTTCATGGATACCATCGCCAATTTGGTCGGCATTATGATCATCTTGGTCGTTATCGTTTCGGCACGCGGCTATACGACGGCCAAGGTTCTGGCTGAGTCGTTGGTCCAGGACCAGATCGAGGAACTGGAAAACCCGAAGGAACTGGCTTTGAATTTGGAACGGGATCTCGAGTCTCAGATCGAACAGCTCCAGCGCTACGAGCTGGAGGTCGCCTACCGCAGCGCCGAGCGGATGACGATGGTCGACCGCGTGCATTTGGCGGAACAATTCTTGGAAGAAAAGCGGAAAGACATCGACGCCGAAACCGCCACAAAGATCGAGACCGACCAGGCCATTGACGCGCTCGAAAAGCAGCTTGCCGACCTCCTGCGCCAAACCGGAGAGCTTCCTCCTGATCCAACCCAATCGATCACCCTCCAACACCTGCCCACCCCCATGGCCCGCACCGTGTTTGGAAAAGAACTGCACGTCATGCTGCAGAACAATCTGGTCAGTGTGATCCCTTGGGATTTACTGATCGATACGCTCAAGGATGAGGTGCGTCGCTCGGTCGCCAGAAATAGTCAACGCGACAGAATCGAAGATCGGCTCGGTCCCATCGACGGTTTCATCATGCGCTACCGCTTGCTCACCCGTAGCGGAATCGTCAGCGACGGTCGCCAAGCAGGCATGGGTAAAATGGTTGAACTCGACAAATTCGAACTCGATCCTACGCCGGAAATCCTGCGTCAAAGCGTCGCCGACGCCCTGGGGCCGAGTGGGCGACTCCGAGCCGAATTGGAGGCTGGAAAATCCCAGCTGCTGACGATCACAGTTTGGGTTTACCCGGAGAGCTTTGGAAGCTTTCGAACCCTCAAAGAGCGGCTTTTTGCGGAGGGATTCCTATGCGCCGCCCGCCCCCTCCCAGCCAACATGAAAATCGGCGCGTCCCCTAAAGGTTCCTCCAGCGTCGCCCAGTAAGTGAGCCAGATAGGGCTTGAGACGCGGTGGGACTAGCACTCGTAGCGGTCGTCCGGAACATTCCGCCCGAATCTGGGTTGTTAGTGATGGTCTTGTTCCGAAAGGCAATGCCTGCGTCTTGGGCATCCAAATGCCTTCAACGTGGTTTCCCAAGGCACAAAATCAATATTTCGGGTCGCTCATCGAACCAAAAGGGATGTACTTGCCCGGGATCTGCTAGCGATTCGTTGACCTCCAACTACAGTCAAACTACGACCACTCGTCCGTTGTCTCCCGATCTTTTTCAGGTCCGGTCCCTAATCTTTATGTGCCAAAACCACACCGCAACCTCATCCCCACCCTCCTCACGCTTGGCTCCCTTTGTGCGGGTAGTTTTCCTCGCGTTGGGGATTTCCTTGATTCCGGCCACACGGGCGTTTGCCGACGGAAACCCAGATATCGTGGGTGTTCTCTCGGAATTGACCGATCCCAACACGGCTGCCGATTTGGGACTGACCGAGGACCAAATCGATCGCATGCGAGAAATGGTCAAGCAGCATGAATCGAAACTGCTGGAGATCGCTGCCGAATTGCGGACGTTAGAACCATCGGCCCGACGTGACCGCTCCAAGCAGATCCTCCGGGAACTGGAAAATCAAGCCATGGGACTGCTGGACGCGACTCAGCGTGCCAAAGCCGAGCAGTTGCGTTTGCGTCAGCTTGGTTTGCTCGCTCTCCTGGAACCTGAGATTGCGATGTTGATGTTGGTCACGGACGCTCAGCTAGCAAAGCTGCAAACGGTCATCGAAAGCCGTCGAGGATTGCTCCGCGAATTCGGAGCAGAAAAAGGCGAGCAGGAATGGCGTCGCCAGCTCGAACAGATCCTTGATGAATCGCAAAAGGCCCAATGGAATGAGATGACCGGCCAGACCGGTTCGCCAAAGGCCAGCTCGGAAATAGCAGGCGATGATGCGAGTCAGCTTGAGATTGCTGGTAGCCCGTCGGATCGTCCTGTCCCCGCTGCCGGTTCGGTAGCTGGTGCGGCTGGTGCCCCCAACGATGGTTTGCGATTGAATTTCAACAGTGTTCCGTGGAGTGACGTGCTCAAATGGTTGGCCAAGGAAGCGGAGCTCAGCTTACAAACCGATTTCTACCCGCCTGGTACGTTCACTTATCGCGATCCCTACCGTTCCTATACGGTGGCTCAGGCGATGGACATCATGAATAGTGTTTTGCTCAGCCGGGGCTACACGCTGGTACGTCGCCAACGAGCCTTGATGTGCATCGACTTGGGTTCGGGAGAAAACGCCGAAATCACCCGCGGATTGATCCGTGAACTTGCGGAATTGGTTCCGCTCGAACAGCTCGATCAGCGCGGCGAGTATGAAATGTGCAAATCCGTATTCACCCTCGAACGGTTGAGCGTAGAAGATGCGGAAAAGGAAGTGCAGCAGTTGCTGGGCCCACAAGGGTCCATCGTTCCGTTGGCCAGTGCCAATCAGTTGTTGGTAACGGAGACAGGCGGCAAACTGCGAATCATTCGTGACACCATTCGTCGCTCGGAGATGCCTGATTCGGGACGGACCGCTAAGATCGTTGCGGTCGCGTTGCAGAACATGAGCGCCGAGGAAGTGCTCGGGATAGCACGTCCACTTTTGGGCCTGAAGGAAGGTGCCAACACCTCCGACGAGTTGAGTATCTCCACCGATACTTTTGGTACGACTCTCTACGCCACGGGCACGGCGGACAAGCTCCAAAAACTACGGGACCTGATCACCCAAGTCGACGTCGCTCAGTCCGATACGAGCACCTCAGCGACTTCGGCCGAGCAATTGATCGTCCGCAGCCATACGGTTCAAGGTTCCGATCCACAAACCACCATGGATGTATTGCAAACGCAATTCGCGGGTCAGAGCAATATGAACTTAGCGTTGGACCCCAAATCCAACAACATCATCGCGCGTGCGACGCCGACGGATCACAATATCATTGATGAAATCATCAGCTCGTTGGCTGGCGAGTCGAGTGACTTCCAAGTCATCGAGCTCAACAACCTCGACACCCAGGCCGCGATCTTGACGTTGGAGAAGTTCTTCGGCAAGCAAAGCACCAAAGACAGCAAAGACGCGACGGCCGCAAAAGGCCCGATCTTCTACGGGGATACGCTGACACGGCGGATCATGATCAAGGGAACCAAGCAAGAGGTGGAGCAAGTTCGCGAACTGTTGACCAAGGTCCAGGACACAGGCCCCAGCTTTGAGGGACTTCGCAACAACGCGCGGTTTTTGCCGTACTCGGGCAAGTCGGCCGATCGCATTCTCGATCAAATCGACTTGCTTTGGGAAGCTACCAAGCAGAAAGGTCGCATCCGACAAATTCAACCCAAGGAAGTGCCTGCCCGCAACAACAAGCAAGAGCCAAAAAGTCCATCGGCTTCGGTGCGTGACGCGTCCGGCCGAACACCGGTAGCAATCGATACCGCTCGAAGAAGCGATTCCATGGCCGTTCGATTCACGAAGGCGGAAATGGAAGTAGATCCACAGGACCCAATCGACGCGACCAAGCCAACGCAAACGCCAGTAGAAGAAGCCACCAATTCCGAGGAAAGCGAAGTCAAAATCTATCGAGGACCGACGGGTTTGATCGTCACCAGCGACGATCCGAAATTGCTTAGCGAGTTCGACGAGATTTCGCGCGTCGTTCAAGAGCAGATGTCTGCTGGGCCTTCGGAACCGACGGTGATCTATCTCAAATACATTTCGGCGGTTGCAGCCGATGAACTGGTACGCGGCGTGTTGAGTGGATCATCGGCTTCTTCCGGTGGCGGTGGTAGCGGACTCATCGGCGAAATGGCTTCAAGCGTTCTTGGGGGAGGCGGATTCCTGGGCAGCTTACTTGGCATGGGTGGTGGCGGTGGTTCGTCCGCCTCGAGCAGTTCCATGACGGCCAGTGGCGAAGTGTTCATCACCGCAGATCCACGGCTCAATGCACTCTGGGTCCAAGCCAACCCGTTCGACATGCAAATGATCGAACAGCTCGTTGAAATTATTGACACACCCGAAAGCCCAGTGAACGTACAAACACGCGGCACTCCCCACATCATTTACTTAGAGACCGCTCCGGTCGATCAAGTCGAAGCGACGGTCAAGTCCGTTTTCGCGGATCGTTTGGCAAGCAATGCTTCCGCTGCATCGCAGCGACCACCCTCCCCTCAAGAATTCATCGAAGCCCTTCGTGGTGGCGGCGGTGGCGGTGGCGGCCGTGGTCGCAATGCAGCTCCGAAGGAACTCAAAGAACAGACCATGTCGATCACCGCTGACAAGAAAAATAATGCCTTGATCATCATGGCATCGCAACAACTTTTCGAAGAGGTGGAGGCTCTGGTTATGCAGCTCGATAAGAGTGCCGAGGGAGCTGAGGAGAGCGTGATGGTCATTCCGCTAGGGGGCGACGTGAATGCGACCACCATCCAATCCGCATTGTCATCGGTCTTCGGATCTCAGGCCAAGACGACCTCGTCGACCAGTGGCGCCCAACCTAGCGGCCAGCCAGCTCCGCAAGCCAACAATTTCAACCCACAGCAACTTCGCGGATTCAATCCCGCTGCGTTGGGTGGTGGCCGAGGCGGCAACCCCTTCGGTGGTGGCGCCAATCCGTTCGGTGGTTTGGGAGGCGGACGCGGCGGCAACCCCTTCGGCGGTGGCGGTGGCGGTGGAAACCAAACACGCGGAACGAATCGTGGCGGGCGAGGCAATGGGGGTAACTGATGCCGATTTCGGGTACGATACGTCTACCGTCTTGATGTTCTGCCATACACTCACACCGGCGAGGCCACCTACGGTTCCACGCCACAGATTCCTTTGCCAATTTGCATCCAACGCCAAGCGACGTTTTTACACGTCCTAACCCACAGAACCTGCCATGATCTTAGAAGCCGGTGATATTCTCGTTCGACGGGGTTTGGTCAACGAATCCCAACTCTTGGAATCGCGCGCCGCCATGAACGGCGGAGGGATTCTTGAGAGTGTGGTGCAGAAAGGCTTTGTCCGCGAAGAGGACATGCTGCGAGTCATGGCGGACGAATTTGGGCTCGATTTCATCGACCTACGCGAGGCCGCAGTCGATTTGACCCTCCTCGCCTCGTTCCCTCAAAAGTTGATCTACCGTCACGCGATTTTCCCAATACGCCGGGAAGGTCGGCGGTTGTTTGTCGCCACCAGCAATCCGCTGGAACTCTATCCGCTGGACGAAGCCGCCGCGGCCTTGAATTGCGCCGTCGTCCCGCTCGTGGCCGAGAAGGGTGAAATCGCCAAGCTCGTCAAAAAGCACCTGGGGGTTGGTAGCGAGACCGTCGAAGGCCTAATGGCCGCTCGGAGCGACGAAGACGACGAAATTGAATTGCTCGAAAAGTTTGAAGCCGATGGAAGCGAACTGGGCGAACAAGCCCAGGAGGCATCGGTCGTTCGTCTCGTCAACGAAATCCTGGTCGAAGCCGTCGACGCGCGTGCGAGTGACGTTCACGTCGAATCGCAAGCGTCTGGGATCGTCGTTCGTTACCGTATCGACGGCATCCTCCAGAACCAACCCGTACCTCCGGAGATCAATCGCTTTCAGGCCGCCATTATCTCACGCTTGAAGATCATGGCCAAAATGAACATCGCCGAAAAGCGGCTGCCTCAGGATGGTCGTATCAAGCTACGAGTGCATGGACGCGAGATCGATATTCGCGTTTCGGTCATACCGATGATCCACGGCGAAAGCTTGGTCATGCGTATTCTCGACAAAGGTGCGATGAAGTTCGATCTTCAAAGTCTAGGCATGGGACCCGAAACGTACCGACTCTTCAGCGAGTTGATCCGAATCCCCCACGGCATCATTCTGGTCACCGGTCCAACGGGATCCGGAAAGACCACGACGCTGTACAGTTCGTTGCTCGAAATCAAGTCGCCCGAGAACAAGATCATTACCACCGAGGACCCGGTTGAATACCAACTCGATGGCATCAGCCAAATTCAGGTCCATCCGAAAATCGGGCTCACATTCGCAGCGTCGCTTCGGAGTATCCTGCGGCATGATCCGGACGTCGTGCTGGTCGGCGAAATTCGCGATGCCGAAACCGCCGAGAACGCCATCCAGGCATCGTTGACCGGTCACACTGTCTTCAGCACCTTGCACACCAACGACGCCGCCGGAACGTTTACACGTATCGTCGACATGGGAGTCGAACCGTTTCTCGTGGCCAGTACTGTCGAAGGCATCATGGCCCAGCGGCTGGTGCGTCGGTTATGCCCGGAGTGCAAACAAGCGCACCATCCCAAGCAAGAAGACCTGCCGAAAGATTTCCCATGGGAAAAACTCAATGGCCAGCCCCTGTATCTACCCCAAGGCTGCCGGATGTGCCGAGGTTTGGGTTATGCCGGCCGGTTCGGGATCTACGAATTGCTCATCACCAACGAAGAGGTGAGGCAAGCAGCTCACGATCGCCGCAGCAGTTTTGAAATCAAGAAGTTGGCGCTCCAACACGGCATGCTCACGTTGCGTATGGATGGCTTCCGCAAAGTGCTCGAAGGAACAACGAGCTTGGACGAAGTACTCAGGGCGACCAAAGGCGATTCGATCGGATGATGAACAGATCAAATATGCAGGAGGTTCATCATGCCTGATTTTGCGTACACCGCCCGCGACATTAGCGGCAAATCCATCAACGGCACGATCACTGCGGCCAGTGTTCGCGATGCCGCTACGCAGTTGGGATCCAAGGCGCTATTCCCGATCTCGATCAAGGTCGACAAGACCAATCAAGTGCGATCCGGCGGACGCGTGGCCGGTGTTCAGATGGCTTCGTTCTACAGCCAACTAGCGTCACTGCTCAAAAGCGGTGTGCCAATGCTCAAGTCGCTCAGCGTGCTTTCGAATCAATCGGGCTCCAGCAAAACACTTCGCAACGCCATCGCCGAAATCAAAGCCAGGGTAGAGGAAGGGGAATCGTTGCCCGAGGCCATGTCCCGTTACCCGCGCATATTCAACGACATGGCCGTCAACATGGCTAGGGCAGGTTCCGAAGGCGGATTTCTAGAAGACGCCCTCGAGCGCGTGGCAGGCTTTGTCGAACAGCAAGAGGAGCTTAAGGGCAAGACGCTCGGAGCGCTCGCTTACCCCGTCTTCGTCATGGCCGTCGGCGTTGTCGTTGTTACCGTGCTGCTAATATTCTTTGTGCCGAAATTCGATGTCATCTTCCAAAGCATGCGCAAAAAGGAAGGCTTGCCGGCAGCCACCGAACTGCTCCTGGCCATCAGTAAGTTCGTCCAAGACTACTGGTGGTTGGTCATTGCTGGCATCGCCGTCGGTGGCCTGACCCTCAAAAAATATTTGGACACGTCGGACGGCAAGCGAACGGCGGATTTGATCAAAATCAAAACGCCGCTCCTCGGAGGTGTATTCTTGAATCTTGCAGTCGCAAGGTTTTGCCGAGTCCTCGGAACTTTGCTGAAGAACGGGGTTCCTATTCTTAGGTCCTTGGACATCAGCCGGAACGCCGCAGGCAATTCGATCTTGTCCAAAGCCATAGAGAACGCCAGTCTAGAGATCACTGCCGGACAACGCTTGGCAAAGCAATTGGAGAAGTCTGGGCATTTTCCACCGACCGTGGTGGAGATGATTTCGGTTGCCGAAGAGTCCAATACCCTGGATACTGTATTGATAACGATTTCCGACAATTTGGAGCGAACAACATTTCGGAGGCTCGAAACGGTCATCAGTTTACTTGAGCCGGTCATGCTATTGGTGCTGGCCGGATTGGTTATGTTCGTGGTGCTCGCCTTGATGCTGCCTGTCCTCAACAGTGCCAATTCCCTTTAAACCATTCCAACTTATTTCGATCCATCGAACACTGCTACGGAGAAACTCTATGAAACGCAATCGTCCTGCCCGCCGAAACCCACGACGCGGCTTTACCCTGCTCGAAGTCCTCTTGGTACTGATTATCTTGGTCGTCATCGCCGGTTTCGCCATCCGCAACTTTACCGGGACGTTGGATCAAGCCAATAAGAAAGCCGCCACGGCACAATTGAGCCAACTGTCGTCGTCGATTAAGCAGTACCAGTTGATGATGCAGCAACTTCCGCCGAGCCTTGAGGCCATGGTGGAGCAACCCGGCGACCTTGCCAATCCCGGCGATTGGACCAAGATGCTCGACAAAGTCCCCAGCGATCCTTGGAACCGACCCTACGAATACAAAGTCAATGGATCGACCTTTGAACTTCGTTGCTTAGGTTCCGATGGTCAGTCCGGAACATCCGATGACATCACGGCCAGTTGAGAAAAAACGAAACTGTAGAGCTGCCTTCAGCCTGCTCGAGCTGCTCCTGGTCCTCGCGATCCTGGTAACGCTCGCGGGCTTTGCCATTCCTACCTTCGATGCGATGGTCAGCAGTCGTCGCATCCTGCAGTCGGTCGAACGCTTGCAGAATGAACTTCTCGAAGCGCGGGTCGAAGCCATGCGGACCGGACAGGCGCAGGTCTTCCGCGCAACCATTCATGGCGATGCGTATTCGATCACTCCGTGGCTCAGCGGTAGCGAGGACTCGGACGCGTCGGCAGGTGCAACCGTCATGACCCAAGGTGGCTTGATGGACACCGAGCGAACCGGCTCTGGTCAAGTGGCCGCCGATAGTGCCGACACCAGCGACGCCACCAAAACCCTTGAAACGGATGTCCTTTTTCTAGACGTTGAGACGTTGGTTGACGCTCGAAACGCCATGGAGATCCAGAAATCAGGTGAGATTGCGCCGGTGGCGGGGGCCGCTCCGGCAACGGCGTCAGGGGGATTGTCTTCGCCACTCTTGCTCTATCCAGACGGTACGTCCACCACCGCTCAAATTCTCCTGGTCGACAATCGCGGACGCCGAATGGCCATCCAGATACGTGGCATCACCGGACGGTCGACGAACCTTCGACTGACCGCCATCGATGCCAGTCAAGTGCCACAGATGGTCAGTTCCGCCACCGGAGTTGCGAGGTAACCCATGAACAGCGCGACGAAGACATTTCCAACCACGGCTCATCCAACAGGATTGGATTCAGCAGCGGCCGCTCCAGCCTGTCTTCGACGGCGCGGGATGTCGCTATTGGAAGTCGTACTAGCGCTCGCGATCCTGGCCATGTCGGCGGCTATTTTGGCGCAGGTCTCGCGGACGGCAACGGACAACGGACTGCTCGCGCACCGCATGTCGACCGCTCAGATTTTGGCCGAATCAACAATGGCCGAGGTCGTCACCGGAGCCATTCCCTTGCTCGCCAGTGGTGGTTGGAGTCCCATCAACGAGGTCGTTCCCAATGGCGTCTGGTACTACAAACTCGAAACGACTACGACCACCCGCAAAGATATGGTTGGCGTTCGATTGGCTGTCACCGATGAGATTGGCATGGAACGGGATTCCGAGTTGTTTTATGTCGCCCGCTGGATGATCGACCCGAGTCTCGGCTTGGACACCCCTCAGTCCAGTACCGGTTCTGCCACAGGTTCGACGGGCTCTGGCGCTGCCATGGGAGGGATTCAATGATGGGACAGTTCCATTTCGATCAACGACGCGGGATCGACCGCTTCGCATTCACGCTGCTGGAAATGCTTCTGGCTTTGTTCCTCACATCCGTCGTGGCCGTGCTGATGGGCGGTTTGGTTCAAGTCTTCCTGCTCAACGAAACAAGGGGTCGCGAGAGCGTGCGTCAATCACAGACCGCTCGCGCGATTCTGAACATGATCGCCGACGACATCCGCGCCACGGTTCGGCACCAAACCTACGACACCAGCGGCCTGCAACAGATGCTCAGCGGAGCATCAGGTGGCATGAGCGGCGGTGGTGGAAGCGGTGGCATGAGTGGTGGCGGTGCAGGTGGAGGCAGCGGCGGAGCACCATCCGCAGGCGGTGGAGGCGGAGCACCAAGCGGCACGCCTGGAGGAGCATCCGGCGCACCCAATCCGATCGGTTCGGCCGGCCCGAGCCCGTCGGCGGGAGGTGGAGGGGCAACTGCCTCAGGCGGTGGCGGTGCCATGGGCGGTGGCGGCGCCATGGGCGGTGCGATCTCTGGCGGAATGAGCGGAGGAATGGCAGGTGGTATGTCGGGATCGAACGGAGGTATGTCGGGCGGAACTGGCAGTACGACCACAGCCGCGATTCCACCTGGCGTCTTCGGTTCGGAATCGTCGATCGAGATCGACACCAGCCGGTTGCCTCGACCCGACGAGTACGTCATGCAGATCGGGGATGTGTCGCGCGGGACTCTCGGAGACATGCCGAGCGATATCAAGACGGTTGGTTACTTCGTTCAGGCTCCGCGGGCCGATGGTGTCTTGGATCCGCTGGCGCGATTGACCTCAGAATCGCAGGCTGCGCCGGGTGCGAGCCCGGCCGGACTCAGCGGTGGCTTGGTTCGCCGATCGCTCGATCGCGCGGTGACGCAGTTTGCGTACCTTAATGGCCGCAGCGATCAGTTGAGTCGGACCGGAGAGTTGATTGCCCCCGAAGTCTTATCGATTGAATTTCAATATTTCAACGCGACCTCGGGTTGGACAACTCAATGGGATACCAGTCAGCTCGGGTTACCTCACGTTATCAAAGTCTCCATCGCCATGCAAAGTGAGAACAAAGCTCGGACCAACCCACTTAGTCCGGGCTTGTCGATGGCGACCATCAACAGTGGCATGATCGCGGAATACGGAATTCAACTCTATTCCATCAATGTAATCATTCCTGGCGCCACGTTGCTGCAAACACCTGGTGCGGCTTCCTCAACAGGTTCATCCTCCAACGGCATGGGTTCCATGGGACTATGAAAACACATCGTACCAAGAGCAATTCCGCCAAGCCTCGACCAGTGGCACGCGAATCGATGCGACGTTTGGGGCGACCTGCATTTCTGTTGCTGGCCGTCCTGTTGGTCGTCTCTGCGGTCACCCTGTCGGCGTTGGCGTTCATGCAGTCCATGCTGCTCGGGCACGAAGAGTCTCGGCTGACCGGTGAGAGCATTCAAGCCAGATACGCCGCGGAGTCGGGGATCGATGCAGCCCGGCTTTTCGTCGCCTACAATCGCGCGGCTCGCTTGGAAGCCGGCGGTACCTTTAGCAATCCCAACACCTTTCAAGCCATCCCGGTCCTGCAGACCAAAGATCCCGCCAACCCCTGCAACTACACTTTGGTCGCACCGAATTTGGATGAATTGGGCGAGTACTCTAGCTTGCGCTTTGGCCTGCAAAATGAGTCGGCTCGATTGAACCTCAACGTACTACCGATTATCGACAAGTCGATGTCGATTCCTTCAGCGCTGATGGGAGCCGCCTCGGATTCCTTGATGCCGTCCGGCGTTTCCTTGGGTGGCTCGAGTAGTTCATCCGGGGCGGGTGCGGCTGGAAGCGGCGGAGGCGCCAGCGGAGGAACAGGCAGCAGTTCGAGCCTCGGTCGCGATTTCCTGATGGCCCTTCCGGCCATGACCGAAGAAATCGCAGACGCCATCTTGGACTTCATCGATGAGGACGATGAGGTTCGTGAATACGGATGCGAACGCGAGTACTACTCCCAACTTCCCAGCCCCTATGCTCCCACGAACGGACCGCTGGATTCGATCGAGCAATTGTTGCTCGTGCGAGGTGTCACTCCTTTCCTGCTGTTCGGTTATGACCAAAACCGCAATGGAGTTTTGGAGTCGGCGGAATCCAACGCGGCTTCTGGACTGGGGACCGCGGGCAGCAATCCTGCCATGGGCGGATCGGGCATGAACGCCATGAGTAGTTCTTCGTCCAGTGGTGAGATCGAGTCCCCGCCAAGTTTGGGCTGGGCTATGTACTTGACGCTGTATTCTAAAGAAAAGAACGTCGCGGCGGACGGAACGCCCCGCATCAATCTCAACGGCCAAGACCTGAATCAACTCCGCACCGATCTGGGAACCGCTCTCGGCGATGACCTGGCAACGTTCATCATCGCCTACCGCGTCCTCGGCGGCGGTGGCGGCGGCGCCGGTGGCGGACAATCCGGGAACGCGACGTCCGGAGATGGCATGCAAGGAGGTGGCGGCGGCCCTGCAGGTGGTGGTGGCCCAGGAGGCGGCGGTGGTCCCGGTGGCGGTGGTGGTGGTGGTCCCGGTGGTGGTCGACCTGGTGGCGGAGGTGGACCTGGTGGCCCTGGCGGCGGTGGTAGACCAGGAGGTGGCCCAGGCGGTGGCGGTCGACCTGGTGGTGGGCCCGGCGGAGGATTCCCTGGCGGTGGTGGTGCGCCACGAGGCGGTGGTCGGAGTAACTTTGTTTGGATGGGGGCGCTTTCCCCAATGGTTTCCCTGGTAGCCATGCCGCAACCTCCTGCCGGCGGAGGCCGTGGAGCGGGCGGCGGTGGTGGCGGCCCCGGCGGCGGTGGCGGTCCTGGTGGCGGTTTCGGCGGTGGTGGGCGCGGCGGCAATCAAGGTCCCGGGGGAGGACGAGGCCAAGGCCAAGGCGGACCTGGGCAAGGAGGGCGTCCTGGCCGTGGCAACGGTCAGAATGGTCAAGATGGGAACGGCAGACCTGGAAGCGGCAATAATGGACAAGCCGGCCAACCCGGTGATGGAGGTGGAGCTGGTGGCGGGCAAACGGCCGGTGGTGGCGGAAATCCGTCAGGCGGTGGTCAATCCAAACCGGAACCTTGGTCGGCCTCGGTGTTCGACAGCCTCAACATTGACATGACCCAGCCGCCCAGCGGTCGGATCAATCAAGTCCTCGACCTAATCGATGCGCAATTCTCTGCTGATATTGACGGCCAGCAGACCACGTACACGTCGCCTTTGACCAGTTCCCCCATGCAACTTCCACTCTATCTTCCCATGTTGATGGACAAAGTCACCAGTGTGGATGCCACGATGCTGCCGGGTCGAATTAATATTAATGAAGCCCCGCGCGAGATCTTGGCCGGTTTACCAGGTATCACGTCGGAGATTTTGGACCAAATCATTGAGGCCCGAGGTCAATCGTCGGATACGGAGAATCGCAAGTTCGAGACGTGGCCAATGGCCGAAGGGATTGTTCCTTTGGCGCAGATGCGTTTGATTGCCCCTCTCATCACCGGTGGAGGGGACGTCATGCGTGTCCAAAGCGTCGGTTACTTTGAACAGTCCTCAGGCTTTGCCCGTATTGAAGCCGTGATCGACGGCGCCTCGGCGTCGCCGACAATCGTGCTGTACCGAAAACTCGATCACCTCGGGCGCGGGTTCAGCCAATCGACTTTGGGGCAACGGGCCATGGGCATGGGTCTGCCCACGACCACTCCTTAACTCGCAACGATCCTCCTCATTTTCATCATCCAGCGAAGCAACTAGAACGATGTCACGATTGATCACCCTCGAATGCGATGCCAACGAAGTGCGGGTCGCCGTCGGCGCGTCCGGGTTGACCGGTGTCTCGATCGAGAAAATCCTTAGCGCTCCCATTGAACTGCAGGAGTCCGAAGAAGCCTGGGGCAGTTCGGTATTGATCCGTGCCCTCCGCACGCTCTTGATCGAAGCCGGGGTGCGATCGGGTGAAACCATCGTGTGCGTTAGCCGTAACGACATTGAACTTCGGGCCATTACATTGCCCGATGTCGATGCCAACGAACTACCGGACATGGTCCGTTTCGCCGCTCCACGCTACTTTGCCAACGTCACCGACCAGTGGCCGCTGGACTTCATCACCATGCCATCGCACCTAGAAGGAAGTGTGGATTGCGTGGTGGGCGCCATCAATCCTGCCTTGATCCAGAAAATCGAGCGGACGCTTACCGAGGTTGGGCTGAACCTCAGCCATATGGTCCTCCGTCCGATGGCTGCGGTCGCCGGCGCCATGGCCCGCAATCCAGATTGGATCCAAGGCTCGGTGCTCTTCATGGACTTGCTCAACGACGAGGCCGATGTCGTGATCTCCGAACGTGGCAACGCGGTCTTCATGCGCGCCTTCCACGCCCCCGCAGATATGGCCGATCCGCAGTCCGCCAAAATGCTGTCTGGCGAAATCAAACGCACTCTGCTGGCGGCTGCCTCGCAACGCTCTGGCTTGGAAGTCGATCGGATCGTTTTGTGGACCAAGGATTCCTTAGCCCCCGTGGCCGAGGAATTGAGCAAGACGTTGGATTTGCCGGTCACCATGCTCGACCCTTTTTCCTGGGCCGAAAAAGCGGAAATTGCGGTGGCTGCCACCACCCAAACCGTCGGGCGATTCGCTCCCATCCTGGGAGCGTTTCACTTCATGCAACAACGCAATCGCCTGATCGACTTTACCAATCCCAGGAAGCGGGTGGAGAAGAAAAAGCCGATCGCAACCTACGCCCTCGCTGCCAGCGCGGCGGTCCTCGTGTTGGGGGGTGCGTGGTGGTGGTATAGCTCCAGCCATTCTCAACTCGATAGCGAAATTGCCCTCCTTGAGGAGTCGATCTCCAGCCAGGCTACGGCCCTCAAAGCGGCTGGGAAACACGCCGCGGATTGGACCAAGATCGAGACGTTTCTCAAGGGGGACGTGCGATGGCTGGACGAACTCGCGGCGTTGTCGGCCCGGGCCCAGGACCCCGATAAAGCTTACTTCGGGACCACCACCTTCATGCTCGAACCCCGTTCGAACATCGCTTCGATCTCCGCCAAATACTACGCGACGGGCCAAGAAGTCGTGCCCGAAGTCCAAGCCGCATACCGCGATACCCAGCACATCGTCCGTGGGACCAGTGTTACCCAGAGTCCAGACAAAAACTATCCATGGGCATCGGACTTGACCATCACCCTGGCTCCGGTCCAGGTCACCGATCCCCGCAATGTCAAACGGACTGTTCCGCCTGAAAAAACCGCTGCGGATACTCCGCCTGCTGACACTCCGCCTGCTGACACTCCGGCTGCTGACACTCCGGCTGCTGATGTGCCGACTGCTGATGCGCCGGCTGCTGATGTGCCCGGAGCCGAGAATCCCGATACCAATTCACTGGTACCATCCGAGAACCCATCGACGCTTGTTCCAAGCAGCGGGGCGCCGTCTGCCGAAAAAGAAATCGCTCCAGGGCCGGAAACGCCTCCGGTTGACGAGATTCCTACGGCACCTTCGCAACCTTCTGTTTCTCCACCCCCTGGCGATTCCGTCGGAGCACCCTCATGAATATCATGAATTTGTCACAACGTGAAAAATTGCTCGCCGGTGGTGTGAGTTTGGTTATCCTCCTGTTTGTAGGAAACTACATGTGGGAATCCATGCGAAAGGCCTTTGATACCAAGCTGGATAAGATCACGTCGTTGCAACAAACTAAGAATGATCAAGCCTTGCAAATCACGGCGGGCGCGATCGCCAAAGCCAAACTCAATCGGGTCGTGCCTCAGTCCTTGCCGAGCAACGAAGAGCGGGCTCGCGCTGAGTACATGAAATGGCTGATTGAGTTGGGAGATGAAGTCGGCTTGATCGATCCCCAACCAAGAAGCTTGGGGGAGACGACCGAAAGAGACCTCTACCAGGATTTCAAATTTCAGCTCAGCGGCACTGGCACGATTGAAACCGCTACCCAATTGTTATACGCGTTCCAGTCCAAGGACTATTTGCACCGCGTTTTGCGGTTCGACCTTCGTCCCATGAACAGTGCCAACAGCCCTCCCAATCGCTTGTCGATCGCACTCGACTGCGAAGTTCTGGCGCTGAAGAGTGCCAAGCCGGATCAACCCAATCCAACCAACAACTCGCCACGAATCGACAAGCCTCTCGACGCGTACAAGACCGTAATCAGCGGGCGAAATATCTTCTCCCCTACCAATCATCCTCCACGCTTGGCGACCAGCCGTCGCGTCGATGCCACACGCGGCATCCGCGTCGATGTTGGAATCGATGCCAACGACGCCGATCCCGGCCAAACGCTCCGGTACGAGTTCGAAGGCAAACCGCTCGACGGCATGCGGCTCGATCCTGAGAGCGGAAAACTGACCTGGACCTCCAGCGAGTTCGGAGAATACACCGTCGCCGTCCGCGCGACGGACTCGGGTATTCCTGCGCGGTCCACGGTGCAGACGGTCTCCATACGCGTCGCCGAGCCTCCGCCACCAGCCAAAGAACCTCCGAAGTTCGACATCGCTTCCCAAGCCTTCGTGACTGCGCTCATCTCCGATGCGCGTGGGCCGGCTGCTTGGGTGCGATCGAAAATCGAGGACAAGACGATCTACCTGAGGCAAGGTGATGAACTTAAACTTGGAAACATCGTCGGCAAGGTCATCGAAGTTCGCCCGGACTTTATCGAACTCGAAACCGATGGCAAACGCTGGATCGTCGGGCAAGATGAAAGCATTGCTGATGCCTACAAGAAGTCCATGGAGGACTGATGCCCATTCGTTTCGATGAGGTGTCGCCCGCCCGAGCCAGCCGATTTGCAATCGCCACGGCTCGCCTGCCCGGCGTTCGCGTTCCTGCAACGCTCCTGCTCGCGGTGGTCTGGATTGGCCAGAGCATCCACGGGCAAGAAATCCCGTGGCTCGATCTTGATCATCGAGTAGACAATCAAGTCATCGTGGATCGCGAACCTGGGCAGTACCTCGGGCATCCTACCACCCTGTTGCTTGAGGATGGAAGAACCATCCTATGTGTTTATCCCAAAGGGCATGGCAAAGGCGCGATCCAGTACAAGCGCAGCCTCGATGGTGGCCGCACGTGGTCCGAACGGCTACCGACGCCCGAGAGTTGGACGACGTCGAAGGAAACACCAACGCTGCATCGATTGGTCGATGCCCAAGGACAACGCCGCGTGGTCCTGTTCAGCGGCTTGTATCCCATTCGCGCGGCTATTAGCGAAGATGACGGTTTGCATTGGTCCGAACTTCAACCCGTGGGCGAATGGGGAGGGATAGTCGCCATGGCTTCGGTCATCCCGATTTGGTCGAGTCCAGGTTCCTACAGGGCCTTCTTTCATGACGACGGTCGTTTTATCGACGCCACACCTAGCCCCGAAAAAGGACGATTCACCCTCTACCAGTCCCGTTCCGATGATGGTGGACTATCCTGGTCGCTTCCCACGTCCATTCGGTCCGATACCGACGTCCACCTTTGCGAACCGGGAGCTGTCTTTTCACCCGATAGACGGCAAATCGCGTTGCTGCTTCGCGAAAACCGGCGGGCCGAGAATTCTCAGATCGTTTTAAGCGACGATGAAGGTGCTACTTGGTCGGATCCGGTCCCTCTACCCGATTCCTTGACCGGCGACCGACATACCGCCGTCTACCTACCAGACGGTCGGCTGTTCATTTCCTTTCGCGACGTTCCCCGTCGCGACAATCGGTCGAACACGCAGGGCGATTGGGTGGCGTGGGTCGGAACGTACGAAGACCTAGTCGCACAGCGGCCAGGCCAATACCGACTCCGGCTTAAAAAGAATCACCAGGCCAACGACTGCGGCTATCCAGGGGTGGAGTGCCTACCCGACGGTACTGTCGCCGCGACGACTTATGGGCACTGGACTCCCAATGAGCCTCCCTACATCCTTTCGGTCCGTATTTCGCCCGCCGAGTGTGACGCCGCCATTTCAAATTAGATTTTTTAATGCATTGGTTTCCGAGCGTTTGCTTCGCGAACCAAACCGTCTGGGGCGCGGGCGGTGGAATCGATCTCTGGCCTAAAAATCCCTAACGCGGGAACTTCTTGAGCTTCTCTCGCTCTAATCTCCTGAATAACTGGATTTCGCGTCATACGTGATAAACTCGCGCAATCATGGGTGCGGTTTGGGCTATTTGGGTCCTCTGCGCAAGAACTCAATTGAAATCATGATGCAATCCAACTAATTTCAACAGTACGGAGTTTATTCTGGGCTGCCCGGTGGGCTCGTAAGTTCGCAGGATCTCCGCTTTTTCGCTCTCAATGGTAGATGTATCGATGACCGTTTCGCCAAATCGCAGGGTACGTAGCAGCCTGGGTCGAAAAACGTCGAAAAAGAAGGCCCTCAGCCGCATGCTGAAACTTGAGAGCCTTGAACGACGTGAGTTGATGGCCTCCGACGTCGCGCCGTTTCACAATTCCTTGATGCCGCACGATGTGGATGGCGACTACCGCATCTCCCCCCTCGATGCGTTGATCGTCATCAACGACCTGAACGCCGTGGGCTCAGGCTCCTTGTCCAATCGCACTCCACCGTCAACCCGCACGGGCCTGATTGATACCGACGGCGACAACACCCTTTCTCCGCTCGACGCACTAACAATCATTAATTCGCTTAATAGTGGCGAAGGTGAGACACTCAAAGCAGCGGTCAAGTACGAGTTCTACGCGGTCAATGCGGACGGCTCGATCGGTCAGAATCTGGACCCGAACCCCAACGACGCGGTGAGCGAGGCCGTGGTCAACAAAGGGCAGAAGTTCGTCGTCCGTACCTTGATGGCCGACTTCCGGAACAATCCCTTCGGTGTCTTCAGTGCCTACCACGATTTGACCTATACGAACGCCAATGGCTCAACCGACGAGTTGATGGAACTGCAGTGGTCGGATTACAACGGTCTCAAAATTTCGATGCCTGATCTCGGCTTGGGTAGCATCGCGATCCTAACGGGCTCGTTCAAGCTCCAATACGGCAGCGAAACGACCCAAACCATCAATATCGCGACCCGCATACCTGGGCCAGGGCGGCCCCCAATTACCGATGTGGTCGCGACCGCTGCCAATATTCAAGCCGCCATTGCGGCCTTACCGAGTATTGGTGCGGGGAACGTTACCACCCGCGTCAACACCATCGATCCGGCTCTCGGCTACAACTTCGATATTTTCTTCCGCAACGCCAAGGCGCGGGTGGACATCCCTAATCCGACCATCGTCGAAGCCAATTTCACGGTCTCGTCAGGTGGTCAGCCGACTCCGACGATCTCCGGCATCACCAATCCCGATTCTACGATTCCTGAAGCCACCCGAGCTGCACTGAATTACGTCTTCGCCAATCAGACGCCCCTGTACGTCAACGGACCCAACGGTTTCACCGGTCCCGTTTCGGGCACTCCAAGTGCCACGCGTTTGAATCTATTGGGTGCTTTCTCGAACTCGAGCGCAACCATTCCACAACCGGAGGCCTTCAATTTCTACAATATCGTTGACACCACATTCGTCGGTGCATCGGCTGGTAACATCAACCTTCGCGGTAGTATCTCTCCATTGCCTGTCGGTGGCGGAACCGGTAACAACCTCGGCATCGCTTTGTACAACGACGGCGGTGCGTATCTGACGGAGAGTCAGGTAAGTTTTGAAAACGCAGTGGTTCGCATCGTCGAACGTTTGACGGCCGTCGAGGACATGTACCCGATCAACGAAGATGCAGCGTTGACGACCTTGAACGTGACCAGCAACGACATCAACCTCGATGCCGGCACGTTCGGCATCATCAGTGTGACTCAGCCCGCTGCTGGGGGCACAGTCTCGTTCGATGCGGGTGGAAACGCCCAGAGCGTCCGCTTCCTAGCCGCGCCCGACTACAATGGCCCGAGCGTCTTCACCTACACCATCCGCAGTAGCACAGGCATTGAATCGACGGGGTTCGTCACCGTCACCGTCAATCCAATCAACGACGCGCCAAGGGTGATCGGCACGCAGTTCGCTGCCACCGAAGATCAACCGACCCCTCTGGTCATTACTCCCACCAACATTTTCACCCCCGGTCCTGCCGACGAAGTGGCTCAAGCCATCACGCTTTCGGTGGTCACTGGCCCAACCGCAGCCCAAGGCACGGCGTCCATCAACACCACGACCGGAAACCTGGAGTTTCGACCTGCTGCGGACTTCTTCGGCTTGGTCACTTTAGTCGTGCGAGGCGTTGACAGCGGACCAAACAGTCCAGCTCCTAACGCGAACACGACCAACGCAACGATCACCATCAACGTTGCACCGGTCAATGACGCACCTCGTATCGTAGGGTCGTCGTTCACGGTCGTTGAAGACGCGACCACACCATTGTCCGTTACTCCCGCACAGCTTTTCACTCCTGGCCCAGCCAACGAGGCCACGCAGTCGGTTACCTTGTCAATCCAACAAGGCCCATCCGCTGCCCAAGGAACCGCGACCATCGCGGCCAACGGTTCGCTTCAGTTTACCCCTGCTGCCAATTACTTCGGTTCCTTCACGATGGTTGTCCGAGGCACGGACAACGGCACGCCAACTGCGTTCGCCGACTCTACCATCACGATCAATGTCACCGGGGTGAATGATGCACCGGATGCTGTAGACGATACCGCAGCTGCTCGCTTCGTTGCCATCGGTTTGACCGGCACACCTACGTTGCTCGACGTCATGCGGAATGACAACGCTGGCCCCGGCGAAACCAACGACACTATCCGCATCCGTAACTTCACGACGACGACCACCCAGCTCGGTGGCACCGTCGCCGTCAACACCGACCGGACACGCGTGATCTACACCCCACCCGCGAACGCGGTCAATGTGGTCGACTCGTTCACCTACTCGATCGAAGATTCGGGCGGACTGACGGACTCGGCTCGAGCCGACGTCTTCATTTTCCCACCTGTCCTTCCCTACGCCATCGACGACAACTTCGTGATGGCCGAAGTCCCGACGCAGCAAACCCGCTCGATCGAAGTCCTCGGGAACGATTTGGTGAATGCTCAAGCAATTCCGCGTTTGGTTTCAATTGTTGAACAACCCATTGCTGGACGGGGAACAGCCGCCGTCGAAGGACTGGCCACACCCAACGATCCTAGCGACGACCGCATCGTTTACACCGCCCCTGCGAATTTCTTCGGCACCGCCGTCGTGAAGTACCGCATGACCGATAGTGTTGAGACGAGCGAACCAGTCGACGCGTTTCTGACCATCGTTGTCACCGAAGTCAACGATGCACCCGTCGCAGTGGACAAACAAGCCAACGGCACCGAAGACATCACGGCCACTATCCTCGGCTCCTTCCTCCTCAACGGACTTAGCAAAGGTCCAGGCGAAGACGCACAGACATTGACGGTAACTGGTGCCAACTTGCTCACCGCGGGTTCCGGCACTGTCGATTTTGATATAGCCACAGGCAATGTGAACTTCATTCCGACAAAGGACTTCAATGGTCCCGTACTGATCCAATACACCGTTACTGACAACGGAACGACCAACGGTGTCTCGGATCCTAAGTCATCCTCGGCTGTGTTGAGCTTGGACATCGCCCCGGTCAACGATGCTCCGATCACGACTCCCAAATCCTTCACAGCTGTCGAGGATACACAACGGCCAATCGATATCTCGGCAGTGATCGCAGGCGATTTGTCAGGTCCAGACAACGAGAACACTCAAACCGTCTCCTTTGTGCCGTTGACCGGTACGCTGCAGACTCAACGTGGCGGCACTGTCGTTCAGAACGGGTCGCAGTTGCTCTACACACCCGCGTTGAACTTCAATGGCATCGACACGTTCACCTACCAGATCACGGATGGACAGCAAGAAAATCAGTTCGCCTCGGGCTTGATCACTGTCAACGTCTCCGAAGTTAACGATGCACCGATCGCCAACAACATTACTAAGACGGTGTTCGCAGGTGTGAACACGATCATCGATGTGACGGCGGAACTCGCTGCCATGTCGAGAGGTGCTGACAACGAAAGTTCTCAGACCGTTCTGATTTCGGACTTGCTCAGCAATCCAAGTCTGGGCACGATTCAATCCTTCAACGGAACACAAATCGTTTATTTCGCACCGTTGGGAACCGATGGGTCGACCAGCTTCACCTTCCAAGTCAGTGACAATGGAACGACGAACGGTCAAGCGGATCCGAAGACTTCGTCCGCTACCTTCACCATCCAGATCCTGCCCTTCGTCCCGAGCTCGTTCCGCGGCACGGTCTTCATCGATGACAACGCCAACGGTGTTCTCGACCGATCCCCAACCAACAACGAACCGCTAGAACTACCGATCGGTGGGGTCGAGGTCACGATCAGCTACCCAGATCCAGCCAATCCTGGTCAAACCATTCAAGCCACCGAAATGACCTCGGCCGATGGTTCCTACGACTTCGAACTGCTGCCACCTGGCACGTACACGATCAGCTACAGCACGCCGTCAATCATGACTGCTGCGTCCGCCGCGATCCAGTCTTACACCCGGACCGTCGTCGCTCCAGGCGATTCGAATGTTGTCTTCGATTTCCCAGTCCTCGGCATCATCCCCGAATACGGGTCCCACCTCGAGTACCTTGCATCCAGTTTCTACAACAGAGATGGATCGCTCCGATCGCGCGGCATGTACGCTGCGATTAACAACGACGGCATCACCGAGTGGACTGCACGCAAGGACGGTTTCGAAGGAGATCAATTCAACGAAGTCGTTCTCTCCAACGACGGTTCTCGAGCTTACCTAACCTCGGTCCGAGCCAATGGCGATGTTTACACGGCGACCTTGGTTGATAAACGTCAATTCATCAAGATGCAGGCGGGAACGTCGGGCTACTTGATTCGCGTGCTTGCAAGTTCCTCAGAATTGAATTGGGTTCCTGTCACCGACTTCGCTGCTCCTCCGGTCTCCGCCCGCGGTTATCTGGACACCGTCGATGATTACTTCGCTCAAGAAGGCTACGACTTGCCCTGATCCTCGGGATCAGAATGATTTGGTGTCGCCATTGGCGCCGCGAAAGATGCGTCTTGTTTCTTTCGCGGAACGCAAACCGTCGATACAAAATCGCAAGATGCTAGTCAGCCAAGCGTTGCCCCGTGATCTGCTCATACGCAGCCAGATAACGCAAACGCGTTTGCTCAACGATGCGGTCGGGTAGCATGGGGGGCGGACTGTTCTTGTCCCAATCGCAGGCGTCTAAGTACTCGCGGACGAATTGCTTGTCGAACGACGCTTGAGCGCGACCCGGTTGCCAGTCACCGGCTGGCCAAAAGCGGCTACTATCCGGCGTGAGGACTTCGTCGATCAGGATCAGTCGCCCATCGAACCAGCCCCACTCGAGTTTGGTGTCGGCGATCAAGATACCGCGTTCGCGTGCCAATGCATTGCCCCGCTCGTACACCTCGATCGAACGTCGCTTGAGTTCCTCCGTGACTTGCTCGCCTAAAGTAAATTGCATTGTCTCAGCAGAGACGTTTTCATCATGGCCGCTCTCCGCCTTGGTGGCGGGAGTGAAAATCGGTTCAGGCAGTCGATCGCATTGCTGCATGCCGATCGGTAGAGCGATGCCACACACCTGGCCGGTCCGTTGATAATCCCGCCATCCGCTGCCTTCGAGATAGCCGCGGATGACGCATTCAAAGGGTACAACTTCCGCCTTGCGCGTGACAACCGAACGACCGATCAATGCACCCTCGGGATCAAGGGCTCGGATCGAGTCGGGCAACGTATCGCTCAAGATGTGATGTTCGACCCCGAGGGAGCGGAACCAAAACAAACTCAGTTGGTTAAGGATGCGGCCTTTGTCGGGGATACCGTTGGGCATGACCCAATCGAAAGCGCTGATGCGATCGGTACTGATGATCAGCAGGGAATCACCAAGATCGTACACATCACGGACTTTCCCTTGCCGTTTGGGGAATGGAAGCTGCGTGGCTAAAAGCGGTGTGCTTAACAGCGGTTGGCTCATCAGCGGACCTCTTCCGCGGTCATTTTGTAGATCGCATAATGTCCGCCGTCGGGATACTGAAATGATTCGGGATCGACTTCGAGTTTCCCTTTGACACTCACCACCCGTGTCGAGAAGTTGGTCGTCTTACCCTCGGCCATTTCGATAATGACACAATCGTACAGGGCCGCACCCGGCCCGAAACAACATTCTTGGTTGTCGCGGACCAGCACAAATTGCTTGATTCCCGATTGCTGGAACACGCTGGTGGGCAGAATGAAGCCCCGTAGCTTGACGACCTTTTTATTGAGCTCGTCAATCGAATCGGTGATCATCTCTTGTTTAAAGGTCCCTCCTTTTTCGATGTCGAATTTGAGGTCATCGAAGGTGATTTCACCCCGTTTGCGAGCTGCCTCGCGCGCCTTGCGCTCCTGGGCCACTTGCCGTTCGGACTTGGGCGGATCCTCTGCCCCGTCTTTCTTAGGGGGAGCTTGTCCCTGAACGGCGCTGGAAGCCAGGAGTAGCCCACAGACCAAGGCCTTGGAGAGCACGGTCCACCGCAGGCAAGCAACCCGAGCTCTGGCAAAACTCCGAGCACGAGGAGGGAATGGCAAGTCGTTGAGAGTCATGGTCCGATAGGTTTCATTAAGGGAACGAAGGGACAGTTCCGTCATTCTATCCCCTCGCCCCCCCCTCGTCACGTCGCAACGTACCCTGGTCGATCTCGACCCGCGGCGGCCTAAAACCCAGACATCCAAGCCAGCCACAGGTGCTTGGCCGGTTTGCAAGGGATGCCTGGAGCGTCATCCCATCGAAAATCACCAACGACTTTCCGAACCCATGGGCAGTCATTACATTCAGTTGGATGGTCAGTTGAATGGACGGTGATCCGAATCCAACGGTTCGTCAGCAACAACGGTGCATGGAAACACGGGGTGTGGCTCAGCCTGGTAGAGCGCTGCGTTCGGGACGCAGAGGTCGCAAGTTCGAATCTTGTCACCCCGATTTTTTTGGCCCGCGGGCCAAAAAAATAGAGAGTAGATGGGGGAAAGTAGAGAGTAGAAAAACCAGATCGGAGAATTGGATGTTCGCACGCCAAACACCGGTCCAGGCTTTGCAAAGTACTTTCTCCCATCTACTCGGTCTACTTTCTACTCACTACTCTCTTCTTCCGGAGTAGTTCATGACCTTCGCCTTTGAGAAGCTCGTTGTCTACCAAAAGTCTGTCGATTTTGCAGACTCCGTCTGCGTTGCCACCGAACAGTTTCAACGCGGTTATGGCTTCCTCGTCGACCAACTAAATCGAGCCGCGCTTTCGATCTCCTCGAACATTGCGGAAGGCAACGGCCGCTTCACGAAAGCCGATCGCAAACATTTCTTCGGTATTGCACGAGGCTCGGTCCAAGAATGCGTACCTCAACTCGAACTGGCCCGACGCAGAGGATTGATTGACGAATCAAAACACACTGAACTCAAGTCTCAGCTCGAAGAAATTTCGCGCATGTTATCAGGCTTGATCAATGGTCTCGAGAACCGAGAAACTTAGGCAGTTGGCACGCACACCTTCCCAAAAAAATTCAACGGGTGTCCTGTCACCCCGACTTTTTTTCAGAATCTAGCCCTTCGGCGAATACGTCAAAGGGCTTTCTCATTTCTACGTAAAGACTTACGTCTTCTAAGCGATAGTTCAAACAGAGGATTTCGAGGTTTGTCAGGCCCGTCTAGAAATGCTCGGAAAAACTGACGATCGAGAGTTTGAAGCGATAGTTCTGCTCCCAATCGTCTTTCATCTGGTCAGCCTCAACAATCGTGAGCACTGATTCCGCAATGAGTTGAACCACTAGTTGTTCGGTACCGAGAACTTTCAATTTGTAACCAAGCCGTGCGACCTTTTTGAGAGCACGCTTATCGTCGATAGCAATCGTTAGCTTTCGATTGACTGCAACTGCGATTGCAGAGCATTCACCTACTCCAAGCCCCTTCGACGTTAGATCCGCAAAGAGGGCCACTTCGACAATGTCGGTTACGGAGATTTCCTCAATTACGCCGGTTTCAAATGCTACATTCAATCGCTGAAGTTGTTCCGGAAAGTGTTCTGTAGTTTCTGCGCGCACGTATCCGTTCACACTCCGATTAGCCGGAACGCGTTAGCGTCCGGTTTGCGTAACAATTCGAAGAAACCGGACGCTAACGCGTACCGGCTGATTTAGCTGCAAAAATGCACAATGAATATCGGGGTGTGAACGGTTA
>JBGSHV010000042.1:0-22319 GCA_041752005.1 Pirellula sp. | reverse complement strand
CAATCCTTCATCCTTATCCCAATGTGCGGTTCTCGAAACGTCAACATCCAAGGTAAGAGCCGTATGCGGTAGTTCTGCACGTACGGATCTGTGCGGGGGGCGGCCAGCAATGGCCGTCCCTACCGCGATTACCTTTTTGATGCTCGGCCTATAAATCTGCATCCAAGACCACTCGGTACCGAGCCTTGCCATCGGCTACGTGTTGGAACGTTTCGTTGATTTGACTCATCGGAAAGTGCTCCGACTTTGGAGCAATCCCGTGCCTGGCCGCAAGCGCAAGCATGTCGACCATGTCTATTGGTGACCCAGTTGGCGATGCACTGACGCTGCCTTGTCGCATCAACGACGGCATCAGCGGAACAGGACTCGATTCGAGGACCGCGCCGACTTGTCGTAACCATCTAGCGGAGCTAATATGCAACTTTTCGGTTGCATATCAGGATTTATCAGAAGGCAGCAGCTCATGGACAAAGGCAGTACGAATCGAATCGAAAAGCAAATAGAGATTGCTGCATCCGTTTCGCGTGTTTGGCGAGCGATCACCGACTTTCGCGAATTCGGCCAATGGTTCCGCGTCCAGTTAGAAGGACCGTTTGTCGTGGGAGAAGTTGCGAGAGGACAGATCACCTATCCTGGCTACGAGCACGTCACGATGGAAGTGATTGTGGAGGCGATTGAGCCCGAACATCGCTTTGCGTTTTGGTGGCGGCCCTACGCAATCGACCCTGCAATCGACTACTCCTCAGAACCTCGGACCCTCGTCGAGTTCACGCTCGAAGCATCGATTACTGGAACGCTTCTGAGAGTTACCGAGTCTGGCTTTGATGGCATTCCTGCTCATCGTCGCGACGAAGCCTTCCGTATGAACGATGGTGGATGGGCTGCACAGATGATGAATGTACGCGAACATGTTCAAAAAAAACCTTAAGCGTTCCAGCAAGTCTGTCGTTAGACGTAATGCTACGATCTTTGCAGCATTGAGCGACGAAACTCGTTTAACGCTACTGATCAAACTCGGTACAGGCGAGCCCCAGTCGATCCAACAACTGACGATTGACCTTCCTGTCACTCGGCAAGCCGTCACCAAACATTTGCGAGTGCTCGAAAGTGCCATGTTGGTATCGCAGACTTCCCATGGTCGAGAACGTCGATTCGTCGCACAGCAATCGGGCATCGAACAGGCCCAGGCAGCGTTACGCATGATTTCCCAGCAATGGGATGATGCACTCGCTCGCTTAAAGGCATTTGCCGAAGAAAAGCAATGATGGAAAAGCGTAAATGACAGCCCATTATGGTGGTTCAGTGGCTTTCTGTAAAATTTCAACTTTTTCGAAGGCCAATGTCGAATCGGGCGGCAGCAGTACGACTAATGGGAAACGGAAGCGGTTCTCGCGTCCGCTGAGCCAACAGAAGATGAAATGATGAAGTTTGTGTGCATGGGATTCATTGAGGAATTCAAGTGCGAATCATTTTCCGAAGCAGACGGTCAGCGGATGATGGAGGGGGGGGCTTACGACGACGAACTGCGGCATGGCGGCCACTTTCTCAGCGGCGTGGAACTACAATAAGCGAGAAACGCTGTCACGATGGGAATCAAGAATGGTGCCGTCGATGTTACTCACAGACCCTATGCCGAGACGAAGGAAATGCTCGGCGGGATTTTGTGTCTTGAGGGCAGTGACTTGAACTACGCCATCGCACTGATGTCGCAGCATCCCGGTGTAAGATGGGGCCATTCGAGATTCGTCCGGCCGATGAACAAGTGAATGGACTTTGTCTACGCGTCCCCCCGTTCGAGTTGACTTCCAAGGAGGAGCCAAGGCTTTAGATACCGAAATGGGCAAGTACGCAACACGTAGTTGCGGTGAAAAAAATTCAAATCAAAACAAGAACGTACAGGCGACACAAAATGGCAAAACAGATTCAAGAGGCGTTTCCCTACTTGCGGGTTCGGAATGCGCATGAGGCGATTGAATTCTATAAGGCAGCATTCGGAGCCGTCGAAGAGTTTCGACTGTCGGAGCCAAATGGTCGAGTTGGCCATGCGGAGCTGAAGTTTGGCCCCCACACCGTGATGGTCTCCGATGAGTACCCGGAGTATGGAATCTTGGGTCCAGAGCCGGGCAGGCCGACGGGTTCGTCCATTCACCTGCATGTTGAAGACGTGGATGTTTTCACAGAGCAAGCAGTTTCTGCGGGAGCTACACTGACGATGAAACCTGCAGATCAGTTCCACGGCGAGCGCTCATCCAAAGTCGTCGACCCCTACGGTCACGAGTGGTATCTTGGTTCAAAGATAGAAGACGTTTCTCGCGAAGAAATGCAACTGCGGTTCGCTGCGATGTTTGCCAACGAGTAGTTCAACTGAATGTCTACGTGACTTCCGCTACGAGAATTATTTCCGAAGTCATGTCGATTGGGACTCGCACCAAGCGACTACCTGATGAAACGCAGTATTTTCCAAAATTGCAACGATTGAAATCCATAGGAGGAATGAAATGAAGGTCATGGTCGCTGTCAAGGCTACGAAACAATCGGAAGCAGGGGAAATGCCCAGCGAAAAACTTCTGTCGGAAATGATGACGTTTAACGAAGAACTGGTCAAAGCCGGCATAATGCTCGACGGAGCTGGTCTGCATCCCAGTTCCAAAGGAACGCGGATTCGGTTCTCAGGTTCTGGTAAATCGGTCATTGACGGGCCATTCGCCGAAACCAAGGAGCTGATTGCGGGCTTCTGGGTTTGGCAGGTCAAGTCGATGGAGGAGGCGATCGAGTGGGCCAAACGCTGCCCGTCGCCAATGCCCGACTCCGAGGAGTCGTTCCTCGAAATCCGTCCGTACTTCGAACCCGAAGATTTCGGCGCGGACCTAACGCCTGAGCTTCAGCAGCGAGAGAAGTTGCTCGCCAGTCAAACAAGCATGCACGGTGTTACCGTCGGCTCCTATCTTTTCTACAGCGGCCGCTGTGAAGAAGCTCTTGAATTCTACAAACTAGCGGCAGGGGCGATCGTCGTTTTCATAATGCGATTCAACGAAAGTCCCGAACCTGTTCCCGAGGGCATGTTGCAGGCGGGCTTCGAGAACAAAGTCATGCACTCGTCGTTTCGAATCGGTAGCACAACCATCATGGCGTCCGATGGCTGCGATGAGAAATCCAAGTTCGACGGCTTTCGTTTGACACTCACAGTGCCCACCGAGTCCGATGCGCACCGTTTGTTCGATGGCTTGGCCGCAGGCGGTAAAATCGACATGCCATTGTGCAAAACATTCTGGTCGCCATGCTACGGGATGTTGACCGACAAATTCAACGTCGGCTGGATGGTGATGGTGCCCGGGCCAATGCAGTAGCAGAGGCAACATTGGATGAGAACTTAAAACCCTACGTTAGAAAATGGAGCAAAAGATGTCCAAAATGATTTTCGTAAACTTACCCGTTAGCGACCTCAAAGCATCCATGGCGTTCTACGAGGCACTCGGCTTCGCGAACAACGCTCAATTTTCCGACGAAACTGCAGCCTGCATGGTTTGGAGCGAAGCGATTCATGTGATGTTGCTCACTCACGAAAAGTGGCAAACCTTCACCACCCGTCCGATCTGTCCGAAGTCGTCGAGCGAAGTCTCTCTGTGCTTGTCCGCCGATGGTCGAGACGCAGTCGATACGTTCAACGAGACAGCCAGCAAACATGGCGGAGTTGCCGACATCAATCCTGTTCAGGACTTTGGATTCATGTACGGACGAGATATTGCCGATCCGGACGGCCATGTTTGGGGCATGATGTGGATGGATATGTCGGCGATGATGTCAACGAAAGAAGAAACATCATGACCGACGACAAGAACACCGTTCGCTTGCACCGAGTGCTCCGCGCCCCGGCAGAGCGCGTTTACAAAGCGTTTTTGGACCCCGATGCACTGTGCCGCTGGCTACCTCCGCATGGAATTCTGGCCACAGTTGACGGGTTCGACGCCAATGTCGGTGGCGGCTGTCGGATGTCATTTGCAAATTTTGGAACTGGCAGCAGCCAATCGTTCACTCGTACGTTCGTCGAGCTGCAGCACTTCGAGCGGATTCGTTACACCGATGTGTTCGACGATCCGAATTTGCCCGGAAAAATGGAAGTCGTTGTGGAGTTGCGGGCAGTCATTTGTGGGACAGAGCTGAGTATCTTTCATTCTGGCATTCCCGAAATGATTCCCGCTGAGTTGTGTTATCTGGGCTGGCAAGAGGGATTGCTTCAACTTGCGAATCTTGTGGAGCCAGTAATCCTCGACGGACAATGAACGTACCAGCGTCGATGGACTGAGTCAGCATATTGCACCAAAGTACTAGAGAGCCAAAATGAAGAACGGATCGAGAAACTTGAGAATCGCTGGATGGGCGCTGAGCGTCCTGATCACCTTGTTCCTAATCGGAGCGAGCGCGATGGGTAAGTTCACACAATGGGAAGGCAAGGCCGAGATGTTCGCCAAGATGGGATGGACCCAAGACGTGATGTTCACGATTGGCATCGTTGAAGTTGCGATCGCAGTGTTGTTCTTGATTCCCCGAACGTCTTTCGTGGCAGCAATTCTACTCACGGCTTATCTCGGCGGAGCAACGGCAACTCACGTTCGCATCGGAGATCCATTCTTCTTTCCCGTCATCATCGGAGTCCTCGCATGGTTTGCACTTGGACTTCGCCGTCCAGAAGTTTTCAGGCTTGCATTCGGCAATGACAGACCGACCCCAACGGAGCCACAGCCATGAAGTACATGCTTTTGATTTACGCGACCGAGAGTTCTTGGACGGAGGACGAACGCAAAAAATGCATGATCGAGTCGATGGGTATCAGTGACGCGCTTGCAAAGGAAGGAAAATGGATCGCCGCGTCGCCGCTACACTCCGTAACGACTGCCACCAGCGTCCGAGTTCGCGACGGGCAGAAGCAGATTACTGACGGACCGTTTGCTGAGACCACAGAACAACTTGGCGGCTACTATATTATCGACGTCGAGGACCTTGACGAGGCGATTGCAATTGCTGCGACATTGCCGCCCGCGAAGAAGGGAACCGTCGAGATCCGGCCACTATTTCCGTTGCCCGAAAATCTCGCGTAGTGGACAAGGCCAAAAGTCCTTGGCTTGGGGACTCGAAGCCGTTTGGATGACCACAACTCCACGAAATCTTGCGGCACGGACTACCGTTTTAATCGCAGGTGGCTTGGAATTGCATGGGTTAACAATCGTGGGCATCGTGCAATCGGAATTCTTCATGGGTTCAAGCGAGTTCTGATTGCCAATCATTCGGCCATCCACCGACGCAGCTCGCTGGGGTTGCCGTCCACCCTCAGAACAGCACGACGCAGCATGCCTGCTACTCTTGTCGGCCATCTCGTAAAGGCCCACAGGGTCATTCGGGTTTTCGGATCGGATCTTCGTTCCATGGGTTCATTGAATCTGGTTTTTGCGCGAGGCTCTTCGTCTAACGCAGCAGTGAAGCCGTCCGTTGGGTCGGGATGATGATTTTTGCTCGCCAGCAAAATCAGTTTGGTCCGCATCCTTCAGAAATCCCAATGAAATAGCGGTGTATTCCACGCCCCTCCGAGACGCCACCACACGTCTACTGCACGGGACTCACCCCAAAGGTCTAATTCGAAAGAGAATTTTTGCAACCGAACTCCGATTCCCACGACCTATTTGCACAACAAGAAAGCCACAAGCGTTGAAATGAGCCGAGACAGTAAAAACGTCCTAATTGAACTGTTGGTGATCCAAAGCCAATCGGGCGATCCAAAAGCAATCGGCCAATTGGTTGAGTTGTTTCAGTGGGAGCTTTTTGCGTATGCGGCTCGGCTGGTGGGAGACGTCGATTCCGCACGGGACGTAGTCCAGGAAACTTGGCTTAGTGTTGTTCGTTCCATCGGCAGACTGAACGATCCAGCAACATTTCGTTTTTGGGTCTTTCGACTCGTCCACAACAAATCCATGGACTGCCTGCGCAAGGTTGTCCGCGACCGGAACGAGTTGGAAAACCTGGGGCGATCACTTGGAGCAAACAAGTATCCTGACGCTGCTGAGGAAGACAGCGAGTTGGCGAAGATTCAACGACTGATTGAGGCTCTGATGCCTGCCGATCGAGCCCTGCTGATCTTGTACTACGAAAATGAACTTTCCATCCGTGAAATCGCAACGATCACAGGCAAAACCGAATCCGCCACCAAGTCGAGGCTTTTTCACGTACGTCAAAAACTGAAGCTCAGTTTGCCCTATTCATAAAGGTACGACCATGTCCGAAAAGAACAGTAGTATTGACGCCCAAATCCGAGCCGCATTGAAGAAGGATGCGCCAACTGATTTACTTCTAGAGCTCGACGAGCAATCGCTCTTCGCCCAAGCAATGCAGATCTTCCGCGGTCGAAATCGCTGGATCAATTCGATCATGGTGGTTTGTAGTTTGGCAGGGGTGGGAATCTCGGGCTACGCAGCTTATCGATTTTATTGGGCGGTCGAGATTAAAGAGTTGATTGCTTGGTCCGTTGCGTTCAACATTGCAATCCTGGCCGTTTCAATTATGAAAATCTGGGCTTGGCTGGAGATGGAAAAATACAGCACGATCCGGGAGATCAAGCGGCTGGAATTGCAGGTTGTCGCGCTGCGAGAACAATTTACCAAGCATTAATCGCCATGTCACAAAACAATGGTCAACGACGCATTCCTCCGGACTGTTCGCTTCATGCTCAGCAATTGGGGCGGTGGCGACGGACGGTTGGTAACGATCGGTTGGGCAATCGCTTCCATCCGTCGTGAACCTGAGACTGGAGCGGGGCTCTCAGTATTCGTCCAAGGCCGATGTACGTGGCAAAAGGGCCCTCTTTGGAACTTTGTGAACCTCGTTTATAGTGGTGTTCGCAAACGTTTGAGTGGCCGAAGCGATCCGCTCTTTTTCGAGAGTATGTGCTAATGCGGTATCTGCGAACTCTGTATGTTGTCTGGATTTTTGGATTGGCGGCTGCATTATTTGGCAGTGCCGCTCCACCTGATGAAGAACCGCCTCCGCCCGCCTCCAGCGACCTTCCACCCGGAGAGCTTGGACAAGTGATCGCCCTAGGAAGAGAGATCGTTGTTAACACCGGCGAGCATCCACTCTCGAAGCAGTACGTCAACAACGCGCTGACCTGCAGTTCTTGCCATCTCGACGCTGGAACGGATCCGCAGGCCGCAACATTTCTCAGCGTGGCATCAGCGTACCCAGCATGGTCGCCACGAGAACAGCGGGTCATCACACTCGAAGACCGAGTTTTGAACTGCTTCATGCGAAGCATGAATGGCGTTCGCCCCCCAAACGGGAGTGAGGTTTCGGTCGCCGTGACCGTCTATATCACTTGGCTCTCAAAAGGCGAGCAATTGAAGATGAACGCCAAAGCACCACTGGGGCCGAAGCACATTACGCAGTTGAATATCGCAGTTGATAAGGCGGACGCGGAGCGAGGACAGACGCTTTATGCGGACCATTGCGCTTCGTGCCACATGAACGATGGACAGGGAAGCAAGACCGATCCTCCGGTGTGGGGAGAGCGGTCCTACAACGACGGAGCTGGATTGTCGGGCATTGACAAACTCGCCGCTTGGCTGAAAGTCGCTATGCCCTTGGGCGACCCAATTTTGACTGAGCAAGAAGCCCTCGACATTGCCGCCTTCGTCAATTCAAAACCCCGACCAAAGTTTGTTCTCGAAGATCATCTACCAAAACCCGAACGCCTCGGCGAATACAACGCACAGCGATAAAAGTCGCGGTTGGACAAAAAAACCGACTCAGCGGGAGATCTCTTCACCACCCTTTCAAGCAGTGAAGGCTGGCAGAACGTTCTGAGTCGACGGGCCAGTTCATCCCTTGGATGTCACGACAAAAAAATTTGACGGGAATCAAACGTATGACGATAAGAGCGAAATCTTCCATCCTGGCGGCAGTCGTTTGCATCATGATCCTCGTCGGACACCACTCTGTTCTCGGAGGCGAGATGTCTTGGATCGTCGTGTCTAGGGACAAAACCGGATTCGTACTGGAATCGTCGGGTAAGCCCTTTGTTCCGTGGGGCTTCAATTACGATCATGACGATTCAGGTCGGTTGCTGGAAGACTATTGGGAATCGGAATGGGCGACGGTTGAAACCCATTTCGCCCAAATGAAAGAGCTGGGTGCCAATGTCGTCCGCATCCATTTGCAACTCGGTAAATTCATGGATAGCCCAGCCGAGCCGAACAAGAAATCCTTGCAGCAGCTTGTGAAGCTGCTTGACCTCGCAGAGAAGCAACAACTGTACCTTGATCTGACCGGCCTGGGCTGCTACCACAAGCAAGATGTGCCAGGCTGGTATGACTCGCTGGGAGAAAAGGAACGCTGGGACGTACAGGCCAAATTTTGGCAGGTCGTGGCGGAATCCTGTGCCAATAGTCCTGCCGTTTTCTGCTACGACCTAATGAACGAGCCGGTCGTACCGGGCGGGAAGCGACTGGAGGGCGAATGGCTGGGTGGGGCGTTTGCTGGCAAGCACTTCGTTCAATTCATCACGCTCGACCAGAGGGACCGCCCCCGGCATGAAATTGCTCAAGCCTGGTTGAAACATCTGATCACAGCCGTCCGAGAGAAAGACAAGCGGCATCTGATTACGGTCGGCCTCGTGGACTGGAGCCTGGAGCGTCCAGGGCTGACCTCCGGGTTCGTACCGGAGAAGATTGCCGCCGATCTCGATTTCCTTAGTGTGCATCTTTACCCGGAAGCAGACAAGCTGGACGATGCAATCCAGACGCTGAAGGGTTTTTCCGTCGGAAAGCCAGTGGTGATTGAAGAGACGTTTCCGCTAAAGTGTTCGATCGAAGAGTTTTCTCACTTCATTCAACGCTCGGTGAAACATGCTGGCGGTTGGATTGGATTCTATTGGGGCAAGCCGCCTGAAGATCTTCGGCGATCCAACGAGATCAAGGATAAAATGCTCTTAGGTTGGTTGGAATTCTTCGTGAATGGTAATCCGTTTTTCGCCTCTGCACCCCACTCCGCAGAATAGACGTTCCAAATACCGCTATGCATGCAAACCCCAAGGGGCTCCATGGTTGTGCAACGGAATACCAAAGTCTCTTGTTCCCTACTTTTCCCCATCTGTCAAAAATCGATGTGGGCTCGTACGCCGAGGAGCAGTCCTGTGTTTACGTCTGCACGAAACGGTTCGATGACTTGAATGTCTGTTGTGAGATGATACCAGCTTGAAACCGCAGCGTTGTAGAACAACTCAACTCCGAGTTCATCGTGAAGGGGAGGTTGAAGTGCGGAACGATTCTTGAGTTGCTCGCTCACACCTACGAAAAAAAATCCGATTCCAAAACTATCTGCTGATCGACTTCGCATCGGGTTGAAACCACTAATTCCAACGCATGCGAAAAGCTGAATAGGATTGGGGTTGCTATCGGCAATTCCAAAATCTCCGAAGACCCCCCATGCTCGATCGGGGTTCTCTGGCGAGACGTAAACAGCTTGATCGACGTTGTACGCAAGCGACCAAGATCCTGTCTTCGGCACCGATAACTGCACGACCCCATCTAAGGGGTCAAGGTAACTGCTCGGCGTGAGACTCGTGTAGGTGCCGTTGCTATACGTACCGGACAAGCCATGATGTCCTGGCAAGTCGAAGAAACGTGTTTGAATATTCCATTCTCCATAGAGACAAACGCCATTGTCGAAGAACGTATCCAAGCCGCTCGTGGTCGGTGAATCGTTGCTGTCGTAAACAGCCAACAATAGCATTGGTTCCTCGTTCTCTAAGTAGATCCATTCGATTCCGAGGGTCGAGTACGGTTCCGTTCTCGCGAAAATGGGATTGAATATGAATGCCGTATTTTGAAACCCAGTCAATCCGCTGGCACCTGTCAGTGGCTGCTCAAAACGATCGAGTGTGTTAATCTTTCCGATGTTCAGAAACTGGTCCTCCGACAAGAACTGAGTAAACACGACCCCGGTCATGGAGGTTACCGATCGATCCGGTACCGGCAACGCCAGCATGAGGTTCGCCGGCAGTAGGGCTCCCGTCATCGAATTCACTGATTCGCCATAGCGAGACTCTCCACGGACCAGGAAAGACGCTCCATCCCAAAGGTAGTCGTTCCCTTGGTTTATTTTCAAAAAGTAGTCATTGCGTCCGCCATAAGGCAGCCCTTGCTCGAGCCCACCACGAGTCAGGGTTTCCAGTTACTGAGTGCTACTGACATCGAGTGTGATTCCGCGATTTGCTAGCGATGGACGCAGGCCGTAAACATCGCCGGCTAGACATTTCCCATCCCAAAGTGGCAATGACGGCGAAAAATCTTGCGAGTTCGCAGGCATTGCTTGAGCCAACGCAAGAATTGCGAACAAAATCATGAACAAAACGTTGTGGGCGGCTTGTTGGATCGATCGCTTACTCGAGATCTCGGAAGAATGCATAGCCCTGGACCAACTGAACGTGAAAAACCAAGTCTGTATGGATCACCATCGGTCGAAAGCACTCTCCCGATGAAGTGGTCGTGGCTGGGTGACAAAGCGGAATGTGAGCGGACAAACGGTTGTAGCGATTGAACCAGATGGGAGTTCGCTTCTGTTGGACCGCAGTTCGCTACCAACCTCGCCACGAACCTGATCGTCAACCCTATACAATTGGGGATGCGAAACCTCTCATGGGCGGCCGTGGACACTTGGACGTTTTTGGCGATAATCGTTACGACGGTGGACGCTCCAAATACCGCTCGGTTGAATCATCTATGACAGATATCAAAAAACGTATGGTTTACCTCATAGCTTGCTTGGTTGTTCTTTCGCCAGTGATTGCACTTTCGGCTCTCAGTGCTTTGGCAACCAAGTCAAAAAACCTTGGAGTGAATCATGGGCGTCTTGCCCCCTGCCCGAACTCACCGAATTGCGTTTCAACCCAGGACGCAGATAGCCAACACACGATCGAGGCAATCGTGTTTGAAGGCGCTCCAGAAGATGCCATGCGGAAACTCAAAGCAGTCATCGCTGCTATACCACGTATGGAGATCATCACGGAAACAGACAGCTACCTTCACGCGGAAGCGACCAGCCTGTTCTTTCGCTTTCGAGATGATGTTGAGTTTGTCATCGACGGGCAAGCGAAACTCATCCACTTCCGTTCTGCATCCAGGGTTGGCCATTCCGACCTGGGTGCGAACCGAACTCGGATGGAAAGAATTCGCCAAGCATTTGACCAAACGTGATCGAGCGTGAGCGGAATATTTTTCGCGGATTGAGGAGACTGGAGATACATCGGGTGGTTCTATCCCATGGAGCGAATGCAATCTTGGTCTGTCGCCCTGTTGTGTTGCGTCAATGCCCTGGTAGCCTAATCTCGATACCGTAGTTGGGTGCAACGACGACCATTTTCTCGATCTCTTCATTCGTTGGTGGCAAAGCGGTCGTCGCACCCTCGGCCAACGGAATCCCGACCTCCATGAACATCTGCTCCAGACCTGCGGGAGCAACTGAGATCAGCATTCTGGCTGACTGGTTGCTTTCGTTCTTGAACGAATGCGGTGTCCCGACCGGCATGTTCGCAAACATCCCCGCCATGGCCACATTCTTTTCGCCGTGAATCGTGAACGTGATCTCCCCCTCGAGGATGAAGAAGCCTTCCTCTTCCAGGCTGTGGACATGCGGAGGAGGTCCACCGCCAGGTGGTACTATGGCCTCCCACATAGCGTATTTACCGTTGGTGTCATCCCCGGTCGCCAGGAAACGGTACACGTCGCCAACGACGGCGAAGGTGCGACCTTCGTTTGATTTGCGAAGAACGGGTACAAAGTTCATTCAAGGGGATCTTTCACGAAAGGTAGTGAGCACGATAGGTATGAAAGTGGGTATCGGGCCAGGATGATGATCGGGTCGGCCGAGTGTCTAGAGTCGCTAAGCCCGCAAACTTCGGTGGCGAGGCGAACCTGGTCCGTATCGCATTGTCAGTTGCGGGAACTGTTTAGAATACCGGGAGTGCGCGGTTCAATCCACAGACCAAGAACACACTCACGATTTGCCCAGGATTTGGTTGTACATGCTTCTTACGATCACCACAGAACACCAACCGGCTACCGATCTCGGCTACTTGTTGCACAAGCACCCGGATCGATTGCAAACCTTTGACCTCAGCTTCGGCCAGGTGCATATTTACTATCCAGCGGCCGGACAGGATCGATGTGTGGCCTGTCTGCTACTCGATGTGGACCCAGTGGCGATGGTGCGTGGCAAAAATCGCGACCAAAGCTCTCTGCTCGGGCATTACGTCAACGATCGCCCCTATGTCGCGTCTTCCTTCATGAGCGTGGCCATTTCGCAAGTGTTTGGGACTGCGATGGGCGGCCGCTGCAAAGACCGCCCCGAACTGGTTTCAAAACCGATCCCATTGGTTGCTGGGATCGATGTCCTTCCCGTGCGCGGCGGCGAAGGATTCCTTCACAAGCTGTTCGAGCCACTTGGTTACACAGTCGAAGCGCAGCGTTATACGCTCGATGAGCAGTTTCCCGAATGGGGCGAGAGTCCTTACTATTCCATCACGCTAACGGGAACGAAAACCTTATCGGAACTGCTCACACATCTTTACGTTCTCATCCCTGTCTTCGACAATGAAAAGCATTACTTCGTCGGAGAGGATGAACTAGAAAAACTGCTGGCGAAAGGCGGAAGTATTCAGAACGAAGACGGAACGAGCTGGCTGCAAAATCATCCGGAAAAGGATACGATTGTTCGGCGCTATCTGAAAAATCGAACGGCCTTAACGAACATGGCTCTCTCTCGACTCAGTGAGGGAATGCCTGTCGAAGAGTCGGATTCTGAAGGCGATGAAACCTCGACCGTGCCCGATTCATCCATCAACCCTCCGCCTGCATCCTTGAACAAGCAGCGTTACGACGCCGTCTTGGCGGCATTGCGGTCGTGCGATGCCCGGAGGGTGATTGATCTGGGCTGCGGTGAAGGCAAGTTCCTGCGAGAACTGATGAAAGACAAACAATTTGACGAGATCGTTGGGATGGATGTGTCCATCCGGTCGATCCGAGGCTTTGACGTGAAAGGGTCACTGTGGAGTTGAGGTCGCAGGAGATGAATATTCGTGTTGCTCAGCGAACCCAATTCAATGAGGTCAGTCCTACAGGGTCAATTACGTGTTCGTGAGACCCAAATGAGATCGTCAACGATCGTCAACGATCGTACAAGTCCGTATCTACTGCTGAAAAAACTTGCCAGACGTTACCGATTATGGTCTGTTGGTTTCTACTTGCTTCGCAGGGCAAGGGGTCGCTACGCGTTATCGGGTGGCTTCGAGCCGACCAAAGAATAACCAGGCAATACCTGTATCCGCAGTGATGCTGTATTCGTGGCGGCGACTTGTTTAGATCTTCGCTTTTTGGAGAAAAATCATGGGGCGCTTACCGATCGCAGTACTCTTCGTAGCAGCCATTCTCGCCACGCTTGCGACTGCTGACGATGTCAAAGACGAGGCAATCAAGAAGGATCGCAAACGGATCGAAGGCACTTGGCGAATCGTCGCCCTGGAGGTCAACGGCAACAAGGCAAAAGAAGAAGACGCCAAGAAACTCATGGTCGTCAACCGTTCGGACGGCACTTGGAGTTTGCTTTCGGAGGGGAAGGAGATCGGCAAGGGAACGAGTATCATTGATCCCACAAAAAAGCCGAAGTGCATCGACTTCACGTCGTCCGATGGCGAAGGGCAACGCATAGAATTTCTCGGGATTTACGAACTGGGCGAGAAGACCCGCAAAATGTGCTTTGCACCGTCAGAAAAGGATCGGCCAACCGAGTTTGCCTCATTGCTTGGTAGTGAGAGTATTCTCGTCACGTTCGAACGTGAAAAGGGAAAGTAGTTGCGGATGTTTGCACTGGATTTAGGAAGCGTTGTACTTTTTAATCGTTCTAGGGGTCATTGATGATTGGAAATGAAGTAGTGTCGAGCATTCGGTCGGTCATCGAATGGGCGGCCTTGATGATCGAGATTCTTGGTGCGATTGTGATTGTTGCGGGTGTAATCCGAGTCGTGGTTGCACCCGGGACGATCCGATATCTATTCCAGGTCGAACACCCAGATGCTTACGAGAGTTACAAACACCGGTTGGGGCGGACATTGCTTCTGGGCCTAGAGTTTCTCGTCGCCGGGGATGTGGTTCGAACGGTCGCCCTCGAACCGACCTTGACCAACGTAGGAGTGCTCGGTTTGCTGGTCGTCATCCGAACCTTTTTGAGTTGGTCGCTGTTCGTTGAAATTGAAGGCCGTTGGCCTTGGCAGAAGAGGTCGGACATGGACTCCCAGACGCCGAAAAGCTAGAGGGAAATGAAACCATTTCGAAACGGTGATCCACCGCTGCTTTTAGGATCGCACTGGGAACCGAGAACCGGCGCATCGAGGCATCAGAATCCCCTATTGCGGAACCGGTCTGTGGTACTTAAAATCCCTTTAAAGGCTCCGAGCGAAGACTTAAGCCCCGATCGCACCCTTTTGCCGCGACAGGATCTTTGGCGCGGTGGCCTGTGTTCGGACCGAGACTTAGGTTGCCGAGGGCCGATCGCGTTCGTCTCCTTTCCTGGTTTCCCCAATGGCACGTTTCTGAGGTGGTTACTATGCGAGTGCATGAAATTCTTCGCCTGAAGGGCGATTGCGTCTACCAAATTTCACCGGATGCTTCTTTGGCGGAGACGGTCGACCGATTAGTCAAATACAACATCGGATCTCTGGTGGTTTCGCAGGGGGATTCGATCGTTGGAATCATCACCGAGCGCGATATTCTGAAAACAATCGCAACTCAGGAGCAACCGCTTAGCGAATTACGCGTCGGTGACTTCATGACCCGTGACATGGTCGTCGGCGATCCAAACGCGGACGTAGGAGAAATCATGGGGACCATGACGAGTCGTCGCGTTCGGCATCTCCCAATCATGACGGATGGACACCTATCGGGAATGATATCGATCGGGGACGTTGTCAAAGCGCAGTTTGATGTTCTCGCAGTCGAAAATCACTATCTTAAGGTGTATATTCAAAGCTAGAAAATAGAAAGCAACATCCTGAATGCGGAGATGATACGGCATTCTCATGAAGTTGAGCTGGCCGCGCCAGATTGATGTTCTGGTTGTGCCAGAGAGTTGTGCTGGCACAGTTCGCAAATTGTTTCGCATGCCCAATCCGAGCAACGAATCGAAATCGACTGATGATCGAGCGGGTTGAAATTTCGAAGGGACTACGAATCCCCATCGCGGGCCAACCGGAACCGCATATGGACCGCAAGTCCGTCGGCCAGGTTGCCTTGGTCTCGAGTGATTACGTTGGTCTGCGGCCTTCGCTGTTGGTTTCGGAGGGTGAATCGGTAAAGCTTGGACAACCTGTCTTGCTTGATAAACAGACGGAAGGCGTTGTCTTCGTAGCGCCTGCAGGTGGTCGCATTGCTGGAATCCATCGAGGAGCCAAACGCCATTTTTTGTCCCTTGTTATCGATATCGACGACGACGAGGCAACTGTTGAGTTTAGTCCTTATAGCAGGGGGCAGCTTGCCGGTCTTGCTCGTAGCGAAATCGTTGAACGATTGTTAGCTACTGGGTTATGGACCGCATTGCGAACGCGTCCGTTTGGCAAAATCCCATCACCAGCTTCAACACCGCATGCGTTGTTCATCAACGCCATGGACACCAATCCATTGGCTGCGGATCCGGGTCCGATCATCCATGCCTCGGCCGAAGACTTCGAAAATGGGTTGAGCATCGTTCGCAAGCTGACAGAAGGCCCTGTCTATCTGTGTCGAGCACCGGATACGAAGACGCCAGGCGAGTCGGTTTCTGGTATCCAGATTGTGGAGTTTGCAGGCCCACACCCATCGGGATTGGTGGGAACTCACATGCATTTCCTCAAGCCAGTCTCGAGAGCACGTACCAATTGGCATTTGGACTATCAGGACATCATCGCGATCGGGATTGCATTCACGCGGGGGCGCGTCGACCCAACTCGAATCATTTCTATGGCTGGTCCAGCCGTAACCAAACCGCGATGGATTCAAACTCGGATCGGCGCCTCGCTCGCAGAGTTGACTGCTGGCGAACTTCGAGATGCAGTATCCACCCGGATTATTTCCGGTTCGGTACTCTGTGGCCGCCAGTTCGAAGAATGGGTCGGCTATCTCGGTCGCTACCACTTACAGGTTTCGTGTGTTGTTGAAGGCAACGAGCGCGAACTGCTCGGTTGGCAGATGCCTGGCTTCAAGAAATATTCAGTGACTCGGGCATTCGCTGCGGCGTGGTCGGGTCGCAAGTCATTTGCGCTAACGACCAGTACAGAAGGCAGCATGCGGGCCATGGTGCCGATCGGAACGTATGAGAAGGTCATGCCGCTGGATTTATTGCCGACGCTATTGCTGCGCGCACTCATCGTACGCGACACGGTCCAAGCTCTCGAGTTGGGCTGCTTAGAACTGGACGAGGAGGACCTCGGTCTATGCACCTTCGTATGCCCTGGAAAATACGATTACGCTGACATACTTCGGGATAACCTGTCAACGATCGAAAAAGAAGGATAGTTTGACGATGAAGTTCCTTCGCACGCTACTGGATTGGATCGAACCATCGTTTTCCAAAGGCGGCAAGTTCGAGAGGTTGCATCCGCTCTTTGAGGCTGGGGACACGTTCCTCTATACACCCGGCAGCGTAACCAAGGGCATGACGCACATTCGCGACGCGTTGGATCTTAAGCGAATGATGACCATGGTCGTCCTGGCGCTCATTCCATGCACGCTCTTTGGTATGTGGAACATCGGTTATCAAGCGAACTTGGCAAATCAATCGCTGTTGGCCAAAAATATCGAGCCCGCATTCGACTGGCATCACGCGGTTCAATCAGCCCTCGGATTGACTTTTCTACCCGATCGATTTCTCGATTGCTTTGTCCTGGGCGTCCTTCATTTCCTGCCGATCTATATCGTTTGCATGACCGTCGGTGGGCTATGTGAGGTCATTTTTAGCGTGGTGCGCAAACATGAAATCAATGAAGGATTCCTTGTCACAGGCTTGCTGTTCCCATTGACGCTCCCTCCGAATATCCCGTTGTGGCAAGTAGCGATCGGCATCGCATTCGGCGTTGTCATTGGCAAAGAGATCTTCGGCGGCACGGGGCGGAATTTCCTGAACCCGGCGCTGACAGCACGTTGCTTCCTTTACTTCGCATACTCCGCGCAGATCACCGGAAATGTTTGGATCGCATCGCGATTCGTTTCGGAGACGGGTGTGATCGACGGTTATTCGGGAGCGACCGCGCTCGGACAGTTGGCAGTCACCGACATGGACGAGTTTCCAAACCCAATCGATTCGCTGTCGCACGTTATCACTACCGGTGGCGAACAAAGCATTACGTGGACCAACGCCTTCCTCGGCACCATTCCAGGCTCCATTGGAGAGACAAGCACGCTCTGCTGTTTGTTCGGGGCCTTTGTCTTGATCGCAACTCGAATTGGTTCCTGGAAGATCATGGCCTCCGTTTGTTTGGGAGCGTTGGCGATTTCGACCTTGTTTTACGCGATCGGAAGCGAAACCAACGCGATGTTCAACGTCGCTCCATGGTGGCATTTTGTGATCGGCGGTTTTGCCTTTGGAACGGTCTTCATGGCAACCGACCCAGTGAGTGCATCCATGACCGAAACCGGTAAATGGTTCTATGGGGCATTGATCGGCGGAATGACCATCCTGATCCGAGTTGTTAATCCTGCCTTTCCCGAGGGCATCATGCTGGCAATCCTGTTTGCGAACGTTTTTGCACCTTTTATCGATTACTGCGTCGTGCAAGCCAACATCCATCGAAGGGCAGCTCGCTATGCAAACTAAGCAACGCGACTCGATAGCAAACACGTTTCGTGTAACGTTTGTACTGTGCATTGTTTGTTCACTGCTGGTGAGCACCGCCGCGGTAGGACTGAAAGAAACTCAAGCCAAGAACAAGCTCCTCGATCGACAGAGGAACATCATCGACGCCACGGGACTGTTCGAAAACGTGCAGTCCCTTTCGGCCGATGAAGTTTCCGAATTATTCACGGATGGGACCATCGAACCTAAAGTAGTTGATCTGCAGTCGGGTGAGTACGTTGAAGATGCGTTGATCGCCAATGAGGATTTCGACGAGCGGAAGGCTGCTCGGGATGAAAGCATGAACATTGACGTGGAAACCACGCGATTCAATATCGGAAAATCCAAGCGTGAAAAGTATACCTGGGTTTATTTGGTAAAGGACAAGAACGGAGAACTGGAACAAGTCGTATTGCCGATCTACGGGCAAGGCCTTTGGTCGACGATGTATGGGTTCGTAGCCCTGAAGAGCGACCTCGAGACTATTAGTGGATTGACCTACTACGAGCATGGGGAGACTCCTGGTTTAGGTGGCGAGGTCGACAATCCTAACTGGAAAAAACAATGGGAGGGTAAAAAGATATGGCGGGGACAACCCTCGGATGAAACATTGGCTGCGGGTGTTGCTAAAGGTAGTCCCTCGCCCGAAAACCGGCCCTATTTGGTTGACGGGCTATCGGGTGCCACGATCACAAGTCGAGGCGTCGACAACATGATCAAGTACTGGCTCAGCAGTGACGCCTTTGGCCCTTACCTAAAAAAACTAGCCAGCGAAAAAGGAGCAGCACATGACGGCCCAGACCGCTAGGGGAGTTCTTCTTGATCCGGTACTGAACAACAATCCAATCACGCTTCAGGTGCTCGGGATTTGTTCTGCGCTGGCCGTAACCACACAACTCCAAACCGCGACCGTTATGTGCATCGCGGTCATTTTCGTAATCTGTTTGTCCAACATGGCGATCGCCGCGATCCGGAACTACATTCCGAGTAGCATTCGAATGATCGTTCAGATGGTAATCATTGCGTCTTTGGTAATTCTTGTTGACCAGATCCTTAAAGCCTACTTCTTCAACATTAGCAAGACGATGAGTGTCTTTGTGGGCTTGATCATCACCAATTGCATCGTCATGGGTAGGGCGGAAGGTTTCGCGATGAAGAACACGATTTCCATGAGCTTCCTAGATGGGCTCGGAAACGGACTCGGATACAGCGCGGTACTCCTTCTGGTCGCTTTCGTGCGTGAGCTGTTTGGTTCGGGGTCCCTTTTCGGAATTTCGATCCTGCCGAAGATTACTGACGGTGGTTGGTACAACCCCAACGGCCTCATGTTACTGTCCCCGAGTGCATTTTTCCTCATCGGGATTCTCATTTGGATCGTACGTACGTTCAAGCCTGAGCAAGTAGAGGAGGCATAATCACCATGAACATCCATAGCTTTCAGCACTATCTGAGTATTTTTCTGACGAGCATGTTCATCGAGAATCTGGCTTTGGCCTTTTTTCTCGGGATGTGCACGTTCCTTGCGATTTCGAAGAACATCAAGACGGCGATGGGTTTGGGGATCGCCGTGATTGTCGTTCAAGGAATCACCGTTCCTGTGAATAATTTGCTGTACCAGTATTTGATAAGTGAAGGCGCCCTTGCCAAGATATTCGGTCCGAGTTTTTCGAGCGTGAATTTGAGCTTCCTCGGTTTGATCATTTACATTGGGGTGATCGCTGCGATCGTTCAGATATTGGAGCTAACACTCGATCGTTTTTTTCCGGCACTCTACAGTGCGCTTGGTATCTTTTTGCCATTGATCACGGTCAACTGCGCGATCTTGGCGGGCTCGCTCTTTATGGATCAACGGAGTTACGATTTCGGAGAGAGCGTTGTGTATGGATTTGGATCAGGTACCGGTTGGGCCCTCGCAATTGTTGCCTTGGCATCGGTGCGTGAGAAAATGCGTTATAGCAATGTTCCGGCCGGACTCCGCGGACTGGGGATCACGTTCATCACCGTGGGGCTAATCGCCATGGCCTTCATGGCCTTTTCGGGAATTCAACTTTGAACTCGCAGGACTCGAAGGGCAACCAGCCCTTCCAAACGGGAACCATGATTCGGCCGCAACAATGATGGGGAATCCGAAGTGATGTCTGGTATCTACTTGATTCTACTTGGTGTGTTCTTTTTCACATCGATTGTATTGGTACTGGTCATCATGATCCTGGTTGCAAAACGAATGCTTGTGGCTGAAGGGGACGTTGAAATCATCGTGAACAACAGCAAGACGTTGGTTGTTCCGACGGGTGGCAAGCTGTTGGGGTGCTTGGCTGACAATGGTATTTTTGTGTCGAGTGCCTGCGGTGGTGGCGGGACATGCGCCCAATGCAAAGTCCGAATCGAATCCGGCGGTGGAGAGATCTTGGCCACCGAAAGAACGCATATCAACCATGTGAAAGCCAAAGAGGGGTACCGGTTGAGTTGCCAAGTTGCCGTCAAGCGGGACATGAAGATAGAGGTTCCCCCCGAGGTTTTTGAAACCAAGAAGTGGGAGTGCACCGTCCGCTCCAATCGCAATGTAGCGACCTTCATCAAGGAGCTTGTTCTCGAGCTACCTGCGGGTGAGCAGGTTGACTTTAAATCGGGTGGATACATTCAAATCCAAGTTCCGCCCCACACGGTCGAGTACAAAGCATTCGACATTGAACAGGAATTTCGTGACGATTGGGATAAGTTCAAAGTCTGGCGGTACGCATCGACCGTGGACGCACCCGTCTATCGAGCTTACTCCATGGCGAATTACCCGGGCGAAAAAGGGATTATCATGCTCAACGTCCGCATTGCGTCGCCTCCACCGAGAGCACCCGAGGGAACGCCGCCTGGCAGAGTCAGCTCCTACGTTTTCAGTCTTAAGCCTGGCGATCGCGTGACAATCTCGGGTCCCTATGGCGATTTTTTTATCAAGGATACCGACAATGAAATGGTCTATATCGGAGGTGGCGCAGGCATGGCCCCGCTGCGAAGTCACATTTTCGAACTGTTCAAGAATCGCAAGACGAATCGAAAGGTTTCCTTTTGGTATGGCGGTCGCAGCGCACGCGAACTGTTTTACGTCGACCAGTTCATGGAGATCGAAAAGGAGTTCCAGAACTTCGAGTTCCACATCGCGCTCTCAGAACCCAAGCCTGAAGATCATTGGACAGGCCATGTCGGTTTTATCCATCAAATTGTGCACGACCACTATCTGAAAGAGCATCCCGCCCCGGAGGACATCGAGTTCTACATCTGTGGACCTCCCATGATGAATGCGGCTGTCTTCCAAATGCTGGACAATTTGGGAGTGCCCGAGAGCAACATTGCATACGATGATTTTGGCGGCTAAAACGAAGCGTAATCCCTACAATGACAGGTTCGTGGACGGGCATCCAACGATCATGACACGCCCATTTGCATGTGTGCGACTGAGGTGGCTTATTGCACTGACCCTCGTCACAATCGCCATCGCTTACCTTGGATTGCGTGGCAACCCGCCATCCAACGCAGTACCGGAACAGGTTGTTCTTCATGGCCCAACCATGGGAACCACGTACAGCATTCGCTATCGTCCGGAGGCTGGCAGTCCGCCCCCTAAAGAGATCCAAAGACTTATCGATACTGAGTTGGAAATCGTGAATCAACAGATGTCGACCTATCGCGGTGATTCAGAAATCAGTAGGTTCAATGAATCGCGTTCCACCGAATGGTTCCCTGTATCGATGGATACGGCGATGGTCGTCGACCTAGCGCAGCAAATCGCTAAGACTTCCGGCGGTGCGTTCGATATTACCGTGGGTCCTCTTGTCAACCTTTGGGGTTTTGGTCCTGATGGAGGTCACCAGTCGATTCCCTCACAATCGCAAGTCGATGCAGCACGGGCAATCTGTGGTTATGAGAATTTAAGTGTACGGTTGAATCCGCCCGCGTTGAAGAAAGAAATTTCCGAGCTACGCGTAGATCTCTCAGCGATCGCCAAGGGGCACGGATCAGATCGCCTCCGCAAGTTGATTTCCTCGAAAGGGATTCTGCATCTGTTCGTAGAAATTGGAGGTGAGATCGCAACGCAGGGCTATCGCGATGGCGACTCCCCGTGGCGGATAGGGATTGAGGCGCCCAATGTGGATCAACGATCCATCCAAACAACAATTGAACTTTCCGGGGAATCGCTCGCTACGAGTGGCGATTACCGAAATTTCTTCGAGAGATCCAAAGTGAGATACTCGCATACGATCGATCCAAAAACTGGACGACCGGTTACGCTATCAATCGCGGTTAAGCATTAAGCCACTTTCGCGGGCTGGCTTTGTGTGTGGTTACAGTTTTCGTGGAGCTGTGATGCCGTCGGTAGGGTTGCTTGTTTGTGACCGCTGGTTGCTGGGCATCTTGGACGAAAGCTCTTT
>JBGSHV010000041.1:0-102210 GCA_041752005.1 Pirellula sp. | reverse complement strand
ACCTCTGTGAACGCTTCGGTGCGCAAGTTGCCCGACGCATCGCATCACTCGAGGCCAAGGCGACTGGCTAGGTCTTACCTCGTACGACTCTTTCATTCGCTACCTTTCTCCGGCTTACGCCGACGCACCCTGACACCTTTATCACTCAACAAAAAAGGACCGCCGATGTGGCGGTCCTTGCGATGGTGCAGCGAGTGCGTTCTATTTGCGATTGCGATGTTAGAACTGAATTCCGTACTTCTCGGTCATGCGTCGTCGCATGTCGGCAATGGCTTGATCGATTTGTCCCATGAGTTGCTTGAAGGACGAGTTGCCTTGCGATTGAGCCGCCATGTAATAGCTGCTGATGGAGTTTGGGTCACTGAAGCCTCCACCGGAACCATAACCGTAGTTTGACGCAAATCCGGACGCCATACCGGCACGTGTCCCGAAACCTGTTGCCGTTGAGAAACCGCCGGCTCCCGCGTTGTTCGCGACCGCTTGAGCTCCTACAGCAATGTTGGTCAACTGCATCGACATCATGTTATTCCGAAGTGACTTAGCGACTTCGGCGCCGAATTCGACCATTTCTGGATCGATGTTTAGGGTTGGGAATTCATCGATACGGCTAGCCATGTTGCCGTTCCATTGGGCGCGTTCCCCCGTGTTGCTGGCGGAGTAATCGCGAACACGATGGGCGATGTTGATTACTTTTTTGAAATACTCTTTGGTGTTTTCGGCGATGGAGCTGGGACTGGCGGCTTGCGTTGAATCCTTCGGCTGTTGTGCGTGATGCTCAATCGTGGCCGTTTGGCGTTGGACCGTGAACAGACCAAGGACATCATCCAGGGTGGCGGGAACGATCGGACCGTTGAACACGATGGATTTCGATGCCGTGTCCATCTTGACATTCCAGGCCGCGAGATCTCCCAGTGAAGAACCGCGGCGTTGCAGTAGCTCTCCAAAAAAATCCTTGGCAACCGACGAAAGAACCGTTGGTTGATTGCTAAACCGCAGGGTCACTCGGGATTTGCTCAAGCTGTCTTGAGCGACTTCCAATTTGACACTCAACAGTTCTGAAATTTCTTTGGCCGCGACTTTGAGATCCTGACCTTTTAGGGACTGGAAATCGGCGAGGTGGACCAAAATCGATGCGGATGAAATCACATCGGCGACATCGACGGCGATCATGACTGAGAGGTTGTCTGTCGGTGTGGCCGAAGCGCTGAGCAATACGTCGTCGTAGGTTGAGTTCCGATCCTTGCGCAACCACTGCGTCAGGAACTTGCGATCCGAAGGCCGAACGACCGATAGAATCGTATCGCCCAGGGGGACCAAGTACATTTGGTTGGGTGTCCAAACGACATCCCGATCTCCCACTTTTTCGACATAGCCCCCCATCGCATCCGCGATGACGTCCGAGCCGGGAAGTTGCTTCATGGTTCCATAGCCGATTTCCCAGTTGGGTTGAAGACGACCCAAATCTAGATCGGCCGCAATGCGGATGCGATCCAGGCGGCTGGGCAGATCCATCTCCATCGGCGTGCCAAAGGTCAATTTTCGCAAAGAGACCAAATCCAGATGCATGACGGCATTGGCCGTCTTCGGAGTGGACTTGAGCACTTCGGTCAAAGTAGGTTCGGCTGCAATCGCAGAACCAAGGGCGAAGATGCAACAAAAAGAGAACCGAGTCAGAAACCTGAGAGTCATGGGGGGGTGCTTCCGAGAAAAGGTAAGAAATCCAGGGCTTATTGTGCCTGGATTCTTCTATAATTTCTACTGGCTGATCGCCGAAGATCGCTGAAAATGCCGGAAAATCGAAGGCTTTCAGGATTCAGCCCAGATTGAGTGTGGATCGAAGCTCATCGAAGCGATCATGCTCATGACAACGCACGCTGCAAAAGCGAAGACGGCCGGTCCAATGTGAAACTCGACCAATCCCACGAGTTTGATCATCATCACGAGCAACGCCAGTAGCATGACGTCCATCATGCTCCATCGACCTGAAAACTCGATGGCACGGTACGCCCATGCTCGATGATGGTGTTCCAAATAGCGGAACCAACACAACTCTAGTAACGTTATTAATTTGACCAAAGGCAACACGATTGAAAAAAGCAGCACGATGCTGGCAACCAACCACGATCCGGTCTGATACAGCTCGACGATCCCGCCCAGCACTCCACTGGTGTGCCGATACCCGAGCCGCTCGATTTCGAGGATCGGCAGGCAAACGGCCGCGGGAAAAAGAAGCAACGCTCCCATGGCTGCGGCCGCCGTACGCTGAGACCGCGTGTCTGATCGAAAACCATGATCAACGACTGCGCGGCAGCGAGGGCAACATGCCCGTCTCGGAGCAACATTCGGGGCAGCATTTTGCGCCACATATTGGATTAGACCGCAACATGGACACGCTTTTAGACGTCGGGTGGATTCAATCTCGGGCATTCTTTAATCCTCTAGGCCATGTCGCGAACAACGCGTCGTCTAAGCCTTGTCGTCGTCCGCTGCGTCATCATGTTCCATTGGCTCATCGACATCTTCGAAAGTCTCATCGACATCTTCGCTATCCAACAACGATTCTTGTTCGGTGCGTTCGATAGCTTCTCGGGCCCGTTCCAAATCGCAACGCCGAACGACCACTTGGGTGTACGCTATGTTGTCTGGCCAGCCGGTGGCACCGCCCGCGCCATTGGCTATGGCGAGAATGCCTTCTGCTTCGAGATGTCCGATGAGTAACGTGGCCTCGATTTCCGTCAATCGTTCGGCGAGTACAACGGGAGATTCAGGATCGGACATGACAGTTGTGGTCTTTCTATGGATTAAACTGGGATCAAGTGTTGTGTGGTTTTTCGGTTGTATTGGGCGCAGTCGTTGCTCCTCGGTGCGCGAATCGCTGTAGGTTCGCCTGCACCTCAGGCCGTATCAACAACGCGTAAAAATTCTCGCGTTCGTGGCGCAAACCTTCCGCCATCGAGTGCTCGATTCCAGCGTCCACTGCCTTAAGAATCGCGCGTCGGGCGTTGACCACATAAGGCTCCGTTTCAGAATTCGCCTCATCGAGAGCTTTGCGGTAAATGGGCTCGCAGGCCAGCCAATCCCTCTTTAAATCCGATCGATCAAAGCTACGGGCGGATTTCTCAGCCTGAGCGGGTGCGTCTTGCGAGGTTGCCTGGATCTTTGCAATCCAAGAAGCAATCTCAGGGTCGGTTGCAACACTCGAAGCAATGCCATCGGCCAAACCGATTTGACAAGCTTGTTCGCCGTTGATCGATTCCCCGTAGATGAGAAGCGGCAACGAAGCCGGAACGCCGATGAGGCGGGGCAGGCGCTGGGTGCCACCCCACCCCGGGGTCAGACCTAGTCTAGATTCGGGCATCCCGAGAACCGTTTCCGGGCTGTCGCTGAGCAGGCGATAGCGGCAGGCCAACGCCAACTCCAAGCCCCCTCCGAGGCACGGTCCATGGATCCAAGCGATGGTCGGGTTGCTGAGTTGTTCCCAAGCATCGAAGACACGTTGTCCCAAGCCCAGGAAGTGTTGGATCTCTGCATCGCAGCCAACGCTGAGTATTTCGCGCAGATCGGCTCCGACCACAAATCCTCGTGGCTTGGCACTTCGGAGAACGATTGGCGGTTTGACGGTCAGTGCGTTGGCGTGGTCGATGACGGCTTGCAGTTCATGGAACAACTCCGTGCACAGCACAATGAGTTTGCGCTCCGCGACATCGATCCACAGATGAAAGAACCCGGCTGACGAGGGTTCCCAACGCAAGTGCTTGCCGCGCATACTCATCGCTGATCGACCGGTACGAACGGACGTGTTTCAGGTCCAACGTATTGGGCCAACGGCCTGATCAGCCGATTGTCCGCACGTTGTTCGAGGATGTGAGCCGACCATCCTGATAGCCGGGACAATACAAAAATAGGGGTGAACATCGGGGTCGGTATACCTAAGGAATGGTAAAGCGGCGCGCTGTAGAAATCGACGTTGGGAAAGATGTTTTTTTCGCGACGCATCACAGATTCGATTCGCTCCGCGATTTCGAACATGGCGGAGTTCCCAGTCGCTTGGCACAACTCGCGCGATAGCGGCACGATCACATCCGACCTTGGATCCGCACCTTTGTAAACGCGATGTCCAAAGCCCATGATTTTTTCTTTTTTCGCAAGCTTCTCCATCAATCGGATTTCGGCCGATTCGGCATCCTGCATTTCGAGGATCAACTCCATCGCGGCTTCGTTGGCACCGCCATGCAACGGGCCGCGAAGTGCACCAATGGCAGCCGTGATGGCCGAGTAAAAATCCGACAACGTGGATGCCACCACGCGAGCCGCGAAAGTCGATGCGTTCCACTCGTGTTCGGCATAAAGGATCAACGACACGTCCATGGCTCGGATCTGAAGGGGGGTGGGCCGTTCTCCTCGCAACAACCACAGAAAATGCTCGGCGAAGGAATCGCCATGCGCATGGATTTCAACCCGGCGACGATGCTGATGAAACGCGTACCAATAAAGCAATACGGAGGGCATGATACCGATCAGGCGTTCAGCAACGCGCAACCCCTCACTGAAGTTTCTTTCCGGTTCGAGTGTTCCCAGCATGGATGCACCGGTTCGCAACACGTCCATCGGATGTGCGGTGGCCGGGATCCGTTCGAGGACGGACCGCATGGTTTCCGGTAAATCGCGATTGGCTCGCAGCCGTTTCGCGAAAGCGTCCAGCTCCTCGGCCTTTGGGAGTGAGCCATAGACCAAAAGATACGCGACCTCTTCGAAGGTTGAATGCTGCGCCAAATCCTCGATGGCGTAGCCCAGGTACGTCAGTCCAACTCCCGAAGTGCTGACCGTACTCAATCGGGTTTCACCAGCCAGGATGCCATCGAGTCCTCCCCGAGCGGCAGCTTTGTCGGGAGTGTTGCTTTTCGATTCCACAGAGTTCGTCATTGTTTCTTTCCTAAGTCGAGTCGTTGTTCGGCTTCATGGTAGTGAAGCAGTTCGTAGAGTTGATCGCGCGTTTGCAGCGTATCGAGGATGGCGCGTTGATTGCCATCACGCCGGATGGCTTCGTAGGTGCGTCGTGCAGCTTCGTTCATGGCGCGAAATGCCGTCAATGGAAACAACACCATTTGAACGCCGGCTCGTTGCAGTTCGTCCAATGCAAAGCAAGGGGTTTTTCCGAACTCGGTCAGGTTCGCGAGGATCGGAACAGAAACGGATTCAGAGAATCGTCGATAGTCGTCCAATGTCTCGATAGCCTCGGCAAAGATCATGTCGGCGCCTTCAGCAACATACTGCTGCGCTCGTTCGATGGCGGATTGTAGGCCTTCGACGGCGACGGCATCGGTGCGCGCCATGATGCAGAAGTCCGGATCACGGCGGGCGAGTACCGCCGCAGCCAACCGGGCACGCATCTCGGACGTATCGACCAGCTCCTTGCCGGGTCGATGTCCACAGCGCTTGGCCGAAACCTGGTCTTCCATATGAACCGCAGCCACCCCGGCTTGTTCCATCTCCTTGATCGTTCGCTGGATCGAGCCCGTGGTACCCCAGCCGGTATCGATGTCGACGAGCAGAGGCAACTCACAAGCAGACGTGATGCGGCGTGCGTCTTCAACGACGTCGAAGAGATGAGTGATCCCGAGATCCGGCAAGGCATGGGAGGCATTGGCAACTCCTGCTCCGGACAAATAGATCGCCAGAAATCCTGCTTGTTGGGCCAACAGCGCCGAGAGTGGATGGATAGCGCCGACGATTTGCAAGGGCTGTTCCAGCGCGAGCGCCTGTCGAAATCGAAGGCCTGGAGAGCGAAGGCCTAAAGTATGAGCGATAACCTCCTGGGACGATGGGTTGGAAGCGGGTTGCGGGTTACCGTCATTGGCAGATGGCATGATCGATTCCGTTGGTTGGAGCGTGGGGATAGACCGTTGTGAAGGTATCAGCGTCGTTCATCCGACTCGCGCCCTACTCGATTAGGGAGGATTGCCTTGCGATGATGCCTAAATGCAGCGGTAAGGTCAACCCGTCGCATTGCCCGATGCCCCAGCGTTCGCTGCATCCGTTACACTACCAGAGGTTCCGTTCGATGTCCTCTTCCCATGGTTCCAAACGTAGTAGTTTGACCGGAGTTCCCATGGATTCCTCGGTTCTTTCCGACCCTTGTCCTTTCGATTCTGTTTTGGAACAGATCGCGTCGTATGCGGTCGATGCATCTTGGTCGCCGAGCGACGAGTCTCTCGAGACGGCTCGTTATTGCTTGCTCGATAGTTTAGGTTGCGGACTGTTGGCTTTGGAGTATCCCGCATGTACCAAGTTGCTCGGTCCGGTCGTGCCCGGAGCGGAACTGCAGAGGGGCTGCCGGATTCCAGGTACTAATTGGCAACTTGAACCGGCTCAAGCAGCCTTCAATCTTGGCACGATGATCCGTTGGTTGGATTACAACGACACATGGTTGGCAGCCGAATGGGGACATCCTTCGGACAATTTTGGGTCCATACTTGCCATCGCCGACTACTTGGACCGCAACCCGAACCATGGCTGGAGACCGCAGCGACAGTGGACGGTCGATGACGTCCTTCATGCCGCGATTCGTGCGTATGAAATTCAAGGTGTCTTGGCTTTGGAGAATGGATTCAACCGCGTGGGATTGGACCATGTGCTTTTGGTTCGCATCGCTTCGACGGCGGTAACGTGCGCGATGCTGGGTGGAACGGCCTCTCAAGTTGCCTGCGCCGTCAGCAACGCATGGATCGATGGCGGGGCGCTGCGCACGTATCGGCATGCACCCAATACGGGTTCACGTAAAAGCTGGGCGGCGGGTGATGCCACGCGGCGGGCCGTGCAATTGGCACTTTGGACCGTGGCTGGTGAGATGGGTTACGCGACAGCGCTGACCGCGCCGCGCTGGGGCTTTTCGGATGTTGTACTGGGCGGTAAACCGGTTCGCATGGCACAGACCCTGGGGTGCTACACCATGGAAAACATACTTTTCAAAGTTGCGTTCCCTGCAGAGTTCCACGCGCAGACGGCTGCCGAAGCGGCCATTCGACTGCATCCTCTGGTCCGCGATCGACTGGAAGAGATTGAATCGATTGAGATTCATACGCAGGAATCAGCGATCCGAATAATCGACAAGCAAGGAGAATTGCACAATCCTGCCGATCGCGATCACTGCATTCAGTACATCGTGGCCGTTGCACTTCTTCATGGCGAACTGCGGGCCGAGCATTACGAAGATTCGTTTGCGAAAGATCCTCGGATCGATGCGCTGCGGGCCAAGATGCGATTGCGAGAGGATGTGCGTTACAGTCGCGAGTATTTGGATCCGGTCAAACGCTCCATCGGCAATCGCATCCATGTGTGGTTCCGCGATGGTACATCTACCGATGCGATCGAGGTTGAGTATCCAATTGGCCATCGGCGTCGCAGGGCGGAAGCGTTTCCGCTGCTGCAAACCAAGTTCGAGGAGAATGCGAAGAAGCGATTCGACGCTTCCAGCGTTGAAAGGATCGTATCGTTATGGTCGCAACCAAAAAAACTCGCCGCGAAACGTGTTTCCGAATGGATGGACCTATTCGCACTAAGCGATGTTTGAGCTCTTGGTTTTAACGTCCACGGAGACGGGGATGACCAAGAGAGCGGCGATCGCGAGTTCGAGGACGGACAGAGAACCGAATAAAGTTAAGCATCGGACGAAGAGATCGAAGGAATTGTTTCAAAAAGTTCAAGTGATCCACCCATCACAGAAAGTGTGCGATGGCTAGTCTGCGTGAAATTTCAGAATCCGTTCTGAGTTACGAGGAGGTATTGAAGCAGGGAGGGGGCAAGTCCGGAACCGAACGGCAACGCAAGTTAGGTCGTTTGCCAGTCCGCGAGCGACTTCAGATCTTGCTCGATCCCGATCGTCCCTTTCTCGAACTTGGGTTGTGGGCTGCGTTCGAGTTGTATCCTGAATGGGGTGATGTTCCAGCGGCGGGAGTGGTTTCAGGGATTGGTTGGATCGAAGGCCAGCCCTGCATGATTGCCGCCAACGACGCGACGGTAAAAGCGGGCGCGATGTTTCCGCAATCGGTCAAGAAGCTTATCCGCGCTCAGAAGATTGCCCATCGTCTACGATTGCCGATTGTTTACCTGGTAGATTCCGCCGGGGTCTTTTTGCCAATGCAGGAAGAGATTTTTCCCGACGAGGATGACTTTGGCCGGATCTTCCGCAACAACTCCATCCTGTCTGCCGAAGGCATACCTCAGTTCGCAGCGGTGATGGGAAACTGCATCGCCGGCGGGGCTTATCTGCCCGTTCTGTGCGATAAGATCCTGATGACCGAAGGGAGTCAACTCTGCTTGGCTGGTCCCGCACTGGTCAAAGCCGCCATCGGTCAACAGGTCGATCCAGAAGAGTTGGGCGGTGCGAGCATGCATTCGCTGATCAGTGGAACGGTCGATTTCCACGAAGCCGACGACACAGCTTGTTTGCAACGGTTGCGGTCGCTCGTAGGGCTGATGCCGCAACGCTTGGACAACGTAACAGGGTCGGATCCCGAACGCTCCACCACGGATGTTTTCGACATTGTGCCAGGCGATGGGAATGGCGAGTACGACACTCGGGACTTGATCAAATGCCTCGTCGATGCCGGTAGTTTTCAAGAGTTCAAGTCCGAGTATGGGCGGACGTTGGTCACCGGCTATGCACGCATCGAAGGCAAACCGGCGGCGATCGTGGCCAACCAGCGGCGGCGATCGCAAACCGCACAAGGCGAGGTGCAAATCGGAGGCGTGTTGTACGCCGATGCAGCAGAAAAGGGAGCACGATTCGTGCTCGACAGTAACCAGAACCGAATCCCACTCGTCTTCTTGCAAGACGTGCAAGGATTCATGGTGGGCAAACAAGCCGAACAGTCGGGCATCATCCTATCGGGTGCGCAATTGGTGCGCGCCATGAGCATCGCAACGGTTCCTAAGTTCACGGTCGTGGTCGGCAGTTCCTACGGGGCGGGAAATTATGCCATGTGTGGACGCGCTTACGATCCGTCCTTGATCTTGGCATGGCCCAACGCCCGGTACGCCGTCATGGGTGGAAACCAAGCCGCCGATACGCTGCTGTCCTTGCGTGTGCGCGAGGCGGAGAAGTCTGGCAAGCCGATGACATCGGAAGCGATCGCTGAGATGCGTTCAACGGTGCGGCAGCAGTACCAATCGCAAACCGATATTCGGTACGGTGCAGCCCGCGGCTGGGTGGATGCAATCATTGCACCCGATGCGACCCGCCGTTGGCTTGGGTCCGCCTTGTCCGTGATCGCACCTACCGATTTGATCCGAGGCCATCAAGAAACGAGGGAAGTGTGACGCAAACCATTCGCATCGGAAATGCGCAGGCGTTTTGGGGAGATCGGCCGTCGGCTGCGGTCGACTTGTTGTCGCAAGCTCCGGATCTTGATTTTCTCACCATGGACTACTTGGCCGAAGTCTCGATGTCGATTTTGGCCGTGCAACGTGAACGGGACCCGCAGCGCGGATTCCCACAGGATTTCGTCGAAGTCGTGCGGCGATTGGCGGACTATTGGGCCGCTGGCGGTCGATGCCGTTTGATCGCCAACGCGGGTGGGTTGAATCCGATGGCCTGCGCCGCCGCGTGTCAGAGAGCCCTTGAAGAGCAAGGCTGCCCGTCCATCACCATAGGGATTGTTACAGGTGATGATGTACTCGACTTGGTGAAGGCCGATGATGGGCGCTCGACAGCGTTTTTGAATCTCGATGATTCGCGTCCGATGGCTTTGGTTCAAGACCGATTGGTGACGGCCAATGCGTACATGGGTTGTCGAGGCATACGCGATGCGCTGGATGGCGGCGCGCAGTTGGTGATCACTGGGCGCGTGGCCGATCCATCGTTGGTGGTCGGCGCCTGCGCGCATGCGTTCGGATGGTCGCTCGACGATTGGGAGCGATTGGCGGGTGCGACCGTGGCAGGGCATCTACTCGAGTGTGGGACGCATGTGACTGGCGGCATCGCTACCGATTGGCTCGATGTGTCGGATCCTGCCAACATCGGTTTCCCGATTGCGGAGATTGATGCAGATGGATCGTGCGTGATCACCAAAGCCCAATCGGCCGGCGGGTGTGTTACGGTCGATACCGTTCGAGAGCAATTGATCTATGAGATTGGAGATCCGGGGTGCTACCTCAGTCCCGATGTCAGCGTTTCATTTCTAGAGTTGTCGGTTCGAGAAGAAACCACGAATCGAGTGTCGGTGTCGGGAGCGAAAGGTTCGCCCCGCCCAGATCATTTAAAAGTCAGCGCGACCTATCGCGACGGATATCGAGCCGCGGGCATGCTGACCGTCTTCGGACACGATGCGATACGCAAAGCCCGGCGGAGTGGCGAGATCGTATTGAAGCGTTTGGCAGATGCGGGGTGGACCTACCGTGATGCCGTTGTCGAATGCTTGGGAACGGGGGATAGCGTGCCCGTTCTGGATGAATCGATACGGAACTGGAAAAGTTACGAAACGGTTTTGCGGATTGCGGTGGAGTCCGAGGACAAACGCGCCGTTGAGGCGTTTTCTCGCGAGATAATTCCCTTGGTCACCGCCGGTCCGCAAGGCACGACGGGATACGCCGAAGGCCGGCCCAAGGTGCATGCGATCTTTCGTTATTGGCCTTGTTTGGTCAGCGAAGCATGGATTACTCAAAAGATCGAAACCAAGCTTTCGAGCGACACAACCGGCAAGAGAAATCACGCAGCGCAGTGGCCGCCGACTCCGGTAGTAAAGCGGACGGTGGCATCCACCGAGGGTACTAGTGAAGAATATCCTCGTGCGTTGGCGACTGCGGAGACCTTGCGGGACATCGCCATTGGACGCAGCGGTGACAAAGGGATCGGTGCCAATATTGGCATCTTGGCCCGCAGCCCCGAATATTACTCAGGATTGGTTGAGTGGCTGACGGAGGATCGCGTCCAAGGTTTTTTTGAGCCCATGGGTGTGGAGTCGGTGACACGCTTTTTGATGCCCAATCTCGGAGGAATGAATTTTCTCGTGCGTGGCATTCTGAGAAGGGCCTTGCGAAACGACGCCCAAGGCAAGGCGCTGGCCCAGGCGCTGCTATCCATGCCGTTGATCGATTTTCCTGAGTTGTGCTAAGAACGTGTTTTAAAATGTGGAAAACTACGTCTCGACCTGGTTAGGAGTTGCTAGATACGTCAGAACCCCTCAGAACAACCTGGTTTTCTAACGCGGCTAGCGCCCGCGGCTCACATTATGAAACACGTTCTAAGGACTTTGTGCGAACAGCCATCACATCCTCTTCATTTCCTGTAGCGCCTGAATTCACTGGAGGGCATCCATGACGCAACCCGAGACTGGTTCCAAAGCCACGCCGACCGCACTCGCGGATGCGACGGCGACACCCTGGGTGGATGGGAAAACGGTCGGACAAGTCCTACGCGATACTGCGCGAAGGTATGCCGATCAAGATGCGATCGTGTTTAGTTCCATCGGATGGCGTCGGAATTGGTCGGAGCTCGATTGCGAGGTGGATCGTGTCGCGCGGGCGCTGTTGGCGTTGGGGTTTCAACGCGGCGATCATTTTGGCGTGTGGTCGACCAATGTGCCCGAATGGGTGTTGCTGCAATTCGCAACCGCACGTATCGGCGTGGTGCTGGTCACCATCAATCCGTCGTACCGACCGAGCGAATTGGCGTTCGTGATGCAACAAGCCGAGATAAAGGGACTGGCGCTGATCGATCAGTTCAAGACGACAGACTACTTCGCGTCGTTGCAGACGGCCATTCCTAGCTTGGCAGATTGTGAACCAGGCCAGCTCGTTTGCGATGACTTTCCTTATTTGAAGGCGATCATCGCATTGCGGGGAAAGGCGATTGCGGGCAGCTTAGGTTGGGATGACTTTGTAGCAACGTCGGAAAAGGTTCCAACGCAGAGATTGAGTGAACTTGAAAATGAAATCGATGCAAACGATCCCATCAACATTCAGTTCACCTCGGGGACGACGGGCAAGCCGAAGGGGGCGACACTTTCGCATCGCAACATTTTGCTCAATGCCTATTACGCAGGTCATGGTCAATCACTGACCAGCATGGATCGATTGTGCATACCCGTGCCGCTCTACCATTGCTTTGGTTGTGTCCTTGGGACACTCTGTTCCATCGTTCATGGAACCACCATGGTCTTCCCCTCCGAAACATTTCATGCAGCATCTACATTGCACGCGTTGGAAATTGAAGCTTGCACGGCGGTTTATGGTGTGCCCACGATGTTCATCGCCATGTTGGAGCATCCGGAGTATTCCGCGCGGAGTCTGAAAGCTTTGCGTACCGGAATCATGGCGGGTAGTCCATGTCCGATCGAGTTGATGAAGCGGGTTACGTCGGAGATGGGCGCGCATCAAATGACGATTGGCTATGGGCAGACGGAGGCATCGCCGTTGATCACTCAAACACGCGTCGATGATTCCCTCGATTTGCGAGTAGGGACCGTGGGCCGCTCGCTGCCGGGAGTGGAAGTCAAAATCGTCGATCCATTAAACGGCGAAGCACTGCCGTTCATGCAGGCAGGTGAATTGTGCTGTCGCGGGCACAACGTCATGCAAGGCTATTTTCGTCTCGAGGAGAAAACGACAGCTGCCATCGATAAAGACGGATGGCTGCATACGGGCGATCTGGCGCTCGAGGAGCCCAACCACTATTTCCGAATTACGGGTCGACTTAAGGACTTGGTTATTCGGGGCGGTGAAAACGTTTTTCCGCGCGAGATCGAGGAACTGCTCTATGAGCATCCCGCCATCAAAGATGTACAGGTCATCGGCGTTCCGGATCGAAAGTTCGGAGAGGAAGTCATGGCCTGGGTATGTCTGAGGGACAGCCAGAAAGCCACGGAGGAGGAATTGAAGGCATTTTGTAAGGAGCGGTTGGCTTACTTCAAAGTGCCACATTACTGGAAGTTCGTGGAGGCGTTTCCCACGACAGTCACCGGCAAAATACAGAAATTTCGAATGCGTGAGATCAGCATCGAGGAATTGGGCTTGCAGGACGTGGCCAAAATCGAGATGGCTTGAGGGATGTCTAACGGGGAAGGGCGGGACCGAGGGATACCGGTGTCGATTGCGGGTTGTTTGGGATACTGTTAAGATTTTGCGGCCGTGATTGGAGGACGAGCGAGGCAAAGACCTTAAGCTTCAATTGCGGGTGACGGGCTCTGAAAGAGCCTCCAATCAAGGCAAAAAGGTTACTAATGGCGACAGGGATTGACCGTCCGTCGAGTTCGAATCTATCCATATTGGAATCTGTTTTAGAGCATGTGCGGAGTGCCGCCCCGCCAGGCGCTCGAATCGAGCTTGCGATCGAAACCGATCTTTCGGATGCCGGATTGGATTCGCTGGCCCGAATGGATGTCGTGAATCGGATCGAACAGCAATACAAAATTCGATTCAAGGAAGAGACTCTTTACGATCTGGAATCCGTTCAGGATCTCGTGGCACTGATCGAGAATGAACTCGATCCCGAATTGGGTGCATTCGCACCATCCGTCCGTGGTCCCGTCCGTGGTCGCAATTCGGTAGTCGCGGATGGAACGGAGTTGATCCAAGAGGTCCAGCATGCCAGGGCCATCGAGCTTCCTAATGCATCAAGCGGCACAACACCCACAACGGTTCGTCTGTCGGAAGTCGATCAGTTCGAAGCCCGCGTCGTCGGTATTACGAATGCGGGATTGAAGTTGCCTTTTTACCGCGTGAGCGAACGCGTGCAAGGTACGAACGCCGTCATTGCCGGGCGTGAAGTCGTCAGTTTTACGAGCTTCGACTATGTGGGCATGGCGAGGGACGTTCGGGTGGCTGAGGCAGCCAAGGAGGCGATCGATCGCTTTGGTACGAGTGCCTCGGCCAGTCGGTTGGTAGGAGGCAACAACACGCTACTCGAGGATCTGGATCGCGAGCTGGCTGATTTTATTGGCGCGGAGGCTGCGTCGGTTTTCCCAAGCGGATATGGAACCAATGCTTCATTGTTCGGACACCTCTTCAACGAAGAGGACTTGATTCTTTATGACGATTTGGCGCACAACAGTATCGTCCAAGGGGCCAAGTTGTCGAATGCCAAGCGACGAGCATTTCCTCACAACGATGCTGCCTTTCTGGATGATTTACTGACAGACGTCCGCAGTAGTTATCGACGCGTGGTCATCGCCATCGAAGGTGTCTACAGCATGGACGGAGATTTTCCGGACCTGCCTCATTTTCTCGATGTCAAGCATCGGCATAACGCCATGCTATTTGTCGACGAAGCGCATTCGATCGGCGTCATGGGGCCGCATGGTCGAGGGCTCTGCGAGCACTTCGGTGTGTCGGCCGACGAGGGGGATTTATGGATGGGGACAATCAGCAAGGCCTTGGGGAGCAGTGGAGGTTACATGGCGGGCCGACGCTCGCTGATCGACTACCTCAAATACACGACACCTTCCATGGTCTTCTCGACGGCTGCCTCTCCTGCATCCGCTGCAGCCGCATTGACTGCGATCCGTTTACTGAAGCGCGAACCCGAACGGGTGGCTCGAATGCAGGAGCAATCACGTTTGATGCTCAAATTGTCTCGCGACAGTGGGCTCAATACCGGCGATAGTCATTTGACCCCTATCGTGCCTGTGATTTTAGGGAATTCGAAGTTGTGTTTGTGGATGTCCGAACAATTGCTCGCACGGGGTATCAATGCCCAACCAATTCTCTATCCAGCGGTTCCAGAGAATGCTTCGCGATTGCGGTTTTTCATAACGGCAGACCATAGCGATGAAGATATTTGGCGGACTGTCCAAAGCCTGATTGAATTGGTCCCGCTCGGTCGACGCCTTCTGAACGACTAATCTTTGACTCATGTGGAGCCGCGTTATCGGGCAATCCCGAGTTGCGACTTATGATATCCTGGTTGATGTTCGGTGGTCGTGGTCGCTAGACGATCATCGATACCAATAGCCTGCCGTACCCTCCTCCCTCGTTCCTCCAGGAGCACCTCGTATGAACCGATCTCAACTTACCCGTCGTCAATATCTCGCTCACAGCACCATTGCCGTGGCGTTGGCTAGCACATACCAGTTACCCAAAGCCTTGGGAGCTCCGAAGGAACGATTGCGATTGGCTGGGATCGGCGTTGGCGGAATGGGGGCATCGGACTTGGGTTCCCTCAGCTCACATCCGAAGGTCGACGTGGTCGCGCTTTGCGACATCGATGCGAATAACTTGGTGGCAGCCGGGGATCGGCACCCATCGGCTGTTCGCTTCACGGATTTCCGCGTGATGTTCGAAACGATGGCCGATGGTATCGATGCCGTCCATGTATCGACACCGGATCACACGCACGCTGCAGCATCCATGACCGCCATGTTGCATGGCAAGCATGTGTATTGCCAGAAGCCTTTGACGCATGATGTGTTTGAGTCGCGGCAACTGCGATTGATGGCGGAGGAGAGAAATCTCGTGACGCAGATGGGGACGCAGATCCATTCGGCGAGTCCTTATCGGACGGCGGTCAAGTTGGTGCAGAGCGGGGCCATTGGCAAGATCCGGCAAACGCATTCGTGGAGCAACAAACCTTGGGGATACGAAGGTCCTATGCCCGAACCGACGCCAGTACCAGCGGGCGTTGACTGGAACTTGTGGTTAGGTACGGCTCCGGAACGTCCGTTTTCCGAAGGGCAATACCACCCGTTCAATTGGCGTAAATGGTGCGACTTTGGATGCGGCACGATGGGGGATATGGCCATCCACATCCTCGATCCCGTCTTCAGCGCATTGCAACTAGGTGCACCTAAGTCGATCCTTTCATCCACTCCCAACGTTCCCAAGCATGCATTCGGGTTGAAGAATCAGACTCGGTACGAGTTTCCCGGGTCTCAATTTACGACGGATGATTTCGTGTTGACGTGGAGCGATGGCGGCATGATGCCTGAGACCGGAGATTGGCCGCTCGCGGGCCAGGATGGAAAGGCGATTTCGCTACCCGATCAAGGGTCGATGTTCTTGGGGGAGAAAGGGGCCATTCTGCTGCCGCACGTTGCCATGCCGAGATTGCTGCCCGCTGCGGATTTCGAAAATTTCAAAATCGAAGTCGCTCCGGATGGCAATCATTACCATCTATTCGTTGAGGCTTGTCTGGGCGGCGCACCGACCACGGCCCACTTCGGTTACGCAGGCCCACTCACCGAAGCGGTATTGTTGGGAACAATCGCCAATCGATTCCCGAAGCAAGAACTCCTATGGGAGCCAGCGAGCATGACGATCCCGAATCATGCTGGGGCTCAGGCGCTACTCAAGCGAACGTATCGCAAGGGTTTCGAGGTGGAGAAGCTTTCCTAAGGTGTTCTCGCAGTCAGATCGGCGGTTGGGCGACAGGTTCACTGCCGACAGGTTCACTGCCGATAGGTTCACTGGCGAAAAGCTACCTTTGCGCTACGCCAGCAATTCGGTTACGACACGTTGCTTTTCGACACCCGTGAGCCGCTGATCAAGTCCTTGGAATTTGTACGTGAAGCGTTCGTGATCGACCCCCATGCAGTGTAGGATGGTCGCGTTGATGTCGTTGATATTTACAGGGTTCTCAGTAACGTTGTAACTAAAGTCATCGGTTTGACCGTAGGTCAAGCCACCTTTGATTCCGCCTCCGGCCATCCACATGCAGAAGTTACGAGGATGGTGATCGCGGCCGTAGCTGTCGCGCGACAATCCACCTTGGCTGTACACCGTGCGTCCGAATTCGCCACCCCACACAACGAGTGTGTCTTGGAGCAGGCCTCGTTGCTTGAGGTCCTTGATCAATGCAGCGATGGGTTGGTCGGTTTGTTTGCATTGGTTGCCGAGTTGTCGAGGCAGATCGCCGTGCTGGTCCCAACCGCGATGGAGCAGTTGAACGACCCGCACTCCACGTTCGACGAGCCGGCGCGCCAGCAAAGCGCTGTGGGCAAACGAGCCGGGATCTTGAACGCTCGGTCCGTACATCGCTAGGGTTTCGGCGGTTTCGGATTGGATATCGGTCAGTTCCGGAACACTGGCTTGCATGCGAAAGGCCATTTCGTATTGGGCGATACGTGTAGCTGTTTCCGGATCCCCAAATTGTGACAACGTCCGCTGATTGAGTTGCATCAGCGCGTCGAGCATGGTTCGGCGATCGGAGCGTGAGACCCCATCGGGATTGGGTAGATAGAGGACGGGATCACCGCTGCCGCGCAATGCGACGCCGTTGAAACGCGTTGGCAAATATCCGCTCGCCCACATGCGACTGAATAAGGCTTGTCCATTGCTGTCTTCGGGGAATTTCGGGGTGAAGACAACGAAGGCTGGGAGATCGTTACTTTCGCTACCAAGTCCATACGCAAGCCACGAGCCGATGCTGGCTTTGCCTGGGACTTCGGATCCGGTCATGACAAATGTGCAAGCGGGATCGTGATTGATGGCGTTGGTGAAAACGGATTTGACCAGCGCGATGTCATCGACGATTTCGGAGGTGTAGGGAAATAGTTCGACATTGGTCCAGGTTCCCGATTGGCCGCGTTGTTCGAATTTGAATTTGGAAGGGGCGACTGGAAATCGAGATTGACCGCTCGTCATGGTGGAGAGGCGTTGCCCACCTTGAACTGTGGGAGGCAGTTCTTTGTCGTAGTACTCTGCGAGACCAGGCTTGTAATCCCAAGTATCGATTTGGGAAGGGCCACCATTCATGTGCAGATAGATGATCGACTTGGCCCGCGGTTGGAAGTGGGGGAGTCCCGGCATGGGCGGATGAACGCGTGCATCGGCATTGGGCTCGGTTGCGGTGAGCAGGGAGCCACTGGACTGGGCGGCGAGCAAGCCGGCTGCGAGACCTCCGAGTCTGAGCCCAGTATGTCCGAAGAAGTTGCGTCGATTGGATTGAAGTTGAATGGAATCGGGCGACGGGTTCATGCTGGAGAGGTCCGTGGGGTCGGGAGGAGGCAGGTGAGTTTAATTCTACACACGAAATTCGGACTCATAGTGATCTCGACGTGGAGTGTCCTAGTGAAAATTGTGGGTTTTCCTGGACGATGGATCGGGGGGCGCTGCGATCACAAAAAAACCATCGCGTTCCCAACGGAAACACGATGGTTTGCAGTTCGCGAAGTCGAACGTCGGTCCGCAAGCAAGCGACCGGCGAACGTTCAGGACGACGTTGGAGAAACCGAGAGTTACTTCACCCCTTCTGAGGAGGCCCCTTCTTGGATGCAGAACAATCGATTTCGATTGGCAATGTAGATCCGACCATTGGCAGCGATCGGGGTCGTATAAACAGCCGAGCCGACGTTGGGTTCCGCGATAAGGTTCTTTTCGGCTGAGAGTTCGAAGATCGAGATGTCGCCATCTTCGTCGCCAATGTAAATCTTGCCGTCGGCGATTAGGGGGGATGCCCAGGAGGCAGCCAGCATGTCATGTGTCCAATGCGCTTTGCCGGTTTTTGCATCCAGGCAATGGATCATTCCGGAGAAGTCGGCGATGAACAGCAAGTCGTTTTTGATGGCGACGGTACCGCAGGTGCGGTGCAGCGTCTGTTCAAAATCGCTCGGGTCATTGCCGACGTAGTGCCAAGCGGCCGCCGAATTTGGATTGTCGCGTTGGAGATCACCTTCGCTAGCCACCATGGCCTGCTTGCGCTTAGGAGGAATCACGGTGCTGGGATCCTTCGAGTTGTAGACCAAAGTGGGGCTTACGTCTCCGAGCTTGTCGGGTTCGACGCACCATAAATGGCCGCCCCCCTCGCCGTGCTCAGGATCTTCGCCGACCGCTACATACACCTTGTTGTCGTACACCACCGGGGTAGCGATGATGTGATTGCGGGTTGCTCCGTTGAGTTTGTAGACGGAATCCTTGGGATTGCAGTCGAATTTCCATAGCAACTTCGCTTTGCCAGCATCCCCGCGGGCATCGAAGCTGTAGAGCCATCCGTCTCCACCGCCAAAGATCACCTGTTCGATACCGTTCAAGACGGCATAGGCGGGGGAAGACCATTGACCGTGAAGGATGTTGGCGCCTGGAGTGTTGTCGGTCCATAGGACATCACCGGTGAAGCGATTCATGCACATGAAGCTCGGGGCTTTTTCTTCGGGCACCGTCAAATGGCCTTCGTCAACGCCATTGGAAGTGTTCACGAAAAGTAAATCGCCCGCGCAGGTGACCGAGCAACTGCACATGTTGTGTTGAGAGACATCCAGCTGACCCATCATGTCGAAACTCCAAACAACGTCGGCTTCGTCTTTGTTTTCGTTCGGCTCCTTGGAAAAGGGACCATCGTTCTCACCATCGAGAAATCCTTCGGTGTCCAAACATACGACTTCGCCGCGGCTGGTCACGTACCATAATCGATCACCATCGACCAACGGAGCACAGCAAATTCCTTGGTTGGGCCAATCGTGCACACGACCGGTGGGAAGCTTTTCGCTGCTGTGTTGCCACAAGAATTTGCCCGACTCTTCATCGACGCAGACGAGCACCCCGAGATCGACGGTGGCAGGGTAGCGTTTGATGTACCCCGAACCGTTGTTGGTGCCTACGTAAACCTTGCCGTTGGCAACGACAGGATTGCCGTATGTTTCGGAGCCCAGTGGGGTCGACCATTTGATGTTCTTGCCCGATTTGACGTCGAACTCGCTGGGCAGAGGACCGGAGTCAGGAACATTATTGCGTTCGGCTGATCCACCCCATTGCGGCCAGTCTGTAGGTTTGACCTTCAGCTTGCCGATCCCTTGTTTGAGGATGGCGGTGGAGTCGTAGGACTCTTGAGCCGAAAGAAACGATGTTGGAAGGAAAAGTCCGGCCAGCATTGCCGCCACTGTATTCTTGGCGATGTTGCGTCGCATGCGTGAATTCACCTTGGGTTGGGGATCAGGGGGGATGGAATCGGGAGGGTCGAACCAAATGGTTTCCGCTGATTATAGTGGACCGGAGGCAAGTCACGAAGGCGCAAGCCTCACGTCCCTGGTCGGATTTCGAAGACCTAGTTGGATTTCAAAGATCGGCGGACCGTTGCCCGTGCCCGCAACGTCGCCGAGATAGGCGGCTAAGATACCGCAGCGATTACGGTTGCGGCAAAAGTAAAAAATCTAATTCAATTCGAGCGTAAGGTAGCGACGGGGTGAAGGATTGGCATCGAGGTCTGTTGGTCACCTCAAACTTCAATTGCCTAGGGCAGTCGTAATGACCGCACCCGAGGAATTGAAGCTATCGCTCATGGAGCTGGCCAGAGTGCCGACACTGGCAATGACGGCACCGCCGATCAAGGTCAGCATGACCGCGTATTCGACAGCGGTAGGGCCGTCTTCGGATTTTAGAAATTCGCGGAATCGGCGGAGCATGGTTACGCGATCCTGGATGGGGCAACTCTTCGGTTCCGCGCCGCTCGTGGTGACGATCACCGCGATTCAACGTTCCTGAATGCGAAGACGATGCAGGTAAAATGAACTGTATCTCTCCGTAGCAGCTTCGATCTATAAAATTGACGGATGAGGCTTGCTGGTGGACATTTCGGTATTCTCGGGCCGTTGCAATCGTCACAAACCGTCCTTGGGGAGCTAAGGAGCCCCGAAAGCGAGACTGCGCTGGTCCCCAACTCATGATCCGAGGCTGTCATGGTGCACTTCGATCGCATAAACTAGCCCGGTTCCGCATCAACCAGCGTGGCCAATCACGTTTTATTGCGAGGTTCGTCCCTTTCTCATCCGGTGAGCCATCGAATGCCTGAAACCGCGGTCCCCAACGCTCGACCATTCGTCCATTTGCATTGCCACAGCCACTATAGCTTGCTGGACGGTGCCAGTCCGATCGGCAAATTGGTAGCCCGCGCGAAGGCGTTGGGGATGAATTCCTTAGCGTTGACCGATCATGGCAATCTGCACGGCGCGTTGGAGTTCTACAAAAAGTCCAAGGACGTAGGAATCAATCCAATCCTGGGATACGAAGCGTACGTTGCACCGGGTAGTCGTTTCGAGCGCGATGCAAGTTCGTCGAAGGAGGCGGCGTATCACCTGACGTTGTTGGCCAAAAATCGCACGGGATTTAAGAATCTGGTCCGGTTGGCATCGATGGCGAGTCTCGAAGGCTTCTACTTCAAACCCCGAATCGATAAAGAGATCTTGGCTCAGTACAGCGAAGGCATCATCTGCTTGAGCGGCTGCGTGTCGAGTGAGTTTTCGCGAGCGGTCCTTAAGGGGCACGATACGGCGTCGGCCATCGAAGAAGCGATGGGGGTCGCGAGTTGGTTTTCCAAGACCTTCGAGGATCGATTCTTCATCGAGATCATGAACAACAACCTTCGGATCCAGAAGGAGCAGTTGTTGGGAGCCGTGGATGTGGCCAACCGCATGGGATTGCCATTGGTCGCAACCAGCGACGCCCACTACGTCAACCGCGAAGACGCTGAGGTTCAGGACGTGATGATGTGCATTAGCACGGGCAAGTTCCGGACTGACACCAATCGCATGCGTATGGAGAACGACGAGTTCTACCTGAGATCTCCGGACGAGATGTACTCTCATTTTCAAGGGCTCGAGGGCGCGGTCGCTCGCTCGCAGCAGATTGCAGATTCCGTCGACATCGATTTGGATCTGGGCTCACGGAATTTCCCGTCGTTTGCCATTCCCAAGGAATCGACTTCCTCGGATGCGTACTTACGCGAACTGTGCCTCAAGGGATTGATGGAACGCTATGCAGATAATTCCGAAATGTGTCCTAATGGTCAGCTTTCGCAGGTCGTGATGGACCGGCTCGACCGCGAACTGTCGGTCATCAACAAGCTCGGGTTCTCCAATTATTTCTTGATCGTATGGGACTTTGTGCGGTACGCTCGCGAGATCAATGTCCCCGCCACAGCCCGTGGAAGCGGCGTCGGTGCATTGGTTTGTTATGCGCTGTACCTGTCCCACGTTTGCCCCATCTATTACGACCTGCTCTTCGAGCGTTTTCTCGATGAGAGCCGGATCGAGGCACCTGATATTGATATCGACTTCTGCCAGGAGCGTAGGAACGAAATCATCCGCTACGTGAAGGAGAAGTATGGGGATGCCAACGTCGCGCAGATCGGAACCTTTGGAACCCTCAAGGCTCGGGGTGCCATCAAAGATGTGGGGCGCACGATCAATCTGCCACTGAGTCGTGTGGCTGAGATCAGTGAGCTCGTACCCGATGATCCAAAAATAACCGTACAGGAAGCATTGGCGACCAGCGACGATTTACGAAAATTGGTCGAGTCGGATCCGGTGCTCGGAGATCTGTTCAATCTCGCCGCACGGGTCGAGGGCATGGCCCGCAGCATTGGAACGCACGCCGCGGCCGTGGTGATTGCGGACAAACCGCTGACCGAGTACGTGCCACTCATGCGGGGCTCGGGCAAAGACGATGTGATCACGCAGTGGTCGATGGGGGATGTCGAAGCCGCAGGTTTGCTGAAGATGGATTTCCTCGGCCTCCGAAACTTGACGATCCTATCCAAAGCCGTCGACATCATTGAAAAGACCCGGGGCGAGCGGGTGGATCCTTTAAAGTTTCCGCTCGATGACGCAGCCACGTTTGAGCTGCTGCGACGCGGAGAAACAAAAGGGGTGTTTCAGCTTGAAAGCGGCGGGATTCGCGATCTGCTGCAACGCATGAAGCCGGATCACTTCCGCGACATCATCGCCACCAACGCTTTGTACCGACCAGGGCCGCTCGAGGGGGGCATGGTGGACGACTACATCGCGGTCAAACTTGGGCAGAAGCAAGCCCATTACCTGCATCCCACGTTGAGGGATATACTCGAGGAAACGCATGGGGTCATGGTTTACCAGGAACAGGTCATGCGGATCCTGAACCGAGTCGGTGGGATCGAGTTGGCCAAAGCCTACACGTGCATCAAGGCGATCAGCAAGAAAAAGGAATCGATCATCGCGGCCAACGCGGAGAAATTCTTGCAGGGGGCCGTATCCATGGGGCTGGCCAAGAAGGATGCTTTGGATTTCTGGAACATGATCCTCAAGTTCGCGGGTTATGGCTTCAACAAAAGCCACTCAACCGCATATGCCCTTATCGCCTATCAAACGGCGTATTTGAAGGCGCATTACAAGTATGAGTTCATGGCCGCGTTGCTGACCGGCGACATACCCAACCGCAATTTCAAACGCAAGGATTCGCTCGTCGAACACCTCGAAGATTGCCAGCGGATGAAGATCGTGGTTGAACAGCCGAGCGTCAACGCCTCACGGGCGGAGTTCAGTGTGACGGGCGATCGCATCCAGTTTGGAATGTCGGCCATCAAGGGCTGCAGCTCCACGGCGGCGGAAGCCATCGCAAACGAGCGCGATCGCGGTGGTCCCTACAAAGACATCTTTGATCTCTGCAATCGCGTCGACTCGACCACCTGCGGACGCTCCTCCCTCGAGGCTTTGATACGCGCCGGAGGATTGGATTGTTTCGGTGCTCATCGATCGCAAATGATGTTTGTCTTAGAAAAAGCCCTTCAAGGGGGCGCGGCCTCAGCCAAGGACAAGCGCACCGGTCAGTTGAGTTTGTTCGACACGTTCGAACAGGCCGATCCAACACCTCAAATGGCGTTGCCCGATGTACCCGAATATCCTGAGAAGGAAAGGCTCGCGATGGAAAAAGAAGTGCTTGGTTACTATTTATCGTCCCATCCACTGGCCGAATACGAGCGCACTCTGAAGACCTTTTGCACGCACAATTCCACCAATGCCAAGACCCTCAAAAATCGCACCGAGGTTTGGATGGGCGGGATCATTTCTTCGATTAAGTTAGCGCACACACGGAATCCTAAGCCGAACCAATCCTCCAAGTACGCCAATTTCGATTTGGAAGATCTTGAAGGCATCGCGCGATCGATCGCGTGGCCCAATACCTTCGATCAATACGGCCAATGGATCCAACCCGACTCGATCGTTCTGATTCGAGGACGGATCGACAAGCGGGGTGAAGAAGAAATCAATTTGATCGTTGATGAAGTCATCCCGATTCAGGACGTCGATCAGAAATTCACGTCCGGCATCCATATCTTGTTCGACCTCGCGCACCACCGCGAGGACGTGATTCCCAGCATCGACGAGATTTTGCGAGGCTATCCCGGAGAGCGCGATGTGCTGTTTGCCGTTCGATTGCCGACTGGAGAAACCGTGCATATCAAATCCGGAAAGCAAAAAGTCGCGATCGAACCCGAGCTGCGGCAGCGGCTTGATGATCTGCTCGGGGATAACAGCCATCGACTTGTCTTCAACAAGCCTAAGCTTCAGTCCAACAACGGAAACGGGAACGGTTACCGGCAGCGAACACCACGTTGATCTACGGTTTATCTTTTCATGCAACCACTTCCCATTGATGCTTACCTACCGGACATCGCACAAAGTGTTGTCCAGCATTCCATCACGCTGATCGATGCGCCTCCGGGCTCCGGGAAAACGACCCGGGTCGCGCCGCATCTGATGCGTTCGCTTGCGCCGGGCAAGAAAATCTACCTGCTCCAACCCAGGCGACTGGCCGCTCGTTCGGTTGCCACCCGCATCGCGCAGGAAAACGGGGAACGCCTCGGTGATGCGATCGGCTACTCTGTCCGCTTCGAACAGCAAGTGTCTCGAGATACCCAATTGATCGTGGCAACGGAAGGTATTTTGGTCCGTCGATTGCAAGACGATGTCGCCATCTCGGACATCAGCCTTGTCTTACTAGATGAGTTTCACGAACGTTCACTCGATGCCGATCTGCTCCTAGCCATGCTGCGTCGTGTTCAACAAACACTTCGCGAGGATCTTCGACTCGTGATCATGTCAGCCACGTTGGATGCCACTGCCATGCGTGCCGGGTTGGGCGACGTGCCGATCATTCAGGTACCCTCCCGTCAGTTTCCCGTTACCATCCGTTATCGTCCACCCTCTCCGCAGGTGCCTATCGTCGATCATGTCGCCGAAACGCTCGTCGACATCGTTGGTCAGCGGCCCGACGACACCCTGGTATTTCTCCCAGGAGCGGGTGAAATACATCGGTGCATCGATTTGCTAAAGAAATCGCGGCTCGATCGGGATTTCGATTTGCTGCCATTGTACGGGGCGATGCCGATCGAAGAGCAGATGCGGGCCATCGAGACTGGACCACGGCAGCGGATCGTGTTGGCAACCAACGTCGCGGAAACGTCATTGACCATTCCAGGGATCAAGACGGTGGTGGACAGCGGATTGGCACGTGTGTTGCGATTTAGCCCCGACGTAGGTTTGGATCGTTTGGTTTTGGAGAGCATTTGTTCCGCGTCGGCCACCCAGCGTGCGGGTCGAGCCGGTCGGGTGGCACCGGGCGTGTGCTTTCGGATGTGGTCCGAAGCCTCCGATCGTGCACGGGCCGCTTTCCTGGATCCGGAGATTCGGCGCGTGGACTTGTCCGGCGCGATCCTGCAGTTGGTGGCATGGGGAGAATCGCCTGCTGCTGATTTCCCGTGGCTCGAATCGCCCCGTATCGATTCCGTGGATTCCTCCATGCGGCTGCTGGAGCGTCTCGATGCCATGGAGTTTGGCAAGATCACGGACGTTGGATCACGCATGGCGCGTCTCCCGCTGCATCCTCGGCTGGCACGTATTGCAATCGAAGCGGCGGGCAGGGGCTGTTTGGACGCGGCATGCGTTGTGGCGGCCATGTTGGCCGATCGCGATCCGTTCGATCGTCGTGATTCGAGGCCGCGAACCGGTGGGGCCAATATCCCGACCTACGCCCCGCGTCGTTGGGACAGCGACTGCGCAGAGCGATTGGCGGCGATCGATGAATTCATGCGGACAGGCAATGATCAAACCGTCTTCGGAACGTTGCTTCGAAATCCGCTGCGAGGAATTATCCAGTCTGCCGAACAGATCCGACGTTTGTGTGGACCATTGATCGATCGATCCGAATCCAAATCCCATGCATCGGACGAGCATGAGCAGGTCGCATCCGAGGCGTTGCTGCGGTCCCTGTTAGCGGGTTTTCCAGATCGATTGGCCAAGCGACGAGCCCATGGGCGAACGCAAGGCATCATGGTCGGCGGCAAAGGCATCGCGCTCGGTCCGCAAAGTGGCGTGATGGATCCTGAGTTCTTTTTGTGCATCGATGTCGAGCAGAAGCCGGGCGATGCGTTGGTGCGTCAGGCCAGTCGCATCGATCTTGAATGGTTACAAGGATCCAATCGCATGGAACGCGAGGAACTGTTCTTTCATCCTACGCAAAAGCAAGTCGTTGCGAGACGCAGGAGTCTGTGGATCGATCTGATTTTGAACGAGACTCCTTGTGCGATTTCCGATGAGAGCCAATGTCAGGAGGTTTTGTACGCAGCGGTGCAATCGCATTGGGAGCAGACGTTTCCTAGCGAGGATCCAGCGATCGGGGCTTGGATCCAGCGTGTCCGATGCTTGAGACAGTGGATGCCGGAGTTGGAACTCCCCGCCTACGATGAGGCCCGATTGCGCGAGGTTGCGTATGAATTGTGTCGGGGCAAGCGATCGCTCGAACAGGTTCGCACCGGGCCATGGTTGGATTGGTTGAGTGCGCCGCTGACACCTCAGCAGCGGGCGGCGCTCGAGCGCGAGGTTCCGGCCAAGATCGAGGTACCTTCAGGGAGTTGGATCAAGATTGACTATGAGGAGGACAAGCCACCTGTCCTGGCGGTGAAGATTCAAGAAGTTTTTTCTTGGCGCCAAACGCCGAGAATCGCCGGCGGCCGTGTACCTTTGTTGCTGCATCTGCTGGCCCCTAATCAGCGTCCTCAACAAATTACCGATGATTTGGCATCGTTCTGGAGAACGGGTTACGCGGAGGTTAAAAAGGAATTGAAACGCAGATATCCCAAGCATTCTTGGCCGGAGGATCCGCTCAGCGCTCAAGCCACGCGTCGCTGATGCGTGCCGCCCATGGCCAGCCGTTCACGGGTTTCAATGCACTTGGGGTGCCCCCAGTCTCCTGGTCACGACCGCTATGGACTGAATTTTGCCCCTTTTACAGGGATGGGGCGCAGTCCTATACTTTCAGGAACGGTCCGTCTGGTATTGGTTGTTCCAATAGTGGGTCGCCGTTTGTTCGCATCCACTGCGATTGTTTGTGTTTTCCAAATCGCCGTCCCCTACGACGGCTTCCATGCAGTCAAGGACCACTCTATGAAGACTTTTGTTCGACGAATCGGTTTGCTTTCGATGGCGGTCGCAGCCGGCTGTTTCGGTTCCTTCCAGGCCCTATCGGCCAACGCGGAAGATCGATTGACCATCGGTTCCGATGCGCCGACGTTGGACATCGAGCATTGGGTTCAAAACGGCGAAGGCAAGTTCGGCAAGGTCACGACGTTCGAAAAGGACAAAGTTTACGTCGTCGAATTCTGGGCAACTTGGTGTGGTCCTTGCGTGGCCAGTATGCCGCACATTGTCGAGATGCAAGAGAAGTTCGCCAAATCAGGCGTGCAAGTGATCAGCATCAGCGACGAACCCTTGGAAACCGTAGAGGAATTTCTCGACCGCGAAGTGCCACGCTCGGAAGATAGCAAGACGTTTCGTGAATTGACCAAGTCGTATTGCCTGACGACCGATCCGGACAACTCGTCCGGCGAATCGTACATGCGCGCTGCCGGACAGAACGGCATCCCATGCGCATTCTTGGTCGGTAAGGATTCCAAGATCGAATGGATCGGTCACCCGATGGAGCTCGATGAGCCACTGCAGGCAGTCGTCGATGGCAAGTGGGATCGTGAGAAGTTCGCAACCGAGTTCCGAGAAATCCAAGAACAAGAAACATTGATGCAAGAGGTTCAGATCACCGTAGGTGGTTTGATCCGCAAGAAGAAGTTTGCGGAGGCTCTCGAAAAAATGGACGAGTTCATCGCTAAGGTGAAACGTTCGGACATGAAATTGAACTTGTCGATGATGAAGCTGAATCTTCACCAGATCGCGCAAAGCGACAGCAAAATGATTGCAGCAACCTTCGAATCGATTTTCGAGCTCGCAGGTGAGAATCCCATGATGGCCAACCAAGTCGCTTGGACAGTCTGGGAGATGAGCGATGCAGGACAGGTCGACAGCAAGGATATATTGAAGAAGGCCTTGGCGTTGGCCAAGAAGGCCGGTGAGAAGCAAGAAGGCAACATGAAGGCCATGACCCTCGACACAGTATCGCACCTTGAATACGCCCTCGGTAATGTTGCAGAAGCCCTCAAAGTGCAAGAGCAAGCGCTAGAGCTGGCCGATGCCGATGCCAAGGAAAACCTCAAGGAATTCATCACTCAACTCAAGGAAGAGTTGGACAAGTCGAAAAAGTAAGCGATTGAAACGACCGAACCCTTCCAGGTTCGAACCAACGAAATGGCACGCTCGGATCGCAAGCGACGGGCGTGCTCCTTCGTTGATGGAAGGCCTTGAATCCAAATCCCCCTTGCAGCGATCGCTTGTTCTTACGCATGCAACCACTTGCCGTCGCAGTTCTGATTTCCGGAAGTGGGACCACGCTAAGGAACTTGATCGAGCAGCAGCAGACGAATGGCTTACCGGTCGATTTTCGTTGCGTGATCAGTTCCCGACATGATGCCCCGGGACTTGATTTTGCTCGCTCAGCGAATATTCCTTTGCACGTGATTCGCAAGCGAGATTTCATCGATGCGGCTTCGCATTCCCGCGCTGTATTCGATGCCGTTCGCGCCTCTGGGGCCCGATTAGTCATCATGGCTGGTTATCTCGAGCATGTGCTCATTCCCGAAGACTTTGAGAATCGCGTTCTCAATATCCATCCGTCGTTGATCCCCGCGTTCAGTGGACACGGCATGTATGGGCTTCGAGTACACACCGCGGTATTGGAACATGGTGTCAAGCAAACGGGCTGCACCGTTCATTTCGTCGACAATCAATACGATCATGGTCCGATCGTACTCCAACGAACGTGCGAGGTAGCATCCGACGATACCCCGGAAGCTCTTCAAAAACGGGTGTTTGCCGTCGAGTGCGAAGCCTTGCCCGAAGCCATCCGCCAGATCGCCGTCGCATGGCAATCGCATGCGGAGGAGGAGAAACGATCAAGCCGTATTTAGGTTGGAGGGTGGACCAAAGGGTTGGTGGCAAAAATCCATTCATCGATCGGTTTCCCCTGCACCAAATGCTCTTCGACAAAGCGTTCGATGCGATCCTGGGTCATGCCGCTATACCAATGACCTTCCGGATAGACCACAAGGATAGGGCCGCCTTGGCATATGCGCAGGCAATCCACCTTGGAGCGGTAGCACGCTGACGGCCCCACCGATAGGGAGAGCTGCCGTTCTTTGAGCAGCTGTTTCAGCTTTCCCCACGCCGCGCGTCCCACCTCGGCGTCACAACAGGTATCACCGATGCAAAGCAGAATATGCCGTGCATAGTGCCCAATTTTCAGTTCCTTCGCAATCGTTTGCAGTTCCTTCATGATCTCCAATTCGCTGGATGAGCGAACCTGCCCTAATTGCCGGACCCTTCCCCGAAAGCTACACTTGCAATGCCCTCCTAGAGCCTACTCTCTACACCCACAAATCACCAGCTGATTCCCGGATACTTGCGTGTTCGGTGGAGCCATTCATGACCGTCGATGCGAGCCCTGCCAAATTGGATTCCCAGACCGCCAAGCTGACGATGGGTGACCAATCCATCACGATGCCGATTTTGGTTGGGACCGAGAATGATCGGGCGATCGATATCTCGAAACTTCTCCGGGATACCGGGCACATCACGCTCGACGAGGGATACGCGAATACGGGAGCTACGACCAGTGCCATCACTTTCCTGGATGGCGATTCTGGCATTCTGCGGTATCGAGGTTACCCCATCGAGGATCTCGCGACCCATTGCGACTTTATTGAAGTTTGTTACTTGCTGATCTACGGTGAACTCCCCACGCAGACGCAGTTGGATCGGTTCGAGAATTCCGTACGTCAACACACCATGTTGCATGAGGACATGAAGTCCTTCTACAACGGATTCCCTCGCGATGCGCACCCCATGGCGATTCTCTCAAGCGTGGTCAGTGCGCTGTCGACCTTTTATCAGGATTCACTCAATCCGCACGATCCAAAACAGGTTGAGAAGTCGATTGTTCGACTGCTTGCAAAGCTGCCTACGATTGCTGCCTACAGTTACAAAAAAGCCTTTGGGCAGCCGTTCATCTATCCTGACAATTCAATGGGCTATTGCGATAATTTCTTGCACATGATGTTTACGGTCCCAACGGAGACCTACAAACCCGATCCCGATTTCGTCAAAGCCCTGAACCTGCTTCTTATCGTACATGCAGATCACGAACAGAACTGCAGCACTTCGACGGTCCGCATGGTCGGCTCATCCGACGCCAATCTTTTCGCCAGTATTTCGGCCGGTATCTGTGCATTGTGGGGGCCCCTCCACGGTGGTGCCAATGAGGCGTGTGTGAACATGCTCAAGCAGATCGCTGACGATGGCGGCAACGTCAAGAAGTATGTGGAGATGGCCAAGGACAAGGCTGGTCATTTCCGCTTGATGGGATTTGGGCACCGCGTCTACAAGAACTATGACCCCCGAGCAAAGATCATCAAAGAAGCGTGCGATATCCTGCTCAAGAAATTGAAGCTTGAAGATCCGCTTTTCGATGTCGCGCAACAATTGGAGGAGGTCGCGCTGAAGGATCCTTACTTCATCGAACGCAAACTCTACCCCAATGTCGACTTCTATTCAGGGGTGATCTACCGCGCGATGGGGATTCCCGTGCAGATGTTTACCGTTCTGTTCGCCATGGGACGTCTGCCAGGTTGGATCGCCCACTGGGTAGAAATGCAGCAGTCACCCAACACACGGATCGGTCGACCTCGTCAGGTTTACACGGGTCCACTCGAGCGAAGCATCGTTCCGATCGAGAATCGATAAGCGGGACGCCTACCCGAAGGAAAACCGTAGCTCATGCTCGCACGAGCGTTAAGTAGCGCGGAAGGCTTTGCCTAAAGCCAAGGTCGGGATAACGAGTCCACAGATCAGGATGCCAGCCCAATTCCCTGCGAACTGCAATGCGAGTGCCGCGTCGAGAAACAGAATCGAGACAATCGACTGCTTGATCGCCATTCCCAATTTCTTGGGTTCCAAGCTCACGATCGAGTGCAGACTGCGAAGCATCAGCGGTAGTAAAAGGATGGCGATCAGACCGGGGAAAATGTAGGTCGGTTCCAAGCGTTGCCAGCGATCCGGTTCAAAACGGGGCCCGATCGCAATCGCCGCTGCCCCTGCAAAGCAAGTGGACCAACCGGCGATCAGTCGCGTTCGCGACTGATCGGCACCCGCTTCGCGTCGGGCTGCGATCGTCAGTCCTGTGATGTATGTGACGTGCCCAAGAATAATGACGATGGCGGCTGTGCCGATACTCATCCCCAAGCCACTGCTGACGATTCCCAATCCCAAGGCCATGTTGAGTCCGCGGCAGATGCCCATGATCGCCGGTGCCGCAGGTGTGCCTTTCATGGGACCATCGTAGGCCACGATTGCAATGGCCAAAAGGCATGCGATGCATGCAGGGATCCAATAAGCGAACGATGACAAGGGAAGGGCATCGCTCGGGGCGACGCTCGATGCCATTATCAAGGTTGCGAAATAGATCAATGCGATCCCTGCGACCAGCAAAGCGATGCCCGCTCGGCGTGCGGTTGCGGGCAGGATACGACCCGTGACCAAGGGACCCGGCCGACCTTGTTGAATGTCGATCTCGAGATCGAATACATCATTGAGGATCATCCCGGCCCAGTACATGCAGATCGAAGCGAGTGCCGCGACAAGACCGACATAGGGATGAGCGAGGAAACTGTGGGACAGCCCTCCAGCGATGCACATTCCAGCCAATACATCCGCGCAGCTCGTGAAGGTGTTCGGGACACGTACCAATTGCGCCCAGGGCTTCCAATCCACGTTCAAGGCAAGTTATCCTTGCGAAAGAGAGCTGGTCGAACGTCCCATTACGTCAATCATCGCGGCAGCGAACCAGGGCAGGTCGTCCGGTTTGCGGCTCGAGACGAAATGCCGATCGACGACAACCGGAGAGTCCTCCCAAACTGCGCCGGCGTTTTCAAGATCATCTTTGATGCCCAGGGAGCCTGTGACCCGCACTCCGCCATAGACTTTGGCGGAAATCGCCAACCATCCACCATGGCAAATGGCCGCAACGCATTTTTGGTCGCGGTGGAATTCGACGATCACTTCGCGGACACGGGCCAAGCGTCGCAAACGATCGGGCATGAAACCACCCGGAAGCAGAAGGCCATCGTAATCCAACGTATCAATCTCGGAGATGGCAATATCCGCGACGCATGGGTAGCCGTTCTTGCCTTCGTAGGTCTTTTGGGCTTCTTCACCTGCCGTTACAAATTCTGCCCCTGCTTCGATCAAACGCAGCTTGGGGTACCAAAGCTCGAGATCTTCGTAGATATCACCCACGAAGGACAAAACGCGTTTTCCCAGAAGTGGTTTCGCAGACATAGTTGTGTATTCCTTTCATTCGATTGTCGTGTGGATGGGCATCGCCTGGGTTGGCACGTGTGCCGTGACAGCTCAAATCCGGTTAGCAAAAGACGAGGATTGACGGTCATTGTCACGAGCCACTTGCGGCGGCGATAGGGCTTGGGAGGGACCAAAAATCAGGAATTCGACTTTTGGTTGGAGAGAGACGATGAAAAGTAGGAAAAAAACAAGTATCGTATAGTCAAACCGGTGAGATTTGGGGATCGGCTTCCAATCTTGATTGTCCACGATGGTCCGAGGTATCGATGCGTTTAGGTGACTTTTTCCAATCGGACCGACGAGGTCTGTCCTTCGAACTGTTCCCTCCTAAGAGTGACGAGCAGGTCGAAACGTTGATGTCCACAGTTGCGGAACTGAGCGACTTCGCACCCGATTTCTTCACTTGCACGTACGGTGCAGGTGGGTCGACCCGGGATCGGACATTGCAAATCATTCAGACAGTCAAGGAGCGATTTGGCCATCGTGTCGCAACGCACTTGACCTGCGTCGGATCGACAATCGAACAACTGCGATCGTACCTTCAAGCGGCAGCCGAAGTGGGAACCGATTATGTGGTGGCGTTGCGCGGAGACCCACCCAAGGGAGAAAGCGAGTTCCAGCAGACCGCTGGTGGGCTTCGCTATGCAAATGAATTGGTCGAACTGATTCGAGGAGAGTTCCCTGACTTTGGAATTGCAGTTGCTGGCTACCCAGAAATCCACCAGGAAGCTCCATCGGCATCGGTAGACCTCGATAATTTGAAGCGCAAGGTGGATTGCGGAGCGGACGTCATCGTGACGCAACTGTTCTATGACAACGCGGACTACTTCCAATTCGTCGATCGCTGCCGCGCCGCTGGGATCGAGATCCCGATTGTTCCAGGCATTTTGCCCGTCACCAACCTATCGCAGATCCAACGCATCACGGCGATGTGCAAAGCCAAATTGCCAATGGGGTTGGTCGAACGGCTGGGCGAACAGGAATCTCCCGAATGGCAGTTCAACGTCGGCGTGGAGTTTGCGACGCAACAAGTCGCGGAACTGCTGTCCTCTGGGGTACCGGGCGTTCACTTTTATGTCCTGAACAAATCGCAGGCGACCAGTGAAGTACTTCGTTCCCTTTGGTTGGTGTCCTAAGCCGTGGGGTTGGGGCGATGGGCCAGTCCCGTGTATTGGGGGCTACCATCGGTTCCCAGCATCGATTCGAACACCTTTCCGCTTGCGAAATGGAGATACGGAGAGATCCTTTTGCGATCGGGAGAGGTGGTCCGCATCCAGGCACGTTGGTGGCCGCGGTGGGGAACGAACTGGGGAGCAGTCATGGACCGAGTGGCGCGCACGCTCCCGGAAGACGAATGCCGTTTCTACTTCGCGTTTCCTCGCCGCGCACCGGGCTTTATGTCGCTCCTATACGTGCACGCCGGGGAGAAGACTTATTACCAAACGTTTCACCGGGGGATCGCAGCCATCGAATCGGTCGCTCGCCTTCATCGGTCGCATGCGATTGTTTGCCAAGTCACCAACGATCGATTGACCGAACGCCTGATGGAGCGCTGGGGATACGAACGACACGCGCCCCAGTTGGGTGAAAACCATTTCATTCGCCGACTTGGTGACTGAAGTCAAAGCGTATCGCCATCTGAGTATTTTGTGGATCCACTGTCTTCTTTCGCTCCGCGAAAGAATTGGGCAACACTACTTTCGCGGAATAACCGTTCACGCCCCGATATTCATTGTGCATTTTTGCAGCTAAATCAGCCGGTACGCGTTAGCGTCCGGTTTCTTCGAATTGATAGGAAACCGGACGCTAACGCGTTCCGGCTAATCGGAGTGTGAACGGATACTTTCGCGGAGCGAAAGGCGACTTTTTTTGTCTGCGTGATGGGGTCACCGCACTCTGGAGCGGCGCTCTCAGCGCGCTTCGATCACGATGGCCGTGGCGTTGTCTCTTCCGGACTCGGCTACGGCACTTAGGACGATGCGCTGCGCGGGATTCATCATGGTCTGGACGGAGTCTGGGTAGACGATCAAGTCGAGCAGGGCGTGATCCCAAAGACCGTCGATGACACCATCGGAACACAGCAACAAGCGATCTCCGGATTTCATGACCAACGCCCCACACTGAGGCTCAACGAATTGGTGACCGGCGCCCAGCGCACGTGACAAGACATTTTTTCGAGGATGAAAGCGCGCTTGACGTTCGTTGATCTGCCCCGTGCGTCGCAGCCAACCGACAAAAGTGTGGTCTTCGGTGATTTGACGCATCTCGTACGCACGCGCGTTCTCGAGGGACGGGGCGGTGACATGATAGATTCGCGTGTCACCTAAATGCGCGAACATAACCACACTGCGATGGACCCAGACCAAGCTGAGGGTCGAACCCATGTTGGTACACTCAGAATCGTAACTCCCCAAGCGTTCCAGTTCTTTATGAATCGATTGGAACAACGTCTTAAGAATCTGAGGTGAGGATTCGATGAGATGCTGATCGTTGAGCAAGTCGGTTGAGGGTATCATCCGCGTGATTTGTTCGATCGCGATTTTTCCAGCTAGCTCGCCTGAACGTTCGCCACCCATGCCGTCGGCAACCGCGAACAACAAATCTCCGTCGCCCGAACTCGCATTACCGTTCTTGCCCAAATACCGTACGCCCTGCTCTCCCGCCAACATCAACAAGAATCGATCCTCGTTGTTGCTACGAAAGTTACCAGGATGGGTTAGGGCAGACCAAATCAACTCGAGTGGCCTAGAGCCCGCATCGAGCAATCCGTCCGCGATCCCCGGTTCCGCCGGAGGATGGTCAGAATCAGCGGTTTCTTCGAGGATCGTGGAGAATTCAAAATCAATGATGCAGAACCGTCCGTCTGAGGCGCGGTACGTGATGTTACGCAAAAATGCATCGTCGTGACGTACTCCATACGCTGCAAGTTCTGCGAACAACTCTTGGATCCGCTGTTCGCCGAGATGCTCAACCCGCGATCCGCAATTGCTGGTAACAATCTCCAGTTGCTTGGTATCGGCAGCCAACAGCCGCGGTACGAACGGGCAATGCTTCTCTTCCAAGAACCGTAGGACCAGGCACTCGTTGTCGAAACGCTCCTGGGCTTTGGGGCCTAGGAATTGCTTGTGCACGCGACCGTCATACCCAATACGGACCACGGCCCGTTGGGTATTCTTGGCTTCTAGCATGGAGGTGGATGGCCGGATTGTCGGGAGAGGGACTATTACTGATCGGACAACCCTGGAATGTTAAGCCCTGGAATCGAGCTTGGCAAACCAGTCGGCGGTTGGCCAATCGAGGAGGCCTTGTTGCTGATCAAATCGCTAAGTTCAATCTTAAGTCGTTTGAACTCGGAATCACTGACAATGTAGTACCAATCTGCAAAGCGCGCGTTGAGTTCCGCCACACGCTTCTTAGCCACCGCCATTCGGTCCTTGCGCTGATCGATCTTGCGATTGTTTTCCTTGGTGATCCGTTCGCATTCTGCTTCGAACCGCTCTTTCCATTCCTGCTCGGAGATTTCAGTGGCGGGCGGTTGAACGACAGGTTCTTGAGCTGCTGGTTCTTGCATGGACACAAATCGGCCGGAAGGCCCCTTTCGAACCGAACCATTCTGGGAAAGGTCTGGAGAGTTGTCCGAGTTGGATTCCGAACCGCCATCACCGGATTTCGGGGCATCGCTCTGAGGTGTATCGCTCGCGGGTGCTTCAACGGCAGGCGTGTCGGCAGCTGGCGTGTCGGATCCGGGGGCCTCACTGCCGCTTGAATCTGCGGCCGGCGTGGTTGAATCGGATCCCGGTGCGGCGGGTACGACATTGGGCAAGTCCGTGGCGGACTTGCCTGCTTGCATGGCCTTGAACTCTTCCACCGATGCCGGCAGGGGTTCGAGTTCCGGTTCTGGAAACTTTGATTCATCGAGGCGAGCGGTGACCAACAAGAATCGATTGATGGAGACTTCCTTGTTGCCCTCCACCGCCGTGCCGTCTTCGTTTTCAACAGGTTCGAAGGTAGCACCGGCTCCGTTTCCAAACCGCAGCAGATACTGAACTCCGTCTTTGAGGGTGACCTGCAAGTCGCCGTTCATAGCGAAAAGTTCGTAGGGTTGACCTGGAGCGGTTTGTGAAGCGTAGAAACCGCGGCGCTGCAATGCGGTCAACGTAGACTCCTGAAGTTGTTCGCCTTTCAGGTCGGCTGCGACGCCTGCAGGTTTTTTCGAGACATTGACGATCTTCAAGTTATCCAAGGCACTCTTGACGTCGTTCAGTTTGGTGGTGTTGAGGTCTTCGTCATCCGTGAGTTCGCGCGGCTTTGCGGATCGGCCTTCATAGACCGAAATGTTGTTGGGTTGCCATTTGTTATCGCGGACATTGAACGCGATGTCGGCATCGTAAATCGGGCTGAGTCCCAGAGTCCCTTGCCCCGTTTTCACCAACGAGTAATTTCGGATGCCGAGGACTTCGATGTCGTTGCTACTGAGTTTCAGAAGATCCGATTCAATCCATTGCTTGAAATCGGTGCTCAGCGGGCTGACGTCCAGATCAGCGACATAGATAACATCCTCAGATGGGATACGGACAAAGCGTTTCTTGGGATCCTGCGCGTCCTGTTTGCCGATGATCAGATCGGCGAGCGTGTCCCCTTTCTCGTCTCGGAACTGCACCAATGTTCCGACGCCATCGCCCCCTTCAGCTTCCTTCTTCTTATCGGGTTCCAGAACACCGAACATCTTGTGTTCGTCGCGCTTTTCGCTGGCCAAGTTGAGAGCTTTGAGACCCACGAACAAGTTGGCGGCTTGGCTCATTTGTCGGTTAGCATCCGCCGGATAATTCTCGTGCGAAGGGATGGTCCATACGCCCGATTTTCGATCCTTGGCTACTTCAAACTCTTCGTACTTCTCGGCATCCGAATCGTACTTGAGGATTTTCAGCGACGCAGCGGTCAATGGATCGGTGAACTTCTCGAACAATGGCTGATTGATTTTCGCCATGGCCGTTGATGGCCCCGTCGAGTAGTTCCGGGTGGTCGTGAACCACGCCAAAGACGCAGCTACGACGGCGACGAGGGCAATGATTCCCGTTTTTCTATTTTCGGACACTTGATTGACTCTCCATCCAACACTTGTCGTGATCGTTATTGATTCGTAAATGCTTGCGCGTTTCCTTCGCGAACCCAGCGGTTTCGCGATTCTGTGCGTTCGTCCCCGGACGGCCATTCCCAATAAGGCAGGATTGAATATCGCGGGGTGACATATTTATTTCAGCCGGGTCTTCGAGATGCCTTCGCGTTCTCGAAGTCTTCGCGAGACCATGACAACGATACCGACGATCAGCGGAGGGATCGGCGGAATGAAGACCGCAAGCATCTTGTAATTGTTCTGGATCTTGCTGATTGCCTCATCGGCCTTGCGTCGCGCGTCGCGGATATTGCGGTCGCGTTCACGTTGCAATTTCTCGCGTTCCAAATCAAGTTTGCGAGACAATTGCGACTGCTTGATTTGGTACTCTTGGAGGCGTTGCAGCAACTCTTGTTGCTTCGAAGCATCGATGGCACCTTCACTTTGGAGTTTGTCGACTGCTTCCTTGAACTGCCGCTCCGCTTTGGCGCTCGCTTCCTCGGCTTCGGCTACCTTCTCATTGAACTTGTCGACCACCACGCTGCGTTCCTGCGCTTCTTCCTTACGTGCCTCGTCGGCCTGTGCTTCCACGAGCTTGAGCGTGCTGTAAGTAGGTACGTGCCGGCGGATGGCGGGATATTTGGTTTCGCCTGAGAGAACATCGACGACGTTCAGCACGAAGGTAATGTTTTGAAACTGAAACTTGATGTCGTCGAGTTGGGACGGATTCTTGCGAATGTCCACAAACACACTGGACATGCAATCGACATCCGAGACATAAACCACGTTCAATGGCTTCGTCACCGCAGGCGAATCGCCTTCGGCAGCCGTCGACGTGGCTGGACCTTCGATGGCTGCCGCGATGACCAATGGGAAACCCAAAGCGGGTCCGCGGCGATTGCGAAGTTCCATCGAACTGTTCAACCCGGAGCGCTGGATATTTCGGAGTTCCGAGATGGGAATCGTGCCTGCGAAATCGCCGGTAGACACCAGCGGTGTGAACTGTGTGGTGGCGCCGTTTTTGTGACGAATGGTCCCGGCCAATAAGAACATCAATTCCTTCAGCCCCTTGGTGATCTCACTTTGCTCACTCAAAGCGTCGTTCGCGCCCGGTGCTTCTTCACGAGCGAAGATCCACAGATCGGTGGCTTGTTCCATCGCTTCCAGGACAGGGTATGGGTTGTACTGTTGCCAGCACAGGTCCGGAGCAAAGAAGCCTTGTGGGCTCGGTTGGCCAGGAACGTCAATCTCGAGAAGATCCCACAGGGGCTGGATCGCTCCCTTGGGCTGGGGAGCACCGCCGCCGAACATTCCGCCCCCCATCGGGGCTTTGGGATCGCCTGTACCTGGGATGGATGGATCGATCGCCGATTGCGGATCTTCGAAGATGGCCGTGGGGATCCCCGCGCCCACTGCTGCAATGAAATTGCTCATCTCTTCTGGAGACAAACTCGAGGGTTGCACCGCCAGCAGCACATCGATTCGGTCTGGATCGATCGGAGATGCGGCATTGACATCCACCAATTCAAATTCCTTTCCGAGCTCTTCGATGATTGGTTGCTGAGGCTGCTGTTGGAAGCTCTGCATGTCGAGGCCTCCCATCATTTTGGCTTCCGTCTTCAACACGCCTAATTTTTTGCGGGCTGGTTTGGCAACCGTGGTCAACGATCGAGCCAGTTCGTACTCGACCGGTATCCCTGGTTCGAAGAAAGGAATGACCACCTTTTGCAATCCGCTTCGGAAGGCAGCGCCGAGCAAGATCGGTTGATCGGAAATGGTTCCTCGTTCTCGAACCCGTACTGTTTGCGGAGTGATTCCGTATTGCTGTTCGGCTTGCTTTTCTTCTTCGCTCGATGGGGCGATCGAATCGTAGATGCGAACTTCCATCGGCACGTTTGCGGATTTGGCGGTCGACTCGAATTCCTTAAGCAGCGACACCAACTCGTACTTGGTCTTGGCGTACATTTCCGGGACATCCGATGAAATGAACGCATCGACGACGATGTCGCTATCACGGCCGAGGTTTCTGATCATATCCGAGGTGACCGGCGCTAACGAACTAACCCTGAGTTCCGTGGCATCGACTCGAAACCAATCCCGATTGCGGAAGAAAATACTACCCGCAACGACCGTGACGAACAGCAATAGTGCGCGGACAAGGTAATGAACCCAACGGGTTCCACCGTCACGGCCGCTGCTCCAGTGCCGTTTGCCGATCAGGATCATGCACATGTACAGTCCGAAGAAGGCGACCAGCAGGAAGTAGGCCGAGCCGGAGAGACTGAGTACGCCTCGACCGAAGTCATCGAAGCGTTCCGAAAGACTGAAGTTCTTGATTTCGCGAGCCACCGGTCGCCCTAGAATCGTGTCCGATTTTGCGGCAAAAGCCAGTGGTGCATTGAACAAGGCCCCCAGGATGAAACCGACCGTCAGATTGTTGGTGAGGAACGATGCCACCATACCCAGCGATATCATCGCCAAACCGATCAACCAATAGCCGACATAGTTGGTGAAAAACAATCCCGTATCGACTTCGCCACTGGTCAATAAGGCCAACACCACGAAGTTGGATAGTTGCGAGAAGAGGAGCGAAACGGTGTAGATAGCAGCAGCGGCAACGTATTTGCCGATCACGATATCGAAGTCGTCGGCGGGCAATGTCAGCAGCAGTTCATCCGTTCCTTGACGGCGTTCCTCAGCCCAGATGCTCATGGTGATGGCTGGAATGAAGAACAACATGATGTACGTGAACCATTTGTTCAATTCCGACAAAGTTCCCAGGTTGGAACTGAAGAACTCGTGCGGCCAGAAAGCGGCCATGCTGGTTAGCAATACGAACAGGCATAGGAATACGTAACCTGTCGGATTAGAAAAGTAGCCGAAGAAATTTCGCTTGAGGACCGCGTACGCAACTCGGCGTCCTCGGGCCAACAGCAGGATGATGACCATCATCACCCCGAGGAACAGAATGTCCAGCAAGAGCAGTCGAATCAAGGCGCTTGCAATCACGTTGGGATATCCTTACTCAAAATCAAGTGTATGTGCTGAACAGCAGTGTTTGGAAGGCAGAGGCGAGGGCTCATTAAGCCGTAGCATCCGTCAATTTATGGAAGGCGTCGGTCAGGTCGCCGCGTACTTGCTTCAGATCTGCGACTGTACCCTCAAAGACTTTTCGACCATCGTGGATCATGATGACCCGATTGGCCATGGCTTCGACCTCCTGCAGAATGTGCGTGGAAAGGAGAATCGTCTTCGTTTCGCCAAGTTTCCGCATGGTATTGCGGACCTCACGAATCTGATTGGGATCCAAGCCAGCGGTGGGTTCGTCTAGGATCAAAACGTCTGGCTCGTGCAACAGGGCTTGTGCCATCCCGACGCGTTGCCGGAACCCTTTGGATAATTTGCTAATCGCTTTATGCAGCACCGTTTTGAGGTCGCAAAGTTCGACGACGGCTTCGATACGGGTCTTTTTGTATCCCGACTCCATTCCGCGGGCATCGCCGAAAAAATTGAGCAAGCTGTAAGGAGTCATGTCGGGATAAAGAGGGCCATTCTCCGGCAGATAGCCCAGATGCCTGGAACCAGCGATGCGATCCTCAAACATGTCGTGGCCCGCGATCTTGGCCGAGCCTTCGCTAGGAGCAAGATAGCCGGTGAGCATTTTCATCGTCGTGCTTTTTCCAGCACCGTTCGGCCCCAGGAAAGCCACGAGCTCTCCTTTCTTGACCGAAAACGAAATCTCTCGGGCCGCGGCGAACGGGCCGTAGAACTTGGACAACCCCACCGCCTCGATCATCGCTGGGGAGCTACCCTCAACCATCGCCGGGGTGCTAGCTTTCTCTTGCGCCATGTCGGTTTACTTCTTGCTGGGTGTCGAGTTTGCAATCCGCGTGGCGATGGTGATCCAAATCCGATCCATCGCTTGGGGACGAAAGTATAACGGGAAGACTCAGTTCAACAACGTGGCTGGGTTTTGAACCAACTTTTGAGAATTCCCTGGGCGCGTCTACGCGGCTACCTAGTCTTTAGTTCGCCGGAAACTCGACTGCGGTTCGAGGTTTTTTCGGTTCCGAGGAGTTCGAACGGGGCGCGGCGGGCAAGCTGCCGACGGGTGGTTTTAGATTGGGCTGTGTTAGGGTGGGCCGCGTTAGGGCGGGCCGGTGGGCACCGACTCCGCGAGCGAAGACGACGGCATCGACATGGATTGCCCCCGCCGTCCGCAACGCCTGGGCGGCCTGATCGAGCGTGGCGCCCGAGGTCATGACGTCATCAACCAAGAGCACGCGACGACCCAATAACCCCGGTCTTGGTTTGCATACAAAGGCACCCTGAACGTTTGCGATCCGTTCGGCAACCGTCTTTAGACCTTGCTTAGGAGTCCATCGCGATCGGCGTAACCAACCATCGCGGACAGGCTGATCGATGGCTTGAGCGATCCGTCGAGCCAGCACATCAGCCTGGTTGTAGCGTAGGGTCAGACGCCTTAGCCAATGTTGGGGAACTGGCACGATCAGATCGTAGTGCAAGGCCAAGAAGTCTTCGCGTTCGAGAAGCCATTGGCCGACCGCATCGCCAACTTGCCTGGCCAAGGGTTCACAATTGGGCTCCTTCATGTACCTTGCCACGCGCATGGCGGATCCACGGTAAACCGTGAATGCGAACATGCGTTGAAATGACCAACGTCGATTGCGGCAGAAAAGACAAGTCCGAGTTCGCCTTCCCCGACGCGAGCCGCTCGCATGCGAATCGGACTTGGCGGGAGCGCCACATTTACGGCATGCGTCGACGATGGGCTCTAAGCGGGTCAAGCAACCGCCGCAGATCGCTCGGTGATCCGGCTCAAGCAGTAAATGCGAGCACAGCAAACAGACACGCGGGTAGACCAGATCGAGTAAGGTTCGGATGGCATGCACGCCTCGTGTCTCCAAAATTGAAAACGGCGATCTAAACGACCTCGAGGACAATCTTGCCCTGCAACACCCCACTTCCAGCTACCGTATTGGATTCCTGCAATCGATGGGCGCTGGCGGTCTCCGACAACGGCAGGACGCGATCGATCTGGGCCCGCAGTTGTCCCGTAGTTAACCAATGGTTGATGTCGCACGCAGAGCGTTGCTGCTGTTCTGGACTGGCATTGAACATGGCAAAGCCGTGGAGGGAGCAGCCTTTGACGTAGAACGGACCCACTGGAAAACTGGGTCGCGCGTCTCGACCTGCCATCAGTATCATCCGACCGTTGGCCGCCATGGTCGAGACGGCAAAATCGAAGTCCGGTTCGCGGAGTGTCTCCCAAAACACATCGATCCCTTGCGGGGTCGCGGCCCGGACCGCAGTCGGAACGTCCACGCGTTGATGCTCGATGACCACATCGGCGCCCAGTTGCCTGCATCGCTCTGCTTTGGCTTCACTCCCAGCCGTGGTGACAACTCGGGCCCCGATGGCTTTGGCCATCTGCAGAACCATGGCACCGACGCCTCCGGTTCCGCCGCGAATGAAAAGCGTTTCACCTGGCTTGAGATGCGCCCTAGACAGAAGTCCCAGATGAGCCGTAATCCCTACCAACGCGATGGCGGCCAAGTCCCGATCGCCAACCGAATCGGGAGCGGGATATAGCCATTGGGGTTCCACCACCGCGAACTCTGCAAATGTTCCTTGACGTCCAACCAATCCTTGATTCGATCCCCAGACACGTTGCCCTATGCCCACGTTCAGCACCTGAGACCCCGTGGCCACTACTTCGCCAGCGAAATCACACCCGACGATGTACGGATTTGGCAGTGGCCAATAATTGGACCCCTTACGGATATACGTATCGATCGGGTTGACCGATACGGCTTTGACGCGGACGAGGACGGTAGTATCCGTACACACCGGTGGCGGGAGTTCACCGTATTGGATGCATTCGGGTTCCCCAGTTTGCGTGAAGTAGGCGGCTTTCATAATTCCTCTGTTGCGCTTACCAAGAGTGAAGGGAGCATTGTAGACCAACGCGGTGGAGTTCATGATTCCCCGCAGCGTCGTCGTGCATCCTCTTCAGGCATGCAAAATGCTGATTCGATTGTAGCGTGCGTGGCAGGTGTGGATTGCGATCGTGCCAGAAACGTTACCGCAACAAGGTCTTGTTAGGGCGGCCGGCTTCCTCGCGCACGTACCTTGGGACAGCGTAGCCTGGCAGTTGCTCTCGCATGCCCTCGATCAATGAATGCCCAAGGGCTTCGTCGCATTCAAAGTGGGCCGCGCCTTGGACCCGATCGAGCTGGTGCAAGTAGTAGGGCAGGATGCCCGCGTCGATCAAGGACCGGCTCAACGCTACCTGAGCTTCTAGTGTGTCGTTGATGCCTCGCAACAACACGGCTTGATTGAGCACGATCGCATCGGAACGCCGCAACCGTTTGACCGCTGCCACCAGCGGGTCATCGATTTCACGCGCGTGATTGATGTGCAGGACAATCCAAGTTTGGAGACGCGTGGATTCAAGACATTGCTGGAAACCATCGTCGATGCGCTGAGGAATCACGACCGGAAATCGCGTGTGAATCCTCAAACGTTTGATATGCGGTATCCGATCGATGCCATCGATGAGTTGGTTCAGACGTGCGTTACCCAACGACAGTGGGTCGCCCCCAGACAGGATGACCTCATCGATCGATGGATCCGAGGCGATGTAGGCCATCGACGCATCCCAATCTTGGGCTCCCTTTGGAAGCTCTCCGTAGGGAAAGTGTCGACGGAAGCAGTAGCGACAATGAACCGCGCACATGCCATTGGCCATCAGTAGGACGCGCGAACGGTACTTGTGCAGTAAACCCGGTGCGTTTTGACAGGCGGCATCACCGACCGCGTCAACTTGATAGCCGGGATGAAGTTCAGCCTCTTGATCCCGCGCGATGACTTGAAGGAGCAGCGGATCATGGGGATCCCCCGGTGTCATGCGTGCGACGTACTCAAGTGGCACAAGGATTGGGAATGGCGAATCCGGATCACAGCCAGGAAGCAGTTCGCGGGACAAGTTCAAGCGATTTAGCAATCCGTCGAGCGTCCGAACTGCCCGCTGCATGGCCATTTGCCATGTGACCTCGATAGGCATCAAGTCCGCTGTAGCGATCTTGGTTGTCGCGGTTCCGGCTTGGCCAGGACTGTGAACGATGGAAGGAAAGTTATTGCGGACCATCGACCGTTTCCGCTTTCGGTTTGGTCGGCCAATACTCATTGATCGAAAAGATCACGACGGCGATGGCGAAGGGAACGAGGTAGTAGATGATGCGGAACAGAATCACGGCGCACAGCACCGGACCTTTGTTGCTGTTTCCGGGGCCTTCGAGAAACGTCAGCAAGATGGCTTCGAGCAATCCATATCCACCCGGTACGTGGGTCAGCACCGCGCAAATCTGCGCGGTCAAATACGCGATCAAAACCGTCGAAAAATTGATCTTGTCAGGTCCCACGATGTCCGGAGGAAGAAGCACATAAAGGGTGGTCGTGGCTAGGAGAAAGTCACCCGCCGAGACAACCAATTGCATGGCCGATAACCGAAATGGAGGCAGCGCAACTGAGAAATCTCGAAAGCGAATGGGGCGACGGATGGTTAAGCAAGCGACAAGATAGATGCCGACACAAACCAAAAAAATGATCCCGAGCAACTGTTGCGAGAGCGAAATGTGCCCCCACAGTTTCGACTCGAAGGTCAGCATCTCCAGAACATCATCGGGTAGATGGACAGGCAGGACCAAGAACGCAATGCCCGCCAGCAAAAAGAGACCCAGCCAGAAGGTAATCGAAAGGATTGAAACCAAGGCGATGATTTCGAGGGCCGTAAAACCCCATTTGGAATACATCCGATAGCGAACGATATTGCCACCGAAAAGCCAGCCCAGAACGTTTCCGGCAGAGTAACCCACGATCGCACCGGCCATCATTTTTCGAAACGGAAGAACCTTCTTCAAGTGTCGAATGGCGATCCAGTCGTAACCGGTCAAGATGACATAGTTGAGCGCCGTTAAGAACAGGGCGAAAAGGATGTGGTAGGTCGGCAAGCCCTCGAAGCCTTGCTGGACCTCAGCCCACGTCACTCCCTTAAGCTTTTTTGAAACAAACCAAAAAGCGAAGGCCATGATCATGATCACGGCCGTAATTTTCCCCGACTCCCCGAGCCGGCTCACAATCTTGCCAGCATTGCGAGCCGACGTTTCCGCGACATACGGATTCAACGGTGGGTTGCTGGAGTCGTCCTTGACGTTGTCTTCGGTTGCAGTCATTGGGGTAGGATAAAGAGTGGGGACATACGCGAAGGACTATGGAAGCAGGCTTCGTGGCAGGCGTCCTTCGGGACGGTCGTGTAGACGATAAGTTAAGCAAAATACGTCTAGTTTGGTAGCTCAACTGAAAATGTCGGTTTTTTCGATAGCGACATCCGATACCAAACAAACGGTGTTTTTTTGAAAGAATACCTCTCGCTTGTCTCGCTACCTTCCGGAGGTCCAATGCGCGTTTCCATCGCCAGTCCGTTCGTCTTTGCTGCGTCGCTGATGGCCACCGCCCCAGTTTTGCTGGCCCAAGCTCAGTCCCGAAGCGAGATCGTTGTGCCCGGGACCGGCGAGCAGATGAAACAAGTCGGAGACGATTTCGAGGATGAAGGCTGGGGATACGTCCCTAACAATCCGAAAAGCACGGAAGACATCGACGAAAATCAACGCATGCCGATGGGCAAATCGACGAACGGACGTTGGTACGAAGGGGCAAAAAGAGGGCATCCGGACGTGGTTGAGCGGGTTCCGACTCCGCCTGGCGGCATTCCTGGCAGCGAAGGTTCGATGCTGATGCGGTCGCTGTTCACAGGCATCCCAGGTCGTCCAAGTCACAAAATGCACCAGGACGATTTTATCTGCAACGTTCAGTACCGGGCCGGCGGAACGCTGAAAGTATCGCAATCACCTAACGTAACGACTCGCGTCTTTATCCCACCTATGGAGGAATGGGAGAAGCGGAATGGTCCCCACTTTGCTTTCCGCGCCGCCGTGGAAACCACCGTCATTGAAAACAAACCCGTTTTGTTTTTCGCCAACAAATCCGAAAAGGATGAGGTTTACTGGCCAGGCTTGTTCATCCTCAGGGGAACGCGTCAGGTCGAGGGACGGATGGTTCCGTACGCATATTTCCGAGTGCGATCCGATCGCAATGGTGGTGACTTCATGGGGCCCGAAGTCCAGGAGACTGGCTGGTGGACCCTAGGCTTGTCTTTCACCCCGGACGGACTGGTGCATTATTTCGCAAGCCCCGGGGTCGATGAACTGACGCGTGAGGACTACATCGCCACGGCCATGCCTTACGGCTACCGCTGTGAAGAACTGCGCTCGTTCTTCTACAACGTGGTCAACGGGGACAACGGTCGCGATTGGAGCACGGATTGGATCGTCGACGATCCCAAACTATATGTGATCAACAACACCCGGATGGCGAGCCGACGCTAAGGGGCGGCACAGTGTGTCGGCTGCCCCTCCCTTGACCAATTGAGCCGCCACCATGATGGCTTGGGTCATCCCGCCCCATTCCGCGATGCCTTGCCAAGCGATGTCGTGGCCGGTGCCGTGCGCGACACTGGTCCTGAGAATCGGTAAACCGAGTGTGATGTTGACGGCTTCGAACATGTCCAGCAGTTTGAGCGCGATGTGACCTTGATCGTGGTACATCGCCACCACGGCGTCGTAGCGACCATCGGCGGCGGCCGACATCAAAGTATCGACAGGCAGCGGACCGACGACATCGATCCCATTCGCACGGGCTCGCTCGACCGCGGGGGCAATGATGGTCATCTCCTCGTCCCCGAAACGCCCCGATTCTCCGCCGTGCGGATTGAGAGCCGCTACTGCGATCCGCGGCACCTCGTTCAATTCCATCGCCGAACTCAGACGGCGAAAGAAACCATCCGCCAACGCAATGGTTTCGAGAATGCTCTCGATCGTCAATTGGGAAAAAACATCGCGCAGGGCACAATGCAACGTCACGTGGACGACCCCCAAGCCCATGCGGCCACCATGCCTGGGTTTGCCCGGCGGCAAATAAAGCATCATGGACGAATCCGGGACTCCGCAAAGATGCGCAAGCAGTTCGGTGTGGCCAGGCCAATCGTGTCCTGCCCGGTGTAACGCGACTTTGTGGAGCGGGGCGGTGACGATGGCATCGAGTCGATGGTCGCGGCAGAGTTCGGTGGCCGCCACCAAGGAATCGTAGGCAGCTTGTCCACCCAACGCATCGACCTGAATCGCTGACTTCGGCGCAATGACTTGTTCAATACGAGGATCGCCAACTTGCAGGCATAGGATGGATGGATGCGGTTGATTCGAGGTCGATCGCCAGATCTCTTCGGCTTGTTCGATCGAATCGATCGGCGTGATCAAAATGTCCCGCTTCACAAGCCGGGCGGCTTGTTCGAGGATCGCCGCGCGTCCGATGACCAATGACAGGCAGGCTTCATGGGCCGAACATTCGCTCAAGGCCTGGACGATGATCTCAGGGCCGACGCCGGTCGGGTCGCCCATGGTGATACCAATCCTAGGTCGGCTGTCGGACATGATCATGGACCTATTCTTGGTTGGAGTAATGCGGCAGCGATGGCGGAATCGATCTCGCCTGCATCGGTTGCACCAAGCCAGTAATTTACGACGCGACCTTGTCGGTCGAGCAGCAGAGTTGTGGGATAACTGAACCCACGCTGTGCGAGCAATTTAGCGACTTGAACGCGGGTGTACTCCGCAGGATCCCAGTACACAGGTTGAGTCACCTTCAAATTCGCTAGCATTTCCTCGGTATCTGATTGGAGTGTTTCGCGATTCTCAGGTGCGGTCGAGTCGCACGTAACGCTCACGATGTGCACCTCGTCGCTGTTCGCGTATCGAGTTTGCAAGCGCGCGATCTCCGGGTATTCGACGCGACAGGGCGGGCACCAAGGTCCCCAGAAATGGAGCACAACGAGTTTGCCGCGGCACGCGTCGTAAGTGAGCGTTTGGTCGGTACCGGTCAAAGGCTGGAGATCCCAGTCGGTCACGGGTTGACCGAGTATGGTGTTTTTGTTTGTCCCCAGGTAGATCAGAAACGATAGCCCGGACAGCATGAAGAGGCCTGCCCAGAGCAAATGTCGAAATGACCCTTGGGGGCGAGCGGAAGTTTGGAGGTTGGGTTGCGTTTCCATCGAAGATTCCCGTCTTGGTGCATGCGTAGCCTAATAAAAATACACCCCATGCGATGGAATTGTCCATCGCTACCTTCTTGATTCATCCCCTAGGTGTGCGACAATTCGACGATTGTGACGTAGCATAGGGACCGTACGGGCGAAGACAGAATAACGACTTTAACGGACAGCAGCTTGCTTCATGCGATGTCCCTTTTGTGCGAACGACAACGATGGCGTCCGAGACTCTCGCTTGGTTGAGGACGGCCGCGCCATACGTAGGCGTCGTTTCTGCAACCATTGCAAACGCCGCTTCACAACCTACGAACGGGTCGAAGGATTGCTGCAGGTTCGCAAGCGGGATGGAACTTGTCAGGATTTTAGCAGGATTAAGATCGAGCGCGGAATCGCTCTGGCGTGTTGGAAACGAAAGATCAAGCCGGAGGAGATTCAGTCCTTAGCAATCGAAATCGAAGGGCACATTCTCGACAACTACGAGCGTGAGGTGCTGTCCGAGGAAATCGGCAACCTGTGCATGCAGTACTTGCGTGAACTCGACGAAGTCGCTTTTGTACGGTTCGCGAGCGTCTACCGGAGCTTCCGAGATGCCCAGGATTTTGTGAATGAACTCAAACCGATTTTGACGACAGGCGAACCTCGCAAACCCATCGTAAGGCGGGTCGAGGACTCCGGAAGCGATTGATCTCCTCAGTTCTAAATCGATGCTAGCCGCTTCTTCAGCGCTGGGATAATCGGGCAGGCAAACTCAAATCCGGTGTCCCATCGCGATCGGCATCGATGGTCGTCAAATCGATGGTTGCATACGGCCGCTCGTAGGCTTCCTGCGTCCCCTTCGCATACGATACCCACATCCGCAACGCGGTCGCATCGTACACCACGTTTTCGACATTACCACCACGAATCGGAATGCGATTGGCCAGTTCAACCAGAGCTTCACCAGTCAGTTTCCCGCGCTGTGCTTGGAGCGTGGGAAATGCCCCGCGGCCTTCGTCGTTGTAAACGATACAGGACAGGACATTGGGAGCGAACTCGTCGGTGGGATCGTTGTCATTCCAAATCACGACCCGCTCGTCGGCTTTCTCGGGCGAATGCGCTCGTACCTTGACCGCCCGTTGTTCCTGCCGGCCATCACCAAACACGTAGTGATACCGCTTGGTAGGAATCTGCGTACGAAAGATATCCAACGCCTCAGTAAGAGATTCGGCGTCGTAAAGCATTGTGCGAAAAAAGACCGTAAAGTGAGGGGCATGGATTTGGTAAGGAGCTTCCTTGGCGGACGCATCCCCCATTTCCGATAGCGCGATGCCGCTGGCATTGAGGCCGGTATGCGCTCCAATGATTCCCGCAAACGATGGGACGACGTGAGGTGAACCCTGGTCAGGTAAGTACAGCACGATCATGGGAAACTCGTGCGCCCCAACTTCCATGTTCCAGTCCAAGTTGCGGGTCTGGTACAAATGACCATCGGCCGTCGCGTCGCCCCAGGCCGCGATACTACTGCATGAGTAAGGCATCAACAGCGGAACTGCATGTATGGCTTGCAATGTAGCCAAAGGAATCCCAGATCCATCGGCCAATCCGGCCAACTCCTGTTCGACTCGATCGTCGCCATAAGCGGTCGAGCGCGACCAGACCTCCACCAACGCGGAATGTTCCAGCCCAAGTTCTTTTGCGATGCCGTCGAGAGCGGCGGGTACGAATTGCTTCATCTCGTTCGCCATCACGCGTCCGAGATGGTAACCCATTTCGTACGGTGTGCCTCGGACCACAACCAACGGATAAACCGAGTCTCCAGACCCAATGCTCGTGCGATGTCCACTGCCACGAATCGGATCCGGGGTCGCGAAGGGACGGTCGGATGGAGTTGGACTCGCAGAGACAACCAATGGTTTTGGATCCTCGGCGATGCCTTCTCCGAATCCAAAGCAAACCGAAGCAATCCCGATGCAGCTCAAGCATCGCCTAGCGAATCGAGTTGCCGTCGTCTGAAACGAGTCCCAACGCAGAGATGCGATCATCGTCAAAGTTCTCCTCGACAAAGACTGGGTATGCAAAGATTAGGTTAAATTGGGATCGTGACGTCTAGGGATCGGTGCTTTTACGATCCAATCATGAAACACTTTGGTACTCTGGGTAGTCTTTACATCCGATGCAAGGTCGAAATCATGTTTCGATCTCATAAAAGCAAAATCCTCCTGTAGACGACGCCTGCGCTGCATCGTACACTCAAGTTCATGGGGCATGAATCCCCCTTATCTGCTTTTCTTGGTGGCTTTATTTCTCCTTGGGAGGTGCCGTATGGTTAGATCGCTTAGACGATCGGGTTTCACTTTGGTGGAACTCTTGGTGGTGATTGCAATCATTGGGATCTTAGTGGGTTTGCTGTTACCCGCTGTCCAAGCCGCACGCGAGGCGGCACGACGCATGAGCTGTAGTAACAACATTCGGCAGATCGGACTTGGACTTCACAATTTCGAGTCCGCGTTTAAGAAGGTGCCCACGTGGGGAAAAGAGTTTTCGTTCGCGGACACGTACGCGTCTTCTGGAAATCCGTTTTTTAACTTCACGGCCGATGCGCGACGTCCATTTGGTGTGCTAGGTCAGCTGCTGCCCTACATGGAGCAAAACAACTTGTACATGATGTTTGATCATCGCAAGCCGCTGATCGATCCTCGCAATCTTCCTGCTCCATTCCCAGGCGGCCAGCTGCCTGTTTCGGCCATGAATCCCGTGGCGACCTTTCTTTGTCCTTCAACTCCAGAAGTCCAATCGGACTACGGGCCGTACCTCGCTGCCGGTGGTATTTTGCCTTCGGGAACCGTCTTCAATTTGCCGCGTACCGACTACGTTCCATTGCGAGGCGTTCACTCGTCGTTAAATATCTGCATCGGTGATACGACAAGTGGTACGACCGACAATGGCATGCTGGGCTCGCCGGAACCCTCGTCCAGCCCCGCCACTCAGCCTTCTGGAAAGATGGTTGCCGATCCCTTCATCCGATTCTCAGCGGTAACCGATGGACTGGCCAACACGATTTGTTTTACCGAGATTGCGGGCAAGCAGAGATTGTTCTTTAGAGGCCGTCAGATTCCCGGATCTTGGACGACGTCTCCACCTGCCTTTACCCTGAATTCGTTCTACGGTGATTGGAATATCGCGCGTCGTCCACGCGGGCTTAGTGGCGCCGACATAACGAATCCTGCGCAACCCGGTTGCTCGGCCTTGGGTGTTCTCAATCAGGACAATCCCTACTCATTTCATACCGGTGGTGTCCAAACCATTCGGGGTGATGCGTCGGTAGTTTTCATGTCCAACAACATCGACAACCGTGTCTTTATCGCCTTCGTCACCCGCGATGGTGGTGAGGTGTTTGAAAATCCGGAATAGGGCGATTGTCGATGAACGACTGCAGCGGCTACGGGATTTGCTCCCTAGCCGCGCGACGGTGCGAGGAGGTCTGTCTGTCTCGTACCTATCCAAAGCCTCACCACGAATGTACCGAACCCTTTTTCAATCAAGGAACGCTTGCCTAATGCTGCTAATGGAAATCACGCGACGGCACGGATTTTGCCGAACATCGTCCCTCGCGCTGCTCATGAGTGGTTTGATCGTGACCGGTGGTTGCACCGGAGGATTGCGATTGATGGATATTCCTGGTTCTATCTCCGTAGATGGGAAATCACCCGAAGGGGCCACGATTATGTTCCATCCGACCGATCCCAAACAGCCTTTGGTTTCCACTGCTGCCGTCGGTACCGACGGTAAATTCAAAGTGGTGACGGACATGAACCCTGGTATTCCAGTAGGCAGCTACAAAGTCACCGTGATCTGGCCGGATCCATCCAAGCAACCTACGGCAGCACAGCGGATGACGGGACTTCACGATGACGGGCCAGATTTGTTGGGTGGCAAATATGCCAATCGCGATCAATCGCCGTTGACCATGGAGGTTACCGGCGACATGAAGGAACTGCCCAACATTTCAATCACAACGCAATGATCCAGCACACAGGCATGATCTCTCGGTTGAGCTTTGCTCGGTTGGGCTGGCCGCTTTCTGAAAACATCCTTTACTCCTTCTAGGTTGAATCACACCATGCTTCGAATGCGATTTCCACTCCTCCTCGTCTCGGTTCTCGGTGTCTCCTCCATGCCTTCCGTCCATGCGGAGCCACCTGCGGTAGGCAATCGCACGGCATTGGATGACTACATCGCCGCTCCCGATTCCTCTTACTCGTGGAAGATCCAGGAGACGATCAAGGCTGAGGGAATGACGACAACCGTCATCCGACTAAATTCCCAAACCTGGCGAACGGAAAAGGATGTCGATCGCCCCCTCTGGGAACATTGGCTAGTGGTGACCACGCCCGATCAATTGAAGACCGATCATGCGTTCTTGTTCATCGGTGGCGGAAGTCATACTAGTAATCAACCCAAAGGCCCCGACGCGATCAATGCAGTTGTCGCGAAGGCTACCGGGAGCATGGTTGTTGAACTGAAGAATGTTCCGAATCAACCTTTGGTATTTCACGGCGACGGACAGCCGAGAACCGAAGATGATCTCATCGGTTACGCTTGGTCGCAATTCCTCGAGACAGGCGATGCAACATGGCTACCTCGGTTGCCAATGGTCAAAAGCGCCGTGCGCGCTATGGACTGCGTAACAGAGTTTGCAGCAACCGAAGAAGGCGGGAAACGCGACATTCAAAAATTTGTGGTGGCTGGCGGGTCAAAACGGGGATGGACCACCTGGATGACCGGCGCCGCGGACAAGCGTGTCGCAGCCATCGTGCCGATCGTCATTGATGTCGCCAATGCCAAACCCTCGTTGACCAACCATGCGGAGACTTATGGATTTTGGGCCGAAGCGATTGGTAACTACTACCAACACAAAATCCTTCAACGCTTCGATCATCCGCGCATGCAGCAAATCTATGAGATTGTGGATCCCTATTACTATCGCGATCGATTGACGATGCCTAAATACATTGTCAATGCGAGCGGCGATCAATTCTTCGTTCCCAACTCGTCCCAATTTTACTATGCAGATCTCAAGGGTGAGAAACTGCTGCGGTACGTTCCCAACGCAGACCACGGACTTAAAGGGACCGACGCTGTGCAAAGCATCGCCGCGTTCTACCATTTGGTTACTTCCGGCAAAAAAGTACCCGTATATTCATGGGAGTTCGACGCGGCAGGGGCGATCCAAGTTCGCTCCGAATCACCTGTTCAAAAAGCCACGTTGTGGAGGGCAAACAATCCAGTCGCCCGCGACTTCCGATTGGAAACCATCGGACCTGCCTTCCAAAGTACGGAACTCGCACCCAATCCCGATGGCAGTTTCACGTCTTCTAAAGCACCGGAACAAGCCGGTTGGACGGCCAGCTTTGTGGAACTCACTTTTGATGTAGGCGGGCCATTCCCTCTCAAAGTCTCGACGGCAGTCCAGATTACCCCTGATACCTTGCCGTTCAAAGACATCCCTCTTACGACGGTCAAATACGAACCGGAAGTAGCAGCGGAACGATCAAAGACGGGCAAATGACCGCAACCCATCCGACCGTTCGAGTTGCGAACCGGAGCTTTAGGACTGTCCTTTCTCCTGCGAGTAGATGAGGACGGTATATGGGGGCAAGCGCAATGTACCACTATGACTGAGACCATCGTAGGGCCGCTTTTGTGCGTCGATGTCACCACCGGCCATGCCGCCGAACTCATCGCTGTATTCGGTTTTGTCGCTACTAAAACGTCGTTTCCACGTCCCTCCAGCCGGCAAACCGATTTCGTAATGATCCCAATGACGGTTGGCGAAATTGGCGACGACGATCACATCATCACTCGGACCACCGTTGTCGTAGGTGCGCCGAAATGCGACGACCTTGTCTGCATGATTGCAATGCATGACATGAACATGTTGGCCGGTCAACCCGCGAGTCTGGCCGTCTGAATTGAGTCGGAGACGAATGAGATCGCGCGTCAACCTGATAATTCCACTTTGATCGTCGGCTTTATCCCAATCCAATTCGTCGACGTCTTGAAACCACCCGTCCTCAAGAAACTCTTGTCCTTGAAAGAGCATGGGGATGCCAGGCGCCGTCAACGTCATGGCGATGCCCAGCGTCGCACGTTTCTGCGCGAACCAATTGTCCGGATTCTCGTTGTCGACTTCGCTCGGAATACGGGCCTTGCCGTTGGCTACTTCGTCATGGGATTCAGTGTAAACAACGCGCTGGTACGCATCTCCGTTGTACGTATGACATAGCGCATCGCAAACCTTTTGCATATCCCGACCCGCATCATCGACCTGCGTGATTACGTCACGGATGGGATGTACGAAACGAGCGTCCCATTGCGTCGAGAAACCCGCGCCGCCTTGGTCAACCGGTTTGGTCAGATAGGGTTCATTCCGAAGATCCTCAGCGATCGTGAGTGCCGAGGGTTTTAAGGTATGTATCTCACGGTTGATCCACTGCGTCAGCCCCCAGCCATCAGGAATCTCGTTCTGTGGGTTGCCATCGACGCTACGGATGTAAAGCGTCATGTCGTACCGCAGACCATCGACTTGGTACTCTTCGAGCCACATCATAGCGTTGTCGCGTAGGTAAGCTCGGACCTCTCCACGGCCGTAGTCGGGACGCGTGTCTCCCCATGGCGTGCTACTGCGATGATCGTTGTAAAAATAAATCCCACCCTTGCCGTTCTCACTCCAACCATCAAACTGCCAAAGATCTAAATCGCTCGGGCCGAAATGGTTGTAAACAACATCCAATACCACTGCAAATCCAGCCCGGTGGGCTTCGCGTACGAACGTCTTAAATCCAACTGGGCCTCCGTAGGAAGTTTCGATTGCGTAAGGATGGGCAGGGTTATATCCCCACGAGTAATCCCCGGCAAATTCAGCGATGGGCATGACTTGAAGGACGTTGACGCCCAACTTTTTCAAGTACGAAAACTTTTTCGCAAAGTCCTTGAACGTTCCAACATTCTCTTTGTCACCGCGAAAGAACGTTCCGACATGCGTCTCGTAAATCACCACTTCGTTCCATGCCGGCATCTTGAATTGGTCAAACCCTTGCCAATCGAACTCGGGCTGATGAATCACCCCGTTGCCGACCGAGTTGGTCACTTCCCTGACCCGAGGATCGATTCGTTGAAACGTCTTGTCGCCGTTTGTTAGTTGGTATTTGTATTGTTGCCCAGGCTTTGCTTGAGGCACGCTTGCAAACCAACACCCGCTGGCCTCGCGCTCGAGTGGGTTGGCAGCCGGATTCCAATCATTGAAATCGCCGACCACACTCACGCTCGACGCATGCGGGGCCCAAACGCGAAAAGCAACCCCGTTCTCAAGGACGATCGGACCCATGCCTACGACCTGCTCCAAATTTACCTCCGACTTCAGATCTCGCGTGCCAGACTTTTTGGATGCGGGGAGTAGAGCCGATGAACTCATTGAGCGATTCCATGTTCCTGTTTACTTAGAAAAATACTTGCACACCTGCAAGCGCATTGTCTGCAATCAAGCGGCACCTGTGCACGCGGCAATCGCCGAATCTTAAATCCTACCCATGAGCAACAGTACAATTAAGATAACCGCCAACACTCCCAAAATGCCACTGGGACCGTATCCCCAGTTTCGACTATGTGGCCAAGCCGGAACAGCCCCTAACAGAAGCAAGATCAAAATGATCAACAGAATGGTGGACATCGTCGAAGACTTTCACTGAAGATAGGTGCCAGGTTGTTTTCATTCCGAAACACAAGCAATGCAAAAAGTGTGCCATTGCGCGCAGAGCGGACGACTTTGCTGCAAGGTGCTCGCGACGGGAGTCGACTGGTTGAGAATCGATCATCGTGATCGAATCGGAGTCACGGACAGGTCGATTAGCAGCCTAAGGCATCAGGACATTCTGAACTTCATACCCGTTGAGGAACGCGACAACCAGTGTTTCGACGGGAACACACGAAAAAAAAGCGCGATGCAGTTCGTGCATCGCGCTTTTGGATTTTTATGCCTCGTCGTTCGACGGTTGCTTAGATTTCCCGGGAGAACAGTACGTGTTTCCGCATGACTCAACGTCACTAAACAACGATTAGCTTTGATTAGCCGTTTGCACATTCTTTACCGAAATGTGCTCGGCGCCGGCCTGCTGAAAAATTTGCTTCGCTCGACTAATCTCGTCATTGTTTTCAACGCGAACAGAAATCAAGGATCGTCCGTCCTTGAGGTACCCCGCATACTCCTTCGCTTCGTATTCGGAGAAGCCCAAACCGACCAATCCACCGGTCAATCCTCCAAGGGTCGACCCAATGGCAGCCCCACCCAACGCAGCCATAATCGGCCCGGCGGCAATGAACGGTCCCAGGCCTGGAATGGCCAAGGCACCGATACCGACGGCCCAACCCAAAGCCCCGCCGAGCAGCAAACCACTTCCTGCACCCGTAGCAACGCCCTCAGGTGCTTTGGTGTTGCCTTCCATCACGATTTCGCCACCGCGGTCCCCGTCGGCCATCACAAATGATATTTCCGTTTCTCGAAATCCGGCGGCCCGAAGTCGTTCCACGATAACGACGGCCTTTGGGCGATTCGCCGCGATGCAAAATACCGCTTGATCATGTTCATGTTCGTTCTTCATGATTGTTCCTCTAATTGAAATTTGATAATTGAAATTTGAATAAAACGAGTATGTGACGAATCCGCTATTAACTCGGAGCGGACTAATTGCATTTATTTCTTGTCGACTTCAAGCAGGTTTGTAACGTTCCCCGGACCGGCGATTTTTTCGGCGACCATAGCAATCTGGGCACGCTCCGATTCCGACGCCACCGGTCCACGAAGAACAACCTTGCCTTCGTCCGTTATGATCTTCACGTTCCGACCATAGACCGATAAATCTTTAATCTCCAATACGGAGGACCGTATCTGGGCAACTTGATCGATGTCGCTCTTTTTATTGGACTGGTCCATGGGGGTCGTTGCATCACTTCGCCGGTCACGAGTATTCACGCCGGTGTTGTCTCGGTCACTGGTTCGATCGGTCTCATTGACCAACGAGGGAGATTCCATCGTGTCCGTACAGCCTCCAGCGAATACCATTAGAACGCACACTGCACTCCACTTCAAAATCTTCATTGCATTTCTCCTTTAGGCCAACTCACTTCACGCCTGCACACAATCCGGACAAACCCACCGGGTATTAATGCCCATCGACCGACAGAAGCGTGCATCCTTCGAACGAAGAACTGGTCGATATCCATCGCAATCCACGTGCCGAGATTTGCAAGTACACGAGAATGACTCATTTTTCATTAAAGGGACATGGTTTCCGCATGAATGGGGATCGGGTTGCTCGATCCTCATTCATGCTGTGGATCGCATTCGATCGATTATCGATGCAGATTTCGCATAACACGGTCAGCCGTATCTCGATGCTGTTGAATGGTCGCTGTCGCTTGCACGAGCAGCGGCTTCAATTCTTTCGACGCTCGGGTCGAGAGAACCGCGATGGTGGCTTGCTGCTGCATATGTGAACAGGTCAACATACCCACGAACGAAGCATCGAACTCATAGCCCTGCTGCTTTTCCAAGTCGGCACGAGCGATTTGTTGAAGCTGTTGAGAAATACTTTGATGGACGGACACGAAGGTCGACGGACCAGAAGCTCCATTTGCAACGAGCGTGCCTTCACCTGTTTGGCCCGTCAATGGAGCGGTCTGGTCGAGCACGCGTTCCGCCCGATCGGTGACCCGTTCCACCCGGTCTTCAATTCGATCGATGATGTTTTCTAGCGGCCGTCGCGTGCCATCGCGGTCGCGGCGGGCGTCACGGACTTCTTCGCGGACGGCCTCGCGACGCTCGTCTTCAACTCGTCGGGCCGGGATCTCAACATCGACATTGGCCGGTCCCGTTGATTGGGCGGGAATCGTCCCTTTGGCCCGGATAGCGGCAGTTGCGTTGACACGCATCAGCTCGTCATGCAGTCGCTGATGTTCTTGAACAACCGCTTCTGCCAATTTCCTAACTTCAGGACTTTGCGTCCGTTCCATTCCGTATCGAGCAAAGTCGATGGTGGCACGTTGATCGACCAAGAGCCATTGTGCGATCTCTTGGTCGGTGCTGAGTGCTGCCCCTACCTCACGCCAATTCCCGTCGGCCCGGACGTCAGCATTGCGATCCGCATTGACGTCGATATCGACACCACTACGTCCGACTTCAATGTTGCTCTGCTTGGTCTGCACGTCCACAATTTGACCGTGAACACTCGACATACTCATGATCGCGGAAACGAGAGCTCCGCTGATCATTCGACTATAAATTGAACCCATCATGTTCTCCTGTCCTCATTTGTAAAGCAGGCACTCCGGTTGATCCAACTTGAATCATGTCCGAACTGCCCTGTGATTTTTCGTTCCTGGCGAATCTGTTGGACGGGCTGGGCAATTTCAAAAATGCCGCAGCGTCAAAAAAAACGGGCCCGAGGATCGAAATCCTTTGGCCCGCTTTCTTAGCTAAGCGAAGTGTTAAGCAAAATGTGTTTAGCTTTGCTTTTTGCTATCGCCTTCCAATTTTTTCGCGAGCTCCTTGAGCTTCTCCACGTGCGATTCGGTTTTCGAAATGGCCGATTGCGTAAATGGTTTGAATTCTTCAGGGCCGACCGATTGAATGGCCTTCAACTCGGCTAGCATCATGGTATGAGCAACGCATTGTTGACCGAGATAGGCCATGTTGAAGTCCTGACCCTTGTACTCGTTGAGCATCTCCTTGGTCATCGCAAGAGCGTTCTCGCAGGCTTTTTTCGAGATCTCGCACAGTTCCTTCGGGACCATGGCAGATCGGCCCTCGGCCGCGTCTCGCTGGGCAGTACTAACCACCCCACCGCGATTTTGATTTTGGCGGTCGGTGGCCGAATTCCTACTTTCGATTGCGGCGCCCGTCGTGCTGGTTGAGTTGCTGGAATCGCTCAAAGTATCGAACTTCTTCAATTGTTCGTTGAGTGCCTGATGATCTTCAACCATCATTTTGGCGAGTTGCTTCACCTCGTCGTTATCGGATCGTTGCTGTGCCAATTTCGCTAGCTCGATTTCGGCTTCGTTCGATTTCTTGAGCTTCTCAACCAGGGCTTGCTTTACCGTGACCGCTCCCTGCTGTCGGGCTGAGGCCGACGTTGCCGTTGCTTGCTGTGTTGATGTCGTCTGGGCCTGCGCGGTCGAAACACCTGCAAGCGATGCCAGAATCATGGATGCCATTGTGACGCGTAACATAGACATTGAAAACTCCTTAACGTGAACATACAAAAAGTGTGGGTCCCTGCTGTCCGCAGTGCTATCCACTGCGATGCATTGATAGCAGTTACACAACTGCCGTCATGGAGTGAAAGATGCAACTGCCGTTCCCGAAGTGAGACGATCGCCTTGCTTTCTTTGACAACCGGTAGAAAGATCGGCGCAACTACCGTAGAACACTGCGATTGCGAATTACCGCCAGTGCATTAAAGACGCCACGCGGCACGTCGCTGCTCTCTGGGGCTTGCCAGTCAAACGAACAATGGAGCCAATTCGATCGATGGAACTGGTAGTTGAAGAATCGCATCGGATCCAAATTGAACAAGCACCCATGCAGGTAATCAACCCAGGCAATCCACTCGAAGCATTTGAGTTCACGAGAGACCAGCCTATTCGCGTTTCGGTCATCGACATTGTCGAATGTCGAGAGCGTTTGGCACAGCGATTGCTTGCCAGTGAGCATTCAAGCAACTTCCTGCGGCGAGACACAGCATTGTCTTGACGGTGTTAGCACTTGACGGTGTTGGCAATCGCCAAGTGAAATTGCATCGGCGAGATGTTGCCGACGAAGTGACTCAAGGTAAAGTGACTCAAAGTAATCCGTATATTTGGAGAGAAAAGACATGTCGATGAAAACGCTTGCAGATGCCTTTCATGATGAGTTGCGCGACGCATTGAGCGCCGAGAAGCAATTGGTCAAGGCGTTGCCGAAAATGATCAAGGCGGCGAACTGTGATCGATTGCGTAGCGCGCTTCAGGATCACTTGGCAGAAACCGAGAATCACGTTCAGCGGGTTGAACAGTCATTTCAAGAGACTGGCAAGTCGGCACGTGCGAAGACCTGTGAGGCGATGAAAGGATTGCTGGTCGAAGCTGAATCGATGCTCCAAGAGGAAGCGGAACCCGCTGTCAAGGACGCGATCATCATCGCATGCGCCCAAAAAGTTGAGCATTACGAGATCGCCACGTACGGAACGCTTTGCACTTGGGCAGAAATGCTCGACTATCCCAATGCGCTGTCGCTACTCAAGCAGAACATTAACGAAGAAGAGATTGCCGATCGCAATCTGTCGAAGTTGGCGATGGCGATCAATAGAGATGCGTTGTCCGTCGGTTGATCAATAAGTTGATCAGTAAATGGAGCTCGGACCCGTTGGAGGATAGCGAAAACGCACTTATTCCAACGGAAGTTCGTCATCTATCTACGTCAAGGGAAATGGATTGCTCTTCGAGAGTCTCCAGCGCGGCCTCGCTGCTCCAGGGCGGATTCTCGAAGCCGAGATCGATTTTCTCCAATTCTTGACCTAATTTTCGCAGATCCCAAATGTACGTAGCATGCGTATCATTGGAATTGAGAATCACGTGAAGATTGTCCTCTGTTATTGCGGCAAAATTGAAACGAGTTTCATCCGGAGTCGCGAGCATCGCAAGTTTTCGACCGGAAGGAACCTCGCGTACCATGGCACTACCAGGCTGCAAATGCACGACCAGTCGGCGACCGTCTGAAAGATTCGTGTTTCGAGCGTTGAGTGGATTGTCCCACTCGGATATTTGCCAAGTTTTCAGGTCCAAGACTTGTGGCGATTTGGTGATGAAAGAAAGGTATCGACCATCCCGCGAGAAGTCGAGTGCATCCGCCGGTGCTTGGCTCTGCACTCTGCGAATCTCCTCGCCAGTGTCCGCGTCCCATACGACGAGCGAGCCCTCCTGTCTCGATGACGTTACTACTAATTTTCCGTCGTGGCTAACCGCAACTTGGCGACAGTCCAGAAGTGGCCCAAGAGTTAATAACCGGCCATCCCGTCGATGAAGGATGTAGGCTTTGGCACCTGCTGCGGCCGCGATGAGCTGACCCGAATCGTCGGAACTAATTTGTGTTCCGAAAGCAGATGGGCAAACCAATTTTTCGGGTGGGCCAATGCGCGCCTGGATGGAAATCTCGGCATCTGCGGAATTCCCAATGGTCACTGGCCATCTCGATAGTCCTTGTTCGGAATAGGTTAACAAGTCACCTGTATCGGGTACAAACCAAGGGTGCAGTGCGTATCCTACAGGCACGTAGCCGATGTCTTGGCCCGTCCTCAAATCAAAAAGTGAGATCCCGCTGTCGCTACCGACTGCCAATATTCTGCCATCCTTATGCAACGACAAGTCACGCCAGGCCTCCACCGACCCATGCAAGGGATTTCTGGCCAACTTACGCATCACCGAGCTTGGTTCAACGATCACCATTTGCCATTCTCCCGCATCCAAACGATAGTCTCCTACGAGTCGTCCATCGTTGCTGGTCCACCCCAAAACAGCGTATGTCGAAAAGTGCAGCACTGATTTCTTGGTGGACGCATGCCACACTTCGATGCTCGAACCCCATGTGGAACTACTTGAGAGCAATTCTCCCCGATTCGAACACAATTTAGGACCTCCGCCGCGTTGGTCAATGAATAAACCGATTCTCCTTTGCATGGGAACATTCCATAGAACAACATCATTGGAATCCGTCAATCCAACGGCCAGCGTTTGCGAGTCCGGATACCAAGCCGTGGATTCAACGGATTCGTCATGCAGAAGCAATGCCACTTCGCGGCGGGTGTCCACGCTGATAATGCGAACGCACCGTGAGCCCTCCGTGCGGTAATTCCCTTCAATCGTAGCAATCAATTTTCCATCTGGAGATAGCTTGACAGCCGGGGTATTCTCGCCGTCATAGGTAATCGAGACCTGCAAATTGCTTTTGCCTTGTGGCCAATCAAGTACCTCGTTCCATGCTCTATCATCCGTCCGGTCCGCCAACAGCACCCGTCTGCCATCATGACTAAAAGAGCAGTGTACAAGCTTACCCCATTCGGGATGTAGTTCCGTAACGAGCGACGCAGCCGCTTGATCGATTTTCCAACGATGCAGGGTGTGTGTTGACTGGTCCAAAAGAAGCAGTTCGTCTCGATTCGGAGTAAACTCGAAATACGTATGCTCGTTGACGTTGCTCAGACATGCAATCACTTCTTTCGATGGCCACTGGCGAACGATAAGATTGCCGGACTCGTCTCGGCGCGCGGATCGGTCGAGGTGATAGAGATCGATCGCCTCGCCGTTGGCCCGTTTGGTGTAAACGATATCAGGCAAGGTCGTAGCAGCGATTGCTAAGTCCCGAAGGTTCTCTTTACGTTCTTCCCTCACTTCTGTTAGCGTGTCGAGGTCTGGCAATAATTGCACGGCTTTATGAAGAGCGCTCAAGCTATCAAAGCGTTGACCAGGTCGATGCGTTAGCTGAGCGGTGCGTGCCGATGCCACGTAAGAATCGAATAGATTCTGTCGCCCTTGAACATCGGCGGTCACCGCCATTTCCAGTGTAACCTGCAAGTCATTACGCAATCGATTTTCGCGGTAATATGCGAACGTTACGATGGTTATAAGCAGCAGCAACATGGTCAGGGTTAGAACAGCAGCCGCAGTCAGGGCACGGTGTTGTCGACACCACCGCATTATCCGCTCCGGAGTCGACAATCGACTCGCATGGATCGGTTCCTTGGCACAGAAGCGACGCAGATCCTCCATGAGGGCCGAGGCCGATGGGTATCGGCAGTTTGGATCCCTGGCGATGGCAGTCGCGATGATCGTTTCCAAATCCTTGGGTAGATGTCGGTCGATACTCCGCAACGAGCAGGGAGGAGCGTTCAAGATTTGGTGGATCACTTCGGCTCGACTGGATCCAGCGAACAAGGGCTTGCGAGCGAGCAATTCGTAAAGAGTCAGACCGAGACTGTAGATATCGCCGCGAGCATCGGCGCGGCCAGAGAAGTTTTCGGGGGGGATGTACCGCAACGTCCCGATCACCTCACCTGCGCTGGTCAAATCGCACATCCCATCGATCTGGGCTAGTCCAAAATCAGCAATCCAAACATTCCCCATGGCTTCGATCAAAATATTGGCTGGTTTGATATCGCGATGCAAGACGCCCGCCGCATGGGCATGCGCTAATGCATCCGCAACCTGGACGCCGATCTTTGCTATGAAGGAGTAATGGTCCTTGTCGTATCCCCACGCCTTCATCAGTTCAACATGACTGTCCATCGCCGGGGTCAAGAACACTTGGTCCAAGGCATGACCATAAACCAATTGCATTGCGTAATAGACATAGCCCTCGGCTTCACCAACTTCGAAAATTGGAACAACATTGGTATGATGCAGTGTCGCTGCAGCTTTCGCTTCTCGCTGGAATCTCTCCAGAAGTGTTCCGTTTTTTGTCTGACGCTGAGTCAAGACTTTGAGCGCGACATGCCGACCTAATCGCTGGTGCACGGCTTCATAAACGGTGCCCATCCCACCGTGGCCAATCTGTCTCAAAATCGTGTATTCGCCTAACTTTTGTCCTGCAAGGGGTGTCTCCCTTTCGCATGGCGAAGCGGCTGGATCCAATCGCTCGATCCATTGCAAAGTTGGTAGGAGTTCGCGAATCCCGGATTCGAAATCGGGGTACTCTTGAACAAGCTGCTCCAAGGTGAGATTCTCACCACGTCTCATACGTTCAACGAACTCGTTTGCCAGTCCGTTGAGCGCATCCTCGTTGCTGTGATCCGTGAACATTGTTCGCTCCTTTCACACGGACCATGGCGTTGATTCGCCAAATGTATCCGCCATTAAATGCTTGAGTCGCTTCAAAGCGCGGATGTAGCGCATCCCCGCCGCTTTCTCTTGGATCTGCAGTACCTCAGCCGTTTCGTGTGGACTGAGTTGTTCGAAATGCCGCAACGCAAGAACTTCTTTGTCAATTGGGTCCATCGAATCGATCAACGATTCCAATCGAGAGCGGAGTTCATCCGCCATTGCGGCATCGCTGGGACTGGTTCCCGACGCGGCCAGATAATTGGCCAAAACATGGGAGGACGCTTCCAAGGCCGATTGTCTTTGAAGTGATATCTCCAATCGCGCATCGCGCTTGTGAGTACCCAAGTGACGGCGGTGATGTTCGAGCAATACATTCATTGCAATCCCCCGCAACCAAACGTAGAAAAGATCCGAAGTGACCGGAAAATTGCCCCAAAGACTCTGCGACAGTTGAATGAAGATCTCTTGAAGTACATCCTCCTCGTCGAATCGAGCGGAAATCCGGCGGTCCATCCGGAGGCGTAGCATCCGGTGGAGTCGCTCTCGGTAGTGCCCGAACAGCGATTCGAGGCTGCTCGGACACCCAATGCAGGCTTTCGCCAGTAGGTTTTGAATTTCTGCCGAGTTTTGACACATGAGAGAAGGGTCCGGCCGGGATGTTTCCTAAAACTTCGCACGGCTCAGCGGAGGGAATTCTAGTCGCCTTTCACCCTCTGCGTTGGATCGTTGCCGATAGTTATGACAAAAATTCTACGGTTCCTGTTGCCAAACCTTTCCGTCGCGCAATTAGGACGGAAGTGATCGAGTTTGAGGAAAGTCAGCCAGAGAGCTACGGTCCAAAATATTTGTGATAAGGGCTGCTAGAGAATGAATACAGCAAGCATCAGGCATTGTTCGAGTTTTTCCGCCAGGGTTTTGAGTCGTGGGACACTCCTGGGAGTGGCACTTGCGTTAACGATGGGAATCACCTCCACCCAGGTGAACGGGGACATTGTGATCACCAAGGTCGGTACTCCGGGGTACGACGTGGTCGACTCACACCTTTACACGGCGCCGACGCAAGGATATTTCCAAGCCTTGTTTCCAAACCACTTCCCGAGAGTCCCACACCCCGGACCGTACGATCAGGAATTTACCGAGGGGCTAGCAGCGACAGGTTATCAGGAGAAGCAAGTATTCTCGGTGGAAGACTTTACCGACCCAAACGCGGTCCATCTCGGATGGATTTTGGTTCCTAATGCCAATGCCTTGACAGGATCTTCCTTTGACTTCGCCAGCGGCCCGATCATTCCCTTGGCAACCCAGCCGTTCCGAGTGCGGGGAGACGTGTTTCTTAACGGAGCACCATTCGAACTGGGTGCGTTCGCGTTCGATGCAGGAACCAATGACGGATTCGAAGGTGTGAGTCACTTCATCATCGATGTGTGGGAAAATAGTGCGTTTGCTCCACCAGGACTTACAGATTTTGTAGGTGATTACGAATACCGACTCACCCTTCGAGACACGAGCAATAACGGATACGACCTTTTGGGAAGATTCTCCATTGCCGCGGTTCCGGAGCCCGGCTCTCTATTGACCGTTGGGTTGGTCGGAGCGGTGATCGCTGCCCGCCGATGGAATGCGAGGCGCAAGCGCTAGCCTTGAATGGAACATTTGGCCCGCCATGAACTTCACCCCCGAACGCGTTCAAAAAATCTTGAAAGCCGCTCTAGATCTGTCCGATCCGGCGGCTCGCCGCGCGATGCTGGATCGCGAATGCGCCGGAGATCCGGAGCTAGTTGAGCGAATACAATCAATGATTCACGCTCAGGATGTCACAGGTGGCATTGGAGCAGTGTCGTGGGATTCCTCTCGATCGACACCAAGTGCAGGATCTTCTTATCTACGTGCAGGATACATCATCGCAGGGCGATACAAACTGCTGGAAGTCCTTGGGGAAGGAGGAATGGGATCTGTTTGGTCCGCAGAGCAATCCGAACCCATTCGGCGAAAGGTCGCCGTCAAGTTGATCAAGTGGGGAATGGACTCTAAGCAAGTGCTCGCACGATTCGATGCCGAGCGACAAGCCTTAGCGATGATGGATCATCCGAACATCGCTCGGGTGCTGGATGGCGGGCTAACCTCAGAAGGACATCCTTTTTTTGTCATGGAGCTCGTGCATGGTTCTCCGTTGACAGCCTATTGTGATGAGCAACGTCTGAATCCCGCAAAGCGGCTTGAACTGTTTGTCGATGTCTGCCAAGGCGTGCAGCACGCGCATCAGAAGGGGATCGTGCACCGAGACCTCAAGCCTTCGAATATCCTCGTAACTACCTACGATGGGAGGGCTACCCCCAAGATCATCGACTTTGGCGTCTCGAAAGCGATCGAAGGCAAGATCACAGGTGAATCCATCGCAACGGGCTTTGGGGCAGTCGTGGGTACGCTGGAGTACATGTCTCCTGAGCAAGCAGGCCTCTCCGAATTGGACATCGACACGCGGGCAGACATTTATTCGTTGGGTGTCATCCTCTACGAACTGCTTACCGGCCTTCGGCCGATCGATAAACAACGGCTGGCCCAAGCAGCCTTCCTGGAAATGGTCCGCTTGATTCGCGAAGAAGACCCACCCAAACCGTCCACGCGACTCTCCACGGACGAGGCTCTGTCGTCGCACGCCGCAGTCCGGCAAGTGGATCCTCACAAATTGATGGCGTTGCTTCGGGGGGAACTGGATTGGGTCGTGATGAAGTGTCTTCAAAAAGATCGAAATCTTCGTTACGCAACGGCCAATGGATTGGCCATGGACATCCAACGGTACTTGGCCGGCGACGCGGTCGAAGCACGACCACCGAGCTTTCGTTACCGCGCACGCAAATTCGCTTGGCGTCATCGTGTTTCGCTTGGTGCCGCGTCCCTGCTATTGATCACGTTGGTTGGTGGGATCGTTGGAATATCACTCGCCATGGTTCGCGCGCGAGCCGCAGAACGCTTGGCTACGAAGCAAAGAATTCGTGCGACTGCCGTTCGTGATTTTCTCACCGATGACCTTTTGGGCCAAGCCAACCCGGAGTTGAACCCTCGGTCCGAACAAGTCACGGTCGAAGAATTACTGGACCGAGCCGCGTCTCGGTTGAATGCTAATTCGAAACTCGATGAACTGCCTGCGTCACGCGCGGAACTTATGGCGGTACTCGGGGATACCTATGAATCTTTAGGTCGCTATCAGAAAGCGTTGGAACTCTGGGAGCAGGCCATCGAGGAGAACCGATCGCTGCACGACGAAGACAGCGAAATGCGTTCGTTGGAAGCCCAGCAAGGCTACGGATCTGCGTTGATGGGCATCGGAGATTTTCCCAAAGCAGAAAAAGTCCTTCGAGAAGTGGTGAAGCAGCGGCTTAAAGTTTCCGGAAAAGAGGATACGCAAACATTGTTCGCGATCAACAATCTTGCCATTTCGATTGGGCGGCAAGGGCAGTTCGCCGAAGCGGAAGCGATGATGAAAGACGTCTGGGAAACGAGAAAGCGAGTCTTTGGCAAAGCGGATAAGGACACTCTGCAATCGCTCGCCAACTATGCCGGCTTGCTTGCATCAAGGGGAGACTACGACCAAGGTGAATCGTTGTTTCGTGAAGCCATCGATGGCTTTCGTTCGATCAATAAACTGGATTCTCCCAACGCGTTGGCTTGCGAAAACGGGCTCGCGAGATGCCTCATGGACCAACGGAAATTCTTGGACGCCAAGAGCATGCTGGTCGAAACGATCCAAAGAAGAATCCTTGTCCTCGGCCCGACTCATGGTTTGACGTTGGGTTCACGCACCAATCTAGCCATCGTTCTTAGCGAACTCGGGGAAGTCGATGCATCGGTTGCCGAGTCCAGAGCTGTCCATGCTGATTTGCTCGCTGAGTATGGTAAACAAGACGATGAAACAATGGCTGCATCGAACGCCCTGGCTTTGGCGCTGCGGGGTGCAAAACGTTGGGACGATGCAATAGAAGTTGGCCAGCAAGTGCTGGACACGGTCCAACAAGTAGCTCGCCCCAACGACACGCGACTCATTATCTACACAAACAATCTCGGCTGGATTTATGACGGAATGGGAAATTTCGCGGAAGCGGAAAGGCTTTATCGAAAAACTCTCGCCATTGCCGACGAGAGCGGAAATGCCGATTTTCCTGACACCTTTCAAGCCGCCCAAAACTTGACCCGTTTGCTGTACAAGCAGAAACGCTTTCAGGATGCGCTCGACGTCGCGCAGTTGAATCTCAAAGCCCGCCGCCGGATCCTCCCTTCGAACCATCCCAGTATCTGGGCCACCGCTCAGGCAGTCATCGACTCCCAAGCTTCGCTCAACCTCTTCGCGGATGCCGAACGTGTGCTGCAGGATTTTATGTCCACCACTGGACCATGGTCCGAAGAGCACCAAAGCGAGATGTTTTGGAGGCTTGCTCAACTGCGTATTGCAAGGAAGAACTACCCAGGTGCGATTTCAGCGCTGGAGCAGACGCTGAAACTTCGCGAACAGCGTTTCCCTGGGCAATGGCAAACTATCGAAGTCCGAAGTTTGCTCGGTGAGGCGCTTACGATGTCGGGGGATTATGCACAAGCGGAATTAGCGTTATCCACCGCTATCCAAGAGCTCGACGCTGCCCTGTCTTCGGGAAATCCCGAGGGCTTGGATAAAATTCGAGAGTCCACTCTCCTTCGTCTCGAGGCGCTAAAAATCGCTCGAGACGAAGCACATGCAAAGGTCGAGAAATAAGAACCGCAGAAGTGTTCCATTGGTGTGATTCTGGATGTTTTGAAAAATCCGAGCACGCGATCCAATCTTAAAACATATTCAAATTCTCCGTTCAATAATCGGAGCAACATGGCGATTTCGAATTCTCGCGAATGCAGCAAGTTGCGAGCAGAAACTGGGCGGGGTATTGCTTCTATCCGATGCGATCTCGCGAAACTTGTGTCTTGTGAGGCAAGCTCACAAGGGGCTATCTTGCCTATCCAACGACTGGATGCCGTGCGAGCTTCTTCAAGCGTTCGACCCCAATCGGTTCTTCTGACTGCAATGGCACGACAGCCCAACGTTTGGCATGAAGCGTTGTCACCGCTTCGATCTGGGCTAGTTCATTGGATGCACGCTGGCGCATCAAGGGTGACGTTGGATTTGCCATCGCCAAGCTGTTGTTGATGATCCAAGCCCACGGCTCAATGTTGGCACGCCGCAGGTCGCTCTGAAGACTGGCAGCCTCTAGAACCGGGGTGTTCTCGGCCAACGTGACAATCAAGACCTTGGTTTGGTTGGCATCCTGCAACTGCATCATTGGCGTGGTGAAGTGCATTCCGCCCTGTCCCAATTGCCGCGCTGTTTCGCGGTGATAAGCACCTGTCGCGTCAAGCAGCAGTAGGGTATGTCCGGTCGGTGCGGTATCCATCACAACGAATTTCTTTCCAGCCTCGCGGATGATTCGCGAAAAGGCTTGGAATACAGCAATTTCTTCCGTGCAGGGTGAGCGCAAATCCTCTTCCAATAGAGCGCGTCCCTGTGCATCCAATCCCTTGCCTTTGGTGTCCATGACATGCTGGCGATACCGTTCGGTTTCGACGTGTGGCTCAATCCGACTCACGGTCAGGTTATCCAAGGAACCTTCTAGCGTTTCGGCGAGGTGCGCAGCCGGATCCGAGGTGGTCAGGTGGACCTGGTGTCCCCGGATGGCCAACTCGACCGCTACAGCCGCTGCAATCGTTGTTTTGCCAACTCCCCCTTTGCCCATCAACATGATCAATCCGTGCCCTTCGCCCACGAGGCTATCAACCAACGTGGCGAGATCGGGAGCTTGCAGTTTTGGCAACGTGACAATGGTCCCCTGGGGTGCGACTTTCCCCTCAACCAAAAGTTGGCGTAGGGCAGGCAGTCCCACCAGATTGAATGACTTTAGCGAGACATGATCGATAGGCAGTGAGCGTAGCGCATCCGGCATTGCAGCCAGTGCGGCCTGTTCCCGTCGCCATACGGCCAATGCCAAGGCATCCCCATGGGTATCGGTTTCGCCCAGAACTCCGTTGACCACCAGAAATTGGCGTTTGAGTCCAATTGCGGAAAGTTCTTCATGGGTGCGATTGGCTTCGCGCAGAGACGATGCTTGGGCGCGGGTAACAAGGATCAATCGCGTGCGATTCGGATCGGATAGGGCCTCCACCGCGGCTTTGTATTGGTCTCGTTGTTTTTCTAAGCCAGCAAGTGGGCCGAGGCAAGATGCATCGCCCTTGCCCTCATCCAGAAAACCGCTCCAAGCCCCAGGTAATTGCAACAGTCGAATGGTATGTCCCGTCGGGGCCGTATCGAAAATGACATGGTCATAGTCTCTGAGTAGTGATGCATCCGTAAGCAGTGCGGTAAACTCATCGAAGGCAGCAATCTCCGTCGTGCAAGCGCCCGACAGTTGTTCCTCGATGCCCCTGACTACGTCGTCGGGCAGAACTCCACGAACTGGGCCGACAATCTTGTCGCGGTAGATCTGGGCGGCGGCTTGTGGATCGATTTCTAAGCCGGACAATCTCGGCACCGACTCGAACGGAGTGATCTTGTTGCCGATAGCAATCCCAAATACCTGTCCAACATTCGACGCTGGATCGGTGCTGACCAGAAGAGCTCGTTTGCCGGCATCCGCAAGTTGAACGGCAGTAGCACATGCGAGCGAAGTTTTGCCAACTCCCCCTTTACCGGTAAAGAAAAGAAAGTTCGGGAGTTGGTCGAGAAACTTCATCGTGTTCAATTCCTTCGCGAGTGCGAAACTAGCAGCAGCCATTGCCGCCGCAACAACCACCGTTTGGTTTGGTAGCCGTCGCAAGCAGGCCGATTTTCGCCCACTTCGCCAGTTCAGAACGATGCGGATAGCGGCCGGCCAGGGCCACTTCGCCATCGATCAAAATCAACGGCAGCGCTTCCGCTCCCGACCGCTCCAGGAAAGCCTTGACGACAGGGCTTTCGGCAAAAGCCATCGGTTGTTGCGCAAGATTGAAACGCTCGATGATCCCACCTTGACTTTTCAGCCAGTCAACATCGGCGGCAAACGTTACCTTTTCCTGGTCAACATCCACACCACAGATGCCAGTGCTGCAACATAGTGCAGGATCGTAAACTTGTATCTTCGTCATTTCGGTCTCCTTGGAGCTGTTGGTTACTGTGGTTCTTTGCCGATGGCAGCCCATGCTGCCGCCAACTCATTTTTTGACGTGGTCTCTACCTGCAGAGCTACCAGTGCTTTGACCCGCCTTTCGAGCAACGCATACACGTGGTCGAATAAGGGCGCAACTTCGTCGGAGGTGCCTACGGCATGGGCTGGATCGGGCACACCCCAATACGCTTTGACGGGTTCACCTGGTACGAGCCGGCAAGACTCACCAGCCGCAGCATCACACACCGTATTCACAATGTTGATTTGCTGATCGGTAAACTCGTCCAAAGATTTGCTGCGATAACCGACGGTCGGCAAGCCGTGACGGGCAAGTGTTTGCAGGCTCATGGGCTTGACCTGTCCCGTGGGAAAACTTCCAGCGCTGACCGCTTGGAAGCGACCGCGTCCCCCATGGTTCATGAGCCCCTCAGCCATGACGCTACGACAGGAATTGCCCGTGCATAGAATCAGCACCGTTTTTATCCGCAGCCCCTTTCAGTCTTCGTTGTAGTGAGTCGATCGATCGAACGGTTGGTCCAGTTGCAATGCAGATACATCAAGAACATGATCCGTCCGATGAAGATAAACAGTCAGGCGATTTCGAATTCTCATGTATGCAGCAACTTGCGAGTAGAAACTGGGCCAGGCTTTGCAACTCGTCAAATCTGGCGGCATAGATCACTTGGCGACCAATGCGCTGAGACGTGACCAATCCGGCACGCTCCAGATGCGATAGATGAAAGGACAGTGTGTTGTGCGGTACCGAAAGGCGATCCGCCAAATCCCCAACAGGCAACCCAGTGCGACCATGTTCGACCAATACACCCAGCGCTGTTAGTCGCGTTTCCTGCGAAAGTGCTGAGAAGGCTTCAACGGCTTTTTTCGTGTCCATATGTCTAGAATATTGGACATGTTCACTTCTGTCAAGGTACGGTTCGCGAGCCGCTGGCCATTAGCGAATAGGTTGCCTCTCGAGGGGTGACTGAAGGCAGTGGGGGACCCTACGATAAACAGAATTGCAACCGGTCCATGATTCAAGGAAATGACTCTTGAAGCCGATCGATGTACGAATGCTCTCGCGGACAAGTTTCTCGTCGACGATATTCCATTATTCCATTGGCCAAATACTTCGATGCTATTGGTCGCGATCGACTAACGGTGGACGGACTTCCGGATCCGGAGTTCCCAGACGGCATGCCCGACATTTACGCCACAATAGGCGAGGTCGTATCGGGCAAAAAGATCGGACGATCCAATGATCGAGAGAGAATCGTAGCGATCCCAATCGGCATGTCGATCTGCGACTGGCCGCGTCGTTTCATACGAAACACTTATCGCCGGGCAGGGATGCGGCTTGTGCAACCCATTTCGCAAAAAGCTTTGCGTCGATGATGTCGTGCTCATGGATATGAAAATAGCGTACGTTATCCTGCTTGGACGCTACGGGAGGGATAGGGTTCAGCGAAGTGCCTTGAAAAAATGACACCTTCACATACTTCGTCAAGCAATGGAATGCTACGAACCAACCGTTGCCCTCGACGCCATAAAACGGTGTGTTCCAACGCACTGCTTTACGTACATTGGGGATCGTTTGCACGATCAAGTCATCGAGTTGCCTACCAACGTCTCCTTTCCAGCCCGGCATAGCCGCCAGATACGCTTGCACCGGTCCATCCCCGTCTCCTTTTGGGATTTGAGGGTTGCCGCCCGATAGAAGGATCGGCGAGTCTTCCGATTTACTTTTCACTGCATGAGCTGGGGAGTTGCGCGTTCGTGACGACTTGCGTGGCATCGACTTGCCCTCCAAAACATATCTCGCGTTCGTGTGCGAGCTTTTTTGCAAACTGGGTTTACGAAAATCGGTTGCTGGTAGCAGTCGTTTCAATACGCTCCCTTAGCCCACGGGGACCTGGAGTGGTGCGATTTGGTAGGCACGCGATCGGAATAGGAATTCTGTCAGATTGCCTTCGTGCGGTTGCAACCAATTCAAACGATTGGTTGCGACCGGCCCGATATTGAGGCGATCGATATTGGTGGCGTTGGTCAATTCATCGATCCAGACTTCATCGTCGGTGAGGGCGGTTCCGATGAGCGTTTGTCCGATGGACTTGATCATGTCCTTCTGTTCGCATTTGACCACGGATGCGAAGGGGAACATGTACTCTTTGGATGCGACACCGCAGGATGGAGAATTGGCGTGGATGACCATGGGCCGCAGGTATGCGCAGCGTTCGTGCTCAATCAATCGCGGTCCGTAGGACGCCGTCATGTCCTCAACTCCCGACTCGCTGAGATCCTGCTGGATCATGGCCCACGTGCCGGTCGCCATTTGAGGGTTCGTGAACGCTGCGAGTTCGGCCTTGGGATCGGTCGGCGACAGAACATCGACAGGTCCCAAACGAGCAGCCAACGCTTCGGCAATTTGTTTGGTGTGTCGCGAGGCCCAGATGCCCGAGGCATTGATGCAGCCGCGACCTGAGTTGATCAGAACACTCTCGACCATGAGATCCAAATAATCCTCCCAATGATCGACAACATCGTCGCCTAGCAGCACCTTGGAAAACCCTGGCCCGTGGGCTTGGACACGCGGGTTACCGGAATACTGTTGAACGGTTTGGGCGCTACCAAAAATCATGCTCTTCGCGCATTTGGCCAGAATGGTCGAACCCACGTCGTGGCCGCCTGGGTACATGCAGAACGCTTCGGCCGGAATCCCTGCTTCGATGAACGCGCTAATCATTCGGTAGGGAGTCCACGGTTCCTGCGAGCCCGGCTTGAGCACGAGTCCGACCTGAAGTGGAACCGCAGGCAACCACAACGTGTGAACGCCGGGTGAGTTGTTGGGCAGTACGGCCCCAAGAACGGGCGATTGGCATTGGAAACTGACCGTGACATTCCGTCCTTCTTCGCCATAACCACGCGCCAGAATGTTGAGATCCAATCCTCGTGTCAGGGCTTCGAGAATCTTCTCCATATTGCTGAGCACGAAGCAATTCTTCTTCATGTTGCTTCGGCACATGTGTTCGGGCAGACCCGTGCTGGCTGATTGGTGGTGGATGAACTCATCCACACTCTGCGTGCCATCACCCAGGGGCAAGGTCTCATGTTCGAACATGTGCGCCGCTTTCTCACATCGGCGAATCAACTCTTCGGGCGAAAGCGAACGCAGCGCTTTGCGGGCTGCGTCGCATTTCCGCATGTCCATTTGCACCACGCCGCCATTGACTTGACCAATCTTGGCAATGGACTCGCCCGTGTCGAAATGGATTACATCGAAGGTGTCGAGCGACTTGTACGGTTTCCCCCAGCGGAGTGGATGGATATTTAGCACGATAGGTTCCTAGGTATGACAATAATCGAAATGGTCAGTCGACAGCACGCCGTTTACGGTGCGGTCTCAAGCGAGTGAATTGCACGGACTATCAACCGCATGGGATCGAACCAACGAATCGCGTGTCACAAAAAACGAATCTCAGTAAACACCAACGGTGGTTGTCGAGGCGAAACCTCGATAAGGACGGACTCCAGACACCCCATCCCAAGGATATTTTTCGAAAGGCATTTCTCGTTCGCCTTCGTCGCGCTCGAGGAATCCAGGTACGAAGAATTCTTTGGTCATGGTGTAGAGTTTGACCCGTCCGGTTTCTCCATATCCAACCAATTTGTTCGCGTCATCAAAGTCTACGATTTCAACCACCGCTCTGGGTTGTGGTGCGTAGTAAGCGATCGTGTAATCGTCTTCATCGGTGATAGGCCGTGAACAGGCCAGTCCCATGAGGGTGTTTCCGTAGGTCGGGGTCATGAACATCCCGCTCTCTTGGGGCAATCCACCCATCAGTTCCTCGACACAGAACTTCGTCCATTGCGGTGTGAACTCGGTACCCCCGGAAAAGATGCCTTTGATGCCAATTTCTTGCATCGAGGTTCCCTTCTCTGCCAAGCCCATGGCGAGCGATTCCAGCAGCTTCGGGGTTGCAAATATGCACTTGATGTCATGGTTGGCCGTCAGAATGGTGATGGCTTGATCAATGCAGTGCTTCTTGTATTCCTCGAGATGTTCCATCCAACCCTTCTTGATGAGCTTGATAACCCAGCGTGGATCGAGATCGATACAGAAACAGATTCCGCCGCGGTACTGGCACAGATGCTCAACTGCCAAACGCAGTCTTCTTGGCCCCGAAGGACCCAGCATCAGCCAATTGGAATTTTTGGGAAAGTACTCATCGGGCAGCGTATGGCTGAAAAGCTCATAATCGATCCGGAAGTCATCGATCACCACACGGCTCTTGGGAATCCCGGTGGTGCCGCCCGTTTCGAAGACGTACGTGGGCCGGCCTAGCAAGCCTTTGGGAATCCAGCGTTCAACCGGACCGCCTCGCAACCACTCATCCTCGAACAACGGAAATTTCTTGAGGTCGTCAAAGCCTTTGACTTCCTTGAGCGGATCGAATTTGAGTTCGGACTTTTTCCCCATCCAAAACGGCGAGCCGGAGGACTCGTGAAAATGCCATTGGACCGTTTCGTAAGCGTGTTGATCCAAACGCTTCTTCGCTTCATTCACGTGAGTGGGGTCGGCCAACCATTTCGGTGTTGCAACGGTCATAATTCGCAGGTCTGAGTGAGGGACAATTGTTGGAGCCATCGAAGGGCTAGCCATTGTATCCGAATTTCAAGAGGGGGACACAACTGCGAAGTGCCGATCGGGGCTAGGTGCAGCGGTCGGATACCGGTCTTGCCATGCGGGCAAACCCTGAGGATTAGGATCCCCTGAGGACGGTCGGTATAAAGAAAGGGGACCGCGATTCGACTACGAGCACGAGCACCATTTCATTGAGCACGATCACGGAAGTAGTACAAAAATGTGGGTAGAGATGAAGGCGCTAGCCGCGTGAGGAAAGCTAGGCCATATGAGGATTTCCAAAGGTTCTAGCCACTCCCACCCAATCGGGCTGTGATTTCCCGAATCTTGAAACACGTACTTACCGACCATCGCTTTCTTACCGAGCATCGCTTTTTGGAGAAGCCCAATCGGTCAATTGCTGACGCAGTTCGTCACGGGTCGTTCGGTACGAATGATCGGCCCCTGCAAGAACCGCGATGCGATGCAAAGTGGCTTGCGTTTCGGAAGGCCCGTTAATGCGGCCCTCGGCTTGCAGTGGAGCCAGGGATTGGGACAGAAGTTTATCGGCGTCACGAAAGTTGGCGGAACCCTGACGAACCTCGTATTCGCCAAAAAGCCAAAGGCTTGGGATGGAGATCGCACGGCACCAGTGCAAGTAATCGTACTTGTCATCGCTCCCGTACTTGTCCAAAAAAGTTCTCGCAGAAACCCAATTCGGAAGTGGAAATCGAACGCGCATCATGTGACTGTTCTTGCCTTCATCGCACCAGCGTTGGGCTTCTTCCAAATGTTGGACGAAGATTTGACTTTTGCCGGGGTCGTTGCGGAGCAAGTCGGTATTCAATCGCGGAGGGGAAAGGGCGACCCAACGCGAGACCGCGCCCGATTCAAAGTCATGACTTGGATGGCTCAGCGCGTACCCGACTTTGACGGCACCTAAGGAATGGGCCATGAATCCGATCTGAGAGAATCCTTCGAGGCGGGCAAACCGGGTCCAGGACGCCAGATCCAAGACCGCGTCCTCGATGGATTCGAACATGGATCCGAGTCGGGCAGGCGTGTCAGAGGCACCGAAGCTGGCCAGGTCATGACCGCGGGTGTTGATCAGGAGAGCCGCATGTCCCCATCCCAATGCGGTTTCGGCGAGGAGGCTGAGCAAGCTGGAGGAATAAAAGTTTCCATTCACCCCATGGACGATGATCCAGAGCGCATCGCAATGCGTTCGGGGCAGGGCCAAGAAGCCGTGCAGTTGGATCCCATCCGAAGTTTTCGTAGAGACGAGTTGGCCGAGCATCATGAGGTCGTTGCGGTGGCTTTCCGTAACGCGGTGTTCCGCTGTTGCCGGGCAACTAGCGGTGCTGGGATTTCAATCAAATCGCCAACATCGATAGCATGTCAAACGCCTGAAGGTCCAGGCGTTCGACTTGGTTGAGTAACCCTTGAGTTTCGGGGGCTACTTCGGTACCGAGCGTTTGTCGTCGTTTTGGTAAATCCCTGACACCCTACCGTTGCTTGGAACTGTCCGATCGCGGCGAATGAAGTCGCTGCTGCGGGCTGCATCTCCGAGGGGGATTACGTCCTCTTCGCCAGTGCCACGCAGGAATCCCATCAATTTATCGAGATTGATGCGCGTGATGCCCAAGGCCTTGGCCTGTTGTTCGAGCTCACCCCGCTTGCGGGCCACGACTTCGTTGGCGCCATCGAGAGTGCCTCCGAGCACCTTGAAGTCCTCGCCCATGACCAGCCAGCGCGTATCGACGTTGAGTGAGCCTTCCATTTTGCCGTCAGCGCGAAGATCGACGGAGACTTCGCCACCGTTCTGAGCGATCAGAGCCTTAAGGGTATCGCGATCGTCCCGACCATCGCCGTCGATATCCATTTTACCCACCAGTCCCACGCTGACTTTACGTCCGGGCTGCCAAACGGGTGAATAGATTTTGTCACCGCGGAGGATGGTGGTTGTGAATCGATCGGGGATGACGCGAGCCCGTGAGAGATGATCGGTTTGTTGATTGACATCGATCACTTCCAAGCGGGCTTTGGGTTCGGCTTCTGCAACCCGACTGACGTTGTCATCGAAAACACCAAAACGAACACCTGGCCTCAATCCGTCGGCTTTGCCCAAGCTGAGGTAGACCGTGCGCCCCCCATCGGTGACTTCCGTCACTTTGCCTTGAACATATTGGAAATCTTCGCCTGTCATCAGTTCCATCTTGCGACCCAAGGCGTCGTTGACTTTGATCAATTCATCCCGTTCCTTGGAGAGAGAAGCGATGCGGGCCTGCAGTTCACGTTTTTCCGTTTCGGCCCGTTGGGCTTGGCGTTGCCGCTCGTTCTGGATGCCCGTGATCTCCTCTTGGCGTTCCTTTTCTTTCTGCGTGTAGTTCACTTGAGCTTTTTCAAGCTCGGTCGCCAGCTTGTCTGCTCGTGTACGTTCGGCTTCGCGGGCTTCCGTTTCTTGCTTGATCGTCGCGTCGTACTTCGACTTCAAGTCCTCTTCACGTTTGGCTTGGGCGTCGACTTGCAAATTCCGTTCGCGAACGGTTTGCATGAGGGTTTCCACGAGTTTGTGGTAATTTTTCTCGGTGACGTTGGGGCCGAGCAATCCCATATCCGCCAAATAATTCTTTTGGATCGCGGCCATTTCGTTGCTGGCGGGGATGGACGAACTTAGCTGTTCGTACTCGGCTTGGTTGGTCGTTCGACCGCCGAGCACCATCTCTAGTAACTGGGATTTTTTGTTTTCTTCCCGGAATTTGCTGTCGGCTTCGTTGGATCTGGCCGTTGCCGCTTCGACCGTCTTGTAGTTCGTTCCCGATTGGAAAACGACATAAAAGAGCGCACCGATGCAGAGCAGGCTCACGAAGGACATGACGATGACATACGCTTGCCATACGTAAAGATTGCGATCGCGGGCCATCAATTACCTCGCCGACGAGAAGATCGAGTAGTGCTCCAGCGCGGCCACTCCGCCACGCTGTAACCATAGATACTAGACAGCGCCGTTCCAACCGTCAAACTTTCTCTAGGCATCTTGCACCATTTTCATGACTTGAGCGCGTGAACCTAGCGATCCTGCAGATCAGGCACGAGTCCGGTTCCCGGTTCGGTTGGCATTGGATGTCGACAACGGTGGAGACGTAGGATGGAACTCGGCTCGTCATTTCTGGCCGCAGACATTTGAAAAAGCTTCGCTTTTCGGGTTCGAGAGATTAGGATGTACGAGGCTTTCTCGATCGGATTGCTACTGGTCACCTTGTCCGCCTCCCATAACCATATCCCCACCATGATGAAACAGCTTGCGCGAACCTTCCTGCGGCACCTTGCTTCGTTGGTCCTCGGGCGGTACTGGGCAACACCGGCGCGGGCAGTCGTTCGCCAGCATCGCTCTAGCCATGGCCCCACCCATTTGTGGTGCTTGATTTGGCAGACACTGGTTGTGACGAGTGTAGGGATCATGGTGACGGGCGGGAGCGCTCAAGCTCAACTTAGCGATCGCGTGATCGCACCAAGTGGGCTAGAGATTCATTGGGAAGGAAACTTGGGAGGAGCCGGTTTGGCCCGGGCTGACCAGAGTTTGGTCATGTGGGCACATCAGGTTGAACGCCGGGAATATGTCGATGTGTTTTTGGGAAATCGACTCATTGAACGTATCGATGCACGACAGGTCGACAAAGCTGCCTTGGATCGCTTGATCCTGGAAGGCAAACCCTCGAAACCTGCGCCCGTGCTCGGCATGCAGGGCGCTCAAGCAAGGGCAGCGAAATTGGTCAAGACCTACGCCATCGTTGGTCGAACGTTGACCGTCAAGCAATTCAGTGAGCCAGTGATCTACGTGGTGGGTTTGGCATCCAACGGCATTCTCAGCGCATTTGATGGAGAGTCTGGCGAAGTCCTATGGCAGACCTCACTTCCGCGTGGAGATTTGACCTTGCTCGGACCGGGAGTTTCCGACGACTTCGTGACGGTTATCAACGGCAATGCCTATTATGTAATGAGCTTGAAGGATGGAAATCTGGTCACGACGCGGCGTTTGGAATTCACAGCCACGGCGGCACCCGTACCCCTTCAAGACCGCATCTTGGTCCCATCGATTGCAGGACGTTTGGTCGCCTACGACATCGCCCATCCCGAACTGGCTCCAGTGGTGCTGAGTGGCGGCACTGAAAATCGGAACGGAGTCGCCATATCTGCCAATCGCGACTACCTGGCCTGGTGCTCCCAATCGAGTCTTTTCATTGTTCACAACGAGAAGCGGCCAGTCATGTGGTCGCGCGTCAATGTCGGTGAGCCGGCAGAGTCTCGTCCGCTCGCCACCCCTCAGGGCTTCGTGTTTAGCAGCAACGATGGGACTGTCGTTCACGCGTCGACCAATCGAACGGGTTCGTTTTTGTGGCGAACCAACACAGCTAGGCAAACCTCCCGTCCGCCTGTCATTGGCAACAACCGCGTCTTCTCACTTTCCGATGATGGCCAAGTCCGTGCGTTGGATTTGCAAACCGGCGCATTCCTTTGGCCTACCCCGACCAAAAATGTCAGTAGCATCCTCGGGGTCGGAAAAGAGCATTTGTACGTTCGAGACACCAGCGGACTGCTGGCCAGCGTTCGCTTGTCGGATGGCAAATTCACCAACCGAACCAAGGCGTTGCTTCAAGGTGTGGTCCCCAATAGTGTCAACGACCGATTCTTTGTCGTCACGCGCGATGGCCACGTAACCTGCTTGCGTGAACAAGGTGCAGTCCAGCCAACGATGTACGTTGAGATGGCCGAAGCAGACGCGACCCTCAAGATGGATACGGCACCTAAGCGACGGGAACCAGAAGCTCCTACCCGGCCCGCTGATGACGATCCATTTCGCATGGAATCCGCGGGCAATCCCCCGGCTCAAGGTGAGACGAAGGATCCGTTCGACCCATTCTAGTTCGACCCAATCTAAGGATGCCCGCCCGAACGCCTGTCCGCAATTCGAACCGGTTCAGCCGCAAGCTTCCTGCGGCCGGTTCGAGCGCAGCGCCATGGAGCGTAGGGATGGCGCGTCTCTACCACAAAATATGGTGACGACTCCTCGCGCTCGGTTCCTGCGTTAGAATCTCCCCCTCGATCGATAACGCCTTTGGCGACGATCGATTCTTTGAGCAATCGAGGGAGTTGTGGTCCGCACGAGAAGAAGGAGCAAGGGAAACAATGGCGACCAGTCAAAAACGCTTTCGCAAGGATTCGGCGAATGACTCGGGAGGGTCGGATGTGGCGAGCATGCTCGATCGTTCACCTCCCTACGATCTCACCGCCGAGAAATCAGTCCTAGGTGCGATGCTGCTCAAACCGGACATTGTGGCGGACCTCGCATTAGCCCTGCGATACGAAGACTTTTTTGATGACGCGCATCAAAAACTCTTTCGAACCATGGTCAAGATGGTGGAATCCTCGCGGCGGCTGGATATTCCGCTGTTGGTGCACGAGTTGAAATCCGCCAATGAGTACGAGCTGATCGGTGGCGCTGCGTACCTGGCAGAATTGGCGAACGGCGTACCCAACGTGGCGCATGCAAAGTTCTACGCAGAGATTGTTCAGGGCAAGGCCACGCGCAGACGTTTGATCGATGCATCTACCCACATCCTGACCCAAGCCTACGATCCCACGAGCGACACCAAGGAGATGCTCGCACAGGCCGAGCAGAGCATCTACCAAATCCAAGACGAACGGAATTCTGGCCACGCCCAAACTATCGAAGAAGTACTGACCGCTTCGATGAAACGAATCGACTTGCGAATGCAGGGTGAGCAACTCGCTTCGGGCGTGCTGACTCACTTCACCGACTTCGATCAGATGACCGGTGGTTTGCACAACGGAGAACTGATCATCTTGGCGGCCCGTCCGAGTATGGGCAAAACAGCGTTTGCGATGAACATTGCTGAACAAGTGGCGATGAAGGAGCGAGCTCCTACGCTATTCGTCAGTCTGGAAATGAACTCCATCGAGTTGGTCGATCGTCTTCTATGCTCGGTTGCCAAAGTAAATGGATCACGCATGCGGGTTGGCACCATTACCCAGGACGAGCATCGGCGTCTGCTGACACATGCAGCGGAGATCAGTCAGTCCCCGCTTTACATTGATGACTCGCCCAGCCGAACGGTGAGCGAGGTAGCGGCGGTGGCTCGCCGCATCAGCCAGCAGGAAAAACTCAAGGGAGGAAAGCCTCTCGGATTGATAGTGATCGACTATCTGCAGCTCATTGAACCGGAAAGTTCGAAGGACCCACGGCAGGAACAGGTCGCAAAAATCGCGCGTCGTTTAAAGCTGCTCGCCCGCGAACAAGCCGTTCCAGTGCTATGCTTGTCCCAGCTCAATCGGCAGTCCGAAGATGGCAAAGACCATCGGCCGCGATTGAGTCACCTGCGTGAGTCTGGGGCCATTGAGCAGGATGCCGACGTGGTGATGTTTGTCCACCGCGAGGAATACTACCGACGTCCCGATGAAGCCGCTGAGGTGGCCGGCCAAGCCCAGATTATTATTGCCAAGCAACGGAATGGTCCCATCGGGGACGTCGATCTGGTTTGGGAAAAGAACTACACGCGATTTCTCAATAAGGCATCCGGCTATCATGAGGATTTTGCGGGCGGTCACTCGGACTTTTCGACCCCTGGAGGCTATTAGGCCTCTCTTCAATTCACCCATTCCGGTTTATTCTGGCACTGGACCCGTCCCTACCCCTCGCCGCCGCATCGTATGACCAACCCGTGGACACCTGATTCCTGGAAGCAGTTTCCGGCAACGCAACAACCCAACTATCCCGACGAAGCGGTTTTGCGCGATGCGCTGCAGCAACTCCTGCGTTTCCCACCTTTGGTGACGAGCTGGGAGATTGATCATCTGCGCGACGGAATCGCTGCGGCGCAGCGCGGCGAAGCATGGTTGCTACAGGGTGGTGACTGCGCCGAAACCTTTGATGAATGCCAGACCGAAGCCATTGCGAGCAAGCTCAAGTTGCTGTTGCAGATGAGTTTGGTCATCGTCTTTGCGTCGCGGAAACGAATCGTGCGCGTCGGACGTATTGCCGGTCAGTATGCCAAGCCTCGATCGAACGACTTGGAAACTCTCAACGGTGTGACATTGCCCTCCTACCGTGGCGATATCGTCAATAGCTTCAACTTTTCCCCGGTCGCTCGATTGCCCGACCCGCACCGCATGCTCCGCGGGTACGAGCGATCTGCACTGACCCTCAACTTCATCCGAGCGCTCAGCGAAGGTGGATTTGCCGATCTACATCACCCAGAGAATTGGAATCTCCTGTTCGTAAACGAAGCCCGAGGGGAAGTCGCCAAACGGTACAAGGAATTGGTCAGTTCGCTTGGCAATGCATTGCGATTCATGGAGACCATCCTCGAAGGTTCGACCGTAAACGAACTCAAACGCGTCGATTTCTTTACGTCGCACGAAGCGCTGCTGCTCGATTACGAAACCGCTTTGACCCGGCAAAGCGTTCGCGGCATCGGCTACTACAACATGGGAACGCATTTGCCATGGATCGGCGAACGCACGCGGGACATCGACGGGGCCCACGTGGAATACTTTCGAGGAATCCGCAACCCAATCGCAGTCAAGATTGGTCCAAACATTGCTCCGGATGAGTTGGTCGAATTGATCCGTCGGCTCAACCCCGACAACATGCCCGGCCGCCTGACACTCATTCATCGCATGGGCCGTCGGCATGTCGAATCCAAGCTGCCGGTGTTAATCGAAGCCGTGGCCCGGTGCGGAGCGTTGGTTTTGTGGGTTTGCGATCCCATGCATGGCAACACCGTCACAACGACGGGTGGTCGCAAAACGCGGCGATTTGATGATGTGGTGGACGAGTTGCGATTGTCCTTTGCGATCCACCATGCGTGCGGCTCGAACTTGGGTGGAGCGCACTTAGAACTGACCGGGGACAATGTGACCGAGTGCACGGGCGGTTCGCGAGGACTCACCGACTCGGACTTGGAGTCAGCCTACCAAACGCACGTCGATCCGCGACTCAACTACGAGCAGGCCCTTGAGATCGCTTTCGAGATTGCAGGCAAACTGACCGAAGCCCGGCTCACTTAAACCGACGCCGCGTCTGGTTTTTGAACCGGCTCAAGCGAACCCAATGTTGAGACACTCCCATCGCGAAACGGTCGGTTGCAACGCCCCAATTTCGGAGGCGATCACCAATCACGAGCTTGGTGGGATCATTAGGCACCGTACTTGCCCATTCGGCCAGCGTTGGAGAGCGCCAGAGGCATTAGGTATTGGGCTTCGAATTGTCCCAGTCCCCCGGTGATGCAGGTCGATTCATTGAAGGCCGAGTGCGGATCGGGACGGCAACAATCCGAAACCAGCAAGGTTGGGACGGGGTGCCATGAATGACTCTTGAGATAGCTCGGTGTGCTGTGGTCACCGGTTACGATAAGCACATCCGGCTTGAGCTTCATCAAGCGTGGCATGACGGCATCGAGTTCTTCGATTCGGGCGACTTTGGCATCGAAATTGCCGTCCTCACCCGTGCTGTCGGTGTACTTGAAATGCAGGAAGAAGAAGTCGTATTCTTTCCAAGCCTGTTCCAAGGTGTCTATCTGTTCGTCCAACGTTTGTGCGGAGCCGACAATGTCCATACCCACGAGTCGGGCAAGTCCTTTATACATGGGATAGACCGCGATGGCGGCAGCCTTGAGACCATAAACCTCTTGGTAGGACGGGAGAGATGGCTTGTTGGCAAAGCCGCGCATCGTATGAAAGTTGGCTTTGGGATGAGCGGCGAGGATCTTCTTGGCTTGGGCCAGAAACTCTTTGGCGATTTCCGCCGTACGTTGGCTGTTGGAGTCGTGCGCGACAGGGGCAAGAGGAGGGACTCCCGTTTTTTGCGGATCGGTGTCGGCGACATTACCTCCTAAGCCCGGGGCGCGAAACACAACCACAAACCGATGCTCCTTGACCGGTTCGACAAAGATCTCCACCCCCGGAATATTGATCGCACGCAGTGAGATCGCCAGTGGCGCACTTTCCTCGCTACTAATTCGGCCAGCCCGACGGTCCGTAATATTCCCCTTGGCATCGATGGTACAGAAATTGCATCGAATCGCCACGTCCCCTTCTTTCAGCTCAAATCCGATGCCGGTGGCTTCGAGCGCGCCGCGGCCGATCTTGTACGCCAAGGGATCGTAACCAAAAAGTCCCAAGTGACCGGGACCACTGCCCGGTGCTATGCCGGGTTTGACTGGAATGCTCGCGCCCTGGACACCGGACTTAGCCAACGCATCCAGGTTTGGGGTATTGGCTGTTTCTAATTCGGTGAATCCGCCTGGAGTCATGGGCAGACCGCCCAATCCATCCGCTACGAGCATAACGATTTTTGTGGTATTGCTCAGTTGCAGTTCCCGAGTGAGTGCGTGAATGTCCATGGTGGAGGGTGACTCCGAATCGGATGGCAAAAGGATGATTTTTCAAGAATGAATACGGTTCAATTTGTCGTAAGAGTCTGGCAGATCCGGATGGGATCACAAGTCGAAATCGAACGTCTCCGGGACAGGCCAAGCCGTGAGGGTGGCGACATTGTGATTTTCGAGTTAACCTGGATCGGTCGCTTGGATGCTTTTTGTATTCGCCTATAGAAATCACGAGAGAATCGCATGTTTGCTGGTCACACCGTTCCGTTTTGGAAACACACACCCCTCTGGATGAGTTGCTTCGCGTGTGGAATTCTTCTTGCAAGCGGATTGGAATGCAAGCTGTGGGGGCAGGACACGTCTATTTCCAGCGCGTCTAGCAACGTACTGTCGTTGGGAATCAGCCGCACGAAACCGGAGTCCGGTCCTTCCGTAGCGTTGCCCGACGGGACCTTCATGGTGCCCTATATTCAGACCATCGAATCGACCGATATCAGTTTCGAAATGATTCCGATTCCACCTGGAGAGTTCCTCATGGGCTCTCCCGCATCGGAAGAAAATCGAAGCCAAGACGAGGGACCGCAGGTCATGGTGCGAATGACGCCGTATTGGATGGCCAAGACAGAGTTGACGTGGGTTGAGTACAAGCAGTTCATGAAGTGTTACGACATTTTCAAACGGCTGTCACGCCAAGGAGTTCGCAAAGTCACCGATCTCAGCCAGAGTGATGCGATCACCGTACCTACTCCGCTGTACGAACCGAGTCATACCTACGAGCATGGCGACAATCCCTCCCAACCTGCCGTAACCATGACACAGTACGCAGCCAAGCAGTACACGAAGTGGTTGAGCGGAATCACATCGGTTCAATACCGTTTGCCAACCGAAGCAGAATGGGAATACGCCGCACGAGCCGGCAGCGATACTGCTTACTCGTTTGGAGACGATGCTTCCAATCTCGCAGACTATGCTGCCTTTGCGGACAACAGCACCGATGGCGCGCCCAAGGTAGGGAGTAAATTGCCCAACGCCTTTGGACTACACGACATGCACGGCAGTGTGTGGGAATGGACGGTCGATCAATACAGTCCCGATGGATTCGTAGAACTTGGGTCGGAACCCGTGAGCGTGGAAGCCGCGATCCAGTGGCCAACCACGGCCGAAATGCGTTGCGTGCGAGGAGGCGGATGGCAGGATTCTGCCGATCGATTGCGCTCTGCGGCTCGAATGGGTTCGTCGGACGAAGAATGGAAGGATTCCGATCCGAATGTTCCGTTGAGTCCATGGTGGTACACCACCGATCCAGCCCGCATGGTAGGGATGCGTTTGGTCCGTTCGCTCGAAGCCAAAAATGCGTCAAGCATCGAAAAGTATTGGGAACTGGACAACGAAGACATTCGCGAGGATGTTGACTTTCGCTTGCGCGAAGGTCGCGGTGTGCTCGGCGTTCCTGTGCCCGAATTGACGGACGAGTTCAAACGCAAGCGGTGATGCTCGCTAAGTATTCTGTAACGTGTGGTGGTTAGGGGCGATGTTCCGGACCACCCAAATGCCATGTTCGAATCGTTAGACCGTGCTCGCGGTGTCCAAAAACTTGGGACATTCGACTGCCATCTTTGGCGATCCACAGGGATCCCTTAAAGTCTGCCGATTGATTTCCTAAAGGCTGGTCGCCTGTATGCAAGGTTCCTAGTCTCTTGCGGCTGGCGACCATCCACAGCACGACTTTGTCATCCCAGTCCATGCTCACTCCGATGCGTTCATCGGACGTTATCATGATTGAGCGTATGGCGGCATTGTGGACCTGAAGTCGCTCACAACCCTTGATGCCTCGACGCGTGAATCGGACTTGGCCGTCGGCGTGTCCAGAAATGACTTGGTCCCCGTGCTCCACGTAGCGTGCGCAGAACGTTTCGGATTCGACCTCGGTGAGGACGTGCATTTCGCCGGTGAGCAAATTGCATTCGATAAGGCTGCCGAAATTGCCCCCAACCAAAACGCTTTTCCCATCAGGGTTCCAATCCATGCAGGATACCGTGCCGGGCAATGTGAACTCGACCCGTTTACCGAAGGGTGACTGCATCTCCAAAAATTGAACGTTGGGTCCTGGCCCCTTCAAGGCGATCAGTCCGCGTTCGCATGAGATACCCAGCAGACTGATCTGCATCTTGAATTTGTCTTCATCGTAGGGCACGGACCATTGGCTCCCCATGCGGTGGACGTGAATGGTGCGTTCATCGGCAGGCCAAGCCAGAGTGTGACCGTCCGGCGATATTACCAGACCACGGACGTTTACCGCGCCAGGGAAATCGGACTGCAATTGGGTCGCAACAGGTGACTGCACTATCTCGCTCAATTCCTTTTCGTCGACACGCAGTTCCGAGAGAGGATTGGAGGACAAAGGCGTGAGAACTCGTGCCGCAGGCGAGCGATCGGTCGATTGGCCTTGAGTGAAAACCGATCGTTCGATTGGATTCGCAGCAGGCAGGAGTACGACCGTTCCGTCCAAGTTGCGCAATGCCAGCTGTGCGCCATCTGCGAGCCAAGCCGTTTCCCACATCGTTGGACCGGAAACAGGTTCTGGGTTCAATCCGACCGGCAGTTTCGTCGCGCCGAATTCGCGCGCGACACCGAGCAACCTTCCGTCTTCGGTAGCGCACAGCAACCTATCGGGGGCGATCGCAATCGAATGAATCGGTGTCACGGCGACTTGCCAGCGATGCGTTGCTTCGCACACGCTCAGGCCTTTAGGATCGAATCTCAATTCGGAGGACAGAGTATCGTCTATGCCGGGTTCAATCGAGACTTCGGTTGCGCCTGCATGACATTCCTTCCACCATGGCTCGTCGGACACGTCCCACAGGACGCATTCACCATTCTCAAGCCCGGCGACTACTTGCGTTCCGTCAGGGCTGGCCACGAGGCAGCGAACGTTTCGCCCCACGCCTGCCAACCGCCCAACGATTTGCCAACGTTGCGTGTCGATGATCGCGACCCCGAACTTTTGGTTAGCGACGGCGACGGCGAGATAGGGGGTTTGAGCGATGGCTGTCCCACTGACGACAAATTCCGCGCCTCGAATCGAAGCGGCAACGTCAAATCGCTGCGCCGACACTCCGGGTTGACTAGAGATCCTGCGAATAACGTTCGGACTTTCTTGATAGAAAAATTCCGAACCTAGCGGTGCACTTACCAGCCATGTATTGCGTCGCTGACCATCAAAGTCGATCGATTCGGAACCATCGATCCGAATCAGTTTCGGCTCCTCGTATCGCGATCCGCACAGCAGCCATTCTCCGTCGAGCGAGAACTCCATCGACTCAATCGTGGCTGCAAGTCCATCGAGTTTTCGGACAACGGATTTTTCGGCCCATTGGACCAAAATTGGAAAGGAAGCATCGACTTCTCGATCGCGACTCCCCCCTAGCGCGATGATCTCGCCGTTAGGATGGACTGCCAGTGCGTTGAGTGATGAGAGACCGGAGTCCCAGTCACAAATCTGTTTGCCTGAAGCAAGATCCACGACATACAAATGACCGTTGCCCGCAACTGCAGCCAGGCGTTGTGAATCGGGTAGCAATCGAACTTCATGAATCGGTACGTCCAATCGCAACAATTCATGAACTCGGGTGTGCACTTGGGCTTGCAACAATCGCCATTCGAAGCGATTGGATTCCTCTGCGTGGCTCCTCAACAATTGTTGCAGCCCGTCCTGCGTATCCCACCAGCGTCCATTTTCCCAAGCTCGATACGCTTCTCGAATGCCGGTTCCCCAGGCGATCTCTTGAAACCGTTCGCGTTCGGTATCGGCTTGAAGTCGGAGCGTCTCGGAGATATTCATCAAACTTTCGACACGGGATTTTTCTTTCGTCAAGAGCTCGTTAGCGCGATGCAGTTTTTCGTACTGTTGGTCCAACGTGGATTGATTGCGGATCAGAACACCTACGAGCACCGCCAGCGATATTGGAACGAGTGCCATAAGCGTTACCAACAGGCGATTCTGGTCCGCGAGCCTTCGTAGCGTTTCATGGAGTGGAATGGGGCGAGCATGGATTGGCAAACCTGCTAGGTAGTTGCGCAAATCATCTGCCAGAGCGCGCGCGGATCGGTAGCGCAACGCGATCCGTGGATCCATGGCTTTGCAACAGATCTGATTCAGATCGCGCGAGAGACTGGGGATGATATCGCGAGGCGACGGGGCACCCTCCATTCCCATCTTGATCCGATGCACCAAATTCGAGGCGTCGCGAAACGGATAATGGCCAGTCAAACATTCGTACAGGACCGTGCCGAGGGAGTAAATATCCGCTGCTCCCTGGTCGAGCGCCGTGTTCCCATCGAACTGTTCCGGCGCCATGTAACGTGGCGTTCCAATCGCGATCCCCGACCGACTCAAGTCCAGCGGATCGTCGACAATTTTGGCCATGCCAAAATCGGTCAGGTAGGCATGGCTGTGCTCGAGATCTTCGCCTAGTTGGGCATCGATCAGCACGTTGTCTGGCTTGATGTCGCGATGAAACACGCCTGCATGGTAGGCATAGTCCACCGCGTCCGCGAGTTCCTCCACGAACCGTGCGGCGGTACGTTGAGCAATCGACGCATGCTTGAGATGCTGCGAGAGAGTCGCACCGATCACCACATCGCAAACCTGCCAAACGATGGCTTCGTTCTCATCGGCTTCGAGAACTCGAACAATGTGCGAATGGTTCAATCGCGCAGCGGCCCGTGATTCTCGAAGAAAGCGTTCTTTGGTGGCTGGATTGTGCATCCATTCAGAACGCAGGATCTTGATGGCCACATTCCTTTTAAGCCGGCTGTCATGGGCTAAAAAAACCACTCCATAAACACCGCTCCCGAGAACCCGCTCGACCCGAAAACGTTGAGGTAGGTACTGGCTAAGTGTTGCGTCAGGTTCCGCCGCAGTCATTCGCGTGCGGAGAACGGGCGTGGACGGACCGAGAGTGTCCCCTAAATTGCCTTCTCCGCAAAGCGCGTGCATCGGCAATGGGCCAAATTCAAGATCGGAGTCCAGTTCGCGATCCACACCAAATTTGTGTTCGGAACCGAATTTGTGATCTTCGGGGCGGGGCTTTTCATCACCCATGTTTTGCAACCTATCTCATTCCCAATTTCGTATTCAATCTACCGCATTGGTTGGTACGCGTACGCGCAGGTGCTTGATCAACGAAAACGGGTCCGGCCCTTCGAGCGGAATGCGAATACGAAAAGCCATCGGCACAGCGTTTCCCTGGCAGACTGCCGACTCACGCCTAGTGTACCATAGGATGCGCCAAAACCACCCCAATTGCCCGTCCTGAGCCTTAACCCGCCTGAGGTTGGGGGGAGTCGGCTGCTGGCTGTTTCAAAAGATTTTGCAGAAAACGGATCATGCACATGCCTCCACTCGATCTGGCCGTGGTCCCTTGGTACACATCCAGCGAACAGTACGAACTTTTCCGGAGCTCGAGTGTCGATCGCGATGATTTCTTTGTGACCTACGACGCTTGGCGCGAGGCGGCCATGGAGCATGAATGTCAAGCCGCTCGACGCGGGATTGTCATCACACGCATTCGGATGGATTATCAAGCCTTCGAAACATGGGCGGCAGCCGGCCGTTACCGTAACGACAGCGCCGGCCGTAGCGCATTTGCAGAATACCGAGCCCTCTGGATTTTGACCTAGCTGCAGGCTTGGATCCGACGACATGTTTGGCCTTCTAAAGTGATGCCTAGCCTTCTAAAGTGGACCGGTCTCGACACGGCTCGATCGGGTTGCGATAGAATGCTAAGCCCAATCACCATCGATCTCTCCTTCCTGGTTTCTGCACCCCGATGAATGCTTCTGATCAACCTGAAAATTATCCCATTGCCTGGAATCTGCCAAGTATTTTCATCAAGAGATGCCGGCAAAAAGGGAAAGGGATCAAACTCTACGATTCCGCCGGCGCTCGACTCAGCGGCAGCGACTTGCTATTGCGAACCTTGGCTCTGAAACGCATCATCGAACGCGAAGTGATCGCCCCCGATGAAAAACATGTCGGTGTCCTAATGCCACCCACGGCGCCCGGCGCGGTCACGAATTTGGCCCTCGGATTGTCCCGCCGTGTAGCCGTTAATTTGAATTACACGGTTTCGGAATCGATCATCAATCGATGCATTGAACAAGCTGGGATTCGGAATGTCATCACCAGCCAGCGGGTGATGGACAAACTCGGGATGAATCTCGATTGCAAGGTAGTATTCCTCGAGGACCTAAAAAACAAAGCCATTCTCGCTGACAAACTGATGGCGTTTGCGCAGGCCAAGCTAATGCCGGTTTGGATGGTCTCGCGACAACTCAAACTGCATCTGCTGCGACCCGACGATCGCATGACGATCATCTTCACCTCAGGTTCCACCGGCGTGCCCAAAGGAGTGCCGCTGACGTTAAAGAATATCGCTTCCAACGTCCAAGGCATCGATTCCATCGTCGGTGTCCGCGATGACGATTGCTTTTTGGGGATTCTGCCCTTCTTCCACTCGTTCGGCTACACGGTCACCCTGTGGTCGGCGATGGCTCTCCCATCGGCGGCTGCCTACCACTACAACCCCTTGGAACCTAAGCAGATCGCCAAGCTTATTGAAAAGAGCAAGTCGACGGTGGTGCTGGCGACTCCCACATTCTTGCGATCTTTCTTGAAACGGATCGAGCCCGAGCAGTTTAAGAGCGTCGAGGTTGTGATCGTGGGGGCTGAAAAAATGCCGATCCCACTAGCCGATGCGTTCGAACAGCGTTTCGGAGTGCGGCCCACCGAAGGCTACGGAACGACGGAACTGAGCCCCGTTGTTTCCGTCAATATCCCTCCCTCGCGCGCTAAAACAACCGATCCAAAACATGGATTGCGCGAAGGATCCGTGGGGCGACCCCTGCCTGGCGTACGTGCGCGTGCGGTAGCGATCGACGATGAACACGTTTTGGGGGCCAACCAGGACGGTATGTTGCAATTCGCAGGACCCAATGTCATGCCCGGTTACCTCAATCAACCCGAGTTGACCGCCAAAGTCATGCGCGGCGAATGGTACATCTCCGGGGATATCGGCCACGTGGATCAAGACGGATTTGTATTCATCACAGGCCGCGAAAGCCGGTTTTCGAAAATCGGCGGTGAGATGGTACCGCACATACAAGTTGAGGAGGAAATCAATCGGATCCTCGGCGGAGACGAAGAAACAACGACGTTGGCCGTGTGCGGAGTTCCCGATGAAAAGAAGGGGGAGCGATTGGTCGTGCTGTACTCAGCACTCGCGAAATCCCCTGACGCGATCGTGCGTGGTTTGATCGACGCCAAGCTCCCCAACATTTACATTCCAGGCGCCGATGCATTCATCGCCGTCGATGCCATCCCAATCCTTGGGACCGGCAAGTTGGATTTGAGAGGATTGCAAAAGCTGGCCCTTGAGAAATGCGGAAAGTGAAGCATCCATGACCGACAATCCAAGTGCACAAGTCCCAAGCGGCACCAACGACGGTATACACTCGCAGCAATCAACCGACCCCAACGATCCGCGTGGGCCGCTGCTGAAGGACCGTTCCTTCTGGGGGCTAACCGTCACTCAGTTCCTGGGTGCTTTTAACGACAATGTTTACAAGCAACTCGTGTTGTTGTTGGCTTTGCCTGTAGTGGTGGTCGGCGCCGCCGGAGCCCAAGCCAGTGCGGATATGCAAGGTTGGGCGACGTTTGTCTTTTCATTGCCGTTCGTGCTTTTTAGCGGGTTTGCAGGCTACCTATCGGATCGCTTGAGCAAGACGCCGATCATCGTCGCTTCAAAGATCGCAGAGATCGGGATCATGCTGCTGGGCGTATTGGCATTCTATAACTATGAAAATTGGGGCATGTTCGGCACATGGACTGTGCTGTTTCTCATGGCGACCCAAAGCACGTTTTTCGGCCCAGGCAAATATGGAGTTTTGCCCGAACTCTTCCGGCCGACGGATCTGCCACGAGCAAACGGTCTGATCCTCATGTCCACATTTCTAGCCATCATCTTTGGTGTGCTGATCGCTGGTAAATTGATGGACTTATTCGTCGACGAAGCTGGAAATAGAAATATAACTCAATTGTGGATCGCGTCTTTGGTGTGTGTCGTAATCGCTGTGTTGGGGACCTTGTCCTCGATGTTGATTCGACGCACGCCAGCAGCGCAACCGCAAGCTCAATTGACGGCCGATAACTTTGGCTTGGCCAAAGAGATGATCGAACTGTTTCGTCGCGATAAGCCGTTGCTCATGGCATTATTGGTTTCCTGTGTTTTCTGGATGGTAGCCTCGATTGCCATGCCAACCGTCAACCGAGTCGGCAGCGGGATGCTCCTGCTAGATTTCGATGAGACTAGCTTTCTGGTTGGAATGATTGCGGTTGGAATCATGTTGGGGGCGCCTCTGGGCGGATACCTTAGTCGCAAACTCCCGTACCATCGCGTGGTGACACTCGGATTGTGGGGCATCGCGATTTGCTTGGGATTCCTTGGGGCTTGGGATGGCCCGCAGCTTTGGCTCTCCGTGTGGGGTGCACGGGCCGCTTTGATCCTCTTAGGAATTTCCGCAGCCATTTATTCCATACCGCTACAAGTGTTCTTGCAGGAACGTCCGCCTGATATGCTCAAGGGGCGGATGATCGCCACGATGAATCAAGCGAATTTCTTGGGCATGATGATCGCAGGTCCTACGTACCAATTGTTTTTGGTCATCGCCGGGTGGTTGGGCTGGCCGGTATCTTCGGTCTTTTGGATGATTGGACTCCTCGTGGTCCCCATCGCCTTGTTCTATCGCTTGGGTGGTCGAGACCAAAGCAACAACTGATCCATGGCTTCGAGTAAAAAGAAAGACCCCTCGCAAAACGCACTTTTAGAGTGGCAGCGCTCGCTTCAGATCGAATACCTAGGATGGCATCAGCCCATCCTGCACGCAGCTTGCGATTGGATCTTTCGAACCTATGCGCGCGGTACGAACTGGGATCTCAATCGCGTCTACATCGTCTTGCCCGGTTCACTGGCTGGAAGACGTTTGCAAGTTCTATTGGCGGAGCGAGCCTCGCGTGAAAAAGTAGTGCTACGCCCGTCAGAGATTCTGACGTTGGGCAAGCTACCGGAGAAACTCTACACAGCCAAGCTTCCGTTCGCCACCGATCTCGAGCAGATCATGGCTTGGACTCAAGTCCTGAGGGCGACGAAATCCGAAGAGTTGCAACCACTGCTCTTGGAAGTGCCGCGGACAGATGATCTGAGCCCCTGGATGGACTTGGCAAAAATCCTGAGCTCCTTGCACCGCGAACTCGCATCGGATCTCATCGATTTCGCCGATGTCGTTCAGCAGCTATCCGGCACACCGGAAGAGCCGCGCTGGCATGTGCTAGCGCAACTGCAACGACGCTACTTGGATGCACTGAGCCAATCGGGATTGTGGGATGTCCAGTCCGCTCGCCGATTCGCGATCGATCACGGCGAGGTCCTGCCCATGCAACACGATGTGCTGTTGCTCGGTACCGTCGACATGAATCGCGCGCAACGTCGCTTCCTGGCCGCCATCGCCCCCAATGTCAAAGCCCTGATTCCAGCCCCAGCCTCGTTTGCGGATGGCTTCGATGCAGACGGCACGTTGCGTTCGGAGTACTGGCAGGACATCGAGATACCGATTCCCGACGCCGCCATCCATGTGCGAGGAACGGTCCGAGAGGCCGCAGCCGAACTCGCTGTTCAATTGGCCAAACTCGGTTCTGCGTATTCCTTTTCGCAAACCACCGTCGGTGTTCCCGATCCATCCTTGGTTCCGGCATTCCAAGAAACTCTTGCCAGGTCGGGCGTCACGCTCCGCTATGGACCTGGAATAACGATCGCCAATACCCAGCCCATGCGTTTGTTGCGTGCCATGGAAGAGTTTTTGATGGATGGCAATATCCAGTCCTTCCACACGCTCGCTCGATCCTCGTTGGTCTACCGTTGGCTTTTTCGAACTGCTCGTGTGGCTTCGGCAGACAACACAGCTCAGCCGTTGCCAGAAGATTTTCTCGCACTCATCGACGAGTTTTTGAATGCCACTTTATTGCGTTCGGTCTATGTACCAGAGATCCCCTTCGCCCGCCGCGGCCGGCCAGAATTCGAAGCCGTTGTCCAAGCCCTAGAATCATGGCTGGAACCGTTTCGGTCGGGCAAGCGTTGGTTGTCACGTTGGGCGGACCCCCTGCGTCAAGTCATGGCTACCTTATACGAGGGAGTCGTGCTCGAGCCCGAGACCCCCGAGGGCAATCTGGTTACACGGGCTTGCCGCGAGATCAATGCGGTCATCGATCAATTGACCAAACTGCCTAGCCATCTGGATGTCGAGGTCGACTGGCGCGAGGCGATGGCTTGGCTCCATCAACAGCTCGACTCAGTCACCATCCCACCGACGCGCACAGAATCTTCGATCGAAATGGTCGGTTGGTTGGAATTGGCGTTTGATGACGCACCAGTACTGATGCTGAGCGGATTGCACGATGGCGTCGTCCCCGAGAGTGTCAACGCCGATGCGTTCCTACCCAACCGACTCCGCAGCGATCTCGGACTAATCGACAACGCGAGGCGTTACGCGCGCGATGCATTTGTCATGTTGACACTTTTGAATACACGGGAACGAGTCGAGTTTGTTCTCAATCGACTCAGCAGTGAGGGAGATCCTCTCACTCCTAGCCGTTTGTTGATGGCCGTACCTGTAGAACAATTAGCGCACCGCGTTCGGATGCTGATCACCGAAAGCGAGCCGTCCGATGCAGTTGTCCGCGCGTGGATTCCGCGGATGGGGCAATCCAACATTCCCATACCATTGCCGACGAAAGATAAGATCGTTAGCGACATGGCGGTTACGGATTTCAAGAAGTACAACGAATGCCCCTATCGATTTTATCTCAATCGCGTCCGTGGCTTGCGCGCCGTCCCGCACTTGCCTATGGAGCTCGATGGTGGCGCGTTCGGCGATTTGGTCCATCATGTCCTAGAAGTTTTTTTTACTGCACCGGTCGCGAATTCCTCCAACGCGAATTCCGTCGCCGATTGGTTAGTCGAGGCATTGCGAAAAGAAGCGCGTTCGCGATTTGGCGCGTTGCCACCGCCTGCGGTAGTGGTGCAGCTCGAACAAGCCGTAATGCGGCTGCAGCAGTTTGCGATCCATCACGCGAAGATGATGGGCGATGGATGGAAGATGATCGAAGCCGAGTGCACCATCGATCGCGAGCACGCAGTGCCTTTGAAAATCGATGAGCAACGCACCATGAAAATCCATGGGCGTATCGATCGCATCGATCGCCTGGAGCGCGAGCTAGCCGTGTGGGACTACAAGACCGGAGATTCATCTGGCGAACCACGCAGCATCCATATCAAGGGTGGGAAATGGGCTGATTGGCAGTTGCCCCTGTACAACCTACTGGTGGCGAGCAAAAAATACGAAAATGTTGACTCGGTCCGGTTCGGCTACATCCTTCTCCCTAAGAACATCAACGAGACCGGCTTCATCACAGCCGCATTTACCAAAGACGAGTTTCAATCGGCGGAGGATTCCGCGAAGGAGCTTGCTACACGCGTCATGGATGGGGTCTTCTGGCCTCCGAGCGAGGCGGTTCACCGCGACTACGACGACTATTGGGCCATCACGCAACGGACCGCACTGCGGCGTTGGAATCCGCAAATCGCTCAGCAAGAAGCAATGGCGGAACAGGCACAAAAAGAACACGACGGCGAGCAAGATTCGAGCGATCCTACTACCAGCGATGAGGCCTCAGACGCCGACATTGCCGTTCCCACGCCTCGTTCGCGAGTCGTGATCGGCGAACCTCGCAAATTGACTTTAGAGCCAGTATTGATCACGGGCGAGACCCCGGACGTATGGTTCTCACCCGTCATGATTTTGGCATCTGCGGGGACGGGCAAAACGTACCAATTGGCTTCGCGGGCGATTCGGCTGTTGTTCACCAACCAGCCGTTGGACACGATCCTCGCGACCACCTTTACCCGCAAGGCGGCCGGCGAGATCTTGTACCGTGTGCTCGACTGGTTATCCGCAGGCTGCGAAACCGAGTCGGGGTTTCAACGGTTAGTATCCATTCTCGAACCAACGAAGTTCACTCGCAATGCGGTGCGTTACCAACTGGGTCGATTGTGCTCACAATTGCATCGTTTTCGCGTCAGTACACTCGATAGTTTCTACTCGCAACTCGCCCGCTCCTTTGCGCTGGAGCTCAAGCTGCCGCCCGGATGGGGATTGCTCGATACCGTTCAAACCGAACAGCTCAATCGCGAAGCCATTTCGCAAATGTTCGAAACGATTGAGTATCAGGAACTCCGTTCTTTGATCTCGCAGCTCTCTAAAGGAGACGCGGTTCGCGGAGTTCGGACCCAGATCGAAGAGGTGGTGGCCACGGCGTATCCAATGTACCGACAGTCGCCCCCCGAAGCCTGGTTGCGTTTCGACATCCCCAAAGGACCGGAGCCGAGCGAATGCGATAGGGCTTTGGAAGTCCTAGACGCGTTGAGCTTCGACAACAAGAATCTCGACAAAGCTCGGGCTGCAACGATCACTTTGTTCCTTGAGAAGAATTGGGAGCAATTGCTCAAGTCCACGCTGGTCAAAGCATGCCTGGACCCCAAGCCGATGTACTCGCGGAAAGAGATCGATGAAAAACTCGTGGCTGCCATTCGACCGTTGGCACGTTACGCAATCACCGCCTTTCTCACCAGTCGGCGATTGCAGAACGAGGCGGCTTATCAGTTGCTCAAACGATTTGATACTACGTTACGTGACCTAAAACAGGCGCGACGGGTAGTCACGTTCGAAGATATTTCCGAACGTCTGGCTCAATGGATGACCCAGAGAGTAAGTGAAGCCCGCAAAACGGATTCGTCTCGCCCCATGGACGGTATATCGCATCGCATGGATTGCTCTATCGATCACTTGTTGCTCGATGAGTTTCAGGATACATCTCCTGCCCAATGGGAGATCATTAAACCCTTCGCCGAAGCCATCGTCGAGAGCGTGCCCAACTCGCAGAAACCCACCTCGTTTTTTGTGGTGGGGGACAGCAAACAAGCCATCTATGCATGGCGGGGTGGAGTTTCAGAAATCTTCGAATCGGTCGGCCAGCAGATTCGCAGTGTCCAATCGGAAAAATTGGCCAACAGCCGTCGTAGTTCGCCAATCGTTATCGATTTTGTCAACGACGTTTTCCAACGTTTGGCATTGCATCCCAATTACTTGAGCGAGGATTCGTCAAGTTCCCAGTCGACGCGGCATGTCAACGTTGAGCGGTGGGTGGAGAAATACTTCGATACGCATTCGACCCATCTCGAAGGTTTGCCAGGCTATATCGAATGCCGCACGGTTCGAAACATCGCGACCGAAGAGGGAGAGGAAGGATCGACCGGTGGTTCGCTCTTCGAGGACATCGCGCAGCACGTGGCGGAACTGCATGGTCGAGCACCCGACGTCACGATCGGGATTTTGACGCGGACCAACTCCGATATCGCACGCCTGATTCAATTGCTCAAGGAATTGGGCGTGGAGGCTAGTCAGGAGGGAGGTAATCCGCTAATCGATACCGCGCCGGTTTTAGTGATCATGAGCGCCTTACAATTGGCGGATCATCCTGGAGACCGACTGGCGCATTTTCATGTCTTTCATTCCCCGTTGGCCGCGCATTGGGACGACGATGTTCGTCCGTATCCGCATCGCGTTTCCGAAGCCATCCGGCACTCGCTCGACCATCGAGGATTCGGAGCGACCATCAGCGGCATGGTCGAGGTATTGGCGCCTCATTGCAATTGGCGAGACCAACAGCGGTTGCAGCAGCTGGTGGAAGAAGCCTACCGATTTGCAGCCTTTCGACGCTCATCCATCCACGATTTCCTTGAGTTACTCGAGGGAAATCGTGTTGGATTGCCTTCGGCGAGCAAGGTCCGGATCATGACCATTCACCAATCCAAAGGACTGGAGTTCGATGCCGTGTTCTTGGCGATGCTCGACCAAGACATCGTATCCAAGGCACCTGCTTATTTGGTGATGCGGGCCGAGAGAACGGCGGCACCGATGGGAATCATGCGTTACGTTCCCAGGGATCTGCAGTCGTACCTCGATCTTCCATGGCAAATCGCATTTCGCGAATCGGCCGACCAGCAACTGGGTGAGGCCTTGTGCTTGTTCTACGTCGCGCTGACACGGGCGCGTCAGGCGTTGTACTTGATCGCTTCGCCGAGCAAGAAACCGACCAAACGTTGGGGTTCGGTATTGCAGACGCTTTTCGCGCAGGACAAAGATCAATCTAGAGAAAGTCAGATACTTTTCACGGCCGGCGATCCGAACTGGTTTTCGGTTGCCCAGCCAGCATCGGGATCTGCCTCGCAGGAGTCAGGTTCCCAGTCCGAAGATGCGGAAGCGTTCGCTTCCGAGAACGTGCCAGCAGGCGTCTGCAAACTTCGGATCGCGCTTTCACATACGCTCCCAACGAATACACTCCCATCGCATACGTCGCTGTCCCAGTCGTCCCCGAGGATAGAAGGGGCCGAAAGTCGTGAAGCTTGGATGGCACCGAGTCGTCCGGTCGAATCTCAACAACTTGAAGCAGTGGAATTATGGAGTGCCGAGGATACCGTCGGCGCGACCATTGGCAAGCTTGTGCATCGCTGGTTTGAGGAGATCCGTGGTTGGATCGACGACTCCATACCCACCAAGAAACAATTGCTGGCGATTGCGGCCGCGTCGTTGACGCAAGAAGAGATGTCACAGGTCCGCGTCCAAGACTGGATCGAACGATTCGTGGGGTATTGCCAACTGTCCTCCGTCCGCAGCGCGCTCTCGGAGGTCCGATATCAAGAATGGCATCGGCCGACATTGCTGCGATTGGAGGTCTCAACCGAGCGTCGGATTCTACAGCGGATGGATGACGGTTTGGTGGTTGGGATTATCGATCGTTGTGTATTGGGGTACGATGGCAGTCGAGTGGTTCGGGCGGAAATCATGGACTTCAAAATCGATGCCAAGCCCGGGGCGATGGAACTCGAGTCCTGGGTTCGCGACCGAGTGAGCGTGCATGCTCGGCAGTTGCGAGCCTACGGTCGTGTGGTGTGCGAGCAGTACCAACTCGCCCCCGAATCCGTCCAACTGACGCTCGTCTTATTGGGAGCGAATCGACTTGAGCCTATTATTTTGAATGGCGAAACGGCCAAAAGCGATGCAACGACGTTTGCCAAAATACTGTGATACGAGAGCTTACTCGCTCTTCTGCGATCAACTGGAGGGGCGGGAGGATCCCGAGTCTTTACTGGCTGCGGCCGTTGCCGTTTCGTTGCACTTTCTGCCCCACCAATCGCTCACCGAATCCAAGGAGTCGATCCAGGAATTGGCCGCGACGATCCGCCGCCGGGTTCAGCATCCGAATCCACATGCGTTGGTGGCTCAACTGCACGAAGTCTTGTTTGATGAATTGGGGTTTTGTGGAAACGACAACGATTACTACGATATCGACAACAGTTTGATCCCTCGGGTCCTTGAGTCCAAGCGAGGTATCCCAATCACCCTCACGTTGATCTACCGAGCCGTTGGCACGGCAATCGGCCTGGACATCGAAGGCGTGAATAGCCCGGGGCACTTTCTGGCTCGTGTGCATCTCGGAAGTGACACCATGCTGGTGGATCCGTTTCACGGAGGGCGTGTATTGTCGGCGGTGGAAGCAGTTGGACTGCTCGAACGCACCCTGCAGCAGCCGTGGCAGGAAGATGTTGACTGGTTTCCCGTTTGCGGAACGTATTCGTGGTTGCATCGGATCATCAGCAATCTTCGATCGAATTTAATCCAATCAGGACGTTACCGAGACGTCGCCGCCATGCGAGAGATGCATTCGGCTCTCAATGAATTCGCCAGATAGAAGTCAAAGTTGCCATTCAAGTTGAGAATGCTTGCATGGACAGTCGAGGCAAGAAACACGGACATGCATAAGACAAAGACAACAAGGACATGCATTGCGTGATGTCCGGATCCGTCACTGAAATGCTTGCATGGACGGTCGATACGCGTGGTTGTGGGATCCACTGTCCGCTCTTGGGCCTCGTTGCAACAGTTGGGCGCGATTGCATAGGCATTCACGATGCACGTTCGCCTAGGTTTGCGCGTACCGTCATCGCAGAGTGGCTTGGGAGAGGTCGCGTGGTCAAGAGCTTGGCGTGCTAGCGGATCGCTTAGGCCGTGTTCGCTAGCTGCTTCACCCCTAGCTTCCGCGCGATGCAGCGCAACGTGGCTCGCGTTGCGGACATGAAGCTGCCATAGAAGCGATGGCTGGTCAATAAATTGGTCACGCGCGCCAGAGTGCGATGGGCATCC